>NZ_JAVHPD010000057.1:0-53507 GCF_036170395.1 Sphingobium sp.
CCCGGCGCGCCCTTGCCCCAGGGGCTGTCCCATTCCATCTGGCGCTGCTCGCCCGGCGGCGACTTGCGCCAGATCGCAAAGTCGCTGGGGTTGCGCTTGCCCGCGACCGGATCGATCCGGGCGTGCGCCGCATCGTCGCGCCCGCCCGCCAGCGCGCCATAATCCGGCACCGTCGCGCTGTCGAAATACAGCCCACTCTCCAGCTCATAGCAATGATCCGGCGCGATCTTCTCGGCAAATTCGATCATCTGCGGCACATAGTCGGTCGCGACCGTCCATTCGCTGGGCGCGATGATGTTGAGGTCGGCGATATTCTGCTTGAACGCCTGGGTATAGTGCGCCGCGATGTCCCAGATGCTCTTGGCGGAGGCGCGCGCCGCCGCCTCCATCTTGTCGTCGCCGGCGTCCGCGTCGCTGGTCAGATGGCCGACATCGGTGATGTTGATGATGTGGGTGACGCTAAGCCCCTTCCACAGCAAAGTCCGTCGCAGCGTGTCGGTGAACACATAGGCGCGCAAGTTTCCGATATGCGCATAATTATAGACGGTCGGCCCACAGCTATAGACGCGCGCATGGCCCTCTTCGATCGGCGCGAACGGTTCGATCGCGCGGGTCAGGCTGTTGAACAGGCGCAGCGGCGCGGCGATATGCTGGTCGTCGGACATGGGCCAAGCATGTGTCGTCAGAAGGCGCGGGGGTCAATCCTCCGCGTCACCGATCCAGCCGCCGCCCCAGCGCCACGAGCAGATAGACGACTGGCGGCACGAATATGGCCGACAGCAGTATCTTGGCGATCATCTGCCCCAGCAGCAGTTCGCCGATCGGGAACACGCCGTAAAAGGCGATCGTCACGAACAGCAGCGTATCGACGATCTGCGACAAGATGCCCGCCACCGCGGCGCGCAGCCACAGCAGCCGGCTGCCCTCCCGGCCCTTGAGCGCCGCGAAGAGGGTGACGTTCAGCGTCTGCGAAATGCCATAGGCGATGATCCCGCCCAGCCAGATGCGCGGCGTGCCGCCCATCATCAGCGCGAAGGCCTTGGCCCGCTCCGGGTCCATGTCCCCCGCCGCCGGCGCGGCCAGCACCAGCAGCGACAGCAGGATGGACGCGATCAGCGGCGCAAAGCCGATCTGCACCAGCCGCGTGGCGATCGCCCGGCCGTGCAGTTCAGCGACCGCGCTGGACAGGGTGACGAGCAGCAGGAAGGCGAAAATGCCCGCCTCCACCGCCAGCGGCCCCAGCCCCAGCATCGGCCCGACCGCCGCCAACGGCCCCAGCGCCACCTGCTTGTTGCCCAGCACGCCTGCGATGCAGACCATGCCGCCATAGAAGATGGCGAAGGCGAAGAGGGAAGGGGCGATGCGCGTCTGGCCGTTAGTCATCGCCGGGCCTTATCGGCATTTCCGGGCCGAGAAAAGCCGCCGCTCATGCGATCGCCGGCAACGCCCAGTCGATCGCCCCGCGCCCCTTCGCCTCTAGGAAAGCGTTGGCGCGCGAAAAGGGCCGCGACCCCAGAAAACCATTATGCGCCGACAGCGGGGAAGGGTGAGCGGACTTGATGACCAGATGCCGGCTCTGGTCCACGAACCCCGCCTTGCGCTGGGCATAGGCGCCCCACAGCAGGAACACGACCGGCTCCGCCTTCTGCGCCACCAGCCGCACGACCGCGTCGGTGAACAACTCCCACCCCTTGCCCTGGTGCGACGCGGCGCGGCCCCTCTCGACCGTCAGCACGCTGTTGAGCAGCAGCACGCCCTGCCGCGCCCAATGCTCCAGAAAGCCGTGGCGCGCGGGCGCGATGCCAAGGTCGGCCTGCATTTCCTTGTAGATATTGACCAAAGAGGGCGGCGTGCGGACGCCCGGCTGCACCGAAAAGCACAGCCCGTGCGCCTGCCCCTCGCCATGATAGGGGTCTTGCCCCAATATCAACACCTTGACCTGTTCCAGCGGTGTCAGGTCCAGCGCGCGGAAATAATCGCTCCCCCTGGGAAAGATGCGCTTGCCCGCCGCCTTCTCCGCCTGAAGAAAGCTCTTGAGCGCCTGCATGTGCGGCGCGCCGAACTGTTCCGCCAAGGGTGCGCGCCAGCTTTCGTGCAGCCTGATGGTGTCGCTCATACCCGCCAGATGGCGCGGCTGTCACCGACCTGTCAATCCACCACCCGCCGTTCGCTTCGAGCCGGTTCGAGCCTGTCGAGAACCGATGGTCGAGAAGTGCGTGTGTCATAGCATCATCAAAGCCTTGCCACCGGCCCCCCGATCCGCGAAAACCCCGATATGCTGTTCCGCTCGCTGTCCGCTTTGGCCGCCCTCGGCCTCTTCTGCGCGCCTTTCCCCGACGCCGATGCCTTCGGCCCGCCGCCCAAGCCGCTCGTCCAGCAAAGCGCCGAGGCCAAGCTGCTGGCCGAATTCACCCGTTTCTCCGCCCTCTCCGACGGCACGGTGGGCATCGCCGTACGCGATCTTCAGACCGGGGAGACGCAGGCGCTGAACGGCGACACGCTGTTCCCGATGGCGAGCGCTTACAAGGTCGCGGTGGCCGGACGCATCTTCGCGCTGATCGATGCTGGCGAGCTTCGCCTTGACGACCAGCTCGCGCTCGATCCCGCGCTGGCGAGCGAAGGCGGCATCGCCTGGATGTTCTCGAAGCCCGGCGCGACGCTCTCGACCGAGCGGCTGCTGGAATTGATGCTGCAAAAGAGCGACAATAACGCCACCGATGTCCTCGTCGCCCGCGCGGGCGGGCCGCAGGCGATCACCGCCTTCGTCACCCGGCTCGGCGTCACGGGTCTGCGCGTCGATAGCGACACGGTGCATCTCCTCTACCGCGCCATGAGCATCCATCCGCTGACCGGCACGTTCCGGCAAAATGCCGAAGCTGCCCGCCGCGCCGACCCGCAACTCGCGGTGCGCGACATACGCGATCTCCCCAATCTCGCTTTCGCGATCGAGCCGGAGGATACCTCCACCCCCAGAGCGATGCTCGACCTGCTCAGCGCATTCCAATCGGGCCGCGCCCTCTCGCCCGACAGCACCCAGCGCCTGTTCACCATCATGGCGAACTGCGAAACGGGGAAGGCGCGGATCGTCGGGATGCTGCCGCCCGGCACGGCGGTCGCGCACAAGACGGGATCGCTGAACGGCATCGGCAATGATGTCGGCATTGTCCGCCTGCCCGATGGCCGCCGCTTCGCCGTCGCCATCTTCGTGATGAAGGACAGCCGGGGCCACGCATCGCGCGACCGCATCATCGCGGAGGCATCCCGCGCCGCCTATGATTATTTCCTCTACGCCCCCGATCGCGCGCACGGCTCGCCACAAAAGTCTTAACAGCGCCGCCGCCAATCGTTACGCTGCCGGGCAAAAGAGGATGCCCGTGACCAGCCTGACCCGCTTCAACGATTTCTGGCCCTATTATCTCCAGGAACATGCGCGTCCCGGCACGCGCGCGCTCCATTATGCCGGCACCAGTATCGTCGTCGCGCTGCTCGCCGCCGCGCCGCTTGGCCGTCGCGGCTGGATCGCCGCCGCGCTGCCGCTCGCGGGCTATGGTTTCGCGTGGCTCGGCCACTGGCTGGTGGAACGTAACCGGCCCGCCACCTTCCGCTACCCGCTCTGGTCGCTGCGCGCCGATTTCGTGATGTGGCAGCGTTTCCTGACCGGCCATATCGGCCATGATCTCGCCCGCGCCGGCGTCCGCGCCGACGGCACCGTCGATCCCGCGCGCCGCATCAGCGCCTGACGTCCCCGCTTGACCCCATCCCGCGCTCTGCCACAAGGAGCGCGATGGCGCTCACCGCACATTTTTCCCGGCTCGATCGGGCGACGCTGGCGCAGCGCTGGCAGGCGCTCGAATCGCGCGCCGACGGCTCTTTCTTCCTTGGCTGGACCTGGATGGGGTCATGGCTCGACAGCTACCCCGTTCAGCCCGATCTGCTGGCCGTCACCGACGAGCAAGGCCGCGATGTCGCTCTTGCGCTGATGGGCCATGCCATGCAGCCGCGCCTGCTGAGCAAAGTGGCGACGCTCAGCCTCAACCAGTCCGGCGATCCCGCCGCCGACCGCCCCTATGTCGAATATAATGGCCTGCTGGTCGAGGCTGGCCGGGAAGGGGAGGCGGTGCTCGCCGCGCTTGCCGCCGTCGCTCGCCGCCGCGACTGGCGCGCCCTGCGCTTAAGCGGCATCGCGCCGGGCTCGTCGCTGCTGAACCTGCCCGCCCGCCGCAAGACCCGGCTCGACACCTCGCCCGTCTATATGGTCGACCTCGACGCCGTCCGCGCGGCGCAAGGCGACTATCTCTCCCTCCTCAGCGCCAACACCCGCAGCCAGATCCGCCGCGCGATGAAGGATCATGGCGGCCCGCTGCCCTCCGTCGCAGTCGGCACGGTGGACGACATCGCGCCCTGGCTGGACGAAATGGCCGCGCTCAACGGCGGCCGCCATGCCGACAACGCCTGGGACGACCCGGCCTTCCGCGCCTTCGTCGCCACCCTCGCCACGCGCGGCCTACCCACCGGAGAGGTCGAGCTGCTGCGCTTCATCGATGCGGGCGGCGTGGTCGGCCTGCTCGTCAATTTCGTCCATCGCGGCCGGGCAATGAACTATCAGTCCGCCTTTGCCGATCCGCGCACGGCCAAGGACAAGCCCGGCCTGCTCTGTCACGCCGCCGCTGTCGGCCATTATGCCGCCCGCCACCTCGCCCACTATTCGCTGCTGGCGGGCAAGGACCGCTACAAGCAGAGCCTCTCGACCTGCGAGGAGTCGCTCGAATGGTGGCTGCTCGAACGGTTCAGCCCGCGCCTGGAAGCCGAAGCGCTGCTGCGCCGGTTGCTCAGGCGCCCAGCTTCCGCATGACGCGATAGACGAAGCGGCGCACGCCCTGCCGCTCGGGCTGCGCGCTCACTACGGCCACCGGCAAGCCGCGCCGCCGCAACAGCGCGTTGAAACTGTGCAGTTCGCCCTCGGCGACGCTGCGCTCCGACCGCCATGTCACCGACAGGCTGACCGATACGGCGGGGCCGTTCTCCACGAAATGTGGCGCCTTCACCGGCACATGGATCGCCTCGCCGGGCACAAGCGGGAAAGCCGTGCCCCGGCTTTCGAACCCATCCTGCCAGACGAGGTTGCGATGCCCGCCATTATGGAATTCCTCGCTTTTCTGCGCCGGCACCAGATCTTCGTCACGCGCGGGAAAGACGGTCATCGTCTTTGTCCCCATGATCTGGAGCAGGATATTATGCTCCGGGTCCATGTGGAACGGCGTCACGCTCCCCGGCGACGACAGGAAGATGAACGCCTCCCGGTGCAGCATCGCCCCGGTCTTCGCGTCAACAATGGGGGCGATCTCGGCCAGCGCTTCGTCGAGCAACGCGCCATAGGCCGGATCGCGCTCGACATTCTTCAGCACCGCCCAGCTGCCGTTGGTCTCGATCGTGCGGATCGTCTCGCCCAGAGTCAGCCCGTTGGACGGCGTATCCTCCGGCCGCACGCCCTTGGGTAGTTTGCCGAGGTTATATTCGACCGACCCCGCCGGCATCCGCTCGGCCAGCAGCGCCAGGGCGTCGAGGCTCAGCAGCGGATGGCCGACCAGCCCATGCGTCAGCTTGCCCGGCGCATCGGGGTAGAGGGCAGCGAACTGCGCCCGTGCGGCATCGGGGAAGGTCGCGCCGTCGGCCGGCATGATGGGGCTATGGGCGGTCATCCCTGTCCTTTCAGCAATCTGGCGGCGGCCTCCACGCCGTTGGCGAACGCGAAGGCGGCGCTGCGGCGCAGCCGCGTGAGGCCGCGCCCCCGCAGCGCGATGCGATATTGCACGATCGTCCGCCGCTCGGCCCACAGGCTGTCGATCATCGGATGATCGGCGGCGGCGCAGCTGTCCATCCAGCCGATCGCCGGATCGTCTTGCACGGCATGAAGATTGGCGATCTCGATGAGGACGCCGGGCGAAAAGCGGCCGAGTTCCTCGTCGAACGCGATCTTGAAGGAGAAAGCCCCCTCGCCATGGCGGAAATTGACCAGCATCGCGATCGCCCGTCCGTCCAGGTCGATCCGCAGCATATGCAGCCGCCCGGCCGCCAGCGCGGCTACGCAAGCGGCGCGGAAGAAAGCCGCATCCGCCGGCCTGCACCCCAGCGCCGTGCCTTCGCGCCCCTTCCACCCCGACGCTTCCAGCGCGAGGAAATCGTCGCACCAAGCCGGCAGCGCTTGCGGCTCGGCCAGCAGCCGCGTCTCGACCGCGCCCAGTTCCGCCAGCCTCTTCTGAAGGCGCCGCAATTCCTTGCGTTTCTTCGCGCGCACCTGGCTTTCCCAATAGGCGTCGGCGCTCAAATCAGAACGCAGCATCGCCCGTTCGTAGCGGTGGATTTCGCGCCAGCCGCGCCTTTGCTCCACGCACACCGCCTCGATCGCGGCGGCGTTCGCCCCGGCGGCGTCGATCCCTTCCAGATGCAGGAAGCCGCGCGCCCAGTCCGCTTCGTCCAGTTGCGTCAGGAAATCCCGCCACGCCGCCGCCTCATGTCCGCGTCGGATGATCGGCGCGCCGAAAAAGCAATGCTCGTGCATCCAGTTAGTGGCATTGGCGATCGGCAGCCGCCCATGGCGCGGCTGCACCGTTACCGGCATCAGCCCGATCAGCAGATCGCCCGCGCGCGCCTCCATCACCCGCACACCCGCGCCACCCGCCAGATGGTCGATCGCCGCGCAGAGCATGTCCGGCGCGTAAAAAGCGTTGGACTCCGCCGCTTCCGCCGCCAATTCCGCCCAGCGCGCACGCCGGCTTTCCCGGCAGGCGGGGGCGTCGGGAAGCGACGGGTGCGAGGCCATGTCCATGCTGCTCGCCTTAGGCGGTAAAGATTAGGGAAAGCCTAAACTTTGCCGCCTAAGCGGACCACAAGGCCCCACCGGGGCTTTACATCGGCCGCTCGATCATCGCAGACGGTCGGCAGCCCCTCTGCGGAGACAGACGAGATGACGATCCTGGTTACCGGCGCCGCCGGCTTCATCGGTATGCATGTCGCCGACCGGCTGCTGGCGCAGGGTCATGCCGTGGTCGGCATCGACAATATGAACGACTATTATCCGGTGTCCCTGAAGCGCGACAGGATCGCGGCGCTGCGGCAGGCGCATGGCCGGCTCTTCACCTTCCACGAACTGGATTTCGCGGACATGGACGCGCTTCAGGCCGCGCTCGCCGATCAGACGATCGAATCGATCGTGCATCTGGGCGCGCAGGCCGGGGTGCGCTATTCGCTCGTCAATCCGCACGCCTATGTCCGTTCCAACCTTGCCGGCCACGTCAACATGCTGGAACTGGCGCGCGAGCGGCGGGTGCGGCATCTCGTCTATGCCTCCTCCTCCTCGGTCTATGGCGGCAACGACATACTGCCCTTCCGCGTCGAGGACCGCGCCGACCATCCCGTCTCGCTCTATGCGGCGACCAAGCGCGCCGACGAGCTGATGAGCGAGACCTACGCTCATCTTTTCCGCATCCCCATGACCGGCTTGCGCTTTTTCACCGTCTATGGTCCCTGGGGCCGGCCCGACATGGCGATGTGGATCTTCACGTCCAAGATTCTCGCCGGGCAGCCAATCCCGGTGTTCAACCATGGCCGGATGCAGCGCGACTTCACCTATATCGACGATATCGTGACCGGCGTGATCGGCTGCCTCGATCATCCCCCGGCCGACGACGGCGCGGCGAAAGCCGGCGGCAGCCGCGCCCCGCACCGCCTCTACAATATCGGCAACAACCGGCCCGAGGAGCTGATGCACCTCATCGCGGTGCTGGAGGATGCGCTGGGACGAAAGGCGGAGATCGACTTCCAGCCGATGCAGCCCGGCGACGTCCACGCGACCTACGCCGATATCAGCGCCATCGCGCAGGACATCGGCTTCGCGCCGACCACGGGCATCGAATCGGGCGTGCCGAGGTTCGTCGACTGGTATCGCTCTTATCATGGATCATGATGCGCCTTGCGTCGCACGCATGGCCGCAAAACAAGTTCCGCGATTCATCCATTTAAACCAACGCTTCGTCCAGATTGCAGCCTCTGACGCCATGATTCGCCGCAACAAAATTTCTTTCGCAGTTGCAAAATAGATTGCCATAAGCGCCTGAAACAGCGTAAGCCATCCTCCCGGACCGAGCGTTGATCGGTCCTGGGTCGCGGAAAAGAGGAAGGACGACACATCGAATACGATGGTGCGTCGCCACCGGCAGGATCGGACAATCCGGTCATGATCGGCGGAAAAAAGGGCAATCGCGTGTCGACATCTGCGTCAAAGATCGTCCCGTTCGGGTCCGGTAGCCGCATCGTGGAAAGTGCCTGCCGCAGCCTGTCCATCGCCGCCTCCGGGCTCGGCGCGCTGGAGGCACGCTTTTCCGAACGCGATTTTTCAGCCACTTTCCTGCGCGTCATCGGTGTCATCATGAAAGTGCGGGGCCGCGTCATCGTGACCGGCATCGGCAAGAGCGGGATCGTCGCCCGCAAGATGACAGCGACGCTCACCTCCACCGGCACCCCCGCCATCTTCCTGCACCCGGCCGACGCCGGTCATGGCGACCTTGGCATGATAACGCCCGACGATGTGGTGCTGATGCTCTCCCAGTCGGGCGAGTCGACCGAACTCGGCCCGATCATCCATTATTGCAAACGCTTCGCCATCCCGCTCGTCGCTGTCACTGCGCGCGCGAACAGCACGGTCGCCGCCGCCGCCGACATGGGCCTCATCCTGCCCGAAGTGGAGGAAGCCTGCCCCAATGCGCTGGCCCCTACCACCTCCACCACGGTGCAGATGGCGTTCGGCGACGCGCTCGCCATTTCGCTCATGGAAATGCGCGGCTTTTCCGCCGACGATTTCCACAAATTCCATCCCAATGGAAAGCTCGGCGCGCAGCTGGTCAAGGTGCGCGAACTGATGGCGACCGGGGAGGATGTGCCGAGCGTGCATGAGGACGCCTCGCTGCTCGACGCTACGATCGAAATGACCCGCGCGCGCCTCGGCGGCACGGCGGTGGTCGATCGCAACGGCCGGCTGATCGGGGCCTTCACCGATGGCGACCTGCGTCGCACCGTCACCGGCAAGCAGAATCTGACCGAGCCGGTCGGCCGTTTCATGACGACCAATCCCTATGCCCTCGGCCCCGATGAACTGGCGTCCGAAGCGCTGCACCTGATGCATGAAAAAAATATCATGCTGCTGTTCATCTGCGAACAGAATCGCCTGATCGGGGCGGTCCATATGCACGATCTGCTGCACGCCGGGGTCGCCTGAGCCTTCTCGTCGTCATTCCCGCGCGCGCGGGATCGTCCCGCCTGCCGCGCAAGCCGCTCCGCCCGATCGCCGGGCGGACCTTGCTCCATCGCACCATCGCCATGGCCCGCGCGGCGATCGGATCGCGGCCGGGCTTGGCGCTGACGGTCGCCACCGATGATGACGAGATCGCCGATCATGCGCGCGCGGCCGGCTGCGACGCGGTCTTGACCGACAGCGCCATCGCCACCGGATCGGGCCGCGCCCTCGCCGCCGCGCTTGCCCAGGCGGAGACGCCGCGCTTCGTCGTCAATCTCCAGGGCGACTCGCCCTTCCAGCCCGCGGGCGCATTGGGCGCGGTCATCGCCGCTCTGGAGCAGGGCGCTCAGGTCGCCACCCCGGTCATCGCGCTCGACTGGGCCGCGCTCGATGCGCTGCGCGAGCACAAGACCCGTTCGCCCTTTAGCGGCACCACCTGCGCCCGTGCGCCCGACGGCCGCGCGCTCTGGTTTTCCAAGACGATCATTCCCGCGATCCGGGGCGAGGAGACATTGCGCGACACCATGCTTCGCTCGCCCGTCTGGAGGCATGTCGGCCTCTATGGCTACGCCCTCGACGCGCTGCGCCGGTTTGAGGCGTGCCCGCCCACCGCGCTTGAAAATCTGGAGGGTCTGGAGCAGCTTCGCCTGCTCGAACTCGGCATCCCGATCACGACCGTCGCGGTCGATCCGCCGCTGTTCGACAGCAGCGGCATCGACACGGAGGCGGACATTATCCGGGTCGAAGCGCTGATCGCCGCCCACGGCGATCCCACCCCGCCGCTCTGATGCGCCGCATCGTCGTCATCCGCCACGGCAACACCTTCGCCGGCAGCGCGCAGGCGCGCCGCATCGGCGCGCGTACCGATATTCCGCTGGTGGAAAGCGGCCGGGCGCAGGCCGATCGCCTGGGCGCCTGGTTCGCGGGCCAGGGCATGACAATCGCCCGCCTCCTGTCCAGCCCCCTGCTGCGCGCCCGCGAAACGGCCGATCGCATCGCCGCCGCCACCGGCCACCCGCCGGACGGCACCGCGCACTGGCTGGGCGAGATCGACCATGGCCCCGACGAAGGCCGCCCCGAAGCCGAAGTGCTCGCCCGCATCGGCGCGCAGGCGCTCGCCGACTGGGATGAACGCGCCATCGCGCCCGATGGCTGGATCGTCGACACCGACGCGCGCATCGCCGCCTGGCGCGCTTTTTTCGCGGAGGGCGGAGAGGGCGCTGACCTGCTCGTTACCAGCAACGGCGCGGCTCGCTATGCTCTGCTCGCCGCCGGCCTGCCGATGGGGTCGCTCAAGCTCCGCACCGGCGCATTCGGCGAGCTGGCGGTGGACGGGGGAGGGCGGGTCAGCCTGGTCCGCTGGGACGAGCGGCCCCCATTTGGATAACTATAAGCCGTTCGCCCTGAGCCTGTCGAAGGGCGCGCACCCTTCGACAGGCTCAGGGCGAACGGGGGCAGGTGTGGTCCCTCGACATAGGGCATTGTCCTAACCACACTCCACCGTCACATGCGCCATATTCGGAATTGCGCGCACCCGGTCGCGCACCGCCGCGCCCGGCGCGCCCTCGGCCACACTGACGATCGCCGCATGAGCATGCGGGCCGATCCGCCAGACATGCAGATCGCGCACGATCGCCCCTTCGGCTTCGGCGGCCTGCCGCACCCGCGCCATCAGCGCCGGCTCAGCGGTATCGAGCAGGATCGCGGCGGTATCGGCCATCAGCCCCCAGGCCCAGCGCGCGATCACCACCGCGCCCAGCAGGCCCACCGCCGGGTCCATCCACCACCAGCCGAGATAGCGACCGGCGAGCAAAGCCGCGATCGCCAGCACCGACGTCAGCGCATCGGTCAGCACATGCACATAGGCCGCGCGCAGATTATTGTCGGCATGGCCGCGCCCGTGGTCATGCCCATGCCCGCCATGATCGTGGCTATGGTCATGCCCCAGCAGCAGCGCGCTCACGATATTGATGACAAGGCCGACGATCGCCACCAGGGTCGCCTCGCCGAACGCCACCTGGGTCGGATGGACGAAGCGCAGCGCCGATTCGACCGCAATGAACAAAGCCGTCACCATCAGCAGCAGCGCGGAGGCGAATCCCGCCAGGTCGCCCACCTTGCCGGTCCCGAACGTATAGCGCGGATTGCGCGCATGACGCTTGGCATAGCCATAGGCGGCGGCGGCGACGGCGAGCGCGCCGGCATGGGTCGCCATATGGAAGCCGTCCGCCAGCAACGCCATCGAACCGGTGATCCAGCCGAACGCGATCTCCACCACCATGGTCGCGGCGGTCAGCCACACCACCCACATTGTCTTGCGCGCGTTCCGGTCGTGGCCCGCACTCAGATAGATATGGTCGAAATAATGGCTGTCCTCCGCCGCGCCCGGCGTGGCGATGCGATCGTCATGTCCATGGTGATGGTGCGCATGATCGTGCCCGTGACTATGCATCGTCATTTCCCGTAGCGCCGGATCAGCGTCAGCATCTCTTCGCTGGCCGCGGCGCGCGCCTCGTCGGTCAGGCCGGGCCGGGCGACATGCTCGCGCATATGCTGCTCGATCAATTCCTCCATCAGGCTGCCGACGGCGCCGCGCACGGAGGCGACCAGCTGCAACGTCTCCGAACAGTCGGCGTCGCCCGCCAGCTGGCGCTCGACCGCGCTCACCTGACCCGCAATCCGTCGCACCCGCGCCAGCAACTTCTCTCGATCGATTACAATATGCATAGGATACCCCACTATACTATGTGGGAGGCACGATGCAAGCGCGACTGACCGCAAGGGAGGTTCCCTCCCGCTCATCCTTCGCCTACCACCGCCGCCATGGACCTCGACTGCGACCTGGCGATCATCGGCGGCGGCCTCTCGGGCAGCCTCATCGCGCTCGCCTTCGCCGCGCTCCGGCCGGAGGTGCGGCTGCTGCTTATTGAGGCGGGCGCGGAGCCCGGCGGGAACCATGTCTGGTCCTTCTTCGACGGCGACGTTGCCGCCTCCGATCGCTGGCTTATCGACCCGCTTCTCAGCCATCGTTGGAAAGAGGGCCATGAGGTGCGTTTTCCCGGCCATTCCCGCCACTTGCCGACCCCGTATAACAGCCTCACAGCTGTCTCACTCGCTGTTCCACTTAAGGCCCGATTGGGCGATCGGCTGCGCCTTTCGACACCCGTCTCAGACCTTGCGCCGGGTGCTGTCCATCTCGCCGATGGCCGCGTTCTGCGCGCCGCCGCCGTCCTCGATGCGCGAGGGGCGGGGGATCTCAGCGCTCTGCGCTGCGGCTGGCAGAAGTTCGTCGGACAGGCGCTGCGCTGCGACGCGCCCCACGGCATAGACCGCCCCGTCATCATGGACGCGACCGTGCCGCAGATCGACGGCTATCGCTTCGTCTATCTCCTCCCCTGGGACGACCGCACCATCTTCGTCGAGGACACTTATTATAGCGACAGCCCGGTGCTGGACGAACCCGCGATCGAGGCCCGCATCGCGGCCTATGCCGCCGAAAGGGGCTGGCGGGCGGAGGTCATTCACCGCGAGCAGGGCGTCCTGCCGGTCGTCCATGGCGGCGACTTCGACCGCTATTGGCCCGCCGACGATCCTGTCGCCCGCGCCGGCGCGCGCGCCGCGCTGTTCCAGCCGATGACCGGCTATTCGCTGCCCGACGCCGTCCGCTTCGCGCTCTGGCTCGCCGATCAACCCCTCGACGGCCTGGCCCAGGCGACCCGCGCTTATGCCAAAGCGCATTGGCGTAGCGGCGGCTACTACCGGATGCTGGGCAAGATGCTGTTCGGGGCCGCCGCGCCAGAAGAACGCTGGCGCATCTTCGACCGCTTCTACCGGCTCGACCCCGCGCTCATCCAGCGCTTCTACGCCGGCCGATCGACCCTGGCTGACCGTTTGCGCATCTTGTGCGGCAAGCCCCCCGTCCCCATAAGGAGCGCCATGCGAACCCTGCTGAACCCGCCCGCCTGATGTCCCGATCCGCTATCGTCATCGGCGCGGGCTTCGGCGGTCTCGCCCTCGCGATCCGCCTCCAGTCCGCCGGCATCCAGACCAGCCTGGTCGAAGCGCGCGACCGCCCCGGCGGCCGCGCCTACATGTGGCAGAAGGACGGCTTCACCTTCGACGCCGGCCCGACCGTCGTCACCGATCCCGACTGCCTCTCGGAACTCTGGCGCCTGTCCGGCCACGACATGGCGCAGGATGTCGATCTCGTGCCCGTCAGCCCCTTCTACCGGCTCAACTGGCGTGACGGGACCAATTTCGACTATAGCAACAACGAAGCCCAACTGCGCGCCGAGATCGCCAAGCTCGATCCCGGCGACGTCGCGGGCTATGAGCGCTTCCTCGACTATTCGGCCGGCGTGTTCGAGGAAGGCTATCGCAAGCTCGGCGCGGTCGCCTTCCTCGACTTCGCCTCGATGATAAAGGCCGCGCCGGCGCTCGCCAAGCATCAGGCGTGGCGATCGGTCTATTCGATGGTCAGCAGCTTCGTGAAGAATGAGAAGCTGCGCGAGGCCTTGAGCTTCCACACGCTGCTGGTCGGCGGCAACCCGATGAAGACCAGCGCCATCTATGCCCTCATCCACAAGCTGGAGAAGGATGGCGGCGTCTGGTTCGCGAAAGGCGGCACCAACCGCCTCGTCCAGGGCATGGCGACCCATTTCGAGCGGCTCGGGGGCGTGCTGCGCCTGGGCGATCCGGTGACGCGGATCGAGACCTATGGCGACAGGGCGACCGCCGTGCACACCGCCTCGGGCTGGCGGGGGGAGGCCGACGCGGTCGCGACCAACGCCGACCTGATGCACAGCTATCGCGACCTTCTCGGCCATCATCCGCGTGGGGCGAAACAGGGCGAAAAGCTGGCCGCCAAGCGCTGGTCGCCCAGCCTCTTCGTCCTGCATTTCGGGATCAAGGGCAGCTGGCCCGGAATCCCGCACCATATGATCCTGTTCGGCCCGCGCTACGAAGGGCTGCTGACCGACATTTACGATCATGGCGTGCTGCCGCAGGACTTCTCGCTCTACCTGCATCATCCGACCGTGACCGACCCGTCAATGGCCCCCGAAGGCCATTCGACCTTCTACGCCCTCGCCCCGGTGCCGCATATGGGCAAGCTGCCGATCGACTGGGACCAGTTCGCTCCGGCCTATGCCGATCGTATCCTGGACGAGATCCAGCATCGCCTTATCCCCGACATACGCTCGCGCATCGTCACCCAGTTCCACTATACCCCGCGCGACTTTGGCCGCGATCTCGCCGCGCATATGGGCAGCGCCTTCAGCCTGGAGCCGCTGCTGACCCAAAGCGCCTGGTTCCGGGCGCATAATCGCGACGATGTCATTCCCAACCTCTATCTGGTAGGGGCCGGCACCCATCCCGGCGCGGGCATCCCCGGCGTTGTTGGCAGCGCCAAGGCGACCGCGGCGCTGATGCTGGACGATCTGGGCAGGATATAGATGAAGCGACTGGCGGTCTATTGCGGGTCGGCGACGCCGGCCGACCTTACTTATGTCGATGCGGCGCGTCACGTCGGCCGGACGCTGGCGGAGCGAGGCATCGGTCTTGTCTATGGCGGCGGGCGGCTCGGCCTGATGGGCGCGGTGGCCGATGCCGCGCTGGAGGCGGGCGGGGAGGTGATCGGCGTGATCCCCGAAGCGCTGGTCGGGGCAGAAGTCGCGCATCGCGGCTGCACGCAGCTCCACGTTGTCCAGACGATGCACCAGCGCAAGCAGCTCTTCACCGACCTGTCCGACGGCTTCGTGACCCTGCCCGGCGGCGTCGGCACCATGGACGAGCTATGGGAAGCGATCAGCTGGGCGCAGCTCGGCTATCATGGCAAGCCCGTCGGCCTGCTGAACGTCGCCGGCTTTTACGACCAGCTGATCGGCTTCAACCGGCAGATGGTGGAGGCCGGATTCATCCGCGCGCAACATGCCGGCATCCTGATCCACGCGGACGGCATCGATGCGCTGCTCGACGCCATGGCTGCCTATCAGCCGCACGAGACCATCTTCGCGATGAAAGCGGATCGGCTTTAATTATGCCCCTCCCGCTTGCGGGAGGGGTTAGGGGAGGGCATGTCCTGCCGATGGACACAGCAGGCCCTCCCCCGGCCCCTCCCGCAGGCGGGAGGGGAGAATTGGTCGCCCACGCCCGCGACAGCATAGCGCGCGGCTCCAAGAGCTTCGCCATGGCCTCGAAACTGTTCGACGCGCAAACTCGCGAGCGCGCCTGGCTGCTCTACGCCTGGTGCCGCAAGTGCGACGACATCGCCGACGGACAGGACCATGGCGGCGCATTGTCGGCCGTCGATGATGCCCCGGCCCGCCTCGCCGACATGCGCGCGCTTACCGACGCTGCACTGCGGGGCGAGCCTGCCGGCGATCCCGCCTTCGACGGCTTCGGCCTCGTCATGCGTGAATGCGCCATTCCCGCCCGCTACGCCCACGACCTGATCGACGGCTTCGCGCTCGACGCCGCCGACTGGCGACCCCTGACCGAGGATGATCTGCTGCGCTATTGCTATCATGTCGCCGGCGCGGTCGGCTGCATGATGGCGGTGCTGATGGGCGTCGATCCGGCCGAAGAGGCGACGCTCGACCGCGCCTGCGACTTGGGCCTCGCCTTCCAGCTCGCCAACATCGCCCGCGATATCGGCGAGGACGCCGCCGCGGGCCGCTGCTATCTGCCCGTCGCCTGGCTGGCTGAAATGGACCTCACACTCACAACGCTTATGACCCCCGTCGCCCGGCCGCGCTTGGCCCGGCTCGGCAACCGCCTCGCCACCATGGCCGCCGCCTATGAGGAGAGCGCCCGGCACGGCACCGGCGCGCTCCCGCCGCGCGCCGCCTGGGCGGTGCTGGCCGCCGCCGGCATCTATGGTGACATCGCCCGCAAAGTCGCCCGGCGCGGCGAAGCAGCGTGGGACGACCGGGTGGTGACACCCAAGCGCGAGAAACTCGGCTGGGTCGCCCGCGCCGGCCTCCAAGTCATCGGCCGCGCCCGCCGCTGGCCCGCCGCCGCGCCCCGGCACACGATCCTCTGGACCCGCCCCCGCTGAACGCCAAAAAATAGGGCCGATACTTTCGTACCGGCCCAAGGCATGTTCGCAGGAGGAACATCATGTGGCGGGCGGCCCTTGGCCCTTCTGGCGGGCCGCCCGTCCGAACTCAGTAGTTGTAGGCGCGCTCGCCATGGCTGGAGAGGTCGAGACCTTCCTGCTCGGCGTCGGCGCTCGGGCGCAGACCGATGGTCTTGTCGATCGCGAAGAAGAGGATGCCGCTCAGCACGCCCGAATAGACGAGGGTGAAGAGCACCGCCTTGATCTGCGTGACGACCTGGGTCGCGATCGAGTAGCTGTCGGCGTTGAAGCCGGCCGGGAACACAGTGTAGTCGAACACGCCCTGACCGCCGAGCGACGGGGCCGCGACGATGCCGGTGGCGATCGCACCGACGATGCCGCCGATGCAGTGGACCCCGAACACGTCCAGGCTGTCGTCATAGCCGACCTTACCCTTCACGAACGCCACGAAGATGTAGCAGATCGGCGAAACGACGAAGCCGAGGACGATCGAGGTCATCGGCGCGCCGAGACCCGCCGCCGGCGTGACGGCCACGAGGCCCGCGACCGCGCCGGTCACCGCGCCCAGCAGCGACGGCTTGCCATGGTGGAACTGCTCGACCAGCGCCCAGCTCACCGCCGCCGCGCAGGTGGCGAGCATGGTGTTGATGAAGGCGACGCCGGTGACGGCATTGGCTTCCAGGTTGGAGCCGGCGTTGAAGCCGAACCAGCCGACCCAAAGCAGGCTCGCGCCGATCATGGTCATGGTCAGCGAGTGCGGCGGCATGGGCTCCTTGGGGTAGCCGACGCGCTTGCCGATGATGATCGCGCCCACCAGGCCAGCGATACCGGCGTTGATGTGGACGACAGTGCCGCCTGCGAAGTCGAGCGCGCCCCAGCCCCAGAGCAGACCGGCGTCGGTCGGCGCGTCAGGCAGGAAGTCGGGGCCAGCCCAATACCAGACCATGTGCGCCATCGGGAAGTAGACGATGGTCAGCCACAGCACGACGAACACGATCAGCGCCGAGAATTTCACGCGCTCGGCGAAGGCGCCGACGATGAGGGCCGGGGTAATCATCGCGAAGGTCATCTGGAACACCACGAACACCAGTTCGGGCAGATACAGATTGTTGCTGAAGGTCGCCGCATAGGTGGAGCTGCTGACGTTCATCAGGAACGCCTTGTCCAGCCCGCCGAAAATGGCGGGGAAGGGCGTGTTGGTGCTGGTGAAGGCCATCGAATAGCCCCAGCAGGCCCAGACCAGGCCGGCGACCGACACGATCATGAACACCTGCATCAGCACGCTCAGCATATTCTTGGTGCGCACCAGGCCGCCGTAGAAGAGGGCAAGGCCGGGGATCGACATCATCAGCACCAGTGCGGCCGAAACCAGCATCCAGGCGACGTCGCCCTTGTTGACCATGCCGGCCATGGCGGCGGCGTCCGGCGCCTTCACCGGGCCGGCGAAGGCCGGCGATGCGGCGAGCAGGGTCAGGCCGACCGCCCCCGCAACTCCGCAGAGTTTCTTGGAAAAGCTCATCATTCCCCCCTTCTTACAGCGCGGTTTCGCCGGTCTCGCCGGTGCGGATGCGCACGGCCTGACCGACATCGAGGACGAAGATCTTGCCATCGCCGATGGCGCCCGAATTGGCGGCCGCCTGGGTCGCTTCCACGACGCGCGGCGCGAGGTCGTCGTCGCAGACCACCTCGATCTTGATCTTCGGGACCATGTTGGTGGAATATTCCGCGCCGCGATAGATTTCGGTCTGGCCCTTTTGGCGACCAAAGCCCTTCACTTCGCTGACCGTCATACCCGCGATGCCGAGCGAGGAGAGTGCCTCGCGGACATCGTCAAGCTTGAACGGCTTGATGATAGCCATGACAAGTTTCATGTCGCCCCCTTTATTGGTGTGCGGCAACACACCAGCAAAAGCCGTGCCAAATTGCTAAGGACGGGTTAATGCGCGGGTGAGCGGGTCGGCGTCATGCTGCGCCGCCAAAAAAATGGGCAGGCGCGAATGGATGCCTGTTTTTTGTGCAGCGCTTTACCAGCGCGCGCCCTCGCGCACCGCCTCGACTTCGTCGGGCCGTGGGTCGCGGCCGAGCGCCGCGTTGCGATGGGGGAAACGGCCGAACCTCGCGATGGTTGCATGATGCGCCCGCGCGAAGCCGATCGATTCCGCGTCGCCCGTCGCCTCGAACAGCGTCAGCGACAACGCCTGATCCTCAATCGCCTCGCTGTGCATGAAGGGCATATAGAAGAAGCGCCGTCCCGCCCCGCCGATCTGGATGTCGTAGCCGCGCGCGATCCCGCCGCGCGCCACCTCTCGCGCGAGACTATCGGTGGCGAAGGCGTCGGCCGTGTCGCGGAACATGTTGCGGGGCAGCTGGTCGAACAGCAGCACGGCGGCAAGTGCGTCGTCGGCGCGGTCGAGAAACGCCTCGGCGGGAAGGGTGCGCTTCTCCCGCCACAGCGCCTCGAACCGCTGAATGGTCATGCGGTCGAGCGCCGGGTCGTGACTCCACCAGCCCGCCTCACCGACTTCGTTGAACCAGAAATCGAGCAGGCGCGCCGCCCAGTCGGCGGTCACGGCGTCATGGCTGTCGGACGGATTGGTCATGCAGGTCCAATGACGCAGCGGGCGCTGGGTTCCGGGTCGCTCAGGCCGCCGTGCCGCCGACCGTCAGTCCTTCCATCAGCAGCGTCGGCTGGCCTACGCCCGCCGGCACGCTCTGCCCGCCCTTGCCACACATGCCAATGCCTTCGTCCAGCGACCAGTCGTTACCGACGCCGATCACCTTGGTAAGAGCGGTCGGTCCGTCGCCGATCAGCGTCGCGCCCTTGATCGGATCGCCCAGCTTGCCATTCTCGACCTTATAGGCTTCGGTGCAGGAGAAGACGAACTTGCCCGACACGATATCGACCTGCCCGCCGCCGAAGCTCTTGGCGAAGATGCCGGATTTCATGCGGGACAGAAGCTCCTCGGGATTGTCCTGCCCGCCCTTGATGAAGGTATTGGTCATGCGTGGCATCGGGGCGTGAGCGTAGCTCTCCCGCCGCCCGTTGCCGGTAGGCGCAACGCCCATCAGCCGGGCGTTGAGCCGATCCTGCATATAGCCGCGCAATATGCCGTCCTCGATCAGGATATTTTCCTGCGTCGGCGTGCCTTCGTCATCGATGGAAAGCGATCCGCGCCGGTCCATGATGCTACCGTCGTCCACGACCGTGACGCCCGGCGCGGCGACGCGCTCGCCGATGCGGCCGGAAAAGGCGCTGGTGCCCTTGCGGTTGAAGTCGCCCTCCAGGCCGTGCCCGATCGCTTCATGCACCAGCACGCCGGGCCAGCCTGGGCCGAGCAGCACGGTCATCTCGCCCGCCGGGGCGGCGACAGACGCCAGGTTAACCCGCGCCTGCGCCAGCGCCTCGTCGATCGCGCGGTTCCAGACGGCGGGGTCCATCACCTGATCGTAAAGATAGCGGCCGCCGATGCCGAACACACCGGTTTCGCGCCGGCCATTTTCTTCCAGGATGATCGAGACGTTGAGTCGCACCAGCGGCCGGATGTCGGTGGCGGTGAAGCCGTCGGCGCGGACAATCTCGACCACGGACCAGCTTCCCGCCAGGCTGACGGAGACCTGCGCCACGCGCGGATCGCGAGCGCGGGCGGCGGCATCGATCGCGGCGCAGAGCGTCACCTTCTCGGCGAAGGGGACGATCTCCAGCGGATTGGCGTCGGTGTAGAGGTGGCGGTTGGTGCGCTGCGGCGGCGGGGCGGGCTGGCCCTTGGCGGGATCGAGCAGGGTCAGCGTCTGCGCCGCCTTGCGGATCGCCGCTTCGCTGAGGTCGTTGGCGTGCGCGAAGCCGGTCATCTCGCCCGACACGCCGCGCAGGCCGAACCCCGCATCGGTCGAATAATCGGCGGTTTTCAGCCGGCCGTCATCAAAGCCGAAACTCTCGCTCGCCCGATATTGGAGGTAAAGCTCACCGTCGTCGCAGTTCTTGAGCGCTTCGGCGGTCAGGCGGCGCGCGGCGTCGGGGTCGAGCAGACCCGGACGATAAAGAAGGCCACGGGCGTCGGTGAAATGGGAGGCGGGATCGGTCATGAGCCCGATATAGGAGCGCTCCCGTTCAAGCCCAACCGAAAAGCGTCAGAGGCTGGCGCCCGAGGCGATATCCGGCTTGGAAGCGACATCGGCGGTGTCGGCAACGCTGCCGATCAGCACGAAACGCCGGTCGCAATAGCCGCAATCGACATAGCCATGCTCGTCAATCTCCAGGAAGACGCGCGGATGGCCGAGCGCGGCGGGTATGTCCCCCGATCCGTCGCAGGAAACGCGGGGCTTTGGGACTCGGATGATTTCGGGCGGCTGGATCATGGGCAAAAGCGTTAGCAGCGCCTCTGCCGCGCCGCAATATTACATGAGCGGGGGCAAGGGCCTCGGGCAAGCCTTGCCTTCCCCGCCGACGGCCTGAGCGGGCGGCGTCCAGTCGGGGCAATCGCGCGCCGCCATCACCGCGAAGGGCGATAGCATCAGCAGCACGGGCAGGATCGCACCGGCAAGGGAAGCTGCGAACGACATGCAGCAGCAATGCCAAAGCAATGCTTGCTGCAGGATGAATGTTACGGGGACGGAGCGACAGCTTAGGGCTGTGAGAAGGCCTCCCCGGCTTGGGCATCAAAATGGCGTCGGCCCAGCGACGGCGGCGTGCGGACCGCTTCTTCAAACGCTTTCGACCCGGATTATGTGCCCGTTACGATCCCCCAATCAAGATCGAAGCGCGCCAGATATTTTCGCAGCCGATCGGCGTCGTTCGTCTTGGCCTTGCGCGTGCGCGAAGCCGAAAAGAGGTAACGCCCTGCTTCTGACAGCGATCGGCTAGCCTGGCAAACGCGAATGGTCTCGGCCAGTTGGACACGATCGAACGGGTCGATCCCCGCCAAGGCATGGGCATCCAGCAGCGGGGCCAGCACATCGGGGCTGTCCGCAGTCCGGCCCGACCAGAGGCGCCTCAGTCGATCGATCTCCATGTCCACACAATTCAGGTCGATGCGGCCTTTCGGGGAGAGGGTCGCCATGCGGGTGACGCTGGCGGCGAGGTCGCGGAAATTGCCGGGCCAGGATGCTTCCGGCGACATGGCAAAGGCCAGGTAGCGCTCCCGCGCCTCCTTGTTGAAACTTGCCCGGTCGCCTTCGCGCTCGGCGAAGCGATCCAGCTCATAGACAAGATTAGGCTCGATATCCTCGCGCCGGTCGGCAAGGCCCGGGAGTGCGAAGGTCCAGAGATTGAGGCGGGCGTAAAGGTCGTCACGGAAGGCACCGGTGGCGACCGCCGCGCCAAGATCGCGGTTGGTGCCGGCCAGCAGCTGGAAATCCGACTGCGCCTCCGTGTCCGCGCCGACGGGCAAGAAGCGTTTGTCCTCGATCGCGCGGAGGATCATCGCCTGCTCGTCAAGACCCAGTTCGCCAATCTCGTCCAGGAACAGCACCCCCTTGTCGGCGGTGCGGAGCAGGCCAGGGCGATCGGCGGCCGCGCCCGTGAAGGCGCCCTTGCGATGGCCGAACAGGGCCGACATCGCGCTGTCGCCCTTGAGGGTGGCGCAGTTCACCTCGACAAACGGGCCGCTGATCTGATGCTTTAGGCGTTTCAGTTCATATATCCGGCGCGCGAGCCGACTCTTGCCCGCGCCGGTTGGCCCCATCAGCAGCATCGGCGCCTTGGAGCGCAGCGCAACTTGCTCGATCTCGTCAATCATGCGGTTGAAGGCGGCATTGCGCGTCTCAATCCCCGATTTGAGGAAGGACGCGCTCTCAGCGCGGTCGGCGGCAAAGCGGGTCGCGATGCTGTCATAGCGCGAGAGGTCAAGGTCGATCATGGTCCAAGTGCCCGGGCCTCCGGGCGGGCCGCCACGGGCGGGCTGGGTCTGGAGCAGGCGGCCGGGAAGGTAGCGCGCTTCGGTCAGCAGGAACCAGCATATCTGCGCGACATGGGTGCCGGTGGTGATGTGGATCAGATAGTCTTCCGTCTCCGGATCGAAGGGCTCCGCCCGCGCGAAGTCGAGCAACTTGCCGTACACCTCCTCGAAATCCCAGGGGTTGTCGAAATCAAGCGTGCGGCGATCGACCGTGGTTTCAGGCGAAACCGATGCAATGTCCTGCGTCACATACTCGCCTAGTCGGCTATGGACCGTACCGTGGAGCAGGATCAGCCGATCGACCCGCAAATCCTCATGCATGGTGAGGCCGACAGTAGGCCGCCACTTGTTCCAGCGCGACGGGCCGAAGGCGCTGGCGTCCAGAGTGGAACCCAGAAAACCGATGACGGTGAGCGGTTTCATGCTTATCATGTAAGATAAAATATGATCCTGTTCGATAGGAAATTTATAGCTGTTGTCCTATTGCGGAGAATGCAGGCAGTCGCTTGAGTGAAAAATAAGATAAGTAAAATAAGGAGTTGAACGACAATCGATGGTTGCCTGCCCGCGTTTGGCACGGCTCCTGCTCCAGGATGGGCGTCGGTCGCGGCGGATTACGCGATCGGCGCGCGGAAGAGAGGGAGCGGCCGGAATGGGCCGGCCGCTCCCAAAAACGCCGCTGACGATATTGGATTGAGCGATGACCCAGACGACTTATGATGTGCAGCATGTGGAAGGCGGAAAGCCGGTCAAGATGTGGACGCGCGGCGTCCCCGTCGATGATAAGGCGCGCGAACAGCTGCGCAGGGCGGCGCAGATGCCCTTCATCTTCAAGCATGTGGCGGCGATGCCCGACGTGCATGTCGGTATCGGCGCGACCGTCGGTTCGGTCATCCCGACCAAGGGTGCGGTGGTTCCGGCGGCGGTAGGCGTGGACATTGGCTGCGGCATGATGGCGGCGCGGACCTCGCTGATGGCGAGCGACCTGCCCGACAATCTGGAGGGGATACGCTCAGCGATCGAACAGGCCGTGCCCCATGGCCGTTCAGTCGGACGAGGCAAGCGCGATCATGGATCGTGGGGCGACCCGCCCGCCGAGATCGTGGAGGCCTGGGCGACCCTCGTCGCGCGGTTCGATCGGATCACGGATAAGTATCCGCGGTTCAAGAACACGAACCAACTGACCCATCTGGGGACGCTGGGGACGGGCAATCACTTTATCGAGCTGTGCCTCGATGCCGAGCAACGGGTGTGGATCATGCTCCATTCGGGTTCGCGCGGCGTGGGCAATGCGATCGGCAGCTTCTTCATCGAACTGGCGAAGCAGGACATGCGCAAATGGTTCATCAACTTGCCCGATGAGGATCTGGCCTATTTCCCCGAAGGGACCGACCATTTCGACGACTATGTCGAGGCGGTCGAGTGGGCGCAGGACTTCGCCGCGCTCAATCGCCGGATGATGATGACCAATGTGATCCGGACGCTGCGCAGCCAGATCGCCAAACCCTTCGATGCCGAGCTGGAAGCGGTGAACTGCCACCATAATTATGTGCGGCGGGAAAGTCATTTCGGCCAGAATGTGCTGGTGACCCGCAAGGGCGCGGTGCGCGCAGCGGAGGGCGTGATGGGCATCATCCCCGGGTCGATGGGGGCGAAAAGCTTCATCGTGCGCGGCCTTGGCAACAAGGAGGCGTTCGAGAGCTGCTCGCATGGGGCGGGGCGGGTCATGTCCCGCACCCAGGCGAAGAAGCTGGTGACGCTCGACGAGCATATCGCCGACACGGCGGGGGTCGAGTGCCGCAAGGACGAAAGCGTCATCGACGAAACGCCGCGCGCCTACAAGCCGATCGAAGCCGTGATGGCCGCCCAGGCCGATCTGGTGGAGATCGTCCATACGCTGAAGCAGGTAGTGTGCGTGAAGGGGTGACACGGGTGTCAAGCGGCAGGCGGAGTGCATGCCAGCCCGTTTCGCCGTCCCGCAAGCGGCCGTCGCTCGATCTAGACAGGAAATGGTATGAAGACGCTCGTATGCATCGCATGCGGAACGGCATTGTCGAAACAGCTCAATATTCTGTCGGGTAAGAACCCGTCGGTCGAGGCCCCGGAATTTGAAGATCGTCAGCCTATCATGCCTCAAGGCAATGCCTTCAAATCCTATGAGCCGATTGAGCATTCGTTCACAGATGAACCGGGATTGCTGGAGTTTTTGCCGCAATACTGGTTGAATCCGGATGACCTGACCGATCAGGTTCGATTGACCAAAAATCATAAGCGTCTCAATGGCTGTTGCGGTCTGGACGGGACAGATGGTCCAAACCAGCTATGCCGATGCGGTGCAGAAATCGGCACCCTCAAAACGGATTGTTGGACTCCGCGCATGTTCATCCCGGTTCCTCAGACTACCCATTGGATCGAAGAAACATGATCATCATCGACGGATCGGAAGGCGAGGGTGGGGGGCAGGTGGTGCGCAACGCATGTGCGCTGTCGCTCGTCACCGGCACCCCCGTGCGCATTGAGAATGTCCGCGCGAAGCGGTCCAAGCCCGGCCTGATGCGCCAGCATGTGACCGCAATTGAAGCGGCCTGCGTCATCGGCAATGCGTCGTGCGAAGGGCTGCTGGTGGGGTCGTCGGCGCTGAGCTTCCGGCCCGGCAAGGTCGTGCCGGGAGACTATAGTTTCGCCGTCGGTACAGCCGGGTCGACGGGCCTTGTGCTCCAGACCGTGCTGATGCCCTTGCTGCTGGCGGACAAACCTTCGCGGCTGGTGCTGGAGGGCGGCACGCATAATATGCAGGCCCCGCCGTTCGACTTCATCGCGAAAAGCTTCCTGCCGGTCATCAACCGCATGGGGCCGACTGTCTCGGCACGGCTGGTGCGACATGGCTTCTATCCGCGCGGTGGCGGCCGGATCGAGGTGGATATCACGCCAGCGCCCTTGCGGCCGATCCATTGCGTCGGGCGCGGCGCGGCGATCAGCGTCGGCGCTGCGGCACTGGTCGCCGGACTGCCCTTCGCCATCGCGGAGCGGGAGATTGGGAAGGTGCGCAAGGAGCTGAACTGGTCCGAACGGGAAGCCTATGTCCGTGAACTGCCCGCCGATCAGGGGCCGGGCAATGTCCTGCTGCTGGAGGCGGCGTTCGAGCATGTGACGGAGATCGTGAGCGGCTTCGGCCAGCTGGGCGTCACCGCCGAGCAGGTCGCGAAGCGGGCGATCGGCCGGATGCGCGGCTATCTGGAAAGCGACGCCTTTGCCGGTCCCTACCTGGCCGACCAGTTGCTGCTGCCCTTCGCGCTGGCGGGCGGTGGCAGCTTCACGACCGTGAAGCCCAGCCAGCACAGCCTGACCGCCGCCGATGTAATTGCGCGCTTTCTGGACCAGCGGCCCGCGTTCGAGCAGCAGCCGGGGGGTACGCACCTGATGACCTTGCGGTGAAGCCGTTGCGCGGCCGTTGCACTTGTTGTAAGGGGCGCACCGGTCGCGAGCGCTTCCGCTCGCATGAACTGGAGTAGATGGATTGCTGGACCTCATGCCTTTGATGGGCAGGGCCGGCAGCATCCGTTCGCTGCCCTAGGCGTCTCGATCGACTGAGGCGATCCAGCGGGCGTGATGCGGATCTGCCGCCCGTAGCCAAAACTATATGGACAGATGCGACCGTCGCGCGCCTGCTGGCGATGCAGGCGCGTGCCGTTCGCGCGGACGGATGATATATGGACGAATGGACGATCGTCCGGAGCCTGGCGCTCCGGATCGGCGCGGAAGGCGACGCTCGCCTGGGCCGTGCCCTTGATAATTGGGCCGATACCCATGCCGACTGGCTGGGCCTGACCGACGCACGCGACTGGAATGCCGCGTGCGAGGTGCTGGCGCGCGCGCCGGATATGGGGCCGACGCCGCATATGCTGGCGGTGACGGACGTGCTGGCTCAGTCGCTGACGCTCGAAGCGTTCGATGCGGCCCTGCTGCGGATGCTGGTAGCAGTCGACCGTTTGCCGCGCGTGGCGGCGCTGGCCCGGCTGTGGAGCGAGCATGGCCGCGACCTGCCTGGCTTGCTGGGCGAGATGGCGGGCGCCAGCACCCTGGAGGCGGACCGCGCGGTCCGGCGGAGTGCAGCGCTGCGCCTTGGCCTCGTCACCTTTCGCGTGAACCGGCAGGGCGTGGTGGAGGTGGATATCCGCTGGCCGCTGGAACGGTTGCTGGATCGGGCTTCGGCGGAGCGCGAGTCGATCGTCGCGACGTTGGTCGGTGCGCACCAGGTGGCGCGGCTTTCGCTCGACGACTTCGCTCATGTCGGGGACGCGGACTTTCTCGTCCGCATGCTCATGGGCGCGGCGGGCGAGCGCGCCAAGGGAGTCAATATCTTGATCCACGGTCCGCCCGGAACCGGCAAGACCGAGCTGGCCCGCACCCTTGCTGCGTCGGCCGGGCTTGCTCTGCATGGCGTGGGCGAGGCGGATGACGATGGTGACGAGCCCAGCCGCTGGGACCGCGTCTGCGCGCTGCAACTCGCGCAGCGCATGGTCGCGCCGGCAGGCGGCGCGGTTCTGTTGTTCGACGAGATGGAGGATCTGATCGGCGACGCCCGGCCGTCGGCTGGCGACTGGGTCAGTGGTCGGCAGGGCAGCAAGGTGTTCGTCAACCGGCTGCTGGAAACCAATGCTGTGCCCGTCATCTGGACCACCAACACGATCGGCAATGTCGATGATGCGATTCTGCGGCGGATGAGCTTTGTATTGAAGCTCGACCTGCCTTCGCCAAAAGCTGCCCGGCGCATGCTGGATCGGGTCGCGCGGGAGGAGGCGGTCGCGTCGCATGACGACCTCACAACGCTGCTCGACCGGGCGCCTGAGGTGGCAACAGTGCTGCGCGTCGCGATGCGCTCGGCGCGGTTGGCTGAGGAACCGGACGGCGGCGCGCGCCCGGCGATGGCGCTGGTCAAGGCGTTGCGGGGATCGGAACTGCCCCCAATGGTGGGCGGCGCGCTCGACCTCGACCTGTTCGAGGCGGATCGGCCGCTGGCGCCGTTGATGGCGCAACTGGCGGGGCAAGGCGCGGCAGACGTCTCGCTGCTGCTGACGGGACCGCCGGGCACCGGCAAGACGGCTCTGGCGCATCATCTCGCCCGCGCGATGGACCGGCCGCTGGTGGTGCGGCGCGCGTCCGATCTGCTCTCCCATTGGGTCGGTGGCACCGAACGGGCGATCGCGGAAGCCTTTGCGGACGCCCGTGAACGGGGCCATGCGCTGCTGTTCGACGAAGCGGACTCGCTGCTGTTTGATCGCACCAGTGCGCGCCAAAGCTGGGAAGCCGGCCAGGTCAATGAAATGCTGACTTGGCTCGACAACCATCCGCTGCCGGTGATTGCAGCGACCAATCATGCCGGCCGACTGGACCCGGCGGCGTTGCGGCGCTTCGAGTTCAAGATTGATTTGGCGCCACTGGGGCCGGAGAGGGTGGCGCAGGCGTTCGAGCGTTTCTTCGGGATGCGCCCGCCACCGGGGATCAGGACGCTGGCCACGCTGACACCGGGCGATTTTGCCGCGGTAAGAAAGCAATTGCGTCACGCGCCTACGGTCAATGCACAAGATTTGCTAGACCGCTTGCGGGCTGAGACGAACTGGCGGGAAAAAGGCGAACGGATCGGCTTCTGAACCGGCGGCATTGCTTGCCTGAACGAAAGCTGATCCCCCTGCGAGCTATGGGCTGAGGGGCGCGCTAGCGCTTATTTCGCTGGATGCCGCCACCGAACGGCTTCTACTTTAGCGAAACTGGTGGTCGATGACGGGCTCGAACCCATCGGCAATATCCCGCCTGCTGAAGCCGAAGAACGATATTACGCTATGCTGGACGATCAACCTGTGGCGGCCTAACTTAAACCAAATAGCCTCCGGCAAACGTGGGGCGGTTCAGCTCGATGTTGAGGAGATTATCTAGTGAACCTCAGCCGGTTCGATCTTAATCTGCTGCGCGCGCTCGATGTCCTGCTCGAAGAACGCAATGTCACCCGCGCGGCCGAACGGTTGTTCGTCACCCAGCAGGCGGCGAGTGGCGCGTTGCAACGCTTGCGGCGGCATTTCTCCGACGAATTGCTGACGCGGGTCGGCCGCCATCTGGAGCCGACGCCGCTCGGCAGGTCGCTCATCAATCCGGTGCGGGAGGCGTTGCTGGCGGCCCAGTCCGCGCTCGATACGCGGCCCGCCTTCGATCCCAAAACCAGCCTTGCGACCTGCCGGATCGCCATTTCCGACTATACGCTGGCGGTTCTGCTGCCGCGCTTTTTGAGGTTGCTGTCCACCCGGGCTCCGCACATGCACTGCGTCGTCGAGCAGATGACGCAGAACAGCTTCGAACGGCTGGCGATGGGTGATCTCGATTTCTGCCTCACCGCGCATGACATCAGGCTGTATGGCAGCCATCGGCCCGGCAAGCGCATCCGATCGACCCCGATGTTCCAGGACGATTTCGTCTGCGTGGTCGATCCCGCCAAGGTCGACGCATCGCAGGGAATCTCGCTGGCCACCTATCGGCGCCTCCGGCACAACTCTGTCGCGTTCGGGCAGGGGGTCGCGACGATCGTCGAAACCGCATGGTCGACATCGGGCTATGAGTTCGACGTGGCGGTGAAAGCGCCCAATTTCTCGGCGCTGATCTTCATGCTGCCGGGCACGCCGTTGATCGCGACGACCCAGCGGCGACTGGCGCGCACGCTCGCGCCGCGCCTGGGCCTGGCCATTTGCGAATGCCCGCTGAAGATACCGAAGCTCCAGGAAATCCTGATGTGGCACGAGCGGTCGGAGCAGGATCCGGCACATCAATATCTGCGCGAAATTTTTCACGCAGCGGTAGCGGACCTGGAATCCGGCAGCGCTTGATTCACAAGCATGGCTTGTAGTTCCTATCTCCCGATGTGATTTCCCAGCCGTCCGGTTTCCGTCCACTTTCCGCATCGAAGACGCATCAGGCGTCACGAGGAGGGGAAGTATGAAGACGGCACGGATCTATCGTGGCGCGGCAATGGCGAGCATCGCGCTCTGTCTGGCAAGCGCGGCGGGCGCGCAGACATCGTCGGGCGACGCTGTCGTCGACACCACCGGCGAGATCATCGTCACCGCGCAGAAGCGATCGGAATCGGTCCAGAAGATCCCGCTGGCCGTCTCCGCGATCGGCGGCGACGCCTTGCAGCAGCGCGGCGCCACCACCCTGACGGCGCTGGGCCAGACCGTTCCCGGCCTCAACGTGTCGGAACAGGTTGGCCAGGCGCGGCTCACGCTGCGCGGCATTGGCGTGGACAATATCTCGACCGGCGCGGAAAGCAGCGTCGCGTTCAACCAGGACGGCATCTTCTATTCGCGCTCGGCGGCCGCCCTTGCATCCTTCTACGACGTGGAGAGGGTCGAGGTGCTGCGCGGGCCGCAGGGCACGCTCTATGGCCGCAACGCGACCGGCGGATCGGTCAACATCCTGACCAACCGTCCGGACGATGGCTTCGGCGCCGGGGCGAACCTCACGGTCGGCAATCGCGAGACGATCAATGCCGACGCCTTCGTCAATACGCCGCTGTCGGAGACGGTCTCCGCCAGGCTCTCGGGGCAGGTCCAGCACCATAACGGCTATGGCAAGAATCTGGTCACCGGCACCGACATCGACACCAAAAGTTCGCAGGCCGTCCGCGCGCAGCTGCTGTTTACGCCTGACGATCGCCTGACGATCCTGATCGGGGGGGACTATTATCGATCGCGCGATCGCTCCAACACTTATCATTATTTCGGGGCGGGCGGGGTGACGGCCGCCGGTGCCCCGATCACGCCGACGAGCATATTGCTGGGCGGCTTCGCCCCGGCCAGCAAGCGCGACATCGCAAGCGCGCAGGATCCCCGCGCACGGGCCGACTTCTACGGCGGCCGGATCGACATCAGCTATGATCTTTCCGACAGCATGACGCTGCGGTCGCTCTCGGCCTACCGCCGCAGCGACTATCAGGTGGAAAGCGACATCAGTCCGCTCGCCATCGACCTGTTCCCGGTCACGGTCACCGAGAAATCCGATCAGTTCACGCAGGAATTCCAGCTCAATATCGACAGCGACAGCAACAAGTTCGTCGCGGGCCTCTTCTATCTGCACGAGAAGATCGACGGTTCGATCAGCGCGCCGCTCAACCTGTTGTCGGTCGGCGGCCCGGACTTCTTCGTCCAGGGCTTTTACGCCGGCGGGCGCATGAAGACCGACGCGGCGGCGATCTACGCGCAGGATACCTACAGCATCAGCGATAGGGTGCGGCTCACCCTGGGCGGTCGCTACAGTTGGGAGCGCAAGAGCGTCAACGATCAGTCCGACTTCGATTTCGCGCGGCCCTATTCGCCGACCAACGTCCCGCTGACGCCCAGGCACATCGATGACGAGAGCTTCAAGTCCTTCACGCCGAAGGTCGGGATAGATGTCGATCTCGGCCCGCGTGCTCTGGCCTATGCGTCCTTCTCGAAGGGCTTCAAGTCGGGCACCTACAATCTCGGTTCGGCCGGTCCGCCGCTGAAGCCGGAGAAGGTCGACGCCTATGAGCTTGGCGTCAAGGCGACCTCCTCGGACGGGATGTTCCGCGCCAACATCGCCGGCTTCTACTATAATTACAAGGATCTCCAGGTCGGCAAGGTCCAGGGGCAACTGGTCGTTCTGGAAAATGCCGCGACCGCCCGCATCTATGGTCTCGAAGGCGAGTTCGTCGCGAAGCCGACGCCCGATCTCACCTTGAGCGCGAACGCCTCCTGGCTCCACGCGCGATTCCGCGACTATGTCACCGCCGACCAGGCCCGACCGGCGGGCGACGGATCGACGATCGATCCGGCGTCCGGCCTTCCCGCCTTCGATCTGAGCGGAAAGACGCTGCCGCAGTCGCCCGATTACACCGTCAGTCTCGCGGCCGATTATGTCGTGCATCTGGACAGGGGAACGCTGACGCTGCGGGGCGAAAGCAATTGGTCCGACCGGGTCTATTTCTCCCCGTTCAACCGCAAGGAGGTGTCGCAGCCGAGCTACAGCCTGCAAAACGCCTACGCCACCTATGACGATGGCGCGCATTGGCGACTGTCGCTTTACATCAAGAACATCGCCAACAAGACGATCCTGGCGTCGGGCCAGGTCGCCACCGCGCTGCTCGGATCGCCGATAGTCGGCTTCGTGCAACCGCCGCGGACCTTCGGGGCGACGCTCGGATACCGCTTTTAGGACGCGAGACCGCCCAACTCCGCCGGGCGCGGCTGGCAAGACCAGCGACCTGCGCCCGGCCACCCCAAGGACAGGATCACGATCGTGGCAATCTTAGGTATCGAAACCCTCATCTATGGCGTCGATGACGTTGCGCTGTCCCGCCGCTTCTTCGAGGATTTCGGCCTCGCCATCGAACATGCGACAGAGGCCGAAGCGCGCTTCCGGCTGCCCGAGGGATCGGCGGTGGTGATCCGGTCGCTCGCCGATCCCGACCTCCCGCCCTCCCCGATCGAGGGGGCCGGCGTGCGGCAGGTGATCTGGGGTGTCGACAGCGAACAGGCGCTCGACGCGCTCGCCGCCGATCTGTCGCGGGATTGCGACGTTCGCCGGTCCGACGACGGCACGGTCCATTTCCAGGCGGGCTTCGGCATACCCATGGGCCTGCGGCTCTTCCGCAAGCGCCCCGTCCTCTGCGCGCCCGAACCCGCCAATGCGCCGGGCCGAACGGAACGATTGAACCGACCCCGCCGCTGGCGCACGCGCGCTTATCCCAAGGGGCTGAGCCACGTCGTCTTCGCGGTGCCGGATTTCGAGAGCGGAACCGCCTTCATGCGCGATCGGCTTGGGTTTCGCCTGTCCGACGAACAGGTCGGCTTTGGCATGTATCTGCGCGCCGACGGCAGCAACAACCATCATAATTTCCTGCTGCTCAATGCCACAGCGCCGCTCCCCGGCATGGACGGCAAGCTGCGCTTCCATCACGCCAATTTCGCCGTCGAGGATCTCGATGAGATCATGATCGGCGCCAACCATATGGACCGGCGCGGCTGGGAGCCGTCGCATGCCGGGCTGGGCCGCCACCGCATCGATTCCGCGCTATTCTACTATCTTCCCTGCCCGGCCGGCGGCGAGGCCGAATATGGCGCGGACTCCGATTGCGTCGACGATGGCTGGGTGCCGCGCCGCTGGCCCGAGCCGCTCTTCGCCTATGCCCATTTCGTTCACAACCTGCCGCCATTCCTGCGGCAGCCGCCACGCTGGAAGATCGACTATATGACCGACCCGATCGAGGTTCTGCCGCCGCACGAGGGGAAGCACTGATGGCCGCGATCGAACGCGCGCTCGTCGTCGGCGGCGGGATCGGCGGGCTGACGGCCGGGGTCGCGCTGCGGCAGGCCGGCATCGCTGTGGACCTAGTGGAGATCAACCCGGCCTTCAGCGTCTATGGCGTGGGCATTATCCAGCCCAACAACACGCTGCGGGCGCTCGACCGGATCGGCCTCGCGCGCCGCTGCGTTGATCTCGGCGCGCCCTTTCCGGGTTGGCGGATCCATGATGCGGCCGGAAACTTTATCATGGACGCGCCCAATGAGACCAGGGCCGCGCCCGATTTTCCGCCCAATAACGGCATCACCCGACCCGATCTGCAGCGGGTGCTGAGCGAAGCCGCCTATGCGCACGGCGTTTCCGTCCGCCTGGGCGTCAAGGTCGAGACGATCGAGGATCGCGGCGATCGGGTCGATGTTTCGCTGAGCGACGGGACGGCCGACAGCTACGACCTCGTCATCGGGTGCGACGGCCTCTATTCGGACATGCGTCGGCGCATCTTCGGGGACGCCGTAACCCCGCAGTTCACCGGCCAGGCCGTGTGGCGCTACAATTTCCCGCGTCCCAAGGAACTGGTGTGGGGCGAGATTCATGCCGGCCCGAACAGCAAGGTCGGGCTGACGCCGATGCGGCACGACCTCATGTATATGTTTCTGGTCTCCGCCGAGCCCGGCAATCCCTGGATGCCGCAAGACCGATTGGCGGATCTGATGCGCGAACGGCTGACCGGCTTCAGCGGTTTCATCGCGCAGCTGGGCGAGCAGATCGTCGATCCCGCCGGGGTGGTCTACAAGCCGATGGAGAATCTCCTGCTGCCCGCGCCCTGGAACAAGGGCCGGGTGCTGATTATCGGCGATGCCGCCCATGCAACGACGCCGCACCTCGCGCAGGGCGCTGCGATGGCGATCGAGGATGCGGTGCTGCTCGGCGAATTGCTTGGTCGCCGCGAGGCTGACTTCGACGCTCTGATGGCCGAATTCATGGCCCGCCGTTTTGACCGCGCCCGCTTCGTCGTCGAGAGTTCGGACCAGATCGCGCAATGGGAAATGGAAAGCTGGAAGGGCATCCACAATCCCGAAGCGCGGCCTGGCGAAGTGCTGCATCATGCCACCGTAGCCCTGCTGGAAGACTTCTGATGCCCTATCTCCGCAATTGCTGGTACGTGATCGCCTGGGATGACGAGGTTCCCGCCGAAGGGAGCCTCCGCCGCCGGGTTCTGAACGAGGATATCCTCCTCGTCCGTGACAAGGGCGGCGCAGTGCATGCGCTGCGCAACCGTTGCCCGCACCGCTTCGCGCCGCTCCATCTGGGCAAGCGGGATGGCGACACGATCACATGCGCCTATCACGGGCTGCGCTTCGGTCTCGACGGCGGCTGCCTGCACAATCCGCATGGCGACGGGACGATCCCGGCCGGCGCGCGGGTGCAATCCTATCCGCTGGCGCTCAAGCATATGCTGCTGTGGATCTGGATGGGCGATCCCGATCGCGCCGACCCGGCGGAAATCCCCGACTTGGTCGGCCTCGATCCTGATCGCTACGCGATCAATCGCGGCTATATGCACACGCCCGCCAATTATGAGCTGATGACCGACAATATCCTGGACCTCGGCCATATCGAGTTCCTGCACGAAGGGCTTCTCGGCAGCGAGGCGGTCCGCCGCGGCGAGACCGAGGTTCGTCAGAACGGCAAGACCGTCATCTCCAACCGGCTGGTTCGCAACGAGATTCTCCCGCCCGCGCTGGATGCGCTGTTCGAAAGCGGCGGCCAGCCGGTCGATCGCTGGCTCGACGTCCTATGGACAGCGCCCGCGAACATGCAGCTGACCGTCGGGGTGACACCCGCCGGCTCGCCCGAGCGTGTCGGCAGGGAAACTCCGGGCGTCCATCTCATGACGCCGGAGACCAAGACGACCACCCATTATTTCTGGTCGAACGCCCGCGACTTTCGGCGCGACGACGCCGAACTCCACGCCGCGCTCGAACAGGGGCTGCGCTATGCCTTCGAACATCAGGACAAGCCGATGATAGAGGCCGTCGCCCAAAGCATGGATGGCGAGGATTTCTGGGATCTCCGGCCCGCCATCCTCGCCTGCGACGCGGGCGCGATCCGCGCGCGCCGCGTCCTGCGCAAGATGATAAGCGACGAACAGGCGGCATCATGAGCAAGGTCATCATCAGCTGCGCCGTGACCGGCGCGATGCACATCCCCACAATGTCCGATGCGTTGCCGCTGACGCCCGAACATATCGCCGAAGAGTCGATCGCTGCGGCCGAAGCCGGGGCCGCGATCGTCCACCTCCATGCGCGCGTGCCCGAAACCGGCGCACCCACCGGCGATCCCGATATTTTCGCGCGCTTCCTGCCCGTCATCAAGCAACGCACCGATGCGGTAATCAACATCACCACCGGCGGCAGCCCGGCGATGACGGTGCAGGATCGCCTGTCCGCTGCGACACGGTTCAAGCCCGAAATGTGCTCGCTCAACATGGGCAGCATGAACTTCGCGATCTTCCCGGCCGCGCGGCGGATCAGCGAATGGAAACAGGATTGGGAGCGCGATTATGTCGTCAATTCGGATGACTTCATCTTCCGCAACACCTTTCGCGACATCGCCTATATCCTCCAGTCGCTGGGCGAGGCGGGCACGAAGTTCGAGCATGAATGCTATGACGTCGGCCACCTCTACAATCTCGCCCATTTCCTTGACCGCGGCCTGGTGAAGCCGCCCTTCTTCGTCCAGATGATCTTCGGCATTCTCGGCGGCATCGGCGCCGATCTCGACAATCTGATGTTCATGAAGCAGACCGCCGACCGGCTGTTCGGCAAGGACAGCTTCCAATGGTCGGTGCTCGCCGCCGGCCGGCACCAGATGCCGTTCATGACGCAGGCGGCGCTGATGGGCGGGCATGTCCGCGTCGGCCTCGAAGACAGTCTGTTCATCGAACCGCGCAAGCTGGCGACGTCGAACGCTCAGCAGGTCGAAAAGGCCAGGCGCATTCTTGCCGAAATGGGCCATGAACCGGCCACGCCGGCAGAAGCGCGCGCCATGCTCGGTCTCAAGGGCGGCGATCGGACGGCGATCTGACATGGCCCGAACGATCATCGATCTGTCCATCTATCTGGAAAATGACGTGGTGTCGGACCCGCCGCCATTTCGTCCGAAGATCGACTATATCGACCATGCGATGTCCGTGCCCGAACTGGCGGGTTTCTTTCCGGGGCTACAGCAGGACGACCTCCCCGACGGCGAGGCTTGGGCGATCGAGCGGGTCGAACTGATTACCCACAATGGCACGCACCTGGACGCACCCTATCATTTCGCCTCGACGATGGATCGGGGCGATCGCGCGATCACCATCGACGAAGTGCCGCTCGATTGGTGCTTCCAACCAGGCGTCAAACTCGACTTTCGGCATTTCGCGGACGGCTATGTCGCTAGCGCTGCCGATGTCGAGACGGAGCTGGCGCGCATCGGTCACAGCCTTTCCCCGCTGGAGATCGTCCTCGTCAACACCAGCGCGGGGCAGCGCTATGGCCAGGACGACTATGTCAGCGCTGGCTGCGGCATGGGCTATGAAGCGACCATGTACCTGCTCGAGCGCGGTGTCCGCCTGACCGGCACGGACGGTTGGAGCTGGGACGCGCCTTTCGTCCACACGCGCGAGCGCTACCTTGCCACCGGCAATGCCGCGCTGATCTGGGAAGGGCATAAGGCCGGGCGGGACATCGGCTATTGCCACCTTGAAAAGCTGCACAATCTGGAAGCGCTGCCGGCGACAGGTTTCACGGTCGCCTGCTTCCCGGTGAAGATCCGCGCGGCGTCGGCCGGCTGGACACGCGCCGTCGCGATCATCGAGCAATAGGAGGCAGGGATGTTCCTCAAACAATCATGGTATGCGGCATGGTGGGCCGATGATCTGCCTGCCGATGGCCTGTCGCCGCGCACCATCGCCGACGAGCCGATCCTGTTCTGGCGCGACGACCAGGGGATGCCGCAGGCGATCCTCGATCGTTGCCCACATCGCTATGCGCCGCTCAGCATGGGGCAGCGCGTTCCGGGAGGCGTGCGGTGCGGCTATCACGGCATCGCTTTCGACGGGGCAGGGCGATGCCTGCAAAATCCCCATGGCCCGATCGTCTCCGCGCTTTCGGTGCGGGCTTTCCCGGTGGTCGAAAAGTACAAGATCCTGTGGATCTGGATGGGAGACGCCGATCGCGCCGACCCGGCCGCCATTCCCGATCTCGCCTTTGCCGATCGCGCGCCGGACACCGCCTACAGCCGGGGCTTCCTGCCGACGGCGGCCGGGCACCAGCTGATCGAGGACAATATTCTCGACCTGACCCATGCCGACTATCTGCACGCCACGACGCTGGGCGGCGGATCGGTCACCCGCGCCCGGCCGAACATCAGGGAACATGAGGACGGCACGGTGTTCATCGAATGGCCGGCCAGCAACGAAGTGGCGCTGCCCTTCTTCCGGGCCGAGATGCCCGATCCCGACATGCTGACCGATATGTGGACGAGCGTGCTGTGGCATCCTTGCGGCGTGATGACGCTGCGCTTCGGCGCGACCCCGGCGGGGCGCCCGCGCGAGGAGGGGATCGATACCTGGTCGGCGCATATCGTGACGCCGGAAACCGCCCGATCCAGCCATTATTTCTACTTCAACACCCGCGAGTTCCGCGTCGATGACGCGGAGTATAACGCGCTGTTCGCGGCCGGCTTGCGCCACGCCTTCACCACCGAGGACAAGCCGATGATCGAGGCGCAGCAGCGCCGCCTGGGCGACGCCGACCTGTTCGACCGATCGCCGGTCCTGCTCGCTTCCGACGCTGCATCGACCCGTGCGCGCCGCGTCTATGCCCGTCTACTCGCAGCCGAGCAGGACGCTGCCACAGCTTCGTAAAGGACATATCATGTACGAGCCCTTTCCCGGCAATTATGTCTGGAATCTGTCGGTCAACATCGCGCTCAACATGGGGGGCGTGATGGGGGAGATCGATCCGGCGAACGACAAGGTGCGCGCTGTCGCCCAGCAGGGCGAGGACAATGGCACCGAAGCCTTTTTCGACTCCTGGGGCGAACTCGCGGACCGGGTCCGGTCGGGTGCTGAAAAGAACGAGGCCGCCGGCCACATGCTGAGCGCGGCGGAGAAATATGGCCGGGCGGCGGCCTATTACATCACCGCCGAGCGGATGCAGAGCCGCGATTATGGCCCGCGCAAGGCGATGTACGCGACGATGCTGCGCACGATGGAGCGCTTCTACGCGACCGGCGACATCGGCGCGCGGCGGGTCGAGTTTCCCTATGAGGGCGCAACCCTGTCGGCGGTCTTCGTGCCCGGACATGGCGAAGGCCCACGGCCGTGCATGATCTTCTGCAACGGGCTCGACAGCACCAAGGAGATGATCCTGCTGACCCTGCGCGATCGCTTCGCCAAACGCGGCATCGCCTGTCTGATGATCGACCAGCCTGGCGTGGGCGAGGCGCTGCGCCTTCACGATCTCCATGCGGTTTACGATACCGAGCGCTGGGCCAGCGCGGCGGTCGACTATCTCGAGACGCGCGACGACGTTGATCCCACGCGGATCGGGATGATGGGCTGGTCGATGGGCGGCTATTATGCGCCCCGCGCTCTCGCCTACGAGCCGCGCTTCGCAATCGGCGCGGTGTGGGGCGGCAATCATGACTGGGGCGGCCACCAGAAGGCGCGGTTGCAACGTGAAGGCGACATGCCGGTTCCCCATTATTGGTCCCATGTCATGTGGGTCTGGGGCCAGCCCGATATGGACAGCTTCATGGCGCTCATGGAGAAGGTCAATCTCGACGGCCATCTCGACCATATCCGCGTGCCCTTCCTCGTCACGCATGGCTCGAACGATCGCCAGATTCCGCTCAAATATGCCCATCGCAGCTACGACCAGGCGGTGAACAGCCCCGATCGGGAGCTGAAGATATTCACCCCCGAGGAAGGTGGGATCGAACATTGCGGCGCCGACAATATGGAGCCGGTGCAGAACTTCATCGGCGACTGGCTCGCCGATCGTTTCGCAAGGATGGACCGGGCATGACGCTGTTGCGGACATCGCCAGGCCCCAACCCGCTGCGCGGGTTTCAGGTCGATCCTGCCGCGATCGGGCGCATCGGCAAGGATTTGCAGCGACCCGAATGTATCCTGGCGGAGCGCGACGGGACGCTGTGGTCCGCCGATGCGCGTGGCGGGGTGATGCGCATCGATCCCGACGGACAGCAGACGCTGATCGCGCAGGCGCCCGATCCCCATTTCGATCTGAACGCGGCGGCGGCCGACAGCCTGCTGGCGGGAACGTTGCCCAACGGCCTCGCCTTCGCCGCGAACGGCGATCTGCTGATCGCCAATTTCGGCACCGACCGGCTCGAACGGATGACGCGGACGGGCGAGACCCGGGTGATGCTCGACAGCATCGACGGCCGGCCGCTCGGCAAGGTCAACTTCGTCCTGCGCGACAGTCGCGACCGGATCTGGATAACCGTTTCGACCCGCATCAATCCGTGGAGCGACGCGATCAACGCCACTTTGGCGGACGGCGCGATCCTATTGCTCGACGAGAAGGGCGCGCGCATCGTGGCCGACGGCTTCCGCTTCACCAACGAAATCCGCTTCGACGCCGCCGAAGAGTGGCTCTATGTGGCGGAGACGACCGGCAAATGCGTCACCCGGCTGCGCGTGCAGCCCGACGGATCGCTGACCGACCGCGAGATTTACGGCCCGGCCGATCTCGGCCCCGGCGTGATCGACGGCATCAGCTTCGATGCTTATGGCAATTTATGGGCGACCATGATCTTCGCGGACCGGCTCATCGCCATCACGCCTCAGGGAGACATGATCGAACTGCTGGCCGACGGCGATCCCGCCGCCACGGCCCGCTTCGAGCGCGATTTCGCGTCCGGCAACCCGGTGTCTTTCGACACGCTGATCGCGTGCGGCGGCACGATCTGTCCCTGGCTCGCCAGCGTGACCTTCGGCGGCCCCGACCTCTCGATCGTCTATCTCGGCGGCCTGCGGAGCGACAGCATCCCCTTCTTCGCCAGCCCGGTCGCGGGGCTGCCGATGGTCCACTGGTGAGCCGCTCTGGTGGAGCGGCGGCATGATAACGCTCCATGCCTTTGCGCCAGCCTTCGGATTGCCGAGCCCGGGGCCGTTCGTGATGAAGACCGAAGTGCAGTTGCAGATGATGCGGCTGCCCTATCGCTGCGTGATCGACCGGCCGACCGGCGCACCGAAGGGTAAGCTGCCCTTCATCGAGGACGATGGCGCGGTCGTGGCCGACTCCACCTTCATCCGTTTCCATCTCGAAGCGAAATATGCGGTTGATCTTGACACGGGCTGGGACGATCGGTCGCGCGCCAAGGCGTGGGCGATCGAGCGGTTGGTGGAGGATCAGCTCTATTGGGCGATGGTCTACAGCCGCTGGGCGATCGATGCCAATTTCGCCAAGGGGCCAGCGCACTTCTTCGACGCCTTGCCTGAGGAGGTACAGGACGAGGCCCGGCAGAAGCAGCGACGGGCGGTGCTGTCCTATCTGGACGGACAGGGCATCGGTCGACATGCATCCGACGACATCGCCCAACTGGCCCGGCATGGCTATGCATCGCTCGCCAAATTGCTGGGCGACCGACTCTATATTCTCGGCGAGCGCCCATGTGGGGCGGATGCGAGCGTCTTCGCGCAACTGGCGAGCGCCCTGACGCCATTTTTCGATTCCCCCGTGCGCGATGCGGCGGCGTCATGCGACAATCTTGTCGCCTACAGCCGGCGGATGATGGTCGCCTATTTTCCTGACTTCGCTGATCCAGCAGACACGCAGAGCCTGTGAAGGAACGCCTCATGCCTCAAGCCGCCTCATCTTTTTCCGACCCCGCTCTCCCGCTGCTGCGCGGCAAGCGCATCCTCGTGACAGGCGCTGCCAGCGGCATCGGTCGGGGCGCGGTGGATGTCTTCGTGCAGGCGGGGGCCAGGGTGGTTGCGACCGACCGCGACGCAGATTTGCTGGCAGAAGCATGGGGCGGCCACGCGCATGTCTCTGTGAAACCGCTCGACGTGATCGACGAGGCCCAGTGCGAGGATGCGGTCGCCTTCGCGGTCGATCGGCTCGGCGGGCTCGACGGAGTCCTCAACAGCGCCGGCATAAGCGATATCGTGTCGCCCGCGACGGAGATCGCGATCGAGGATTGGCAACGCATCGTCGACGTCAATCTGCGCGGGAGCTTTCTGGTCGCGCGCACCGCCGCCCGCCACATGCTGGCAGCAGGCGGGGGATCGATCGTCCTGATTTCGTCGGTGAACGGCATCGCCGGCATTCCGAGGCGACACGCCTATGGCCCGGCCAAAGCCGCGATCGCGCAGCTGACCCGCACCCTCGCCTGCGAATGGGGTGGCGCAGCCTTGCGGGTCAACGCCCTGGCGCCGACCTATATCAATACGCCGATGATCGTGCGGCTCGCGGCGGAGGGGAAGGTCGATCTCGACCGGCTGCGCCGTCGCACGCCGATGGGGCGGCTGGGTGAGGTCGAGGACATCGCCCAGGCGGCCTGCTTCCTGCTGTCCGACCAGAGCCGCTACATCACCGGCGCCATTCTGCCGGTCGACGGAGGCTGGCTGGCCTATGGCGGTCCGGGCGACGTCGTCACGGCGTGACGCGGATCGTGACGCGGACCAATGATCTGGAGCTTCGCTTACATGAACTTGTTCGAAGCCGGTTGCGGCGGATCTTGTCCATTTTCATCGCCGGAGACTAGATTTCGCCGCTGTCGTTCCAGGCCCGCCGTCGCAGATCGGTATGCCGAGGATCTTTATCATCGCCCGATGTCCTCAAAATTAGGATCAAAGGCGTAGAGAAATCCAAGTGCTATTCATTCCGCGTCGGTATACCTCTGCGATACGGCCAGAAACCGCGCTTCTCGGCGAAACTGGTGGGCGATGACGGGCTCGAACCGCCGACATTCTCGGTGTAAACGAGACGCTCTACCAACTGAGCTAATCGCCCTCTCGGGGGTGTGCGCCTTCTAGGCGAAAATGCGGGCCGGTCAAGCGGTTCAGCCGTGCCGTAGCCGCCGGCTCGCCCCGAACCACCGCAGCAGCGCGTCGGCTGTATCCTGCGCCAGGGTGATGAACACGCGGCGGCCGTCATGCGGGTCGGCCTGTCGCTTCACCAGACCCTGATCGGTCAGCGTGCGGATCCAGCGCAGCGCGGTCGTCGGCGGCACGGCGGCGGCGATGCACAGGCTTGATACCGACACGCGTTCCTGCTCCAGCCGCGCAGCCAGCAGGTCGAGCAACATGTCCCAGGCCGGATCGGCGAACAGGTCGCCAGGCAGGAAGTCGGCCCGCATCCGCCGCGCACGCAACATGTCCCGCACCTGGGCGCCGGTTATGTCGGGCAGGTCGGCATGGGGCTTGGCCTGGGCCGGGGCAAGCGGCTCGAGCACCGGCATGCCGATATAGTCGCTCGGGCGATCGGAAATGCGCGGTCCAAGATCGAAGCTGGGCGGCGCTGACACGCGCGCTCTCTGGGTCAGGGCGTCGATGGTCCGCGCCAGCCGGCCGACCTCTTCGCTCAACTGTTGCAGCCGGTTGCTCTCGGCGTTGATGTCATGCACCTGACGCGTCAGCGGCTCATGCGCGCCGGCGGCGATCAGCGCGGCGGCAAGCTCGGTGCGATTGGGGTCGCACAGCAATTGGCTGTGGGGACTGCGCAGGCAGGCGTAAGCGAGTTCGACCGTGTCCCACCCCGCAACGATCACCACCGCCATGCCGGTCTGCACCGCCTGCGTCTCGATCTGGACCAGCAGCCGTTCCAGGGCGCTGCATGGGGTCGGGCAGAACAGCAGCAGTGCATCGCACTGGGTCTGCGCGTCGAGCCGCGCCGACGCGTCCTCTACGTCGCTTACGCCCAACAAGCGCAACCCCGCCGCGTCGGCGATCGGAGAAAGATCGGCAGCATCAGTGGCATCGGCAATGACCAACAGGCCCGGACGCTCATCGACGAGCGCCATCACCTTTGCCGCCATGGGAGCGGGATAGGGGAAATCTTCCATCATGGTCCGACTCCTGTTCTAGCTTCGTTCTATAACATAGAGCAACATCGGATCGGTCCAGCGGCATCTTTGTCCGCTATGACATACAATCTGGAGGGAAATCCGACGCGATAAGCGCGGTCGCACCCGCTCTCGCTCCGATCCCGAGCGGCATCGGACTTGGTCCCCGCCAAAGCGGAGCCGTTTGGGCGAACGTCAAACTGCGGTAACAATGCCGCCGAAACGGACCTAGTTTTCAGACCGCGGTTTGCCGGGCGAAATCGATGTAGAGGTCACGAAGCCGCATCGCGACCGGCCCCGGCACGCCGTCGCCGACCGGTTGGCCGTCGATCCGCACGACCGCCTGGCAGAAGGTCGACGCGCTGGTGATGAAGGCTTCCCGCGCCGCCTGCGCCTCGGCAACTGTGAAGGCGCGGCGAACGATCTGCGTACCGCGCTCCGCCGCCAGCGCCATCAGCGCCGTGCCGGTGCAACCCGCGAGCACGCTCTGGTCATAGGCGCGAGTGATGATCCCTTCGTCGGTCAGGATGAAGGCGGTGGAGGACGCGCCCTCGGTCACGAAGCCATCTTCCACCATCCACGCTTCCTGAGCGCCCGCCTCCTGCGCCGCCTGCTTCGCCATCACTTGCGCAAGCAGCCCGACGCTTTTGATGTCGCGCCGCTGCCAGCGCAGGTCCGGGACCGTAGCGACCGCGATGCCGGCGCGCGCCGCCGGCACGTCGATCACGGGGCGGTCCTGAACGAACAGGAAGAGGGTGGGCGTCAACTGAGCGGGCGCCAGGAAGTCGCGACTTTTGTCAGCGCCGCGCGTGATCTGGAGATAGACCAAGCCTTCGGACACATTGTTTCGCTTGACCAATTCCTTCTGTACATCCTCGATGCGGGCAAGGGTCAAGGGCAGGGCGATGCCGATCGCAGCGGTCGATCGCTCCAGTCGCGCGAGATGGCTGGCGCTGTCGACGAGCTTGCCGTCAAGGACTGCCGCGACCTCGTAAATGCCATCGGCGAACAGAAATCCCCGGTCCAGCGGCGAGATGCGCGCCTCTTCCAGGGGAAGAAAGGCATCGTTCAGAAAGGCGATGGACATGGGAGCGGGCGTTCCTCGCGAGGGAGAATGTCGCTCTTCCGCAGCGTCATCCTAGGGTCAAGCGGTTATCCGCGTCGATGAGCGGGGCGACGGAATGCTTGTCTATCGTGGCTGTTCATGCTACAGCAACATTCGCCGGCGAGGAGCCGCCGAGCGACAAGCCGAAGGCCGCACGCTCCGTCGTCTGCGCTGTATCGCTATTGCTGATCCAGATGCCGCCGGAACCGGAGAGGAAGAGGCTGTGGCTGCAATATATCCTATGCTGGTCCGGCGCGCGTCGCTGACGATGCTGTGCGGTGTCATCGCTGCCGGCTGTGCGTATGCCGACAATCGGCGAACAGCCGACCCGCGCCTGCCCGTCCTGCCAGCGGGAACCAAAGCCCCGCCCGGCACCGGGGGCATCATGCTGCCGCCGGGCGATGCAGAGGTCGCGGTCCGATCCGAATTTGCGGGCATGGAGAAGACGGGCACGGCGGAGGCATATGCCTTGTTCGCCGAGCGTCATCCCGACCATCCGCTTGGCCGAGAGGCCGCACGAAAAGCCGCCGCGCTCCGAGGCCATTCTGTGGCCGCGCCAAATACTCCATAAATGAAAAATGCAGTTAACAAATAATATATTAGTAAAAATACTGCGTAAATTCAGTGAAATAGCGTGGTTTCCTCACCAAGGTATTGAATTGGTTTGAAATTAGTTTTCTTGGCAGCTTTCAAATTTGCTGCCATGTAAACGCCCCACAAGAACGTTCGCCAACCGACACAGTGAACGTGTCAGCCTCTAGTCCCTTTAGGAGGATGTATGTTCAAAGTAGAAGGCAATGGCCCCATCAAAGCGAAGTCGGCCTCCGATTTTTCTTCGTCTCTCGCCAGTGGCATCGCGGATGCCGCTCCCACCTGGACCATCGCGGACAGCACCGTACGGTCGGAGGTTCTGCTTCTCTATCCGCAGGATGTGATGCTGCCGCCGGACACCGCGCCGGGCGGCGCCAATGATCTTAACAAGCCGCAGGAAAATGGCAGCGGATCGACCTCGACCGCCCAAGGTTCCACCGGCGATCAGAAGATTGATGGCATCTTGAGCGGGGTCAAATGGTCCGGGTCCATAACCTACTCTGACACCGACTCAGCAGCCGACTATCAAAGCGGCTATTTCAGCGATGGCGACGGTGACGGCATCAGCGCGCAGAATGAGGGATTTTCCCAGTTCACTCTGGAGCAGATGGTTGCTTTCCATACAGCGCTAAACTCGACCGCCTACACGCAGTCGACCGCGTCGACCGCCTTCGCGGTTGAATCTTTCACCAACCTCAGCATCACTTATAATGGGGCAGGTTCATCCACGGCGACCATTCGCGGGGCGAACTCCAGCGATCCAGGCACGGCTTACGCTTATTATCCCAACAACAGCATCTATGGCGGCGACACCTTCTTCGGCGCGGCCTATGACAACACGATTTATTCCCTCAAGACGCCTACCGCCGGCAACTACGCCTGGCACACCATGTTCCACGAACTGGGCCACTCGCTGGGCCTCAAACATGGTCAGGAAACCGGCGGCTTCGGCGCTCTTCCTACCGCCTGGGACTCGATCGAATTCACGGTCATGACCTACCGCAGCTATGTGGGTGCGCCGCTGACCGGCTATTCCTACGAGCAATGGGGCGCCCCTCAGACCTATATGATGCTCGATATCGCAGCGCTTCAGGCGATGTATGGCGCTGACTATTCGGTCAATTCGGGCAACACCACCTATAGCTGGAACCCGACCAGCGGCGAAACCTACATCAACGGCGCGGTCGCCATCGATCCGGGCGGCAACCGCATCTTTGCAACGCTGTGGGACGGCGGCGGCGTCGATACCTATGACCTGTCCAATTATACGACCAACCTGTCGCTTGACCTGAACCCCGGCGGCCATTCGGTGTTCAGCCAGACTCAACTCGCCTATCTCGGCAACAATGGCAGCAACGTCTATGCCCGCGGCAACATCTTCAACGCGCTGCTCTATCAGGGCAACACCGCGTCGCTGATCGAAAACGCCAATGGCGGCACGGGCAATGACAGCATCATTGGCAACCAGGCCAACAATGTGCTGAACGGCAACAACGGTAACGACTATATCGATGGCGGCCTGGGCAACGACACGATCCGTGGCGGATCGGGCGACGATACGCTGATCGGCGGCGGCGGCAGCGATTCGGTTTATGGTGATTTGGGCAACGACCGGATCTACTGGGCTCCGCCGGTACCGGCGCTTTCGGACGTCCGCTACCATGACGGCGGCGGCGGATTCGACACGATCGATGGCGGCGGCACCAGTTTCGGCGGTGGCGCGACGTTCGACCTCGGCGCCGGCACATACACCAATGGTGGATCGTTCAACGAAACCTGGGTGAATTTCGAACATTATTACAACGGCGCAGCCAGCGGCAGCGAAACCGTTATCGGCAGTACGGCGTCGAATAACATTACGACCGGTTCTGGCAGCAACATCATCAGCGGCGACGCGGGAAATGACACAATTTCCAGCGGTGCAGGCAACGACACTGTCGATGGCGGCACGGGCAATGATGTCATCAACGCCGGCACTGGCGACGACAGCATCACCGGCGGCGACGGCAACGACACCATCACCGGCGGCGATGGCCTCGACGCCATCGACGGCGGCGCGGGCAACGACACGATCGACGCAGGCGCCGGTAACGAGACTGTCTATGGCCAGGCCGGCAACGACAATATCTCTGGCGGCGATGGCGACGATCTGCTGATCGGCGGCACCGGCAACGACGTGTTCGATGGCGGCAGCGGCCGCGATCTCGCTTATGGCGAGGAAGGCGACGATACGTTCCGCCTCTACAACGGCTGGAACGGCAGCTATGGAGAGGCCTTCTTCGGCGGCGCCGGCTCCGACACGCTAGACGTATCTGCCATTGGCGTTACGACGACCACCATCAACCTGACCGATGGCACCTTTGCCTATACGCCCGGCGGTTCCGGCCCGATTTCCTTCTCCAGCGTGGAGAATGTCGTCGGGTCGGCGGGGGCGGATTCGCTGACTGGCTCGGGTGAGAACAACAGTCTGTGGGGCAATGCCGGCAACGACCTGCTCTATGGCCTACTGGGTGATGACATCCTGGATGGTGGCGCGGGCGACGATCTGCTCGACGGTGGCGCAGGTGTCGATACCGCCAGCTATGCCAGCGCGGCGGCCGGTGTCACCGTAAGTCTGGCCCTTGCGAGCGCGCAGGCTACAGGCGGTGCCGGTAGCGATACGCTCGCCGGGGTCGAGAATATCGATGGTTCCGCTTATGCCGACACGCTGACGGGCGACGTCGGTAACAATGCCATCCGCGGCGGAGACGGCAACGACACGCTCAACGGTGGCGATGGCGACGACGTGCTCAACGGCAACGCGGGTATCGACGTGCTCAACGGCGGCACCGGCAACGACACTTATTATGTCGAGAACTCGTCCGACAACGTCGTTGAAGCATCGACCGGCGGCACCGGCGACGTCGTATATTCCTCGGCAAGCTACAACCTCAACGGCCGTGCGATTGAAGCGCTGATCCTTAATGGCTCGGCCAACATCAATGGCACCGGCAACAGCTTGGCCCAGTCGATTACCGGCAATAGCGGAATCAACATCCTCAACGGGCTCGGGGGTAACGATGTGCTGGATGGCAAGGCTGGGTCGGACACGCTGACTGGCAGCACCGGAGCGGACGTTTTCGCGTTCACCACCGCTCTGGGTGCGGCCAATGTTGATAGCATCACCGACTTCGTGGTGGTGGACGACACGATCCGCCTCGAAAATGCCGTGTTCACCGGACTTGCCGCCGGCGCGCTCAACGCCAATGCCTTCTTCATCGGGGCTGCGGCGAACGATGCGAGCGATCGCATCATCTACAACAGCGCGACCGGCGCGTTGCTGTTTGACGCCGATGGCAACGGCGCCGGCGCGGCGATCCAGTTCGCCACCCTGTCCACCGGGTTGGCCATGACGGCGGCGGATTTCGTCGTGGTCTGACCCACGCGATCCACATGCTAACAAAGGAGGGGCTGCCCGCTATGGGTGGCCCTTCTCTTTTTCTGTTTTCTATCAAAATGTCACGATCGCTTCCGCCCGCGCGACAAGCCTTGTATAGGGCGGCCATGGTCGCCGCGATTGTCCTGTCCGCCTTAGCCATGAGCCTGATCGTGGCGGTGCGTTACCTGCTGGCGAGCGCGGGCTTCGCACTGGCGACGCGATTGCGCCAGCCCGGTCTGTACCAGGGGCTCGACGCGCAAATGCGGCGGGAGATCGCCTGGTCGCTGCTGTCCGCCATCATTTATGGCGTGCCGGCTGGGATCGTGGCCTGGGGCTGGCAGACGCATGGCTGGACCCGCATCTACGACGATATCCACACATGGCCGCTCTGGTATATCCCGCTATCCGTGCTGCTCTATCTCGCCGCGCATGACACATGGTTCTACTGGACCCATCGCTGGATGCACCAGCCGCGCCTGTTCCGCATCGCTCACGCGGTGCATCATGCCAGCCGCCCGCCGACGGCCTGGGCAGCGATGAGTTTCCATCCGTGGGAAGCGCTCACCGGAGCGATTATAATCCCCGCCCTTGTCTTCCTGATCCCGATCCATGTCGGCGCGCTCGGTCTCGTGCTTACGATCATGACGGTCATGGGCGTCAGCAACCATATGGGGTGGGAGATGTTCCCGCGCTGGATGGTGCGCGGGCCGATCGGTGGCTGGCTTATCACAGCGACTCATCATCAGCGGCATCATGACCAGTATCGGTGCAATTACGGTCTCTATTTCCGTTTCTGGGATCGGCTGTGCGGGACCGACCGGGGTCTGGGTGACTTTACGAAGGGCAGGGCATGAAGGGCAGGTTATTGGCGGCGGCGGCGGCAGCGATCGCGCTGGGCGGGGCCGCGCCGCCCGATCTGGCGCAGCCGGTCAGCATCGATCTCACCGGGCTGCGTTCGACAAGGGGCAAGGTGCTGGTCTGCCTCACCCGTCTGCCCGACCATTTTCCCGATTGTCGCGACGACCCGGACAAGCGCCACTTCGCCGTCGCTCCCCGTGGCGGCGAGACGCCGCTGGGGATGCTCGCGCCGGGAAGCTATGCCATCGCGATCATCCATGACGAAAATGGCAATGGCCGGCTCGATACCTTTGCCGGCATCCCGCGCGAGGGTGTCGGCTTCTCGCGCAACCCTGCTTTGCGCTTCGGCGCGCCCAGCTTCCGCGCCGCGAGCTTCCCGGTCGCGGGCGCGCCGGTCGAACAGGATATCCGCCTCAAATATTTCCTTTGAGACGAAGGGCGGAACCGTAACCCCCTCGAAACATTATCGACCCGCATCATCTTTCAGTCAGGGTCGTCCATGCACAGCCTTCGCCTTCTCCTGGGCGCGACGATCGTCGCGTCCATGCCCTTCGCCGCGCCCGCCTTGGCGCAGCAGGAGGACCATAGCAGCCTGACCATCGGCCTTGGCGCCGCTGTCGTGCCGACATACGAGGGGTCGGATGAGCATCGGGTGCTCCCTTTGCCCCAGCTGCGGGGCAAGGTGAAGGATCGCAGCTTCTGGACACGCGGGCCGGCGCTGTATGTCGATATGCTGACCGATACGGATGGGGAGGGATGGGACCTGGAACTCGGCCCTGTCGTCGGCGCCCGCTTTGACCGCTCCAGTCGCAAGGCGATCAACGATCCGCAGGTCGAAGCCCTGGGCAAGCGCGACTTCGCGATCGAGGTCGGCGGTTTTGCCGGCTTCGGCAAGACCGGCGTCGTCACTAGCGCCTATGACAATCTCTCCGCTCGCGTCGCGGTGACGAAGGATGTGGCGGGCGCGCATGAAAGCATCATCGTCACGCCGCAGATCGAATATTTCACGCCGCTTTCGACCAAGAGTTTCGTCGGGCTCGGCCTGTCGGCGGACTATGTGGGCAAGAGGTTCGGCCGCTATTATTTCGACATTGATCCTGCCGGAGCGGCGGCCAGCGGCTTGCCCGTCTACGACCGCGCCGGCGATAAGGCGGGCTTCCGGCGTGTGACCGCTAGCCTCGCCGGCGGCTATTCGCTCTCCGGCGACATCAGGCGCGGTTGGGCCTTGTTTGGCGTCGTCGGCTATTCGCGACTGCTCGGCCGCTATGCGGACTCGCCGATCGTTTCGATCGCGGGCTCCCGCAACCAGTGGATTGGCGCGCTGGGGGTCGGCTATACCTTCTAGGATGCGTCTCTTGCAGCCAGAGGGTGACGCGCCCCATATTGCGGTCTATGGGCGGGGCAACCCGTATCGGCAGCAGGAGATATGAGCGTGGCGACCCTGGGATTGAGCGACACCGAAAAGGCGGCGGTCGAGGAATTTCGCCGGGACGTTGTGGAGCCTTCGCGCACCCAGTTGGTGATCGTCGATTTCTGGGCCGAATGGTGTGGCCCGTGCAAGCAGCTCACCCCCGTGATCGAGAAGGTGTGCGCGGAATACGCGGCCAAGGGCGTCAAGCTGGTAAAGGTCAATGTCGACGAAAATGGCTTCATTGCCAGCCAGTTCCGCGTCCAGTCGATCCCTACCGTCTATGCTGTGTTCCAAGGCCAGCCGGTCGCGGACCTGAGCCAGGCGCGCACCGAAGGCCAGCTCCGCCAGTATCTCGACCAGATACTCGCGCAGTTGCCGATCCAGTCCGACGAAAAGGCGCTGGCGCAGGAAATCGCGCCGCTCATCGCCATGGGTGAGGAGCTTCTGGCCGGGGGGGAGGCGGAGCGCGCTTTATCCGTCTTCACCCAGATTGCGGAGATGGACCCGGACAATGCGGAGGTTGCGGCTGGTCAGGCGCGCGCGCTTGTCGCCTTGGGCGAGTTGGATGACGCTGAGGCGGTGCTCGCTGCTCTCCCTGAAGAGGCTGCCCGTCATCCCGCCATCGACCAGGCGCGTGCCGCCATCGCCCTTGCTCGTGACGTAAAGCCCGTCGCCGATCTGTCCGGCGTGGAGAAGCGAGTCGCCGCCAATCCGGACGATCATGACGCGCGCTTTGAACTGGCGGGCGGGTTGATGGCGAATGGCGACCGCGACGGCGCGGCGGCGGCGCTGCTGGAGATCGTCCGCCGCGACCGTGCCTGGAACGACGGCGCAGCCAAGGCGCAACTGCTCAAGATTTTCGAAGCCGTCGGGCTGGAAGATCCCTGGGTCGCGGCACAGCGGCGCAAATTGTCGCAAATCCTGTTTTCGTAACGCCCATGCCGCTCGCGCGCGTCTCGATCTTTCCCCTGTCCGGCGCGCTGCTGCTGCCGGGCATGGAATTGCCGCTGCACATTTTCGAGCCGCGCTATCGGGCGCTGATCCATGACGCGATGGCGCGCGACCGGCGGATCGGCATGATTCAGCCGCGCGGCGGCGGGCCGGTGCCGCCGCTTTTCGACATGGGGTGCCTCGGCCATGTCAGCCATATCGAAGCGCTGGACGATGGCCGCTTCAACATCATTCTGACTGGGCTGGCGCGTTTCCGTGTGGTGCGCGAACTGCCCGTCGCCACGCAATTCCGCCAGATCGAGGCGGATGTCGAACAGGCGCCACAGGAGGATGAGTCGCTGGCTGCGGTTGAGCGCGCCGCGCTGGAGCAGGAATCGCGGCGCTTCGCCGACTCGCTTGGCTATGTCGTCGACTGGACGGCCGTGTCCCGGCTGGACGACACGGCGCTGGTGAACGGCATCGCCCAGATCGCGCCCTTCGATCCCGCGGCCAAGCAGACCTTGCTGGAGGCCGATACGCTGTCCGAGCGGTCCGAGCGGATCATCCAGTTGATGCAGATCGTCGGCCGCATAGAGCGTGACGGCGGCGCGACCCTGCAATGAGCGACGCTTCGCCCATCGATCCCTGGCTGTTCGCGAAGCTCGTCTGCCCGCTCACCCGCGCCCCGCTGCGCTGGGATGCAGCGCGCCAGGCGCTCGTGTCCGAGGCGGCGGGCCTGGCCTATCCGGTTCGCGATGGCGCTCCGGTGCTGATCGCGCGCGAGGCAATTGCGCTGTAGAGTCAATTGAACGCGGCGATGCACTCCACCTCGACCGGCGCGCCGAGCGCCAGCCCGTCCGTCCCGAACGCGCTGCGCGCGGGTAGCCGCTTGCCCTCGAAATAGGGCACATAGGCGGCGTTGAAGCGCGGCCAGTCGGCCATGTCGTCCAGCATCACCGTGCATTTGACGACGTTGCCGAAACCAAGCCCATGCTGCGTCAATATCTTGCCGATCGAGTCCATCGCATTCCTGGTCGCCGCGTCGAAGCCCGCGCCATGACGATCCATCCCTGCTGGAACCTGCCCGATCTGACCCGACATGTAGAGGATGTCGCCGACCCGCACCGCAGGCGAGAAGGGCAGCTTGGCCGGCATGGCTTGCGGCGCCGGCGCGGGCTGGGCGAGGGCAGGGGCGGCGCTTAGTAGGGCAAGGGCAGCAAGACTGGACTTCATGGACAAGACTCCTCTGGGGACGTGCAAGCACACGATGTTACCCCAACGAAAAAGGGCCGGCCACCGCAGGCCGGCCCTTCCTTCGCGACCTGGTTCAGAATTTGAAATCGATACGGGCGTAATAATAACCGCCAGAGGTGCTGTACGGGCCATGACCATAGGGCGAATTATATGCGCCCGCGCCATTGATATAGGGCGACACACCGGTCGGCACGGTAACGCCGACGAGCTTCTTCGGGATTTCCGGAATCTTGTCGAACAGATTGTTCGCACCGATCGAGAAGGTCACCGCGTCGGTGAAGTCATAGCCGACCTCCAGGTCGGTGATCGCTGCCGGCTTCACGACGCCGTTGAAATAGAGCTGGTTCGCTCCGCCCGCACCATCATTGATAAGGAAGCCGCCATCGGGGATGACGATCTGGCCGCCCGAACTGGATGTGAAAGCGGGACGCACCAGCACGCTCGTTTTGCCGTAGAATGTCTCGCGCAGGTTGAGCGTAAACCGGCCAGACGTGAACAGGGCGTTGGCGACGATTTTGTAATCTGGATTGGAGCGCTCGATATTGCTCTCCGACGCCGCGTTGAAGATCGGATAGCCCACCTTATTGTTGGTGATCTTCGTCTTGTTGTAATTGGCCGTCAGCGACAGATTCAACTGCCCGAAATCGAGCGCGACCGGATAACTCGCGGAAAAGTCGATGCCCCATGTGCGCGTGTCGATGCCATTGGTGAAGCTCGACACACCGATGGTGCCGGCAGTGAACAGCGCACTGTCGAGCACGATGCCTGCCGCGTTGAGCGCATTGATGATATCGGCGGCGCCTGGCTGCACAACACCGTTCAGCACAGCGTTTCGGGCTGCGGTTCCGGTGATGCGATCCTTGATCTTGATGAGATAGCCGTCGACCGTGATCGCCAGCTTGGGCGCGGGCCGCAGGACGATGCCGGCGGAGAAATTCTTCGATTTTTCAGGCTTCAGATTGCCGAAGCCCAGCAGCGCGGCCGCTGGCGTGCCTGCGGGGAGCTGCGCCACGGCGCTGGTGGGGCCGACATTGATCGTCGAATATTTCTGCTCGGCGAGCGTGGGCGCGCGGAAGCCTGTGCTCGCCGTGCCGCGGATTGCGAAGGCGTCGCTGAAATCGTAACGAGTCGTGATCTTGCCGATCAGTGTATCGCCGAAATCGGTATAATCTTCATAGCGGCCGGCGAGGTCCACCGACCATCCGTCGACGGGCGTCGCGATGAAGTTCAGATAACCCGCCTTGTTGGGGTGGACGGCTCCCAACGGCATCGCAATGTGCCAGAGTGAGTG
>NZ_JAVHPD010000058.1:0-53145 GCF_036170395.1 Sphingobium sp.
CCCAAGGGCGCGCTGCTGGTCGGTTCGCCCGGCACCGGCAAGACGCTGCTGGCCCGCGCGATCGCGGGCGAAGCGGGCGTGCCTTTCTTCACTATCTCCGGCTCCGACTTCGTCGAGATGTTCGTCGGCGTCGGCGCCAGCCGCGTGCGCGACATGTTCGAGCAGGCTAAGAAGAACGCGCCCTGCATCGTCTTCATCGACGAAATCGACGCGGTCGGCCGTCATCGCGGCGCGGGCCTCGGCAATGGCAATGACGAGCGCGAGCAGACGCTGAACCAGCTTCTGGTCGAAATGGACGGGTTTGAGGCGAACGAGGGCATCATCATCGTCGCGGCGACCAACCGCCCCGACGTGCTCGATCCCGCGCTACTGCGCCCCGGCCGCTTCGACCGGCAGGTCGTGGTGCCGCGCCCCGACATCGAAGGGCGCGAGAAGATCCTGGCCGTCCACATGAAGAAGGTGCCGCTGGCCCCCGACGTCAATCCGCGCACCATCGCGCGTGGCACGCCGGGTTTCTCGGGCGCGGACCTCGCCAATCTGGTCAACGAAGCCGCGCTGATGGCCGCGCGCCGGGGCAAGCGCCTCGTCGCCATGGACGAGTTCGAGGCGGCCAAGGACAAGGTCATGATGGGCAGCGAGCGACGCTCGATGGTCATGACCGACGATGAAAAGAAGATGACCGCCTATCATGAGGCGGGGCACGCGATCGTCGCGGTCCATGAACCGGCGTCCGACCCGATCCACAAGGCGACGATCATCCCGCGCGGCCGCGCGCTGGGCATGGTGATGCGCCTGCCGGAGCGCGACAGCTACAGCTATCATCGCGACAAGATGCACGCCAACATGGCCGTCGCCATGGGCGGCCGCGTCGCCGAGGAGATCATCTTCGGCTATGACAAGGTGTCGAGCGGTGCATCGGGGGACATCCAATATGCCACCCGCCTGGCGCGCGACATGGTCACGCAATGGGGCATGTCCGACGAACTCGGCCCGCTCCAATATGAGGAGCAGCAGGGCGAGACTTTCCTCGGCTATTCACAGAGCCAGCGCGTCCATATGTCGGACGAGACGGCCAAGCTGATCGACAAGGAAATCCGCAGCCTGGTCGAAAAGGGCTATACCCGCGCGCAGGACGTGCTGAAGGGCCATGAGGACCAGCTCCACCTGCTCGCCAACGCGCTGCTCGAATATGAGACGCTGACCGGCGAGGAGATCAAGACCCTGCTCGACAAGGGCGAGATCACCCGCGACGACGGTACCACGATCAAGCCTTCGACCATACCGGCGGCCGGAAGCTCGATCCCCCGGAGCCGCAAGCGCAAGGGGCCGTTCGGCGATCCCGCCCCGCTCGGGGCCTGACGCCGACACATGAACAAAGGGGCGCCGCCGCAAGGCCGCGCCCCTTTTTCGTGCCCGTGGTGGAGGATCAGGGTTAATCCCCTCCCCTCGCCGCGCGAATCGCTTTAGGCAGGCGGGATGACCCGCTTCGCTGCCCTTCTCGCCCTTGCCCTCGCCGCCTGCGCCAGTCAGCCGGCCGCCAACAACGCGACTCAGCCGGAAGCGCGCAGCGAGGCGCAAGCAACCACCATCCCGCTCGTCATCCGCACGGCGAAGACTACGCACCGCTTCGACGTGGAGGTCGCCCGCACGCCGCAGCAGCAAGAACAGGGGCTGATGTTCCGCAAGAGCCTCGGCCCCGACACCGGGATGCTCTTTCCCATGGACCCGCCCCGCACCGCCAGCTTCTGGATGAAGGACACGCTGATCCCGCTCGACATGCTGTTCATCCACACCGACGGGACGATCGCTTTCCTCAAATCCAACACCGAACCCTATTCGCGCGTCCCGGTGTCGGCCGGCGTCCCCGTCGCCGCCGTGCTCGAACTGGCGGGCGGGCGCGCGGCGGCGCTCGGGATCAAGGAAGGCGACAGCGTCGCCTGGGGTGGTTGCGCCGTACCGCAGGAGAAGGTCGAGACCGACCTCAATTTCTGTCCGCGCCCGCCGCCCTGACGCCCGCCGCCTCTTGCCCGCGCCCGCCGCAGCGGCTAAGCGCTGGACCCATGGGCATCCTCGGCAAGATCTTCACCTGGTGGGATGGCGCGACCATCGGCACTTCGCTTTTCACCGCTCGCAAGGGCAAGAAGGTGGGCGAGGATCATATGGGCAATTTCTACTATGAAGGCGGCACCGGCATTGACGGCCGCCCGCGCCGCTGGGTGATCTACAACGGACCGAACGACGCCAGCCGCGTGCCCGCCGAATGGCATGGCTGGCTGCACCACACGATCGAAGGCGCGCCCGAAAGCCTGCTGCCCCCGCCGCGCATCTGGGAAAGGGACTACACCCCCAACGCCACCGGCACGCCCAATGCCTATCGCCCGTCCGGCGCTCTGGAAAAGGGCGGCCTGCGCCAGAAGGCGACCGGCGACTATGAAGCGTGGAGCCCCGACGCGGCATGACCCGGCCCGCGGCGGGCGTCCTCCCGCCGATCCTGCGCGCCCTGCCCGCCCTTTGCTGCGTCGCGGCGCTCGGTGGCTGTGGCGGGGACGACATGCCGACGGCGAACCGCTCCGGCCCGGTGAAGGTGGAGAGCAGCCCGATCCGCAGCGTGGATTCGGGTGCGCTTTCGGGCACGCCAATGGCGCAGCGCACCGCCGTGGTCGGCCTGCTCAACAAGCGCAACGGCCTTACCCGCGATCTCAGCATGAAGCCCGGCGAGGCGCTGCGCGTGGGCGACGCGATCGTCCGGCTCCAGGCCTGCGAGACCACCGCGCCCTGGGAAAATGTGCAGGAAACCGGCGCGTTCGTGCAGCTCGATGTCCGGTCGAGCGCCGACAATAAATGGCGGCGCGCCTTTTCAGGCTGGCTGTTCCGCGACCGGCCCGACCGTAATGTCGTGCAGCACCCGGTCTATGACGTCTGGGTCAAGAGTTGCGCGATGGAATGGCCCGAAAGCGGCCCGTCGACGGTCAAGCTCGGCGGCAAGGGCGAGCCGGTCGCCGCCTCTTCCCGCGCCAGGGGATCGAACGCGAGCGAGGCCGCCTCGCCCGAACCCGCCAGCAATGCGCCCGCGCCCAGCGCCACCTCGCCGACCGCCGCACCCAGCAACTGAAGATAGTCGCGCTGGCTGATCTCCACCGCGCCCATGGTGCGGAGATGATCGGTCATGAACTGGCAGTCGAGCAGGGTGAAGCCGGCAAAGCGCAGCCGCGCCACCAGCCAGGCGAGCGCCACCTTCGACGCATCGGTGCGCCGCGACACCATCGATTCGCCGAAGAAGGCGCGGCCCAGCGCCACCCCATACAGCCCGCCGACCAGTTCCTTGCCGTCCCACACCTCGATCGAATGGGCGTATCCCATCGCGTGCAGCTGGCGATAGGCGCGCTCGATCGCATGGTTGATCCAGGTCGATGGCCGGTCGGTCGCGCTTTGGGCGCAAAGCGCGACGATCCCGGCGAAGTCGCGGTTGGCGGTGACGCGGAAACGATCCCGCCTTATGACCTTCAGCAGCGAATGGGACAGGTGAAACCCGTCCAGCGGCACGACCGCCCTGCGCTTGGGCTCGACCCAATAGACGTCCGGCGCGTCCCGATGGTGGGCCATGGGAAAGACGCCGATCGAATAAGCTTGCAGCAGGATGAGCGGTTCGATGCTGGTCACGGACCATGACTTTAGCAGAGGCTGGGCGCGCGAACAGCCCGAATGACGCGGCCGATTGACAGCCGCCGTCCCGCTCCTACGCTTGCCGCCATGAAGACACGCCTGATCCTGCTCGCCCTCTGCCTCGCCGCGCCCGCCGCCCATGCCGCTGACGATCTCTATGCCGCGCGGATCGCGCGCCTGCTCAAGGCCACGCCGCTGATCGACGGGCATAATGACTGGCCCGAAGCGCTGACCGACAAGGCGAAGGACGCGCGCTGGACGATGGACCTGACCCGGCTCGACCCGGCCGTCTATCATACCGACATCGCGCGGCTGCGCGCAGGCGGGGTGGGCGGGCAATTCTGGTCGGTCTGGGTATCGGCCGACTTGCCCGAAGTGCAACAGGTGCAGGATACGGTGGAGCAGATCGACCTCGCCCACAGCTTCGCGCGCCGTTACCCAAAGGATTTCGCCTTCGTCACCACGGCCGCCCAACTGCGCGCGGCGCATAAGGCGGGCAGGATCGCGTCGATGATCGGGGTCGAGGGCGGCGGGCAGATCGACGGCAGCCTCGCCGTGCTGCGCGCCTATCGCGACCTTGGCGCATCCTATCTGACGCTGACCCACAGCCGCACCATCGCCTGGGCCGACAGCGCCACCGACAATCCGCAGCATGACGGCCTCACCCCCTTCGGCGAGAGTGTGGTGGCCGAACTCAATCGCCTGGGGATGCTCGTGGACCTGAGCCATGTCAGCGAGGCGACGATGCTCGACGCGCTGCGGGTCAGCAAGGCGCCCGTCATCTTTTCCCACTCCAGCGCCCGCGCGCTCTGCAACACGCCGCGCAACGTGTCCGACGCGATGCTGCGCGAGGTGGCGAAAAATGGCGGCGTGGTGATGGTCAACTATGCGCCGCAATATGTCTCCGAAGCGCGCCGCGTCTGGAGCGCCAACCGCAGCGCGGAGGTCGCGCGCTACAATGCCCCGCCCTTCGGCGGGCTCTACATCGGCGACCCGGCGGCGGCGAAGGCGGCGCTCGCGGCGTGGGAGAAGGCCAATCCCGAGCCGGTCGTTACTTTATCGCAGGCGGCCGACCATATCGACCATATCGCCAAGGTCGCGGGGGTGGATCATGTGGGGATCGGCAGCGACTATGACGGCGTGGGCTCATTGCCGCAGGGGCTGGGCGGGGTGGAGACTTACCCCGCCCTCCTCGCCGAACTGATGCGCCGCGGCTGGACCGACCGCGACCTTGCCAAGCTGGCGGGCGAGAATGTGCTGCGGGTGATGGCGGCGGCGGAGAAGGTGGCGGCGGGGATGACGGGGGTGGATGGGATGGATGGGGTGGATGGGGTGAGGCGGTAGGCTGTAGTTCCCCCTCCCGTTTACGGGAGGGGGCTAGGGGGTGGGCCAGGCGTTGCGACAGCCCACCCCGCTGCGACTAACACGCTACGCGCGCAAGTCTCGCTGCCCCTCCCGCGAGCGGGAGGGGAACAGCCACGAACGACCATTTTTGGCAGTTTAGACTATCCAGTTCTGATCCCGATTGCGGACATAGGCATGACAGCATAAGCCAGCCTCATGATTGGACCGCATCCTTCGGGACATTGGACAGGCGCAGGGTGTAAGCCAGCACTCCAGCACTTGGCCGCAAATCATCGATATATGGTTGTTTCAGAGTTTGTTGATTTTGACGGATACGTTCACAGAGAGGGCGAGGCATGGACCTTTCTTGGTGCTAGCTTCCTACCCTATGACGATGGGCAGTCACTTTTCGTTTCGTTGGACGGCAAATCTGAGTGGCAGATCCGCCTACAATGGCGACCTGATGCGCAGGGGCACATCCTGGATTATCTCGAACGGTACGTTCAACTAGAGGAAGTCTGCTAATACGCTCTACAGAGCATTTAGCAGACCGTCCGCCATCCCCTCCCCGTCATGCCTGCGAAGGCTGGCATCTCTCTCCTTCTGGCGGCGCGCTCGAAAGAAAAGAGAGATCCCAGCCTACGCCGGGATGACGGAAGGTGGAGGCGGCTTAACCAACCGCCGCCTCCAACAACCGGATCGTCCCCGCGCCTGCATCCATTTCCGCCATCACGCCCATCGGCAGGCTATATTGGTTGGCAACATGGCCGAACTGGCCGCCCTGGAACGCCGGCACGCCGAGCGGCTCCAGATGCTGTTGCAGCACTACCGACAAGGTAAAGCCGCCATAGCTCGCGCCCGATGGGCCGCAGTCGGTGCACTGGCCGAACGCCACGCCCGCGACTTTCCCCAGCACCCCGGCCAACGCCAGCTGCGTCAGCATCCGGTCGATGCTGTAGGGCTGTTCGCTGATGTCCTCCAGGAACAGGATCGCGCCGGTGAAGTCGGGCACATAGGGGGTGCCGATCAGCGCCGCGAGGACACTCAAGTTTCCGCCGATCAGCCGCCCGCGCGCCAAGCCGGGGCGGAAGGTGCGGATGCGGCCCGCGCGCTGCGCCAGCCGGTCCTCCTGCCCCAAGGGCGGCGAGAGCGTCGGCGTCGCGCCGTCGAACGCCACCGCGCGGAAGGCGTCCCAGCTGAACCGGTTCCAGCCGCTCGCCGCGACCGGGCCGTGGATGGTCACGAAGCCCGCCTTGGCCGCGATCGCCAGATGCAGCGCGGTGATGTCCGAAAAGCCGACCAGCAGCTTGGGATTGCGGCGGATCATCGCGAAATCGAGCAAAGGCAGGATGCGCGCGCAGCCCCATCCGCCGCGCACCGCGAAGATCGCGCGCACTTGCGGGTCGGCGAACATCGCGTTGACGTCCGCCGCCCGGTCCTTGTCGGTGCCGGCCAGATAGCCATAGCGTCCCCCCAGGTGCGGCGCGGCCTTGGGCTTGAGGCCCATCGCGACGATCGTCTCCTTGACCACATCGAGGTCGAAGCTGTCGTCGGTGAAGCCCGCCGGCTCGATCAGCCCGACCGTGTCGCCGGGACGCAGCCGGGGCGGCTTGACTGGCCCCGTGCCTGCTGCCTCCACCTGCGTAGCCGCCAGCAACGCACCCGCGCCCGCCATCCAGGACCGCCGGCTCACCCGCATCAATAGGCGCTCCCATCCCGACGCCGGTACTTCCCAGCCGAATAGAGCATGTCGATATCCGAATAATGGCAATCGCCCGCCGGCGGCCGCCCGAAGGCCAGGAACACGCATTCCTCCTGCCCTTCATTGACCAGATGATGGCCATTTGGCTCGCCCTTCGGGAAAGCCGCCATGTCGCCCGCGATCAATAGCGTGCGCCCCTCATCCTCGACCAGCACCGCCTCGCCCGAGAGCAGGATGACGAACTCGTCCTCATCCTCGTGCCAGTGCCGGTGCGACGATCCCGCGCCGGGCTTCAGCACGACATGGCTGACGCCGAAGTCGGCAAGGCCGCTCGCCGGCCCCAGCCGCCGCACCCATCGACCCGCCACCATCGCGGCATGTTCGGCCGGGTAGGTGGTGCTGTCGGTCTGCGCGATCAATTCCAGTTCGATCCGTGGCACGGTGCGTGTCTCCTGCCGCTGGTCAACCCTCGCTGTGTTCGCTAACGCGGCGGGATGCACATGACCAGCACCAATGACGATGCCGTGGCCCTTGCGCAGCGCCTGATCGCCTGTCCGTCCGTCACGCCGGCCACCGGCGCGGTGTTCGACGCGCTGGAGGCGATGCTGGTCCCGCTCGGCTTCGCCGTCGATCGGTTCGTCGTGGGGGAAGCGCCCGATGGGCCGGTGGAGAATCTGCTCGCCTGGCGCACGACCGGCGCCGGGCCGCATCTCGCCTTTGCCGGGCATCTGGACGTGGTGCCGCCCGGCGCGGGCTGGGCCAGCGATCCCTTCGCGCCGGAACTGCGCGGCGATCTGCTCTACGGGCGGGGCGCGGTGGACATGAAGGGATCGATCGCGGCGTTCGTCGCGGCGCTTGGCCTGCTGCCTGACGATCTGCCCGGCACGATCAGCCTCATCATCACCGGCGACGAGGAAGGGCCGGCGACCTATGGCACGCTGGCGCTGATGGACAGGATGGCGGCGCGAGAGCTTCGGCCCGACCTCTGCATCGTCGGCGAGCCGACCTCCTCGGCGAGGCTGGGCGACGTTATGAAGATCGGCCGGCGCGGATCGGTCAATATGTGGATCAGCGTTGCGGGGAGCCAAGGCCATGTCGCCTATCCCCACCTGGCCGACAATCCGATCCCACGGCTGCTGCGCATCCTGAACGCGGTCGAGGCGGAGATGCTGGACGAGGGCACCGACTGGTTCCAGCCCAGCAATATCGAGATCACCGACCTGGAGGTCGGCAACCCCGCCCATAACGTCATCCCGGCGAAGGCGACCGCGCGCATTTCCATCCGCTTCAACGACCGGCACAGCGGCACATCGCTGATCGAGCGGATCAAGGCGCTCGCCGCGGTCGAGGGCGGCACGGTGGAGGCGAAGATCAGCGGCGAAGCGTTCCTGACCGCACCGGGCGCACTGTCCGACCTGCTGGCGGGCGCGATCCGCGACGTGACCGGCGTTGCGGCGGAACTTTCCACCAGCGGCGGCACCTCCGACGCGCGCTTCCTCTCGCGGCTCTGCCCGGTGGTGGAATTCGGCCTCTGCAACGCGACCATGCACAAGCTGGACGAAGCGGTGGCGGTGCAGGATCTGCGCGACTTGACGCGCATCTATGCCCTGGCGGTGGAACGGGCGCTGGGGTGAGGCAGGCGGTGCATAACCCTCCTTCTCCCTCGGAGGGAGAAGGATACGAAGCCTTGCCGCGTAGCGGCTAGGCGGAGTTGGATGAGGGGGATTGGCGGGACATTTGCCTATCTCAGCGAGGTCGCTTCACCCTCACCCAGCTTCGACTAAGGCAGCAAGCTGCCAAGTCTGCGCAGCCCTCTCCCTAGAGGGAGAGGGATATGATGCACATGTCAAACTACCCCGCATCCCTCAGCGGCATCGGCGCCTGACCGCCAAATTGCGCCAGATAGTTTCGCTCCCCCGCCGGCCGCGCCAGGTGATAGCCCTGGAACAGAGTGCAGCCGATCACGCGCAGCACGTCCATCTGCGCCTGGGTTTCGATCCCCTCGACCACCACTTCCATACCCAGCCCCTGGATCAGGCCGACGACGGCGGAGCAGATGGTCCGCGCTTCGGCCGATGTGGCGATGTCGCGCACCAGGCTGCGGTCGATCTTAACCCGGTCGACGGGCAGTTCCTTCAACCGCGACAGGTTGGAATAGCCGGTGCCGAAATCGTCGATCGCGACGCGCACCCCGTCCCTGCGGAGCGCCGCGAGCTGGTCGAGCACACGCGGGTCCATGTCCATCGCCAGCGATTCGGTGATCTCCAGTTCCAGCATCGTCGCCGGCGCGCCATGGGTGGCGATGGCGTGGCGCAGGCGCAGGAAGAAATCGGGCTGGCTCAGTTCCCGGGTCGATATGTTGATCGCGATGCGCTGGCTGAGCCCTGCCTTTGCCCAGCGCGCCGCCGTCTCGCACACCCGGCTCATCACCCAGTCGCCGAGCGCGACGATCGCGCCGCTTTCCTCCGCCATCGGCACGAACGCGCCGGGCATGACCAAGTCGCGTTCGGGGTGCGCCCAGCGGACCAGCGCCTCGGCGGCCACGACGCGGCCCTGCCCCACATCGATCTGCGGCTGGAACTCCAGCAGGAACTCGTCGCGTTGCAGGCCGGTCAAGAGGTCGCGCTCCAGCTCGGCGCGATCCTGCGCCTCCAGCGCCAGCGCGTCGGTGTAGATTTCCGCGCGCCCGCGCCCCTCATGCTTGGCATGATACATGGCGATGTCGGCCGCGCGCAGCAGCCCGGCAAGCGTGTCGCCATGATCGGGATAGCAGGCGATGCCGATCGACGCGCCCAGTTCGACATGCTGGCTGCCGAGGTCGAAACGCTCGCCGAGTGCGAACTGGATCGCCCGCGCGATCCGCTGCGCCGCCGCCGGCCCGGTCAGATGCGGGAAGAACAGGGTGAACTCGTCGCCCGCCAGCCGGCCGATGACGGCGTCGCCGCCGCCGGTGCTGACCTGTGCCATCACTACTTCGCGCAGCCGCCCCGCCACGCGGGCGAGCAATTGGTCGCCCGCCGCATGGCCCAGCGTGTCGTTGACACCCTTGAACCCGTCGAGGTCGATGAAGAAAAGTGTCGGCTGGCCGCTATCGTCATGCTCGGCCAGCAGCCGCTCGACCTGCCGGCAGAAGCTGGTGCGGTTGGCAAGGCCGGTGATCTGGTCGAACAGCGCCAGCGCCTGCACATGATCCAGATTGGTACGGACCTGGCTGAACAGGCTTTCCATCGCCACCGACAGGTCGGGCAGTTCCTGTCCGATTTCCGGCGGGACCGCAGACTGGAGATCGCCATGCGCCGCGGCCAGCAGCCGCTCGGTCGCGGCGTCGATCGCGCTCGCCGTGGTCGCCATCGATCGGGCGGCCGACGCCCAGCTCATCGTGCCGCACAGGATCGCGATGATGAGCGAGCGGCCGATCGCGACCGCGTCATCCTGCTCGCCGGCGGTGTAGGCGAGCACGAGCGACAGGGTGAACACCAGCGCCCCCGCGGCGCAAGCGAAGGCAGCGGCGCGGCTTTTCAACGTCACGCCCTGCATGTGCCTCCTTGCCCCGATGCCCCTGCCCCGCCTTGGAGCGCTCAATCCGGCCGGTATGAAGGAGACTGGTTAAGAAAGGATCAGCGAGAGTCGCTGAATTGCTTCATTTTTTGCGGCGCAGAATGAGGTAAAGCGCGCCGTCGCCGCCATGGCGCGGATGTGCGACGCGGACGCTGGCGATCCGGTCGGCGTGGCGGCTGGTTTCCAGCCAGTGGCCGATCTCGGCCCGAATCGCGCCGCGTCGTGACGATCCCGAAACCATCCCGCTTTTCGGTGGCTTGCCGGTCACGACCAGCAGAACCCGCGCGTCGCGCGCCAGAGCGGCGGCGATCGCCTGGTCGAGCCGGGCATGCGCCGCCGCCAGCGTATCGCCGTGCAGATCGATGCTCATGTCCGGGCTGATCGTTCCGCCCCGGATGCGCCGTTCCCAACTGCTGTCGAGCATCGGCGCGGGCGATCGCGCGGGCGGCGCAGCAAGGATCGGTTGTGGCGCAATGGTTAACCTTTGCGGCGGATCGGCGATCGGCGGCGTCTGTGCCGGCGGGGCCGCCCCGGCGATCTTCGACGCCCTTGCGCCGGGCCGCAGCGGCCGGACGCTACGGGTAAGCGCGCTCCACAGCGCCTCCTCCTCCGCCGACAGCCGCCGCCGGACCATGGATCAGGGCTGGGTCAGGCGCGCGAGCGAGCCGATCGGCAACAGCACAAGCGCGCTGCCCCGCGCCGACATGCCCCCTGCAATCCCCCGCGCCCGCGCGCCCGCGCCCCAGAAACTGTCGAAGCGGTTCGCGCCCTTGATCGCCCCGCCGGTGTCCTGCGCGATCCAGATGCCGTTGGGCTCGGCCCGGTCGAGGCTGAGCAGGACCGGCGCGCCCAGCGGCACGAATTTGGGATCGGCCGCGACCGTCGCTTCGGGCGTCACCGCCACGCCCAGCGCGCCGATCGGCCCCGCGCCGGTCAGTTCGCGGAAAAAGACGAAGCTCTTATTCTCGTTCATGATCGCCGCGCCCTCGGCGGGATTGGCGCGGAGGTAGGCCATGATGTCCTGCATCGATCCGGCCTGGATCAGCCCGCGGTCCTTCATCAGCTTGCCGATGCCGGTATAGTCGCGGCCATTCTGCCCGTCATAGCCGATCCGCATGACGCCGCCGTCGGCCAGCAGCAGCCGGCCCGATCCCTGCACCTGAAGGAAGAAGAATTCGACCGGATCGGCGGCCCAGGCGAGTTCCAGTCCGCGCCCGGCGAGCGATCCGGCGACGATCTGGCCGCGCTCGTCATAGGGGACGAACTTCGTGCCGTTCACCTTGCCCCGGATCGTGCGGCCTTTCAGGCTCTCGCTGAACTGGCCGAGATCGACGTCGATCAGGTCGGTCGGGCGGCGGTAGATCGGCACCTCGTAGCCGGGCTGGCGGGTGCGCGATCCGGCAATCTCCGGCTCATAATAGCCGGTGACGAAGGCCGCACCGTCGCCGACCTGCACCGCCTCGAAATAGCGGGCGAAAAATTCGCTGGCCGATGCGTCGGGCCAGCTCGACACGGCGGCGCAGGCATTGTTCCAGTCGGACCCGCGCGTCAGGCCGCTCTGGTCGGCGCGGCGCATCAATGTCGGACAGGACAGGCGGAACGCAGCGAGCGCGCGGCGCGAGCGTTCGCCCGAGGGGATAAGCGCGGCGATGTCCGGGCCGCGCGTGATGCCAAGGCCAGCGGCGCTGCTCTTGTCGAGCGCGGGATCGGCGGGGAGATCGACCGGCAGCGTGGGACGCGGCGTGGCGGGAATGGGGCGGGTCGCCTGCCCGCTGGTCGCCGGCGGCGCCGGGCGTGTCGGTGCCGGACCGCCGGCCGATGGCGGGATCATACCGCCCGCGCAGGCGGACAGGGCCAGCGCCGCAAGCAGCGCGCCCGCCGACTTCATGCCGATCATGCGATCAGCCTTCGTCGGTTTCGCTGAGCTTCCAGTTGGGGTCCGCGCTGCGAATGTCGCGGGTGAAGGTCCACACGTCGCGGGTGCCGACCGCGTCGGTCATGGAGCCGGCGACGACATTGCCGTCTTTGTCGCGGGTGACGGCGGCAATGTCCGCCTCGAACCGCAGCGCGACTTCGGCGATCCGGTCCTTGACCGACGCCTCGATGATCTGCGCCTTTTCGATGCGGACCAGCCGGTTGTCGAGCACATGCCCCTCCGCCTCGCGCGCGGCGATGGCGGCATCGAACGAGGCGAGCACGTCGGCATCGCACAACCAGGCGAGTTCATCGCGATCACCGCGCCAGAAGGCCTCCAGTACCATCTTGTAGGCGCTTTTCGCCCCATCGACGAATTGCGGCACGTCGAAGCTACGATCGACGGCGATCAGCGCGCGGACGCCATGTTCCGCGCCCGGCGCGATCAGCCCTTCGGCCAGCCGCACCGAATCGCCCGCGCCCTGCGGCACCGGGCTGGGTTGCAGCACGGTTACCTTCGCGCGCTCCTCGGCCGGGCGCAACGCGGGCTCCTGCTCATGCCCGGTCCGCTTGCCCAGCACGGAATAGAGCCGCAGCGCCAGAAAACCGGCGATCATGGCGAGGATGACGATCACATACACGGGGGCTAATACCCTTTGCTCGAAATCAGGTTCCAACGCGCAACATAGGCATGTTTGCACGAGACTTCAAATAGCGCTTGGCCGCGCGCCATTGCTCCTGTCCCAAGCCCCTGCTAAGCGCGCGGGTCATTGTCATCGGGGGCCGCCGCGCCGCCATTCCAACAGGGAAAGCCAGGACCAGTTATGGCCGACGAAACGGACCACATCACCAGCAGCATCGGCAACGGCATCGACACCGCGCCGCAGATCGCGCTCATCAGCCAATATGTGAAGGATCTCTCGTTCGAGAATCCGAACGCACCCGCCGTCTATCAGTGGCAGGACCAGCCGCAGATCGACGTGCAGTTCAACATCGGCGCGGACAAGGTCGGCGAGGAAGTGGTCGAGGTGTCGCTGAAGGTCGAGGTCAAGGCGATCGCGCCGCAGGGCACTGCCTTTGCGGTCGAGCTGCTCTATGCCGGCCTGTTCGGGATGCGCAACGTGCCCGAGGACCAGGCCCAGCCCTTCCTGCTCGCCGAAGCGCCCCGCCTGCTCTTCCCCTTCGCTCGCCGCGTGCTGGCCGACGCGATCCGCGACGGCGGCTTCCCGCCGCTGCTGCTCGACCCGATCGATTTCGGCGGGCTGTACCTCCAGCAGGCGCAGCAGATGGAAGCGACCGCAGGCGAGCCGGCCGGCCACGCCTGATCGGCCGATGACCAAATCTCCGTTCGCCCTGAGCCTGTCGAAGGGCTCGGCAGAGCGAAGCGAAGCCATTTCGCTTCGCTCAATGCCGGGCTTCGACTTCGCTCAGCCCGAACGGAGAAAAAAGTGAAACTCGCGCGCGCTCTTGGCTCGGTCGGCGGGCTGACGCTTGCCAGCCGCATCCTCGCGCTGGTGCGCGATTCGCTCGCCGCGCGCTATGTCGGCGCGGGTTTCGCGTCGGACGCGTTCAACGGCGTCGCCTTCCGCCTGCCCAACATGTTCCGCGCGCTGTTTGCGGAAGGGGCCTTCTCCGCCGCTTTTATCCCGCTGTTCAACCGGAAGGCGGCGGGCGACGGCGGTCTCCCTGCCGGCTATGATTTCGCCCAGCGGGCGCTCGCCGTGCTGCTGCCGGTGCTGATCCTCTTCACCGCTATTCTGATCGCGGCCGCCTGGCCCGTCACTTGGGCGCTCTCCGGCGGCTTTTCGCGGCAGAACCCGACGCCCGAACAGTTCGCCTTCGCGGTCATGCTCTCGCGCATCACCCTGCCCTATCTGGCGCTCATCTCGCTCGCTTCGCTACTGGGCGGCATCCTGAATTCGCTCGACAAATTCTGGGTGAATGCCGCAGCCCCCATCCTGCTCAACCTCAGCATGATCGCGGGGTTGTGGTTTTTCCATGGCCCGAACGAATATGAGACGGCCCGCGTGCAGGCGATTTCGGTGACGGTGGGCGGCGCGCTGCAACTGTTGTGGCTGATGCTCGCCTGCCGCCGCGCCGGCGTGTCGCTGAAGCTGCGGCGGCCGAAATTCGACGCGGACGTCAAGGAACTGCTGCGCCTCATCGTCCCCGCCGCCGCTGGCGCTGGCGCATCGCAGATCAACCTGCTGATTTCGACGGCCCTGTCGGGCTGGCTGCTGGCTTCGGGATCGATCACCTATATCTATTATGCCGACCGGCTGAACCAGTTGCCGCTGGGCCTCATCGGCATCGGCCTTGGCACCATCCTCCTCCCCACCATCTCGCGCATGCTGTCGAAGGGTCAGGAGGCGGAGGCGATGGAGACGCAGAATCGCGGCATCGAACTCGCCCTGTTCCTGACGCTGCCCGCCACCGTCGCCTTTCTGACCGTGGCCGAGCCGATCGTGCGCGGGCTGTTCCAATATGGCCGATTCACCGCCGAGGATGCGATGCGGTGCGGCTGGGCGCTGTCGGCCTTCTCGATCGGGCTGCCCTCCTATGTGCTCGTCAAGGTGCTGACGCCCGGCTATTATGCGCGCGGCGACACCCGAACGCCGGTGCGCTACGCCATGCTCTCGATCCTCATCAACATCGCGGGCAATATGGCGATGATCCCGACCCTGGGGCATATCGGCCCGCCGCTGGCGACGGCGCTGTCCTCGACCGTAAACGTCGCGATGCTCTATCACACGCTGGTCAAGCGCGGCCATTTCGCTGCCGACGCCGGGCTGCGCCGCCGCCTGCCCCGGCTGGCGCTCGCCGCGATCCTGATGGGCGCGGCGCTGCTGGCGGGCGAGCATCTGCTCGATCCCTGGCTGACCGGCGCGATGCTCCAGCGCTATGTCGCTCTCTCGCTGCTTGTCGGCGCGGGCGTTGCGCTATACGGGGCTGCGAGCGTCGCGGTGGGCGCCTACCGCCTGTCCGACATAAGGGCGCTGCTGCGCGCCAAGTCCACAACCTGAATAAAGCAACGGATCACATCATGCGCGTCCTTTCCGGCATCCAGCCGACCGGCAATCTGCATCTGGGCAATTATCTGGGCGCGATCCGCAACTGGGTGCGGATGCAGGACGAGATGACCGGCGATGCGCAATGCTTCTTCTTCCTCGCCGACATGCACTCGATCACCGTGCATGAAGGGCGGGAGGCGCGCATCCGCAACGTGCGCGATATGGCCGCCGCGCTGGTGGCGGCGGGGATCGACCCGGACCGCTCCGTCCTCTTCAACCAGGCGCGGGTGCCCGCCCATGCCGAGCTGTGCTGGCTGCTGAACGGCACCGCGCGGATCGGCTGGCTCAACCGCATGACCCAGTTCAAGGACAAGGCGGGCAAGGACCGCGAGGGCGCATCGGTCGGGCTGTTCGTCTATCCGGTGCTGCAAGCAGCCGACATCCTCGCCTATCAAGCGACCCATGTCCCGGTGGGCGAGGACCAGAAGCAGCATCTGGAGCTGGCGCGCGACATTGCGGCAAAGTTCAACACCGATTTCGGCGTCGATCTCTTCACCCTGCCCGACCCGATCATCCCCAAGGAATCGGCGCGGATCATGTCCTTGCGCGACGGCACGGCGAAAATGTCCAAATCCGATCCGTCGGACATGAGCCGCATCAACCTGACCGACGATGACGACGCGATCATGGCGAAGGTGCGAAAGGCCAAGACCGATCCCGAGCCGCTGCCGGAAACGGCCGAAGGTCTGGCGGGACGGCCGGAGGCGGGCAATCTCGTCGGCATCTTCGCCACCTTGTCCGGCGCGACCGCCGACGCCGTCTGCGCCGATTTCGCGGGCAAGGGTTTCGGCGCGTTCAAGCCGGCGCTGGGCGAGCTGCTGGTCGAGACGCTGCGCCCGATCCGCGAACGCTTCCTGGAGCTGCGGACCGACGACGCCGCGCTCGACGCGATCCTCGACAAAGGCGCGGCCAAGGCGGCGGCGGCGGCGGAACCGACCCTGCGCGCAGCCTATGACGCGATGGGACTGATGCGATAAAAGACCTACGGCTTTGCCCGTTCCGCGCCGTCTCTCGTCTGACGGAACATGGTTTGCGCCCGTTCGGTCGGTTCGCGCGTTCAATCGATGTTCAGTTGCGTTTTGCTAGGGCACGGCGCAGAAGATCAGCAGGCATCTGGCCTGATACAGGACGTGAAAAAATGAGCCGCTTCAAGAAAATCGGTCTGGTCGCAGCGCCCGCTCTGGCGCTGATGGCGCTGTCGGGCTGCGCCACCGGGTTCAAGGCCGACGTCGCCCGGTTCCAGCAGCTCCCCGCCCCGGCGGGACAGAGCTTCACTATCGTTGCCGACGATCCGCGTCTGGCGGGCGGTCTGGAGTTCGCCCATTATGCCGAGCTGGTCGGTCAGCGCCTCAGTCAGACGGGCTATGTCGCGGCGAGCGATCCGGCGCGCGCCGACCTGATCGTTCGCGTCGCCTATGATGTCGACAATGGCCGCGAAAAGGTGCGCTCGACCGGCTTTGCCGGTGGCGGCTTCGGCCCCGGCTGGGGTCCGGGCTGGGGCGGCCGCTTCGGCTATGGCGGCTATTGGGGCCGGCCGTGGGGCTATGGCTTCTACGACCCCTGGCTGTTCGGCGGGCCGGGCTACAACGACGTGTCGAGCTACACCGTCTATACCAGCGACCTCAGCCTCAAGATCGATCGCGCCGCCGACAATCGCCGTCTGTTCGAGGGCAAGGCGCAGGCCCAGTCGCTGTCGAACAAGCTCACCTATCTGGTGCCGAACCTGATCGACGCGATGTTCGTGAACTTCCCCGGCCAGAATGGCGAAAGCGTGAAGATCACCCTGCCGCCCGAAAAACGCGGCTGAGCCGGTCGCCCGTCCCGCAAGGGGCGGGCAAGGCCTTACCCGTCGAACCCCGCCGGGTCAGCCCAGTCGGGCTGAGTCCAGGCCATCACCTTGAACAGGGTGCCCATGGCGTCCGCGTCGGTCAGGCGCGCGCGGGCGGCCTCCACCTCGACGGCGCGGGCCGGGCTGGTCTGCGCCAGTTGCGCCGCGCGGGCGTCAATGCCGAGGCGGCGGAGATAGGCGCCCTGCTCCACCGGGCCATAGACGCGCAAGCCCGCCTGACGCGCCATATTGCCGAGCACCGTAAAGTCGACATGGGTGGTAAGGTCCACCTCACCCGGATCGGCGAACGGATCGGCGAACTTGTGCGCCTTCACCGCCTGGAGCGTGTCGCCGAAGGCCGGGCCTTCATAGCCATAGTCGATCAGGATCGCCGCCCCGCCCTGCCGCGCGATCCGCTGGGCGAGCGCATAGGCGATCCCTGCGCCGACGATCGGCACCTCCAGGATCGCGCCGTCCTCTCCCTGGCCCGCGATCGGCGGCAGGCCCGATTCGATGCGGCGGTAGCCGGGTACGGCCATGAAGCGCCCCTCCGCCTCGCGCCGGATCACCACCCGCTCGCGCCATTCGTCGCCGACGCGGATGCACTGGCGGACCGGCAGGGCGTCGAAAAATTCGTTGGCGACGACCAGCAGCGGCCCCTTGTCGGGCAGGCCGTCGACGCTGTCATGATGGATGACATGGGGCAGCAGCGCCTTCTGCCGGTCGCGCAGGGTGGGGCTGGTTTCGACGAGGTGCAGCTTGGGGGCAAGCGCGGCGCGTTCCATGGCGCGGAGCGCGTCCGCAGCGAGCGTGCCGCGCCCCGGCCCCAGTTCGACATAGGCGGGATCGGGGCGGCGGCCCGACCGGAGCCAGACATCGGCGAGCGCGAGGCCGATCAGTTCGCCGAACATCTGGCTGATTTCAGGCGCGGTGGTGAAATCGCCGTCGGCCCCCAGCGGATCGCGGGTGGCGTAATAATGCTGGTTCGCCTCCCCCATATAATGGCCGACCGAGATCGGCCCGCCCGAGGCGATCTGCCGCGCCAGCCGTTCGGCCAGCGGGGCGGCTTCAGGCGACACTCTGTCCCCCGGCGACGGACTCGACACGCTGGCGGCGGCGCTTGGCGGTGGCGATGAGGTAGAGGCCGCCGACGATCATCGGCACGCACAGCCACTGGCCCATATGGAGGCCGGTCCGGTCGGCGAATTCCATGAGCTGGGCGTCGGCCTCGCGCACATATTCGACACCGAAGCGGAAGACGCCATAGCCGAGCAGGAAGAGGCCGACGAGCTTCCCCGGCTCGTAGCGCGCCTTGGTCCGCCAAAAGGCGTAAGCGAGGATGAGGAAAAGCAGGACGCCCTCGAGCGCTGCTTCATAGAGCTGGCTCGGATGGCGCGGAAACGGCCCGCCGGTGGGGAAGATGATCGCCCAAGGCACGTCGGTTTCCTTGCCCCAAAGCTCCCCGTTCACGAAGTTTGCGAGCCGGCCGAAGAAGAGGCCGAAGGGCACGACGCAGGCGACATAGTCGTGAATGCGCAGCCAATTGAGCTTTTCCTTCCACGCCATGTAGAGGATGCCGAGCGACACGCCGATCGCCCCGCCATGGAAGGACATGCCCCCTTCCCACAGCTTGAAGATGTCGAGCGGGTGGAGGAGGATATCGGGCTTGTAGAAGATCACATAAGCGAGCCGGCCGCCCAGGATGATGCCGAGCGTCGCGTAGAAGATCATGTCGTCGGCATGGCGGCGCGCCATCGGCGACCCGGGCTGCGCCACCAGCTTCAGCAGATACCAGTAGCCGATCAGGATGCCGGCCAGATAGGCGAGGCTGTACCATTTGAGCGCGAAGAAGCCGAGGTTCAGCGCCACGGGATCGAGCCCAAGGTCTTCAAAGCGGATGGCGCCCGAAGCGGCGGCGGCAAGGTCCAGGATCAAATCGGCGTCCCTCCGGGGAATGGGATTGCGCCATAGATCATGCGCGGCGCGATATGAAGGGCGTTTCGGGCGGCGGCGTTCAGCGCGCTTCGACGCTGGCCTGTCCCTGCGGCGCGCGCACGCCTCCGCGGCCGCGGCGGGCGAGTTCCTGCTTGAGTGACGCCGGGCTGGGCGCGACGAGGAAGCCGAAGCTCACCGTGCCGTCCTTCGTCTCCACCGCATGGTGCAGGCGGTGGGCCTGGACGATCCGCTTCATGTAGCGCGAGCGGGCGACGTAGCGGTTCTTCACCCGCTGGTGCACGATGATGTCGTGGAAGCCGAGGTAAATGGCGCCATAGGCCGCAATCCCCGCGCCCATCGCAGTCGCCCAGCCGCCCCAGCCCCATTGCACCCCGCCGAGCAGCAGCAGGATGGAGGGGAGCGCGAAGATGACGAAATAGAGGTCGTTCGCTTCCCAATTGCCGGTGCGCGGGCGATGGTGGCTGGCGTGGAGGAACCACCCCGGCCCGTGCATCACCCAGCGGTGCATGACATAGGCGAACGCCTCCATCGCGGCGACGGTAGCGACGAAGATCAGCAGGAGCGAGACCGGGGGCATGGCGCCTTTATAGGCCGGCGCGGCCGCGAAATCCATGTGTCGGTTCAGCCATGGGGCAAATCGCCCGTACCTGGCGCGGGGTGAAGCACCCGCTGCGGATAGGGGATGGTGACGCCATGGTCGCGGAACAGATGCCAGACGCGGCCCAGAACGTCGGACTTCACATTGCCGACGCCGCCTTCGGGATCGCTGATCCAGACCAGGATGTCATGCTCGATCCGACTTTCGCCAAAGCCGGTCAGCCAGACATTGGGCGCGGGCGAGCGCAGGACGCGGGGGCTGTCCTGCGCCGCCTGGAGCATCAGCGCCTGGGCGAGTTTGAGGTCGCTGTCATAGCCGATGCCGACGGGGATGCGGACGCGGACGTTGCGGTCGGAATAGGACCAGTTCTCCACCTCCTGCGTCATCAGATTTTCGTTCGGGATCAGATGTTCCTTGCCGTCGCGCGTCAGGACGCTGACGGCGCGGACGCCGATCTTGTTCACCCAGCCGAAACTGTCGCCGACGACGATGACGTCGCCCGGCTTGATCGAGCGGTCCATCAGCAGGATGATGCCCGCGATCAGGTTGCCGAAGGTCTTTTGCAGGCCGAAACCGATGGCGAGGCCCAGCGCGCCCGAAAAGACCGCGAAGGCGGTGAGGTCGATCGAGAGGAGGTCGACGCCCACGAAGAAGGCGGTGACGACCATGGCGATCGCGGCGAGCTTCTGCGCCAGCAGCTTCTGCGTCGGGTCGAAGCCCTGCGCTTTCTGGATCGAGCGGCCAACGATGCGGTTGCCCAGGCGCACGGCGGCGAACAGGGCGACGCAGGTGGCGGCGATCGACAGCAGACCGAGCAGAGTCACGCGCCGCTTGCCGAGCGTCACCCCGACCCGGTCGAGCATTTCGCCGACCGGGGCGATGCCGCCGCCGCTGCCCGACACGATCAGGATGAAGAGGATGAGCGCCAGCGGCACGACCGCCCAGCGCGGGATGGCGAGCGCGCGCAGGATATGGGTGGTTGCCAGCGCGACGGCCGCGCCGAGCACTATGCCGATCACCAGATGGCCGAGCGATCCGATCGGCCAGAGCGCCAGCCCAGCGGCCAGCAGCAGCGCCGCCAGCCCATGGCGCAGCACGGCGCGGACATGGCCGGCAAGCGCCTCCCCCAGCGGCGGCAGCGCTTGGGCGAGGCGCGGCGCGGCGATGCGGGCGATACCCCAGGCGGCGGCGTAGAGGATGAGGGCGACCGCCAGCGCCAGCAGCGGCTGCACCAGTTCAGGGTCGCCGGGCAGACGACCCAAGAGGCCGGGCAGACCCACTCAGCCGCCGTCCCGCGCGGCGCGAAAGCGGGCGAGGCCGGCGGCGAGATCGGCGATGAGGTCGGCGGGGTCTTCCAGGCCGATATGGAGGCGGATGGCCGGGCCTTCCGCCTTCCAACTGGTGGCGCTGCGGTAGCGGGCGGGATCGATCGGCAGGGCGAGGCTCTCGAAGCCGCCCCAGCTATAGCCGATGCCGAAATGGGCGAGCCCGTCGATCAGCGCGGCGCGGGCCGCTTCGTCGCCGCCCTTCAAGACAAAGGTGAAGAGGCCGGTCGAGCCGCTGAAATCGCGCGCCCAATAGGCATGACCGGGGCAATCGGGCAGCGCCGGATGGAGGACGCGAGCGACCTCCGGCTGGTCCTTGAGCCAATGCGCCACAGCGAGCGCGCCCGCCTGATGCTGGGCGAGGCGGACGCCGAGGGTGCGCAGGCCGCGCGCGGCGAGCCAGGCGTCGTCAGGGCTGACCATCTGGCCGAAGAGATAGGCGGTCTGGCGGATTGTCGCGAACCAGTCGGCGTTGGCGGTGACGCTGCCCATCATCACGTCGCTGTGGCCGACGATATATTTGGTGCAGGCGAGGATCGAAATGTCGACGCCGTGGGGCAAAGCCGGGAAATAGAGCGGCGTCGCCCAGCTATTGTCCATGAGGGTCACGATGCCGTTCGCCCTTGCCCAGGCGGTCAGCGCGGGCACATCCTGCACCTCGAAGGTCAGGCTGCCGGGGCTTTCGAGGAACAGCGCGCGGACGCGGCGACCGTCAAGTGGAACAGCGAGTGGGACAGCTGTGGGGACATAAAATATCGTTTCGATACCGTAACTATCCAGGATTTGCTTGCAAAAGGCGCGGGTCGGATCATAGGCGCTGTCCACCATCAAAAGCGTGTCGCCAGGCTTTAAAACCGCCATCAGCGCGCAGGCGACCGCCGCCACGCCCGAGGGGAAGAGCATCGTCCCCTCCGCCCCCGGCTCCATCTCCGTGAGCGCGTCGGCGAGGGACCAGGCGGTCGGCGTGCCCTTTCGCCCATAGAAGAGCCGCTCATGGGTGCTGCTGGCGGCGGCTTTGCGCAAATGCGCGACATCGTCGTAGAGGATGGTGGAGGCGCGCCAGACCGGCGGACTGACGATCGCGCCGGGTTGCCCTGGCATCCCCGTCCATTCGGGCTTGCGGCCCGCCTGGGCAAGGCGGGTCAGCGGCTTGCGCTCGTCCCGGTCGGAAGCGTCGTCGCTCATGCGTCCCCTGTGGCCTTGGGCGTGGCGGGGTCGATGCCCCATTCCGACCAGCTGCCGTCATAGAGGGCGACGTCGGTCTTGCCGAGCGATTCGAGGCCGGCGAGCAGGATGGCGGCGGTGACGCCGCTGCCGCAGGTGGTGACGACCGGGCGGTCGAGGTCGATGCCGGCCGATTCGTAGAGGGCGCGCAGTTCGTCTTGCTGCTTCAGGCTGTTGTCGGGGGCGAAGAGCGCGGCATAGGGCAGGTTGCGCGATCCGGGGATGTGGCCCGAGGCCATGCCGGGGCGCGGCTCGGCTTCCGCGCCGGTGAAGCGGCCCGCGCCCCGCGCGTCGAGCAGTTGCGCTGAACCGCTGTCGAGATGGGCGAGAATGTCGCCCTTGGTGCGGACCTGCGCGCGGTCGAGCCGGGCAATGGCTGTGCCGGGGGTTGGCTGCGCTTCGCCGCTTTCCGTGGGCCGGCCCTCCGCCAGCCATTTGGGCATACCGCCGTCGAGGATCGCGGCGGACGCGCCCAGGCCATAGGCGCGCATCATCCACCAGGCGCGCGCGGCGCTGCGGATCGGGCTGTTGTCGTAGAGGATGATGCGGCTGTCCGGGCTGATGCACATCGCCTGCGCGCGCTGGGTCATCATGGCGTCGGGGGGCAGCATGTGCGGCGCGGGATCGTCCGGGTCGGCGAGCGTGTCGAGATCGAGAAAGGCCGCGCCGGGGATATGGGCGGCTTCAAATTCGGCGCGGGCGTCGCGCGGGGTGCCGGGAAGGAACAGGGTCGCGTCGAGGATGACGAGGCCGAGCGCGCCCAGCTGCTCCGCCAGTTCGTCGGTGGTGATGAAGATGGTCATGCCCTGCCTTTGCGCCTTGCGCCAACGAGTGTTGGACTGACGTTTTTGTTCCCCGGCGAAGGCCGGGGTCCAGTCCCACGCTCCGAACTGGACCCCGGCCTGCGCCGGGGAACGGGCATGTAGTAGGATGCCCGGCCGGTGCTGGGAAGGGGGTCAGGCGGGCGTCAGTTCCACAGCGGCGCGGGCAGCGGGGCGGCGATACTGGCGCGGCCCCTGGTCGAGGCGCAGCGGCGCGAGCCGGTCGGTCGGCGGCTCCTGCTCCTGCCCGACGATGAAGGCGCGCGCGGTGCGGCCCTCCCCTAGTGGATCATCCCCCTCCCCGCCCCAGCGATAGGCGGCGTCGAAGGCGGCGATCGGGATGAGCAGGCTGCGCTGGCCCATCTGCACCGGCTGGATCGCGTCGGCGGCAAGGCGCAGCTCGCCGGCCAGAACACGGGTCTCGCCGGGCTCGATGGCGACGCTGTGATGCAGCGGCATCCCCTCGTCGCCGCCGAAAAAGCCCTGGAGCAGCGCCTGCTGCTGCGCGCCGGCATTACCGATGACCCCGCGCACCATGATGTCCTGTGCGGCGGTCTCCCCACGATTGTGGAGGATGAGGCTGTAGGCGACGGTGACGCCGACCAGCGAGAAGCGCGCCTGGGTGATCGCCAAATCCATGTCGAGCCAGGGGCGACCCGTGTCGGGCTCGGGCAGCGTTGGGGGCGGCGGCGACGGGGAGGCGGCTGGCGCTGGTGCTGGCGGCGGTGGCGCGATCGGAGGAGCCGCAGCCTCGGGCGCGGGGCGCGGATCGGGCTGCGAATCATCGACCCGGCGGCGGCGCAGCAGCAGGAGCCCGGCGAGCGCGAGCAGGGCCAGCGCGCCACCGACGATCCAGGGCAGGATGCCGGCTTGCGGCGCGTTCTCGGGCGCTGGCCGGGGCGTGGTGGGCGAAGGCTCTGCCGCATTGGCAGCGGGTGCGGGCGGCGCTTCGACCGGCGCGGTGGCGGGTGGCGGCGCGGCTTCGCTCTGGTTGGCAGGCGCTGCGGGCGCTGGCGTAGCGGTCGGTCGCTCCGCCGGGCGGGTGGCGCGGGACTGCTCGGGCGCCGGGCGGGTCGGAGCGGTCTGCGGAGCGGGCTGCACCGTCGCGGGCGGCGGAGTGACGGTCGGCGTGACGGCGGGTGGAGGCGCGCCCAGCGTTGCCGGCGAATCGCGATAGACGTCGAGTTCCGGCCCCTGCCGATTGGGATTGGGCGCCGGCGCGGTGCTGGCGGGGGGCAGCGAGAAAGTCGGCGCGGGCTGCTGCGTCTCCTGCGCCTGCGCGGCGGCGGAAAGCGCGGCCGGCAGCAGCGGCGCGACGGCGAGCATCAGACAGCGACGAAACCCCATGTCCGTGCCAAGGCACAAGCGGCGCTGAACCGCAAGTGAACAATCGCTTTTCGCCGCCGCCCGATGACATTGGCCGTGCCATCCATTAGATGGCGCGCATGACAGAGCTTCCCATCCCCCCGCTGCATCTGGGCCAGACCAGCGCCCTCCCCGCCTCGCCCGAAGAAGCGGTGCTCGACTATGTGCCCAATCCGCGCCCCGGCAAACCCTATCTGGTGCGCTTCACCGCGCCCGAATTCACCTCGCTCTGCCCGGTGACAGGGCAGCCCGACTTCGCCCATCTGGTGATCGACTATGCGCCGGGCGACACCATCGTCGAATCCAAGTCGCTGAAACTGTTCCTGGGCGCATTCCGCAACCACGCCGCTTTCCATGAGGATTGCACGGTCGGGATCGGCGAGCGGCTGGTTGCCGAGATGAGCCCGCTATGGCTGCGGATCGGCGGCTACTGGTATCCGCGCGGGGGCATACCCATCGACGTGTTCTGGCAATCGGGCGAGCCGCCGGCGGGCCTGTGGCTGCCGCCCCAGGATGTGCCGGGGTATCGCGGGCGGGGGTGAGGCGCTGACAATGCGATTGATTGCGTTCCCCGGCGAAGGCCGGGGAACAGTGATCTAGGGATTGAGAGTCAGCGGCCGTTGTCGGCGATGATATCGACGCTGGTCTTGCCGCCGGGCGCATCGGTCAGCAGGATGAAGTAAGCGCTGCCATCCGCGCCGCGCATGCCGCCGAGCACATGGTCGCCGCCCATGATCTTGTGCTCGCCATCATAGCCAGCGCGACGGGCGAGCGTGTAATAATAGTCGAGCACGCCCTGCTTGGGCGCGGGGGTGACGAAGCTCGCCGCGCGCAGGGTGCAGCCGTCGGCATCCGCGCCGGCCGCTTCGGTCAGCTGCGCGCCGGGATAGAGGGTGAAGGGGTCGGGCAGGCGCTGCGCCCAGTCCATGCCATAGACAAGCTTCTTCGCGCAGCCGGCATTGCCGCTGCCCCGCGCGACCGCGCCCAGCGTGACGGTCGACTCGAGCGCCGCGGCTTCCCGGGCGGCCGGGGCGGCGAGCAGCTTGCCGCCGGCCTGCTTCACCGCCGCTGCCTGCGCCGCCGCCGCGTCGCCGGGCAGCACCGGCACCGCGCCGTTGGCGGGGCGATCGGCGGGGCGCACCGCGTTGCGGTTGGACTGGCCGACCAACTGCGGATCGACCACGATCGGGTCGGCCAGCGCGCCCTTGAGCGCAGGATCGGCGGCATTGTTGGTGAGCTGCGCGTCGAGCGCGGCGAGGCTGGCGTCCTTGTCGCCCTTCCCGCAGGCGGCGAGCGCCAGCGCCAGCGAAACCATGCCCATCGTGCGGGCCACAGACCGGGAAAGCGCCATCCTTCACTCCTTCGTAAACGAGCGATGAAGAACGGAGGTTAATTTTCCGTTAGGAATATTGGTAAATCGCGTGAATTTCCCGCACGATGCCAGTTTGACGATAGTGGCACGCGCCGCATGTCTTGCGATGGCACAGATGCGGGGCCATGTGAAGCCGATGCTGAACCTTCTGTCCATAGCGATCGGCCTCGTCACGCTGATCCTGATGATCCCGGCGGTCTTTCCGCTGCTGGGGGCATTGAACTGGCTGCTGGTGCCGATGGCGCTGGTGGGCGCGCTGGTAGGCCTGATGTCGCGGCACAGGAGCGGGCAGAATTTCTGCCTGCTGGTCGCCGGGTTCGGCGCTTTGCGGCTGTTCCTGGGCGGAGGCATTTTCTGACCGACGCCGCCGCCGAGACGCGCCGGGGCCTGATCGCGGCCGTGATCGCTTATGGTCTGTGGGGCCTGCTGCCGCTCTATTTCCGGCTGCTGCATCATGTCGATCCGACCGAGATCGTGGCGCAGCGGATCATCTGGTCGCTGCTGCTGATCCTTGCGGTCCTGGCGGCGCGGCAGAGCATCGGCCCGTTCATCGCCGCCCTGCGCGAACCGAAGCTGTTGCTGCCGCTGGGGCTGTCGGCGCTGCTGATCGCGGGCAACTGGCTGACCTATGTCTGGGCGGTCAACCAGGGGCATGTGGTCGGCGCGAGCCTAGGCTATTTCCTCAATCCGCTGGTCAATGTGGCGCTGGGCGTTCTGGTGCTCAAGGAAAAGCTGCGGCGGCCGCAGATGATGGCGATCGGGGCGGCGGCCCTGGGCGTCGCGATCCTCGCGGCGTCAGCGGTCACGACCTTGTGGATCAGCCTGACGCTGGCCTTCACCTTCGCCTTTTACGGCCTCATGCGGAAGCTGACGCCGGTCGCGCCGATGACCGGCCTTGGCGTCGAGACTGCTCTGCTCGTGCCCCTCGCCCTCGCCTATCTCTTGTGGGAAGCCCGCCATGGCGGCATCGGCTTCGGCCAGGACGCAGGCACCAGCGCGCTCTTGATCCTGGCGGGCGCGGTGACGACGGTGCCGCTGGTGCTGTTCGCCTTCGCCGCGCAGCGGCTGACGATGGCGATGCTGGGGCTGCTGCAATATCTGGGGCCGACTTTGCAGTTTCTGTGCGGCGTGCTGATCTTCGGCGAAACGCTCAGCACCGGGCAGATGCTGAGCTTCGGCCTGATCTGGGTGGGCCTTATCCTGTTCGCCAGCGACGGCATCGCCAGCGCGCGGCGCAGCCGGCTGGCGACCGCTTAGCCGAACTGAGTCGCCTCGAAGCGGACGGGCTCGCCGATGGCGGCGTCCGCCAGCGCATCCTCCCACATGACGCGGTGGCCGCGTATGATGGTGCCGACCGCCTTGCCGGTCAGGTCCATCCCCTCGAACGGCGACCAGTCGCAGCGCGACGCGAGCCAGTCCTTGCCCACGGTCCAGCGTTTCTTCAAATCGACGACGGTGAAGTCGGCGTCGTAGCCGACCGCGATCCGGCCCTTGCCGGTCAGGCCGAACACGCGCTGAGGCCCCGAAGAGGTGAGTTCGATGAAGCGGCGCAGGGTCAGCCGCCCTTCCGCCACATGGTTGAGCAGCAGCGGCACCAGCGTCTGGACGCCGGGCATCCCGCTGGGCGAAGCGGGATAGGTCTTGGCCTTTTCCTCGATCGTGTGGGGGGCATGATCGCTGCCCAGCACGTCGGGCACGCCCTGGTTCAGCCAGTGCCAGAGGCCATCGCGATGCGCGGCGCTGCGGATCGGCGGGTTCATCTGCGCATAGGTGCCGAGGCGCGGATAGGCGTCCTCTCCGGCGAGCGTCAGATGCTGCGGCGTCACCTCGCAAGTCGCGATGCCCTTGTTCGCGCCGATATATTCCAGCTCGGCCGGCGTGGTGATGTGCAGGATGTGGATGCGGCGGCGGGCCTTGCGCGCAAGCGCGATGATGCGCTTGGTGGCGATCATCGCGCTTTCGTCGTCCCGCCAGACGGGGTGGGAGGCAGGGTCACCTTCGACCCGCAAGTCCTTGCGCGCGTTCATCCGCCCCTCGTCCTCGGCATGGATGGCGACGCGGCGGGTGCCCGACGCCAGCACGCGGGACAGCGCATCGTCGTCATCGACCAGCAGGCTGCCGGTCGAGGCGCCCATGAAGATTTTGACCCCCGATGTGCCGGGGATGCGCTCCAGTTCCCTCAATTGCTCGGCATTGTCCGCTGTCGCGCCGACATAGAAGGCATGGTCGCACCACATCCGGTGGTGCGCACGGGCGAGCTTGTCATGGACGCGCTCGGCCGTGTCGGTGTTGGGATTGGTGTTGGGCATCTCGAACACGGCGGTGATGCCGCCCAGCACCGCGGCGCGGCTGCCCGATTCGAGGTCTTCCTTATGTTCGAGGCCCGGCTCGCGGAAATGCACCTGGCTGTCGATGCAGCCGGGCAGCACGTCGAGGCCGGTGCAGTCAATGACCTCGCCCGCGTCGCCCAAGGCGGTCCCGATCGCGGCGATCTTGCCGCCGGTGACGCCGATATCGGCCTGCTCCGATCCGCCGGGGGTGTGGATGGTGCCGTGCTTGAGGATCAGGTCAAAGGTTTGGGGCATGGGCGGTTTTCCATTCACGGTTCCGTTCGCCCTGAGCGAAGTCGAAGGGCTCTGCCGAACGCAGTGAGGCCTTCGCTCCGCTCAGGCAAGGGCTTCGACTTCGCTCAGCCCGAACGGGTTGGTAATAGGGCGCAACTGTCCTACCTAAAGCCGATGACAGGCACCACCCTCACCGACCGCGCGATCTTGAGAATTTCCGGCGAGGAGGCGCGGCCCTTCCTCCAGGGCTTGCTGACGCGCGACGTGCTGACGCTGGCGGACGGCGCGCCACGCTGGGCCGGGCTGCTGACGCCGCAGGGGAAGGCGTTGTTCGACTTCATATTGTGGGCGGACGGCGGCGATGTGCTGATCGACTGCGAGGCCGCCCAGGCCGACGCGCTGGCGAAGCGGCTGACCCTTTACCGGCTGCGGCGCAAGGTGACGATCGCGCGGGACGAGGCGCTGGCGGTGCATTGGGCTCTGGAGGCGGCGGACAGGCCGCTCGACCCGCGCTTGCCGGCGCTGGGGCATCGGTGGCTTGCGCCGGCGGACGGCGGCGACGCCTCGGCGGCGTTCCGGGTGCATCGGCTGTCGCTCGGCGTGTTCGAGGGCGTGGGCGAGCTGGGGCAGGATGCGGTGCTGTGGCTGGAGGCCAATGCCGAGGAGCTGAACGGCGTCGACTATGACAAGGGCTGCTATGTCGGCCAGGAAAATACCGCGCGGATGCATTATCGCAACAAGGTGAGCCGGCGGCTGGTGGCGGTGCCTGCGGCGGACGCCGACGAGAAAAGGCAGCGGGCGCTGCTGGCGGACTTGGGGCTGTCTATCGAGCTGCGGCGGGTGGAGACGCTGGACCCGGCGACCTTGCCGGGGTGGCTGGCGGCGGCGGTTGCGGGTCAGGCGGCGGAATGAGCCGCCTCCTTCTTGCCGCCGTTGTGCTGATTGGCCTTGCCGCGCCAGCTCGTGCCGACACCCCCTGGACCCTCGTCGCCACCCACCCCCATGATCCCGCCGCCTTCACCGAAGGGCTCTTCTATCTCGACGGCGCGCTTTACGAGAGCACGGGGCTGGAGGGCCAGTCGGACATGCGCAAGGTCGCGCTCAAGACCGGCAAGGTCGAGCAGCGGCGCGTGCTCGACGGACGCTATTTCGGCGAGGGGATCGTCAACTGGAAGGACCGGATCGTCAGCCTCACCTGGCGGCACCGGCAGGGTTTCGTCTGGTCGCTGCGCGATTTCAAGCCGCTCTCCGCCTTCCGCTACGAAGGCGAAGGCTGGGCGCTGACGCAGGACGGGCGGCAGATCATCATGAGCGACGGGACAGCGCAGCTGCGCTTCCTCGACCCCGAAACGCTGGCCGAAACGCGGCGCATCACCGTGACCTGGAACGGGCGGCCGGTCGATCGCCTCAACGAGCTGGAATATGTGAAGGGCGAGGTGTGGGCCAATATCTGGTACGACACCAACATCGCGCGGATTGACCCGGCGACCGGCGCGGTGATCGACTGGATCGACATCGCCCCGCTCCGCAAGGCGGCGGGCGTGACCGACAGCGAGGCGGTGGCGAACGGCATCGCCTATGACGCGGCGAAGGACCGCGTGTTTGTCACCGGCAAATATTGGCCCAAATTGTTCGAGATCAAAGTGGGGCGGTAGCAGGCCGCGCCGGGGACCGATCCCACCCTCTAACCGCCCAGAAACGCCTTCAGCAGCGCGGCGAACCGCGCCGGCTGGTCGCGCATCACCATATGGCCGCTGGGACCGATCGGCCGCAGCGCCGTCCCTTTCTTGCCCGCATAGGCGGTGCGGAAACGGGCGTTGATGGCAGCGTTCATCTGCGCGTCGTCGCCGACTGCATAGACCACCTCCAACGGCACCGAGAGGCGCGGCAGTTGCGGCTCCAGATCGACATTGGCGAGGTCGCGCAGCGCATTGGCGATGACATCGGGGTCGCTCCCCTGCGCGCCGGGCGCCTGCGCCACCATCTGCGCCAGATATCGCCGCCCCGCCGCCGTGCCGGTGAGGTAGCCGCCAAGCTGGTTCGCCAGAAAGCCAAGGCCGCTCGCCGTCCCGCCCACCATCGCCGCGCCGGCGGGCAGCATGTCGACCACCATCACCCGACCGGCCATTTCCTTGAGGCCCAGCATCATCGCCAGCGTGCCGCCCATCGAATGGCCGACGACCGACGGCCGCCGCAGCCCCGCCGCGCCGATATAGCGTGCGATCTCGTCGGCGACCGGCTGCACCACCGCGCCGCTCGCATTGGCCTCCGCGCCAAGGCCCGCAAAGCCGCGCACCTGCACCAGATGGAAGCGATAGGCGGGCAGCGCCGCCACGACTCCGCTCCATGCGCCCGGACCGCTGGCGAGGCCGGGGATCAGCAGCACGTCCGCCCCGCTGCCCCGCACCGTCACCGCAATCCGCCGCGACGCGAAGGGCGCCGCCGCCCGCGCCCCGCCGCTTACACCCAGCGCCGCCACGCCCAGCAGCACCCCCCGCCTGTCGATCCGATATGCCATGCCGCCGCCTTTGCCCGCCCGCCGCTGAATGGGCAATGAGCGAAAAAAGGCTGCGCGATCAGCCGGTTTCATTCCCGCGCCTCCCTCCACCGCATTTGCGGAATCATTCGTCGCATCGCTCTTGCCGCTGGGCCGCCCCCCCGCGCCTTATGGCGGCAGAGAGTGCGGGGTTATAGATGGCATCCAATGAAAACCGGGGCGGGTCCGCGCGCCTCGTCCTGTTGATCGCAGCCCTGTCCGCCTGCGTCAGCGCGCCCGAGCGCCCGGCGGCGCAGGCCGCCGCCGCCGTCCCGCAAAAGCCGCAGCCCACCACCAGCACATGGCCGATCCGCCCGGTCGCCAATCCGCCGCTCCCCTATCAGGACATCGACCAGAATGAGGAGCCGCCCCCGGCCCTCGTCAGCGTTATCCGCAATCTGGGGCAGAGCTTTCAGGGCAAGGTCGGCATCGCCGTCCGCCGCATCGGCGCGCCCTGGACCGTGGCGTGGAACGGCAACGCGCTCTTCCCGCAGCAGAGCGTGTCGAAGCTCTGGGTGTCGATGACCTTCCTCGACGCGGTCGATCGCGGCAAGCTGCGCCTGTTCGACACGACGACGATCACCAGGAACGACCTCACCCTCTTCCACCAGCCCACCGCCGCCCTGGTCGCCAAGGACGGGGCGTGGACCACCAGCTATTCGGACCTCATGCGCCGCGCGATGACGCAGAGCGACAATACCGCGAACGACACGCTGCTCCGCGCCGTCGGCGGCCCCGAAGCGGTGCGCGGCTTCCTCGCCCGCCGCCTCATCCGCGACATCCGCTTCGGCCCCGGCGAGCGGCTGATGCAGTCGGCGACGGCGGGGCTGGACTGGCGGCAGGATTATGCGATCGGCCGCAATTTCTACGCCGCCCGCGCGAAGCTGCCGATGTCGGTCCGGGTCAAGGCGCTCGACAATTATCTCGCCAATCCGCCCGATGGCGCGGCCCCCGCGTCGATTGTGCAGGCGCTCGCGAAACTGAAGCGGAACGAGATGCTCTCGCCCGCCTCCTCGCGGCTGCTGCTCTCGATCATGGAGGAAGCCAAGACCGGGCCGCAGCGGATCAAGGGCGGGGTGCCGGCGGGCTGGTCCTATCTGCACAAGACGGGGACGGGGCAGGATTTGCCGCCGCGCTCGACCGGCTTCAACGACATCGGCATCATGACCGCGCCCGATGGCGTCAGCTATGCGGTCGCGGTGATGATCGGATCGACCACGGTGCCGATCCCCGAACGCTGGGCGCTGATGCAGGCGGTGGCGAAGGCGGTCGTCGCGAACCACGAGACTCGGTAGCGGGGTGGAGGGCGGCGGCCTAACCCGCTATCCCTCCACCCATGACCCAGAATCACCTCTATCTCGTCGACGGCTCGGGCTATATCTTCCGCGCCTATCATCAGCTTCCGCCGCTCACCAACCGGCACGGCCAGCCGGTCGGCGCGGTCTATGGCTATACGACGATGCTGTGGAAGCTGGCCGAGGAACTGGGCCGCGCCGAGGGGCCGACGCACATGGCCGTCGTGCTGGACAAGGGGTCGCACACCTTCCGCAACGACATGTACGACCAGTATAAGGCGCACCGCCCGCCGCCGCCGGAAGACCTGGTGCCCCAATTCCCGATGATCCGCGACGCGACCCGCGCCTTCTCCCTCCCCTGCATCGAGGAAGCCGGTTACGAGGCCGACGACATCATCGCCAGCTATACCAAGGCGGCGGTCGCGCAGGGCTGGCACGTCACCATCGTCAGCTCCGACAAGGACTTGATGCAGCTCATCCAGCCCGGCGTCGATATGTACGACACGATGAAGAATGAGCGGCGCGGCGCGGACTATGTGCTGGCGAAGTTCGGCGTCGGGCCGGAATTGCTGGGCGACGTGCTGGCGCTGATGGGCGACAGCGTGGACAATGTTCCCGGCGTGCCGGGCATCGGCCCCAAGACAGCGGCGAAGCTCATCACCGAATATGGCGGCCTCGAAGCGGCGCTCGACGCCGCGCCGCTGATGAAGAAATCGAAGATGCAGGAAAATCTCATCGCCCATGCCGACATGGCTCGCCTGTCGCGCCGGCTGGTGGCGCTGCACGATCGCATGGACCTGCCCGAACCGCTCGAAGAACTGACGCTCAAGGGCATCCCGAAGGAACCGCTACAGGCGTTCCTCGAACATCATGGCTTCAAGACGCTGCTCGGCCGGCTCGGCGCACCGGCGGCGGCGGTCGCGGTGGCGGCGGCAGCGGCGGCGGCGACCGACGAAGCCGCCCCGCCCCCGCCCGCCTTCGCCGACGAACCCGCGATCGACCGCAGCCTCTATGAGACGGTCGTAACGGAAGAGGCGCTCGACCGCTGGATCGCCGCGGCGACGGCGGAGGGCGTCGTCGCGGTCGACACCGAAACCGACATGCTCGACTGCGCCTCCTGCGGCCTCGTCGGCATCAGCCTCGCCACCGGCCCGAACGCCGCCTGCTACATCCCCGTCGGCCATGGCGGCACCGACATGTTCGCCGAACGGCCCGCGCAACTCGACAAGGCGCTGGTGCTCGCGAAACTCAAAACCCTGCTGGAGGACGACGCTGTCCTCAAGGTCGGGCAGAATCTCAAATATGACCTGACCGTCCTGCGCCGCCACGGCATCGAAGTCGCGCCCTATGACGACACCATCGTCATGAGCTTCGATCTCGACGCCGGGCAGTCCCTCGCCGGGCATGGCATGGACGAGGCGGCGCGGGTCCACCTCAACCACCAGTGCATCAGCTTCAAGGATGTGGTCGGATCGGGCAAGAACCAGATCACCTTTGGCGAAGTCCCGCTCGATCGCGCCACCGAATATGCGGCCGAGGATGCAGATGTGACGCTGCGCCTCTGGCAACGGTTCAAGGCCCGCGTCGCCAACGAAGGCGCGACCCGCGTCTACGAACTGGTCGACCGCCCGCTGGTCGGCGTGATCGCGGGCATGGAGTTCGAAGGGATCAAGGTCGATCGCGAGGCCCTCTCCCGCCTCTCCGCCGAATTCACCGCCGGCATCGCCGCGCTCGAAACCGAAATCCACGAGATCGCCGGCCAGCCCTTCGCCATCGGCTCGACCCAGCAGCTTGGCGCGATCCTGTTCGACAAGATGGGCTACAAGGGCGGCAAGAAGGGCAAGTCCGGCGCCTATTCGACCGACGTCACCATATTGGAGCAGCTGAAGGCGCAGGGCGCGCCGATCGCCGCCAAGATACTGGAATGGCGGCAACTCTCGAAGCTCAAATCCACCTATACCGATGCGCTCCAGGCGCAGATCAACAAGGATACGGGCCGTGTCCACACCAGCTATTCGCTGACCGGCGCGCAGACCGGCCGCCTGTCCTCGACCGATCCCAATCTCCAGAATATCCCGATCCGTACCGAAGTCGGCCGCCAGATCCGCCATGCCTTCGTCGCCGAACCGGGCAACGTCATCCTCGCCGCCGACTATAGCCAGATCGAACTGCGCCTCGCCGCCCATATGGCCGACGTGCCCGCGCTGCGCGACGCCTTCGCCGCCGGCGAGGACATCCACGCCGCCACCGCCGAGCAATTGTTCGGGGAAGTCAACCGCGACACGCGCGGACGGGCCAAGACGATCAACTTCGCCATCCTCTACGGCATATCCCGCTGGGGCCTCGCCGGCCGGCTGGAAATCAGCGCGGACGAGGCGCAGGACATGATCTCCCGCTATTATGAACGCTTCCCCGGCATCAGCGTCTATATCAACGAAACGATCGAGAAGGCGCGGCGGCTGGGTTATACCGAGACGCTGTTCGGCCGGAAGACCTGGTTCCCGCGCATCTCCGCGCCGATCCAGCATGAGCGCCAGGGGGCCGAGCGCGCCGCGATCAACGCGCCCATTCAGGGAACGAGCGCCGACATCATCAAACGCGCGATGGCGCGGATGGGACCGGCGCTGGAAGCGGCCGGCTTGCCGAACGTGAAGATGCTGCTCCAGGTCCATGACGAATTGGTCTTCGAGCTGCCGGAGGGTGACGTGGACGCCGCCAGCGCCGTCATCCGCCGGGTGATGGAGAGCGCCGCCGAACCCCTAGTGAAGCTGAGCGTGCCCTTGGGCGTGGAAATCGGCACAGGGCCGAGTTGGGGCGCGGCGCATTGATGGTAGAGGAGATCGAAGAAGTCGGCATCGACCTCCAGGGCAAAATTTATGTTCGCCCCGCGCGGACCAGCTTTGACCTTATCTATCGTGCTGCAATGGAAGTGCATTGGGATGGATCGCGGCGGCAACTGCAAAGTCCGGTTCCTCGGGCGTGGACTCATGAACAATGGTTTTCGCAAATCTTGGCTGCCGCTGTCGATGAATATGGCATCCGGCTCAAGCTGACGCCGGACACGGCCTGGGTGAACGTGCCCGACGAATTGCGTGCGCATCTGCAAGCGACATCGACTTAAAAAGATAGCCGTCATGCCAGCGCAGGCTGGCATCTCTCTGCCTTCTGCGCCACCTTGGCCCCATGATCGGCGGCTGGGTCTATATCATGACGAACCGCGCCTATGGCGTGCTCTACATCGGCGTGACCTCCAGCCTGCCCCACCGAGCCATGCAACACCGCGAAGGGACCGGGTCGGATTTCTGCCGCCGCTACCGGATCGACCGGCTGGTCTATGCCGAACGCCACGCGACGATCGCGGAAGCCATCGCGCGGGAAAAGGCGATGAAGGCATGGAAGCGCGATTGGAAAGTCCGCCTGATCGAAAGCATCAATCCCAAATGGATCGACCTGTTCGATACGTTGCATCCGGATTGAGGGGCGGACAAGAACAAGAGAGATGCCAGCCTACGCTGGCATGACGGTTAAAGGTTCATTACTCGTCATCCCAGCGAATGCTGGGATCTCACTTCCTTCTTCCTGAACCGCCGGATCAATCGAACAATTCCTCCAGAAAGCTCTTCTTCCGCTTCTTCTGGAAGCTCACGCCATGGTCGTAATGCGCCCGATCCGGGCGATAGCTCGGCGAGGCCACCGGCGGCGCGGGCGCGATCCCGCCCGCCGACCGCTCGATGATCTTGTCCAGTTCGCCCCGATCGAGCCACACGCCCCGGCATTGCGGGCAATAGTCGATCTCCACCCCCTGCCGGTCCGTCATCGCCAAACCGACATGACAGACCGGGCAGAGCATGGCCGAGACTTGCGCGGCGTCCCGCATCACTCGCGCTCGCCGGTCAGGCTGAGCAGCGCCTGGAACAGGTTGACGAAGTTCAAATACAACGACAGCGCGCCCATCACCTGCATCTTCGCCGCCATCTCATGGCCGGCATAGGCGAAATATTCAGACTTGATCCGCTGCACGTCCCATGCGGTGAGGCCGGTGAAGATCACCACCGCCAGCATCGAGACGACCATCGCCACCGCCGACGATCCGATGAAGAGGTTGATAAGCCCCGCCACCAATATGCCGATCAGGCCCATGATGAGGAAGCTGCCCATTTTCGTCAGATCACGCTGGGTGGTATAGCCCCACAGCGCCATGGCGAGGAACATGACCGCCGCCGAGAAGAAGGCCTGCGCTATGCTCGCCCCGGTGAAGACCAGGAACAGGCTCGCCATCGACACGCCCATGACGGCGGAAAAGGCCCAGAAGGCCATGCGCGCGCCGGCCGTCGTCATCTTCTCGATGCGGAAGCTGAAGAAGAAGATGAACGCCAAAGGCGCGAAGATCGCGACCCATTTCAAGGGCGTGCCGAAGATCGCGGCGGCCAGCGCCGGCGTATTGGCGATGGCGAAAGCGACCAGGCCGGTGATGACCAGCCCAACGCCCATGTTGCGGAAAACGCCCAGCATGTGCGCGCGCAGCCCGGCGTCGGTATCGACCGACCGGCTGGCGCCCAGGCCAGGCATACGAACGGGATTATTCACGTCTGTTCACTCCATCCAAAACTGGGTCGAGTGAGCCCGGTGCGGTCTCCCGCGACGCTGGAGAGGGGGCTATAAGCGTCGCAAAACCTGCACCGAGCGCACTCGATGCGGTCCGACATCGCGACAGGATCAAGGGGGGAAATCCATGTCGCCAGAGGGGCCCGGCCCGCATGTGCAATCTGGTGGGTCCAACGCCGCGCTGCAAGAGATGGCGACGGCGGACACACTTTATTACATTCGCGGTTCCGCCCAGCCGCAACGAACGGGACGCGCCTTCCCGAAGGAAGGCGCGTCCGGCGCGTCACACCAGCAGCAGGTCTGCGCTGGTGATGGCGTGGTTATTGTCGAGGATAATCATGAAGTCGGAGCCGAGCGATCCGCCGACATTGCCGAGGAGAGCGGTCTGCCCGCCGACGGTGCCGACGCGCAGCTGGCCCACGTCGGTGAAGGCGGCGCTGCCCACGAAGCTGAACGTCTGCACGCCATCGGTGTTGAGGTCGGCGTCGACAGTGCGCAGGTCGATGAGGTCGCCGGTCGCAAAGTCGGTGATATGGTCGGCGCGGATGCCGGTGCGGCTCTCGAAATAGCTGTTGTAGACGAAGCGGTCATTGCCCGCCCCGCCGCTCAGCAGGTCCGCGCCATTGCCGCCGATGATGACATCCCCCGCGGCGCTGCCGGCGATCCGGTCGTCGCCCGAATGGCCGCTGATCGACGCGATGCCGGTCAGGCTCGTCGCGCTGAAGTCCAGCACGTCGTTGGTCGTATAGCCCGAGATGGTGACGTTGGCGTAGCCGTCGGCCGAGATCAGCTCGACATTGCTGATCGCGGTCAGCCCGATGCGGACATTGTCGGCGGTGGCGAGGATGCTGTCGAAGTCCGCGCCGCCGTCGATCGCGTCGAAGCCGTTGGCAAGGCCGATGCGGAAGACATCGTCGCCCGCGCCGCCGTTCATGCTGTCGGCGCTGAGGCCGCCTTCGATCAGGTCGTTGCCGCCGCCGCCCGACAGCGTGTCGAGGCCGCCTCCGCCCAGGATCACATCCGCCCCGGCGCTGCCGACGATGACATCGTCGCCCGATCCGGCGTTGATCGCGACGATGCCGACCAGCGAGGTCGCGGAAAAGTCGAAATTGTCCGCCGCGCTGGTGCCGTAGATAGCGACATTGGCATGGCCGTCGGCCGAGATATTCTCGACCCCCGTTATCGCGCTGAAGGCGAAGCGGCTATTGTCGCTCTCGGCGATCAGCCGGTCGACGCCAGCGCCGCCATCGATCGCGTCGATGCCGTTCGCGCCGCGCATGAAGATGAGGTCGTTGCCCTCGCCGCCGTCGATGATGTCGTTGCCGGTGCCGCCGGTCAGCCGGTCATTGCCCTCGCCGCCGGTCAGCCTGTCATTGCCCGATCCGCCGCGCAGCGCGTCGTTGCTGGCGAAGCCGGTGAGCATGTCGTCGCCGTCGCGGCCGATCAGCACGTCGGCGCCGGCCGTGCCCTTCAGGATGAAGTCGCCCGCCAGCACCGTGTCGGCGCGCGCCGACCGGTTCTGGATGCGGGTGTCGAGCGCCTGGCCGGTATCGGCCTCGTCGAACGCGGTCTCGGGCGTGCCGTAGCGATCCTGCATATGGTCGGCGAACGCCTTCTGCTCGCCCAGCAGATTGGCCGACGATCCGGCATAGGCGTCGATCGTCGTCGTGGCGGTGAAGTCGAGCGCTTCGTCCACCGCCGCCGACAGCGTGCCGTCCACCTGCACATAGCGGAAGTTGCTGGCATTGGCCTTGAACAGATAGCCGTCGCCGCCATTGGCGGTGAAGTTGAGCACGATGCCCTGGATCAGCGCCGGGGCATAGGGGTTGACCACGCCATTTTCGGCGATGATCGCGACCTTGTTGCCGTCGGCGTCGACCAGCGCCACGTCGCGCACCCGGCTGCCGGCCGCGAGCGTGGGATCATAGGAGAATTGCACCCCGCCGATCTGGATGAAGCCGCCATTGTTGGGCGCCAGCGCATTGGGCGAATTGAGGATGTTGAGCAGCCCCTGCGCGGTCGTGTCGAACACCATCAGCTTGTTGTCGAAGCGCAGCGCATTCTCGACGTCGAGCTGGCTGACCTCGCCATCGGTCTCGGGCGGCAGCTTGACCACCGACACGCCATCGTCGCCATTGACGATCGTGCCGATCTGGGCGCGGATGCCCCCGCCATTCTTGATCGAGACGATCGCGACATCGTCGGCGAGGCCGAGCGCGTTGCGCGCCGCCGCGGCATTGGCGTCGGCCGACAGATTGCCGAGGTTCGTCTCCTGGGTGCGGACCGCCGAACGCTCGCCCTCCAGATAGACCTCGCTATAGCCATAGACATTGCCGTCCTTGGCCAGGATCACCGCATTGACCGCCTCGGTCAGATCCTGCACCTGCTCGCCGCGCGTGCCGTCGGCAAAGGCGGTGTCGCTGAGGTCGCCGTCCAGGTCGCCCCACGCCTCGGCGACATTCTCTTCCGTCGAGGCATAGGCGCCGTTGATCGGCACATTGTCCGTCACGCTGTCCATGATGATGTCGCCATTGGCGTCGAAATCGACGACCAGCCGGCCGAGATAGGTATATTCGCCGTCGGTGTTGACGATCAGCGTCGTCTTGCCGTCGGCATTGGTGGTGACGATCGGATAGGTCTGGACGAAATCGGCGTCATGGCCGGGGAAGGCGACGGCGGTGTCGTCGGCATCGCCGAAGCGCGCATGGCTGCCGCCCGCGATGATGATGTCCACGCCATGCAGCAGCGGCGCGAGCGCCACTTCGTAATTATAGTCCTGAAGGTGCGAGACCAGCACGATCTTGTTGACGCCCTGGGCGATCAGATCGTCGATCGCGACCTGAAGCTGCGCGGCGAGCAGCGCCATGTCGTTGGTCTCGCCGTTCGCACCGGGGCCGGTCGGGAAGCCCTTGACCTCGGTGCCGGTGGGCGAGCTGATCTGCTCCAGCATCTGCGTCGTCGCGCCGACGAAGCCGATCGGCTCGCCGCCTTCGTAGATCACCGCCGACGGCGCGATCCGGCCCTTCAGGTCCGACGCTTCCTCATTGGCGAGCGTGCCCGTGCCCACCGTGTTGGTGAAGCGCGGGTTGAGATCGGCGTCGCCCGAAAAATCGAGATTGGCCGACAGATAGGCATAGTTCGCCCCGACATAGCCGGCCGCCCCCAGATTGGGCGAGATCGCGTCGCGCAGCACGCGCGATCCCAGGTCAAACTCATGATTGCCGATGGTCGACAGCTCGACCCCGATCTGGTTCATGATCTGCACGTCGACCGCCCCGATCGGGATGTTGACCCCGGACGAAAGCGAGATGGTCGATCCGCTCACCTGGTTGAGCACGCCCTTGATCGACAGGTCGGTGCCCGCCGCCAGGAACGGCCCAGGCAGGAACAGGTCGCCGCTCGCCAGCGTGATCGAGTTGCCATAATCCCCCTCGAACGCATCCACCATCGCTGCCAGCAAATGCGCCGTAGACGGCGCCAGCGCACCCGCTTCGGCGTCCGAAAAATGCAGCAGCTGGAGGGTGAAGCGGCCTGTCTCGCCGGGTGATCCGATCTCGGTCGGGCTGTTTTCGGCGGTGAAGGCGCCGTTAGTGCCCTCGGTGCTCTTGGTCGAGAGGGTGACCCCGTTCAGGCCCGCCGAATTGTCAAACGTGCCATAGGGCGCGGAGGAGGGCGACGCGCCGAAGGCGACCGCCGCCTGCACCGCCCCGGCGCTGTCGAACAGCACGACGCCGTCGCCGCCGGTGCTGAGGCCAATGCCAGCGCCGCTATAGGTGCCGATCTGAAGCCCCGCCGGCGCCTGGCCGCCAAACCAGTTGCTGATGAAGGTCGAGACGATCGAGGCGGAGCTGGATTCGAGGAAGATGACCGATTCGCCCGCCGCGATGCTGGTGATGCCGGTCAGCGACACGGCATTGGCGAGGGTCGCCGAACTGTCGTCCATCTTCCAGCCGGTGAGGTCCACGGCGGTGGCGCCGAAATTGGTCACCTCGAACCAGTCGGCTCCGACCGGGCTGTTGCCGCTCGACCAGGGCGCGACCTCGGTGATGCGGATGGTCGGCTCGTTGACGTCGGTCACCGTCATGTTGAAGGTGACGCTGGCGTCGGGGGTGCCGCCGACGCTGCTGTCGTCCACCGTCACATTGACCGAATAGCTCGCCTTGGTCTCATAATCGAGCAGAACCCCGGCCTTGATGTAGAGGCCCGTGCTGTCCACCTCGAAATATTGCGCGTCCGCGCCGGTGACCGCCAGAGTGTTGGTGCCGAGATCATCGTCGGTGACGACGATGCCGGCCACCTTGATGCGGCTCACCGTGCTGCTGTTCTCGACGATGGAGGTGATTTCGCTGGTCAGGCCGATCGCGGTCGGGGCCTGGTTGACCGGCGCGGGAACGCCGCCGACCGTGCCGGGCGATCCGATTTCGGTCGAGGCGTTGGTCGCGACGAATGCGCCGCGCGTGCCATTGGCGCTCAGCGTCGAAATCGCGCCGGTCGCGCCCAGCCCATTGTCGAAGGTCGCATAGGGCGCGCTCGACGGCGAGCTGCCGAAGCTCACATTGGTCTGGAGCACGCCGCTGCTGTTGTAGATGTTGACCGCGTCGCCGCCGGTGCCAAGGCCGATGCCGCTGCCGGTATAGGTGCCGATCTGGATGCCGGCGGGCACATTGCTGCCGAACCACAGCGACTTGAAGCTGTTGATGAGCGTCGTTGCGTCGACCGCGCTGCCCCGCTCGATGAAGATCACCGATTCGCCCGCGCCGATGCTGGTGACGCCCGCCAGCGCCACGGAGGAGCCGAAGCTGTTGCTATTATCGTCGACCCTCCAGCCGCTGATGTCGATCGCGGTGGAGCCGGTGTTGGTGATCTCGAACCAGTCGGCGCCCAGCGTCGAATTGCCGCTCGCCCAGGGCGCGACTTCGGAGACGATGACCGTGCCCGCCGCGCTCTCGTTCACCACATTGGTGACCGACAGGCTGTAGGCGACGCTGGCGTCGGGCGTGTTGCCGACGCTCGTGTCGTCCACCTCGACCGTGACGCTGTAGCTGGTCTTGGTCTCATAATCGAGCGTGACGCCCGCCTTGATGTAGAGGCCGCTGCTGTCCGCCTCGAAATATTGGGCGTCCGCGCCGGTCACGCTATACTGGTTGGTGCCCAGGCCATCGTCGGTCAGCACCAGGTCGGCGACCTTCACGCGGCTCGCCGTGCTTGTGTTCTCCAGGATCGACGTCAGCGCGTTCGACAGGTCGAGATCGGTCGGCGCTTCATTCTGGCCGGTCGCCGAATCGAAGACCCAGAGCTGCGGATGGTCGAAATCGCCGCCGCCTTCCTCGCTCACGATATAGATGCGGCCCTGCGCATCCATGGTGATGCCCTCGACCGTCATCGCCTGAAGGCTGAGGCCGCTCTGGGTGAAGGGCGCGGTCAGCACCAGCGTGCTCAGGATATTGCCGGCGCGGTCGATCTCGACCACCTTGCCCGCTTCCTGGCTCAGGATCAGCAGCGTGCCTTCCTGCGAGGTGCCGACGAAGGCGGCATTGCTCGAAAAGGCATAGACGTCCGACAGGTCGGACAGGCCGAGCACGGTCGGATCGAACAGGTTGGTGCTGTTGACCGTGGTCGACGACCCGTTGCTCGCCGTACCATTGTCGAAATCGATCGTGGTCTGGAACACCCCGAGCGGGTCTTTTTCCTTCACGAAGATGAAGCCGCCGGTCAGCGGATCCCAGGTCAGCCCCTCCAGCCCGACATTGCCGATGTCGGTGCCGAGGTCGACCGTCTGGGCCGCCTCGCGGGTCAGCGTGCCGCCGGCGACATAGGTGAACTTCACCGCCTGGCGATAGCGTTCCTCGGCGAACACGAACTGGCCGTTGCCGATATAGGTGATGGTCTCGGTGTCGTAGAAGGTCGTGCCCTGCGGGCTGCTGCCCGCCGCCAGCGTCATGGTGCTGACCAGTTCGCCGGTCAGGCTGACTTCGGTGATGGCGGTGCCGCCGTCGCCGATGATGAACAGGGTGTTGGTGTCCCAATTATAGGTGACGCCCGAGGATTCCTGCCCCAGCAGATTGCCCGTGGGCGCGACCGTGCGGGTCGGTTCGGGCAGGTCGTAGCGGCCGATCATCACATAGGTCGACAGGTCGATGTCGATGCCGGGCGCCGCTGGCGCGTCGGCGAAGGTCGTAACGGGCGCGTCGGCCGGCGCAGACTCGATGCTGCTGGCGAGCAGAGCGCCATAATCGCTGATATTGCCATAGGCGCTCGCGTCGCCCCCCTGGCCGGCGCTGGTCGCGGCGTTGCCGCTCTTGGCGAGCGGGCCGACCGGCCCCGTCGTCGCATCGCTTCCGTCGGTCAGCAGGTTCGATTCATCGCAGCCGAACGCGACGCCGCCCAGATCCACAGCCATTTCAACGCTCCCAATCCCCAGCGCCCGGCCCTCCCGGCCTCATGCGCAACCCCAATATGTGCCGGAAGCCATCGAGACGGGATCGAGACAAGTGATGACGTCGCGCGACAATATTGCCGCACGATGGCCATTCAACGCCCCGCTCGCGAATCGAATCGCCTTGCAGAGCAGGGGTTAAATTTTCCTTATGTATGTTTCATTACGGTCGCTGCGCCGTTTATGTTTCTGAATATTGCTGCTTGCGCTCTGCCCCTGTTAGTTTGACTTTATCTTGAAACAGCCTCTTTGCTGTCGGCCCGCGCCTGATAGCCCTTGCCTGCGGCCGTCGCCCACGGCAGAGCCGCGACGATGAGCGACATTCCCGCGCGCGCGCCGATCGGCCATCCGGTCTATCGCGCCATGCCAGCGACCATCTTCGATCATATGTCGGCCCGCGCGCGGGACACCGGCGCGATCAACCTGGGGCAGGGCTTTCCCGAAAGCCCCGGCCCGCGCGCCATTCTGGAGGCGGCGGCGAACGCGCTGCTCACCCGCTCCAGCCAATATCCGCCCGCGCCCGGTCTTCCCGAGCTGCGCGCCGCCGTGGCCGATCATTATGCCCGGCACCAGCGGCTTGATCTTAGCCCCGCCGAAGTCATCGTCACCTCCGGCGCGACCGAGGCGATCGCCGCCAGCCTGCTCGCCTTGGTGCAGCCGGGGGATGAGGTGCTGCTGCTCGCCCCGCTTTATGACGCCTACCTCCCGCTGGTGGAGCGCGCCGGCGGGGTCGCCCGCATCGTCAGGCTGACCCCGCCCGACTGGCGCATCACCCGTCAAGCGCTCGCCGCAGCGATCACCCCGCGCACCCGCATCCTGCTGCTCAACAATCCGGTGAACCCGACCGGCATCGTCCTGCGCGACGCGGAACTGGCCTTGCTGGCCGAGGTCTGCGTCGCGCACGATCTCATCGCCATCTGCGACGAGGTCTGGGAGCATCTCACCTATGACGGCCGCCGCCACCGCCCGCTCATCGCGCTGCCGGGATTGCGCGACCGCACCGTCAAGATCGGGTCGGCGGGCAAGATCTTCGCCGTCACTGGCTGGAAGGTCGGCTGGATGTGCGCCGCCCCGCCCCTCGCCACCCTGCTGGTGCGCGCGCACCAGTTCCTGACCTTCACCACGCCGCCCGCGTTGCAATGGGCGGTGGCGGAGGCGCTGGCGTGGCCCGACGCCTGGTTCGAGGATCAGCGCGCCGCCAACCAGGCGTCGCGTGACCGGCTGGCGGCGGGGCTGAGCGCCGCCGGCTATGCCGTGCGCCCAAGCGGCGCGACCTGGTTCCTGACGATCGATCTGCCGGCATCGGGCATCGCGCTGGACGATGTGAGCTTCTGCGAGCGGATCATCCCGGAGGCCGGGGTGGCGGCGATCCCGATTTCCGCCTTCTACCCCACGGAGCCAGTCACCCATCTGGTGCGGCTCTGCTTCTGCAAGAGCGACGCGACTCTCGATCAGGCGATCGAGCGGCTCGCGAGCTTGCGCGCCGCGCTCCGCTGACGCACGATGGCCGCGCCCAGCACCAGCATCGCGATCAGCACCAGCGCCTGCGCCGCGACAAAGGCCGGTTCGCTCCCGGTCGGCGCCAGCGCATTCAATGCCGGCACCTTCAGGAAAGCCTGCACCACCAGCACGAACAGGTTGAGCCACAAGGCCGCCGTCGCGCTCGCCGCATAGACGATCCGCGCCCGGCCCCGCAGCCCCAAGCCGTAGAGCGCGGCCAGCGCCACCGCCAGCACCAGCGTCGATAGGATCCCCACCCCGATCGCCGGCGTGAACCCGCGAAACGGAAAGAGAAATCCGGTCAGGCTGGTCAGTAAGGTGGTGCCCAGAAACAGCCCCTGCACCCGCCCCAGAAACCGCCCCCGCGCTTGGCTCGCCAGCGCCACCAACCCACTCACGATACCCACCAGACTGATCGCGACATGCAGCGCGATGAAGGCGGGAAGAGACAAACCCAAAATCATGACACATCTCCCTTTGAAGTACCGTCATCCCCGCGAAAGCGGGGATCCATCTCCCGACGACGCCACCAGACGCCATGGCCGGAGATGGCTTCCCGCCCGCGCGGAATGACGGCTTAGGTTTCAGCCCCGATATCTTTCCGCCGCCTCGCACAGCGACAAATTGGGCCGAAGCGCATCCCGCGCCGCGAGATAGGCGTCGAGATCGCCCCGATCCGGCAGCGCCGGAATGGTGATCGCCTCGCCCATGTCGAGCCCGGCCAGCGCCGCATCGACCATCACCGCGACATCCATCACCATCTCGGGCGGTATGTTGGCGATCTGCGCCTCGGTCCAGATCGGCGTGCGGGTGATCCCCGGCAGCACCGCCTGCACCGTCACCCCCTTCGACCCCAGTTCCACCCGCAACGCCTCGGTAAAGGCGAGCACATAGGCTTTGGTCGCGGGATAGACCGCCGTGAACGCATCAGGCATCAGCGCCGTCACCGACGTGATGTTGACGATCATGCCCGCGCCGTTCGCCACCAGTCGCGGCGCGATTGCCCGCGACAGCCGCGTCACCGCCAACATGTTGAGATTAATCATGCCGGTGAGGTAAGCCGGATCGGTCTCGACGAACGCCTGCTCGCCTGCGATCCCCGCATTGTTAACGAGGCCGGTGATCGCGTCATCGTCGCGCAGCCGCGCCTCGACGCGGGCGAGGTCGCCGGCATCGGCGAGGTCAGCCGCGATCGTCTCGACGCTAACGCCAATCTCGCCCCGCAACCGCTCGGCCAAAGCCGCCAGCCGGTCGGCCCGCCGCGCGACCAGGATCAGGTTCGCGCCGCGCTTGGCGAACCGGTCGGCATAGACCGCGCCGATCCCGTCCGACGCGCCGGTGATGAGGATAGTATCGTTGCTCATGGGAAATCTCCTTGAAAATCCTAAAGTCCGTTCGGGCTGAGCGAAGTCGAAGCCCCTCACTGAGCGGAGGCGAAGTGACCTCCCTTCGGTCGGTCAGGCCCTTCGACTTCGCTCAGGGCGAACGGATTGGCGTGGTCAGCCCTTGATGAAATCGAGCAGGTCGGCGTTGAACCGGTCCTGATGCGTCTGGGTCAGCCCATGGTCCGCGCCTTCATACACGATCAGTGTCGCACCCGTAACGATCCTGACGGTGGAAAGCGCGGACGCGCCGATCGGCACGATCTGGTCGTCGTCGCCATGCAGGACGAGCGTCGGCACATCGACCTTGGCGAGGTCGGCATGGAAGTCGCTCTCGGAAAAGGCGCGGATGCTGTCGAGCTGCCCTTTCAGGCCACCCATCATCCCCTGCCGCCAGAACTCGTCCTTGATCCCCTCCGACACCGCCGCCCCGTCGCGATTATAGCCGTAGAAGGGGATGGTGAGGTCGCGGAAGAACTGGCTGCGATTGTCGAACGTCCCCTTGCGGATGCCGTCGAACACCTCGATGGGCAGGCCGCCCGGATTGGCCTCGGTCTTGAGCATCAGCGGCGGCACCGCGCCGATCAGCGCCAGCTTGGCAACCCGCGCCGTGCCATGCCGGCCGACATAGCGGGTCACTTCCCCGCCCCCGGTCGAATGGCCGACCAGAATCACATCTGTCAGGTCGAGCGCCTCGATCAGGTCGGCCAGATCGTCGGCATATTGGTCCATATTGTTGTTGGCCCATGTCTGGTCCGAGCGGCCATGGCTGCGGCGGTCATGGGCGATGGTGCGAAAGCCCCGGTCGGCGAAATAGACCATCTGCGCGTCCCAGGCGTCGGCCGACAGCGGCCAGCCATGCGAAAAGACGATCGGCTGTCCGCCCTGCGGACCCCAATCCTTGTAGAAGATGCGCGCGCCGTCCTTGCTGGTGGTGATGAAGCTGCTCATGATGAAGTCCCTTCCGTCCCTTGGTCTGGACGCCCATGCGCCCTGTGCTTGCAGGATTAGGGGAGATGACGGAGGATCGGCATTGGCGGCCCCGACATTAAGCGGGCCGATTCCGACAAAGGGCACCCGCATGGACATGACCGACCGGATCAGGGGCGAAATCGGCATCCTTCTCTATACCGGCTGCCAGCAGGCGATGGTCCATGGCATGACCGACCTGCTCGCCATCGCGGGGCAATTCTCGGCCGGCCATGGCGGTCCGATCCTGCGCGTCAGCCACTGGCAAAGCCAACCGGATGGCTGCTTCGCCCGTAGCCATGACACGCATCCGGGCGGTGACGGCACCCCCGACATCTGGCTCGTCCCCGGCCGCCTCTCCGGCGTCCCCGACGCGCAGGAAGCCGCCCCCTATGCCCGCTGGCTGCTCGACCGCCACGGCGCGGGCGCGACGCTCGCCTCCAATTGCGGCGGCGCCTTCCTGCTCGCCGCGACCGGCCTGCTGGACGGCCGCCCGGCGACGACCCACTGGTGGTTCGCGGAGGATTTCCGCGCCCGCTTCCCGGCGGTGAAGCTCGACTGCGACCGCATCGTGATCGACGATGGCGACCTCATCACCGCCGGCGGCCTCATGGCCTGGACCGATCTCGGCCTCCGGCTGGTCGACCGGATGCTCGGCCCCACCGTCATGCTGGAAACCGGCAAGTTCATGCTGGTCGATCCGGCGGGGCGCGAGCAGCGCCATTTCGCCCGCTTCATGCCGCGCATGACCCATGGCGACGAAGCCGTGCTGCGGGTCCAGCACTGGCTCGCCGCGCGCGAGGGCAAGGCGATCGGCACGCGCGACATGGCGGCGCAGGCGGGGCTGGAGGAACGCACCTTCCAGCGCCGGTTCAAGGCGGCAACCGCCATGACTCCGATCGAATATGTCCAGCATCTGCGAGTCGCGAAAGCGCGCGAGCATCTCGAATTCACCCGCCGCACCGTCGACCAGATCGCCTGGAGCGTCGGCTACGAAGACCCCGCCGCCTTCCGCAAACTCTTCCACCGCCTCGTCGGCCTCTCCCCCGGCGACTACCGCACCCGCTTCGCCGCTCCCACGGCACAGGCGGCGTGACCGACGAACCTCCCTTCACTCGTCGCCCCGGACCTGATCCGGGGCCCCGCTTTTCTTCTGCGTTGGTCACTGAAAAGCGGGATGCCGGGTCGCGCCCGGCATGACGAAAGAGGGAGTTTGCCAGCCACCTAACGACTTTTCACACCGCCAATCAGCTGTCCCACTCGCTGTTCCACTTGCCGCCATCGCCCCCTGCCGCTAGGTTCGCCTTTCGTTCTTATCGGGAAAGCAAATGGACAGCCTCGCCGCCCTTTCGATCGTCGTCGCGCTGCTGGTGGGCCTCCTTGCCGGCTGGCTGCTGCGCAGCCGCGCCCTCGCGCCGCTCGCCGCCGAAAAGGCCGACCTCGCCGCTCGCCTCGACACCGCGACGGCCCAGCGCAACGCCGCCATCGCCGAACTCGCCGTCGAACAGGAGCGCGTAAGTCAAGCAACTGCCCACGCCGCCCGCCTCGAATCGGCGCAAGCCGACGCCGCCCGCCAGCTCGACGCCCTCCGCACCGAGCGCGAAGCCGCTCTCCGTGACCTCGCGGCGCTGCGCTCCGACGCCCAGGCCCGCGCCGAAGCCTTCGAGGCGCAGATCGTCGCGCTCCGCGACGCCAAGGAGCAGCTGTCCGCCCAGTTCAGCGAAATCGGCGGCCGCCTGCTAGAAAGCGCCCAGACCCAGTTCCTGACCCGCGCCGACCAGCGCTTCGCCCAGGCCAGCGAGAAGAGCGAGGCGCAATTGAAGACCCTGCTCAACCCGGTCGAAACCACGCTCAAACGCTATGAGGAAGGGCTGGCCCGGGTCGAAAAGGAGCGGGTCGGCAGCTATGCCGAACTGCGCGAGGCGATCGTCCAGGTGCAGCAGGGCCAGGGCCGCGTCACCGAGGAAACCGCCAAGCTCGTCAATGCCCTGCGCGCCGCGCCCAAGACCCGCGGCCGCTGGGGCGAGCAGCAGTTCAAGAACCTCATCGAAACCGCCGGCCTCTCCCCCTTCGTCGATTTTCAGGAGGAAGTCTCGGTCGCGGTGGAGGAAGGCCGTCTGCGCCCCGACTTCATCATCCGCCTGCCCGGCGACCAGCAGCTGGTGGTCGATGTCAAATGCTCGCTCGAAGCCTATCTGAACGCGGTCGATCAGGTCGATCCGGCCTTGCGCGACCGCCACCTCGCCGACCATGCCCGCGCCGTCCGCACCCATGCCGACGCGCTGGGGCGCAAGGCCTATTGGGAACAGTTCGCCAAGGCCCCCGACTTCGTCATCATGTATGTCCCCGGCGACAATTTCGTCACCGCCGCCTTGGAAGCCGACATGGACCTGTGGGAACGCGCCGCCCGCAACCGCGTCATCATCTGCGGCCCGGCGACCTTCCTGCCGCTGGCCCGCACCCTTGCCGGCCACTGGCGGCAGGCCAAGATGCAGGACCAGGCCCGCGAAGTCGCGGAACTCGGCAAGCAGCTCTACGAACGCCTCGCCACCGCCGCCACGCACTTGAAGCGCCTCGGTTCGGGACTCACCAGCGCCGTCGACAATTACAACAAGTTCGTCGGCAGCTTCGACCGCAGCGTCCTCCCCGCCGGTCGCCGCTTCCGCGACCTCAATGTCGAAACCGGCGGCAAGGAGATCGAGGCGGTGGAGCCGCTCGACGTCCTCACCCGCGACCCCCAGTCCGACGAAGCCCGCGCCCTGCCCTCGGCCGACCTGTCGCTGGCCGACTGAAGCATCGTCATCAAATACCTCGTCACCCCGGGCTCGACCCGGGGTCCCGCTTCTTCGCAGCTCAGGCATAATAAGCGGGACCCCGGGTCAAGCCCGGGGTGACGTCAGGGTTTGACGCCGCTGCATCAACCTGGTGGTCACGCCCGAGAAATACAGGAACATACGCCTTCCCCCCGCGTATCTCACCTGAACAAGGCAGCACAGCGACCTTACAATCCGCGCCGCCTGCCCCACGGAGAGTGCCATGTGGAAGGTGAATTTCATCCGCCGTCCGCCCAAGCGGCGCGATGGCGAGCGGGAGCCGCGTCCGCCCGCCCGGCGGGACGCGCCCGATCGCGACAATCCCTTCGCCGATCTGATGGCGAAGCTCGATCAGATACCCTATGTCGCCAAGCGTCGGCCGATGATGGACGGGCGCTAAACCCCGCGATGCGCCCATTGCCCCGCGCCCCATGCGCTGGCATGGCTGGGCCATGTCACGCATCGGCCTGCTCGGCGGCTCCTTCAACCCGGCCCATGGCGGCCACCGCGCCATCTCTCTCTTCGCCCGCGACGCGCTCGACCTCGATGAAATCTGGTGGCTGGTATCGCCGGGCAACCCGCTGAAGGCTGCCAAGGGCATGGCCCCGCTCCGCGCCCGCGTCGCGCACGCCCGGCGCATCGCCCGGCGGGCGCCGATCCGCGTCACCGCGATCGAGCGGCAGCTCGGCACCCGCTACACCATCGACACGCTGCGCAGCCTGCGTCACCGCTATCCGCGCCATGACTTCATCTGGCTGATGGGGGGCGACAATCTCGCCCAGTTCGGCCAGTGGAGGGACTGGCGCGGCATAGCCCGGCTTTTGCCCATTGCCGTCATCGCCCGACCGGGTTATGATGACGCCGCCCGTGGCTCTGCGGCCACGAGCTGGCTGCGGCGCTTCGTCCGGCCCGCGCGCCAGAGTGCAGACTGGACGAATTGGAGTGTGCCGGCGCTCGTGCTATTGCGCTTCCGCCCTGATCCAAGATCGGCGACCCTGCTGCGGCAGGCGGACCCCCTCTGGCATCGCGAATATGAAGCAACGCGTGTGCGCGACCCGCTCACGCGCCGGTACATCGTCTAGATTGGAGCTTGTTTGTCTAACCCCGCCCCCGCCAACGACATCGCGCCCAGCGCCGATTCCGTGGCCGCCCTGCACGCCCTTGTCATGCAGTCGCTCGACGACGACCAGGCGCAGGAAACCATCTCCATCCCTCTCGAAGGCAAGAGCAGCATCGCCGATCATATGGTGATCGCGAGCGGCCGCTCGTCGCGTCAGGTCGCGGCGATGGCCCAGCATCTGGCCGAGCGGATCAAGAAGGAAACCGGCCGCTCCGCGCGGGTCGAAGGACTCCCGGTCGCCGACTGGGTGCTGATCGACGCGGGCGACGTGATCGTGCATCTGTTCAAGCCCGAAGTGCGCAGCTTCTACAATCTGGAACGCATGTGGGGCTTCGTCGACGCACCGATCGCCGGCAACGCCTGATATCACGCTGTTCCGTTCGGGCTGAGCGAAGTCGAAGCCCATCACTGAGCGAAGGCGAAGTGCTTCGCTCCGCTCAGCCTCGCCCTTCGACTTCGCTCAGGGCGAACGGTGTCAGGTGCCGCCTTGCTCCTCCACATCATCGCCCGCGGGAAAATCGGCCGCTCACCCGAGGCCGATCTGGTCGACCGCTATATCAAGCGGCTGACCATGCCCCACCGCATCACCGAACTCCCCGACGCCTTGGGCAAGGGCGGGGGCGGCAAGCTACCCCCCGCCCCGCCCGGCACCATAACGGTGATGCTGGACGAAAAGGGCAAGCAACTCACCTCGCTCGATTTCGCCCGCCGGGTCGAGGGCTGGCGCGACGCGGGCACGCGCGAATGCCGCTTCCTCATCGGCGCGGCCGACGGCTTCGATGACGCCGATCGCAATAATGCCGACCTCCTCATCGCCTTCGGCGCGATGACCTGGCCGCACATGATGGCGCGCGCCATGCTCGCCGAGCAACTCTGGCGCGCCTGCTCGATCCTCTCAGGCCACCCCTATCATCGCGACGGCTAAGGGCAACCCGCCTCGAATCGAGATCACCCCACGTCCGTTCGGGCTGAGCCTGTCGAAGCCCTCACTACCCCCTTCCACAGGCGCAGGGCAAACGGCTCATATTCATGGGGGCGCTGCTCTAGCCATACCGCCCCTTTGCCCTTACTCAGGCGGAAATCGGGGGCATAGGGTGAAGCGGGCTTTCCTCATCGCGGTCGGACTGACGGGCTTAGCGGCCCTCGCCGCCACGCGCCTGCCAGCCGCCCCCGACAACGCGATCATCCTCCCCGGCACCGCCGGCACGACGCTGGCGCAGGAACAGCAGGCGCTCAAAAACGCCCGCCGCCAGTCGGACGAGGCGCGCGAGCGTTCCGCCCGGCTGGAGCAGCAGGCCAGCCTCGCCCGCGATGAGGCCGAGCAGGCCCGCCGCCGCGCCGCCGCGCTCGCCGCCCGCATCCAGCAGGCGGAGGCGGACATCGCCGCCGCCCGCGCCCGGATCGCTATCATCGCCCGCCAGCAGCGCGCCCAGGCTGCCCGCCTCGCCGCCAAGCAGGAACCCGTGGTCCGCCTGACCGCCGCGCTCCAGATGATGGCCCGCCGCCCCCTCGCCCTCGCGCTGGTGCAGCCCGGATCGGTCGCCAACGCCGTCCATATGCGCGCCGTGCTGGGCCAGGTTCTTCCCGTCATCGAACAGCGCACCGCCGGCCTGCGCGCCGAGCTGGAAGCAAGCCGGGCGCTCCGCGCCACCGCCCAGCAGGCCGCCGACTCGCTCGCCCGCGCTCAGGCCGACCGACAGCAGCGGCAGGACGCGCTCGCCGCACTGGAAGCGCAGAAGCGCGTCGCCGCCCGCGACTATCGCGCCAATGCCGGCCTCGAAAGCGAACGCGCGCTGGCCTTGGGTGAGAAAGCCCGCGACATCGTCGACCTGATGGACCGGCTGGAAGAAGCCGGCGACCTGCGCGACCGGCTCGCCGCCCTCTCCGGCCCGCTGCTCCGCCCAGCCCGCCCGAGCGAAGCCACAGCGCCCGCCCCCGAACGCGAACGCAGCGCCAGCGGCCCGCCCGCCTACCGCCTCCCCGTCATCGGCCAGCTCGTCACCGGAATGGGCGAAGTCAATGACGGCGGCGTCCGCTCGCGCGGCCTCACCCTGGTGACGCAGCCCGGCGCGCAGGCGATCGCGCCGACGACGGGCCGCATCGCCTTCGCCGGCCCCTATCGCGATTACGGCCAGATCCTCATCATCGACCATGGCCAGGGCTGGACCACCCTCATCACCGGCC
>NZ_JAVHPD010000059.1:0-153882 GCF_036170395.1 Sphingobium sp.
GCTTGTCAGCCTCGGCCACCACCTCGCGCAGGATATGGATGCTCTCGGCCTCCAGTCGCTGCAAATGGGTCAGCCGCTCGCGTTCCACCATTCTTACTCCGTCATTCCTCGCCGCCTTGGTCGGCTGGCGGCCTTCCCACGCCACATATGAAACTGGCCGCCAATCGCCACATATGATTGCTAGGCATGGGTGAGTTCCAACTTTCAGCCCGTTGGCGTCGCCCCGGCCGATATGCTAGCCGCTTGGGCCGATGAGTTCCCCGCTGTCCTCCCCCGCCCCGGCCGAAGAGGCGTCCGCCCGCCGCCGTGAGATATTGGAGATCGCCGCGCGCCTCTTCGCACGCAAGGGCTATCGCGGCACCTCCATGCGCGACATCGGCGAGCAGGCGGGGGTGCTGGGCGGATCGCTCTACCATCATATCAAGTCGAAGGACGCGCTGTTCATCGAATTGCACAACGCCGCGCTCGACGCGGCGGAGGCGCGGATCGCCGCCGCCATCGACGCCGTGGCTGACCCCTGGGCGAAGCTGGAAGCGGCCTGCGCCACCCTGCTCGACATCCAGCTCGCGCCCGATTCGCTGACGACCCCGATGATGAACGACTTCCGCGAAGTGCCCGAAGCCGTCCGCGCCCAGCTCATCGCCCGTCGCGACCGGTTCGAGCGAATGTTCCGCGCGCTGGTCGATCTGCTTCCGCTGCCGCCGCAGATCGACCGCTCCATCTACCGCAACCTCCTGCTGGCGCAGCTCAACTCCGCCGCCGACTGGTATCGCCCCGGTCGCCTCACCCCCGCGCAGATCGCCGCGCAGATCGTCCTCCTCTTCCGCCACGGCTGATCGCCCCCCATATGCACGCGCATCATCGCGCCTGAAGGATTGACTCCATGTCTCACGATCCCGTCGTCATCGCCAGCTATGCCCGCACGCCCATGGGCGGCTTTCAGGGCGTGCTCTCGCCACTCAAGGCCACCGATCTCGGCGCGGCGGCGGTCAAGGCGGCGGTCGAGCGCGCCGGCGTTTCGGCGGACGCGGTCGACCGCATCTATATGGGCTGCGTCCTGCCCGCCGGCTTGGGGCAAGCCCCCGCCCGCCAAGCGGCGATCGGCGCTGGCCTCGGTCTCAATACCGAAGCGACGACCGTCAACAAGATGTGCGGATCAGGGATGCAGGCGGCGATCATGGCGCATGAGGCGCTTAGCGCCGGCGCGGCTGACATCATCGTCGCTGGCGGCATGGAGAGCATGACCAACGCCCCCTATGCCCTTCCCAAACATCGTAGCGGCGCGCGGATCGGCCATGACCGGATCATCGACACGATGATGATGGACGGGCTGGAGGACGCCTACGAACCCGGCAAGGCGATGGGCGTCTTCGCCGAGGAAGCCGTGCGCGACTATCAGTTCACCCGCGCGCAGCAGGACGCCTATGCCATCCGCTCGCTCGAACGCGCCAATGCCGCCATCGCCACCGGCGCTTTCGTCAAGGAAATCGCGCCGGTGACCGTCAGCGGCCGGGGCGGCGACACGCTGATCGACACCGACGAACAGCCCGGCAAGGCCAAGCCCGACAAGATCCCTTCGCTCAAACCCGCTTTCGCGAAGGACGGCACCATCACCGCCGCCAACGCCTCCTCCATCTCGGACGGCGCGGCGGCGCTGGTGATGACCAGGCGGAGCATCGCGGAGAAGCTCGGCCTGCCGGTCGTCGCCACCGTCGTCGCCACCGCCGCCCACGCCCATGAACCGGCCAAATTCACGACGGCCCCCGTGCCTGCGATGCGCAAGGCGCTGGCGAGGGCCGGCTGGTCGGTCGAGGATGTCGATCTGTTCGAGGTCAACGAAGCCTTCGCCGTCGTCGCCATGATCGCCGCGCGCGAACTCGGCATCCCGGGCGACAGGCTCAACGTCCATGGCGGCGCGACCGCGCTCGGCCATCCGATCGGCGCATCGGGCGCGCGCATCCTTGCAACGCTGATCGGTGCGCTGGAGGCGCGCGGCGGCAAGCGCGGCGTCGCCAGCCTCTGCATCGGCGGCGGCGAAGCGACCGCCATGGCGATCGAACTGGCATAAGGGAGGTAGCGACATGGAGATTGAAGGACTCTCCGCCATCGTCACCGGCGGCGCATCGGGCCTCGGCAAGGCAACGGCGACGATGCTCGCGGAGAAGGGCGCGAAGGTCGCCATCTTCGACCTCAACGAAGAGGCGGCGCGCACTGTGGCCGACGCCATCGGCGCTGTCGCCTTCGCCGTCAACGTCGCCGACGAGGCGAGCGTCACCGCCGCGCTCGACAGTGCCGCAGCGTTCAACGGCGTGGCCCGCATCCTCGTCAACTGCGCCGGGGTCGCGCCGGCGACCAGGACGGTGGGCAAGGAGAATGCCCCCCATCCGCTCGACAGCTTCGCGCGGACCATCTCGATCAACCTGATCGGCAGCTTCAACATGATCGCCAAGGTCGCGGCCCGCGCCGCCGCGCTCGAAGAGATGGACGGCGAGCGCGGCGTCATCGTCAACACCGCCTCGGTTGCCGCCTATGACGGGCAGATCGGCCAGGCGGCCTATGCCGCGTCCAAGGGCGGCGTGGTCGGCATGACCCTGCCCATCGCCCGCGATCTTGCCGCACACAAGATCCGCGTCATGACCATCGCGCCCGGCATTTTCCTCACCCCGATGGTGGAGGGTTTCCCGCAGCATGTGCAGGACGCGCTCGGCGCGCAGGTGCCGCATCCCAGCCGCCTCGGCAAGCCCGCCGAATATGCCCAGCTGGTCGAAAGCATCATCCGCAATCCGATGCTGAACGGGGAGGTTATCCGCCTCGACGGTGCGATCCGCATGGCCCCGCGCTGACCCGACCTGACAAAGCCGCCAGCTTTCCCGCGCCCCCCGATCGGCTAATGCCGCAGGCTGGAGCAGGACAGCAGCAGGAGGCACCATGATCGATCTCACCCGCATTCACCACAACGGCATCGTCGTCGCCGATATCGACCGGGCGGTCGCAGACTATGGCGCGGCATTGGGCCTGACCTTTGCCCCGGTGCGCGATTTCGATCCGCTCGCCTTCTGGACCCCGGAGGAGGGGCTGCGCGACCTGCGCGTGCGCGCCACCTATTCGCTTGGGCAAAGGCTGCATCTCGAACTGGTGCAGGGGGAGGGGGTGTTCTACGATACCGCCCGCGCCGAAAGCGCGCGCCATATCGGCGTCTGGGTCGACGATCTGCCCGCCGAAGCCGCGCGCCTGACGGAGGCCGGCTGGACGGTGCGCGGCGCCAATGCCGCGCCGCAGGACGGCTACGGCCTCATCGCCTATCTTGCCTCCCCTGACGGCGCGCTGCTGGTGGAACTGATCTCCACGGACTTGAAGCCCATCATCGACGGGTGGCTCGGCGAGTGATGCAGACCGAACAATGACCCGCCCATAGTTTCTTGGTCCCCGGCGAAGGCCGGGGCCCAGGAGGCAAAGCGCTGCGCGTGGGGCTCTGGACCCCGGCCTGCCTGGGATCATCTTTGCATTTAGCCATCGGCCTCGATCAGCGTTCGCCTTAATCCACACTCTGCCGGGCAATACTGGCGAGGCGGGGGAAATTCTCCGCCCGCTCGCGCGCATTGGCGGAGGAGGCCGTGCCGCGCAGCACCCGCCCCTTGATCCCGTGGAAGATTGCCGCCAGCCGGAAGAAGTTGAACGCCATGTAGAAGGGCCAGTCGCCGATCCCCGATCGCCCCGTCCGCTCGCAATAGGTGGCGATATAGTCCGCCTCCGACGGAATGCCGAGCGCCGCCAGGTCCGCGCCCGCAAGCCCCGCGACGATATCCGGCGGCATCCGGTACATCATCGCATGATAGCTGAAGTCCGCCAGCGGGTGGCCCAGCGTCGACAATTCCCAGTCCAGCACCGCCAGGATGCGCGGTTCTCGCGCATGAAAGATCATATTGTCGCAGCGGAAGTCGCCATGCACCACCGCGCTTTCATCGCCGGCCGGGATGTTCGCCGGCAGCCATTCCACCAGCCAGTCCATGTCCGGGTCGCGCCCGGCCAGATCATCCTCCAGATATTGGCGCGACCATCGGCTCACCTGCCGCGCGAAATAATTGCCCGGCTTGCCGAACCCCTCCAGCGGCGCGATATCGACGCTGTGCAGCTGCGCCATCGCCGCGTTCATCGCGTTGAAATGGGCGGCGCGCGCGGCCCGATCGACATCGGGGAAGGTCGCGTCCCAGATCACCCGCCCCTCGACCATGTCCATGACGTAGAAGGGCGTGCCGATCACGTCCTCATCCTCGCACAGTCCGTAGATGTGCGGCACCGGAAACCCCGCCGCCTCCAGCGCGGTGATGACCTGCACCTCGCGCTCGATCGCGTGCGCGCCTTTCAGGATCGGACCGGGCGGCTTGCGGCGCAGCACATAGGCCGCGCCCGGCGTCCGCAGCCGATAGGTCGGGTTGGACTGACCGCCCTTGAACTGGTCGATCGCAAGCGGCCCCGCAAAGCCCGGCACATAAGCTGCCATCCATCCGGCAAGCGCCGCTTCATCCAGCGCATAGCCCGCGCGCACAGCGGTCGTCCCGCTGTTCGCCTCCTGCGCGGTCGTCACGCCTGCGCCTTGGCGAAGTCGCGCTTGATCTTCTTGGCGAGGCTCCATTTATGCACCTCGGTCGGCCCGTCATAGATGCGGAAGGCGCGGACCTCGCGGAAAATCTGCTCGACGATCGTGTCGCCCGAAACGCCGGTGCCGCCCATCACCTGCACGCATTTGTCGGCGATCCGCATCAGCGCCTCGCTCACAGCAACCTTCGCCATGCTGCTTTCCGCCGTGCCGAGCGACCCGCTGTCGAGCACCCCGGCGCACCAGTCGATCATCAGTTCGGCCTGGCGCAGGTCTATGAGATTCTCCGCCAGCATGAAGCCCACGCCTTCATGATCCACCAGCGGCTTGCCGAAAGCATGGCGCTTGCAGGCATAGGCGGTGGCGATCTCCTGCGCTCGCATCGCCCCGCCCAGCCAGCGCATACAGTGGGACAGGCGGGCGGGCGACAGCCGCACCTGCGCATATTGAAACCCCTCCCCGCTCGCGCCCAGCATCTGGTCGGCGGGCACGCGCAGATTGTCGATCGCGACGACGGAATGGCCGCCCGGCATCGAACTGTCGATCGTGTCCAGCACCCGCTCGATACGGATCGCGGGATCGGGCAGGTCGACCAGGAACATGCAGGCGCCGTCCTGCGATTTCGCCATGACGATCCCGACCTTCGCCCCCTGCGCGCCGGTGATGAACGCCTTGCGCCCGTTGACGACCCAATGATTGCCGTCAGCCACGCACGTCGTCTGCATCATCGAGGGGTCGGACCCAGCGCCGCCCTCGGCCGCCGGCTCGGTCATGAAAAAGGCCGACCGCGCCTCCCCCGCCACCAGCGGCTTGAGGAAGCGCGCCTTCTGCTCGGGCGACCCGACCTTCCCCAGCAGATACATATTGCCCTCGTCCGGGGCCATGGTGTTGCAGGCGAGCGGCCCCAGCGGCGAGAGCCCGGACCGGATCAGCACCACCGCCGTCTCGCGCTGCGACAAATGGCTGCCGTCGGGTAATATATGCGGCGTCAGCACGCCCGCCGCGCGCGCCTGCTCGCGCATCTCCGTCAGCAGCACTTCCGGCGGACCATGGCCGTGCACCGCGATGCGCGGGTCTTTCTCATAGGGGATGATGGTTTCGCGGACGAAGGCTTCCACCTTGTCCGCGATCTCCAGCGCCCGCTCCATGCCGATCCCGCTCATGCGACCTCCAGCGCCGCCAGGGTCGAAATGCCCTCATGCAGCCGCACCACCGTCTTGCCCCGCGTCTGCCCCGACATCAGCCGGATGAAGGCATCGGGCGTGCTCTCTATCCCGGTCGCGACATTCTCCGTGGCCTTGAGCGCCCCCGACTTGATCCACGCGCCAAGCTGGCCCTGCGCCTCCTCCAGCAGGTCGAGATGCTCATAGGCCAGGAAGCCGCGCATGGTGATGCGGTTGACCAGCACCTGCCACAGGTTGCGGATCGGGTAAGGATCATTCTGGTTGTTATAGTTGGCGACCATGCCGCACACCACGATGCGCCCGAAATCGGCCATGCTCATGAGCATCGTGGCGAGGATGCGCCCGCCCACATTGTCGAAATAAATGTCCGCGCCCTTGCCGCCACATGCCTCCCGCACCGCCGCCGCCAGGTCATCGGCGGTCCTGTAGTCGACCGCCGCGTCGTAACGCAGGTCGCCCGTCACCTCGGCGACCTTTTCGGTCGACGCGATCCCCACTGCGCGACAACCCGACAGCCGCGCGACCTGCCCCGCGACGCTGCCCACCGCGCCAGCGGCGGCGCTGACGACGACCGTGTCGCCCGCCTTCATCTCGCCGATGCGCTTCAGCCCCACATAAGCCGTGATCCCCGACCAGCCGAGCGCGCCCATATAGGCGGTGAGCGGCACGCGGGGGTCGATCTTCACATTCTCGCAGGCGAAATTGTCGGCGGCGATGATGCTCTGCTCCTCCCAGCCGATGAAGCCCCGCGCATAATCGCCGACCCTGAAAGCGGGGTTGCGCGATTCGGTCACCTCGCCCAGCACCATGGTGGGGATGAGGCCGCCCAGCGGCACGCTCGGCAGATAGGTGCCGTCGCCTTCGTCAAGCAGGCCCCGGATCGCCGGGTCGATCGCGAAGACGAGGTTGCGGGTGCGTACCTCTCCCTCGGCCAGCGGCCGGACCTCTTCCTCGACCAAAGTGAAATTGGCGGGCACCGGCACGCCATGGGGGCGCGAGGCCAGAATGATGCGGCGGTTTTTCATGGGATCTTCCTGCGCGAATAGGGTCAAAGGACGGGCGGCTGTGCGTTCGCGTCGCCTGCGATCAGATAGTCGACATATTTGTGGAAATATTGGTTGCCGCGCTCATTCTTGCCGAAAATCACCGACCTGAGCGCGCCCGACGCCAGCCCCTTCTGCACCTGCAATCCCACGCCATAATCCTCGCGGTCCACGACATCGCTCAGCCAGTCCATCATCCCCTCGATCGCAGCGGCATCCTCCGCGTCGCGCGGCGGGTCGCGCCGGATGAACATCAGGTTGGTGGTGTTGCGGTCGGGCGTCGGGCCGGGGATGAGCTGCGCCACCTGCGTGATTTCCGGCGCGAAGAAGATCGAGACGTTGGGAAAGATCGTCCGCACGAAATCATAGCCGCAATTTTCGATATGCCCCCAGCGCTCGCGCGGCGCGGCGCTCAGCTTCTCCCTGATCGACACCTGCGGATAGCCGACCCGCATATGGGGGCCGAAGGCGGTGAAGTGCATGATGTTGGAGAAGGTGCGCGGGTGGATCGTCTCCGGGTGCGCGGCCGCAAAATGATAGCCTTCCAGATAGCCGTCATAGGCGATCTTCCAGTTCGCGCCATGGATGCGCCGCGACCCGCAATAATGCCAGTTCGCCAGATCATAGGCGTTGAGGTCGTCCAGCATCCCGCCCAGATGTCTCTCAATGTCCATGTCCGCGTCCTGCGACAGGCTGACCCAGATGATCCCGCCGGCCTCGACACAGGGCAGGGTGGTGAGGCCCCGTTCCTCCTTGCACACCGGGCCGAACTTGCCCGGCTCGGCGACGCCGATCAGCTTGCCGTCATTGGCGAAGGTCCAGGCATGATAGGGGCAGGAAAAGCGCTTCTTGTTGCCATGCCCCTCGGGCGTCAGGATCATGCCCCTATGGGTGCAGACATTCAGCATCGCCGCGACGCTGCCGTCGGTGCGGCGCGTGATGAGCACGGGCTTGCCCATCAGGTCCATCGCCTTGTAATCGCCGGGGTTGGGCATCTCGGCGGTCAGCGCGGCGAGCAGCGGGAGGCGGTGGAAGATCGTCGCCATCTCCCGCTCGAAATGGGCGACGTCGGTATAGGCGGACGCCGGCACCTCCATCGGCGCGTCGGCGCTATCTGTGGTGCCGGTCTCGACATAGTCGAGCATCTTGGCGGCTTCGTCGCCGATCGTCTCATGATAGCCCATATGCACCTCTGCCCTGACCTGCTTTGACGGGCAGGCTATCGCCCTGCGCGGGCCGGCGGAACTCTGGACAGTCATAGGTGCGCCGATTTTTCTGTGAATATGGCTAGTTTGCCCCGGCCGCACTCGCGCCTAGCTTCGCGCCTGAACGAACGGACGGAGAGGCGGATATGATCGACCTATCGGGCAAGGTGGCGCTGGTGACGGGGGCGGCGTCGGCCGGCGGCTTGGGCTTTGCGGCGGCTAGCATCATGGCGGCGCAGGGGGCCAGCCTCTTCCTCACCGACCTCGACGGCGCGGCGGTGGAGGCGCGCGCCGCCGATCTGCGCGCCGCCGGGCACAAGGCCGCCGCCATGGCGCAGGACGTGACCGACGAAGCCCAGTGGGACGCGGTGCGCGACGCGGTGCTCGCGCAGTTCGGTCGCATCGACATCCTCGTCAACAATGCCGGCATCGCCGTGCTGCGCCATATGAACGAAATCAGCGCCGCCGAATGGCGCCGCCAGATTTCAGTCAATCTCGACAGCGTGTTCCTCGGCACGCGCATGGCCATGGCGCAGATGCGCGCGCAGGGCGGCGGCGGCTCGATCATCAACCTCTCCTCGGTCGCCGGCCTCATCGGCCTGCCCGGCTGCGGCGCCTATGGCGCGTCGAAGGGCGGCGTGCGCCTCTTCACCAAGAGCGTCGCATTGGAAGTCGCGGCGGAGAATATCCGCATCAATTCGATCCACCCCGGCATGATTATGACCGACATGCAGAAGGTCGCGATCGCGGATAACAAGGACGTTTATGACCATCTGGTCTCCGTCATCCCGATGGGCCGGCTGGGCGAACCGGAGGACATCGGCAACATGGTCGCCTTCCTCGCCTCGGACGAAGCGCGCTACATCACCGGCGCCGAATTCACCGTCGATGGCGGCATGGTCGCGCAATGAACCGCTGACGGCAGACCTGATGCAATCTATAGGTCATTCGACCAGGGAACGCGCCTAGCATGGCGCGTCACAGGAGAGAGAAAGACATGGCCGAGAGCGATCCGCGCATCAAAGGCGAACCCCTGGCCCGCTGCCCCGGCCCGTCGGTGCGCGATCTCATGGCGGCGGACACCAACCCGGTGCCCGAATTTCTCTATGAGGACGAATATGAGAATCTGGGGTCGGAGCCGATCCCCGCCAGCCGCTACACCGATCCCGCCTTCTTCGCGCTGGAGCAGGAGAAGATGTGGCCGCGCATCTGGCAGTTCGCCGCGCGCGAGGAGGAACTGCCCGAACCCGGCGACCATGTCGTCTATGACAATGCGGGCAAGAGCTTCCTGCTCGTCCGTCAGGAGGACGGGTCGATCAAGGGCTTCTACAATGTCTGCCTGCACCGCGGCCGGCAGCTCAAGACCCAGGATGGCTGGTCGGCGCAGCTGCAATGCCCGTTCCACGGCTTCACCTGGAATAATGACGGCACCGTCAAGACCATCCCCTGCCGCTGGGATTTCGCTCATCTCAAGGACGAGGGGATGCACCTTGTCGAGGTGAGCGTCGGCCGCTGGGGCGGCTATGTCTTCCTGCGCGAGGCGAAGGACGGCCCGACCCTCGAAGAATTTCTCGCCCCCATGCCGGAGCATTTCAAGCGCTGGCGCCATGAGGAGTGCGCCACCGCCATCTGGGTGGGGAAGGTCTGCAAAGCCAACTGGAAAGTGGTGATGGAGGCTTTCATGGAAAGCTGGCACACCGTCGTCACCCACCCGCAGCTCTTGCCCTTCACCGGCGACGCCAATTCGATGTACAACATCTATGGCGACCATGTGAATTTGACGGTGACGCCCTTCGGCACCATGTCGCCGCACATTGATCCCGCCGGCAAGTCGCAGCAGTGGATCGTCGACGAATTCGTCAAATATAATGGCCGCTCGTCCGACAATTATGAGGGCGAGGCAGCGCCCGAGGGCGGCTATAACGTCAAGGTGCCCGAAGGAAAGACCGCGCGCGAGGCGCTGGGCGAAAGCCTGCGCGCCACCACCACCAAGATGTTCGGCCATGATGTCAGCTTCGCGTCGGACGCGGAAATGATGGACGCGATCCTCTACAATGTCTTTCCCAACTGGTCGCCCTGGGGCGGCTTCCAGCCCAATATCGTCTATCGCTGGCGGCCCTGGCATGATGTCGACCATTGCCTGATGGAAGTCCGCATCATCACCCGCGTGCCGCCGGGCGAAACCCCGCCGCGCGCGCCCAAGATGAAATTCCTGTCGGTCGATCAGAAATGGACCGAAGCGCCCGAACTCGGCATATTGGGCGACGTGTTCGAACAGGATATGGAAAATCTGCCCTTCGTTCAGATCGGCCTCAAATCCAGCCCCAACAACCGGGTCGAGCTGGCGAATTATCAGGAAATCCAGCTCCGCCAGTTCCAGAACACGCTGATGAAATATGTGAACGGCCAGCTTTGAGCCGAGGCGGTTGGGGCGGGGATCAGTCCCGCCCCGACGTCCCCGTCGCCCAGTCCCGCGTCTGCGAGAAATCCGCCCCGCGCGGCCCGGCCAGATGGATCGTCACCTGCTCGCGCAGGATCGCATCGGTCGCGGGATCGTGCCGCGCCCAATCGATCAGCTCGCGCCGCCGCTGGATCGCCCAGCGCTCGTCCCGGCAGGCATAATCGTCGACATAGCGGCCCGCCATCAGCAGGTCTTTCTCAGTGCCGTCTTCGTCCCGCGTGCGGTGCCAGGCGAAGAAATAGACCTCGCCCCGCGCCGTCCCCGCGTCGATGTCGACCTCCAGGTCGATCTGCCCGATGATATGCTGGCTGCCGTGCAGGTCGGCCAGGAACCCTTGTGCGAAGTCGGTATAGGCTTCCGGCCCGCCGCGCAGCAGCCCGCAATCGACATCGGCGTCGGCGTGGAAGGCGGACAGTTGCAGGTCGCGGTCCAGCCGGTCCTGCCCGCGCATATAGGCGTGGACCGCCTTCACGATCTCCCGTCGCGCCACCAGGTCGCGCACCTCCCGTTCCATGTCCATGGCCATCCTCTCCCGTCGATCGATCACCCCTTTTGTCCCGCGCCCCGCGCGCCCGACCCACTATGACAAATGACAGGCAGGCCGCCTTGCGCGCCCGACCTGCGCCTTTTGCCAGTAGGCCCCGGCCCTGCCGCAACGGCATGTCGAACCCCGCAACCGGGCGACATGGACAGCGCGCCCCATAAGCCATGAACCGGCCACGCGCCGAAGGGAGACATCGGATGACCCGGAACACAGCCAAGCATCATCTGCTCATCGGCATCGCGGCGGGCGCGGCCGCCTGGGCCATGCCCGCGCTCGCGCAGGAGGCTGCGCCGCAGGCCGCCGCCGATCAGGCAAGCGCCGGCGGCCTGCAGGACATCGTCGTCACTGCGCGCAAGCGGCAGGAAAGCGTGCAGGACGTGCCCGTCGCCGTCACCGCCATCTCCGCCGAACTGGTCCAGCGCCAGGATCTGACCTCGATCGAAAAGATCGCCGCCCGCACCCCCAACCTCAATGTCGGCCGCGCCTCCAACGGCTCGGGCGCGCAGCTCACCCTGCGCGGCATCGGCTCCTCCTCGACCTCGATCGGCATCGAGCAGTCGGTCGCGGTGGTCGTCGATGGCGTCTATTACGGGCAGGGCCGCATCATCAACGAAGGTTTCTTCGACCTCGCCCGCGTCGAGATATTGAAAGGCCCGCAGGCGCTCTTCTTCGGCAAGAATGCGACCGCCGGCGTCATTTCGCTGACCAGCGCCGATCCGACCTCCACCCCCGAATTCAAGGCCCGCGCCGGCTATGAGTTCAAGGCGGAGCAGGCGCAGCTCGAACTGGTCGGCTCCGGCCCGCTCACCGATACGCTCGGCGTCCGTGTGGCGGTGCGCGCCTCCAAAATGTGGGGCGGCTATTATCGCAACGTCGCTGCGCCCTTCAACTATGGCACGTTCGACGTCGCCACCGGCGCGGTCGGCTCCGCCGTCGCCAATCCCGCGCCGACGAAGCAGCCCGGAGAGCGCGAACTGCTCGGCCGCATCACCTTGAAATGGGAGCCGACCGACCGGCTGACGGCGACGCTGAAAGCATCGGGCACCTATAACAAGACCAACAATAATAGCTGGAACTATGTCGCCTATAATTGCCCTAATGGCGGCGCCAGCCAGCTGACCGGCTATCGCTGCGAACGCGATTTCGTGACGCACCAGAACCGCGTGCCCGCCGCCTTCGCCGGACCGACCCCCTATATCAACGACGATGGCGACCTTTATAATCGCTACAAAAGTTGGGCCGTCACCGCGAACATCAATTATGAGCTGGACGATGTCACGCTGACATCGGTCACCAACTATAACTGGAACAACAACCAGTGGGCCTGCGCCTGCGACTTCCAGTCCAGCCCGGCGTCCAACTGGGCCTCGGAAAATTCCACCTTCCACGCTTTCTCGTCGGAATTCCGCGCGCTCACCACCTTCGACAGCCCGATCAATCTGATGGTGGGCGGTCTTTACCAGAAGACGAAGCGCGACTTCGACCAGTTCATCATCCTCGCCGGCCTCGTCAACAGCGCCGCCGCCCCCGAGAACCAGTATCTCGCCACCCGCAAGACCAGCTTCACCGATGGCGAGACCATCGCCTTGTTCGGCCAGGCGACATGGAAGATCGTGCCGACGCTCGAACTGGCGGCCGGCGTGCGCTACACCCATGAAACCAAGGACAGCTATTTCACCCAGCCCTATAATAATCCGGGGGTGACCGCGATCTTCCGGCCGCAGGACGATCCCGACGGGCTTGGCGTCGTGACCGCCGACCAGACCTTCAACAACTGGTCGCCCGAAGTCTCGCTCACCTGGAAACCGACCAGCGGCATCCTCGTCTATGGCGCCTACAAGACTGCCTATAAATCGGGCGGCTTCTCCAATGGCGGCATCAACTCCAAATTATCGACCAACCCCTTCGCCGATCTCACCTTCGATCCCGAGCGCGCAGCCGGCTTCGAGGGCGGCATCAAGACGACGCTCGCCGACAACCAGCTGCGCCTCAACCTCGGCGTCTATTCCTATCTCTACAAGGATCTTCAGGTCGATTTCTTCAACTCGCCCATCTTCGCCTTCCAGACGCTGACCGCCGACGCCCGGACCAAGGGCGTGGAGCTGGAATTTGAATATGCGCCGCGCAATGTGGACGGGCTGAACCTCCATGGCTCGATCAATTACAACCGGGCGCGCTACACGGATTTCCCGCAGGCGCCCTGCTATGCCGGGCAGAGCGTTGCCGAAGGGTGCAGCATCGTGCTGCCGGGCGGCGGCGTCCGCCAGGATCTCGGCGGCAAGCCGCTGTCGGTCGCGCCGCGCTGGACCGGCACGATCGGCGCATCCTATGACAGCAGCATGGGCAATGGCCTCAAGATCGGCCTCAACGCCGACCTGCGCTATTCCTCCTCCTATCTCGCTTCGGGCTTCGGCAACCCGGATTCCCGCCAGAGCCGCTATGCGACGCTCGACGCCGGCATCCGCATCGGGTCGGAGGATGATCGTTGGGAATTCGCGGTCATCGGCAAGAATCTCACCAACCGCTTCTATGTGACCGGCGTGGTCGATGGTCCGTCGACCGGCGGCGCGTCGGGCGGCGCGGTGCCCGCCCATGCCGATCAGCTCGGCTTCGGCACGCTGCCGCGCACCGTCATGGCGCAGGTCACGACCCGCTTCTGATCCCCGCCCGTCGGGTCGCAGGCAAGGGCGCCGCTCCGGTTTCTCCCCGGAACGGCGCCCTTCTTGTCTACAGGCTCGCCCAATGGGCATGGACCGCATCGGCCGCACCCCATCCGCCCCGGTTGCGCCCGGCCTCGTACATGGCGTCCAGCGGCGCGCCGGCCGGCTGCGCCATCGTCCAGTCGGCGACGAAGGTCCGCTCGGCGATCTTCCACACGCCCCCGCGCCTTTCATAACGGTCGAGATAGCGCCCGCCGGTCAGCACATCCTGCCCGCCCGCCCGCACCTGCGCGATCACATAATGTTCGCCCACCGCCCGGTCGCCCTTCACCTCGACCCACTCATTCGCGACCGCGTGGAAGCAATGCTCCATCGCGCTCCGGCAATAGGCGGTGATCGTCTCGGCAAAGTCGGCCGCGCCGGTGCGGCCCATCCCTGCGTCCATCACCCCATCCTCCCAGAAGATCGAGGCGAGCAGCGCAGGGTCCGCCCGGTCCACCCCCCGGCAATAGGCCATCACCAGGTCGTGGATCGCCGCCCGCGCGGCGAGCCTCTCCAGCAGGTCGGCATTATCGGTCATGGCGGATCTCCGATGGCGTAGAAACAAGGAGGCCGGGGCATGGCATGCCCCGGCCGCAGGTGAGGAGTCTCCAACAGGGGAGGAGCGGTCAGAATTTGACCCCCAAGGTCGCCCCATAGGTGCGCGGCTCGCGGGCGGTGCCGAAGGACCAGAGCCCGCCCACGGTGAAGCCATGCGTCGGCCCCCTGTCGTTGGCGAGGTTGCGGCCGAAAATCGTCAGCTTGGCTTCCGCCCCGCCCAAGGTGAAGTTGGTCGACAGGCTCGCATCCACCAGCCCTTGCTTGTCGGTGCGCACGCGCGGATCGTTGCCGTTGACGATGATCGGCCCGTTCGTCAGATCGCCGGTGATCGGCCCCAGCGAAATCTGCTGGTCGTACCGCCCGATATAGCGATAGGTCACATTGGCGATGACCTCGCCGAAGCTGGTGGGAACGGTGTAGTCCGCCGCCAGCGACGCCGTCATGTCGGGGTTGTAGATCAGGTCGTTGCGCGAATAGTCATAGGGCACGACCGCACCCGACACCGGCGAAATGCCGCCGACGATGAAGTCCTTGAACTTGGAATCGAGCAGGCCCATCGATCCGGTGATCGTCAATTGCGTGGTCGGCTTGGCGGTGAAGTCGAATTCCAGCCCCTTGATCTTGGCCGAACCGACGTTCGACGTGATCGTCTCGTTGCCGGTGGCGCAGCTCGGGCAATTGAGCGTGTTGTTCTGCTGGAGATTCTTATATTTGGAATAGAAGGCCGCGACGTTGAACTGCAATTTGCGGTCGAACAGCTCCAGCTTGCTGCCGACCTCGAAACTGTCGACCACTTCCGGGCGATAGGACTGGCTGGCGCTCGCCGCCGTGCCCGCGCGCGGCGAGAAACCGCCCGAGCGGAAGCCCTGCGACCAACTCGCATAGATCATCGTCTCGTTGTTCGGGCGGAAATCGACGCCGACCTTGGGCGTGAACTTCTTGAACGAGTCCGATCCCGCGCCGATCAGATTGCCGCCGAAGCTGTTGTCGAGCGACTTCTTGTCCCGCGTGAAGCGCCCGCCGAAGGACAGCCGCCAGCGGTCGGCGAACGCCCAGTTGAAGTCGCCGAACGCCGCGATCGACCGGGTCTTGCCGTTGACCGTCTGGGGATTGGTGTCGAAATCGAGCGGGTCGATCGTCGGCGAGAAAGCGAACACGCGGCTATATTGCGCCAGACTATAGTCCGACTTGAAATAATAGAGCCCGACCACATAGTCGAAACTGTCGGAGAGCTTGCCGGCGACGCGGAACTCTTGGCTCCACTGCTCATAATCCTGCAAGCGGCGGACATAATAGAGGTCGGTGGACGAAGCGTCGAAATCCTGCGTCTGATTCTCCTTCGACTTGCGCCAGCCGGTGATCGAGGTCAGCGTCACGTCGCCGGCGTCATAATTCATCTCCAGCGTCGCGGACGGCGCGGAATAGCGGCCGACATTGGCCTGCCCGAACACGGTGTAGAGATCGGTCGTGCTGTTGCGGTTGCACTGTTCCGCCGGAATGAGGCCGCAGAATACTTCGCCGGTGCGGGTCAGGTTGGACACGACCGGGTCATATTTCTGCACCTGCTTCTCGACGGTCAAGATGCCCTCGAAGCCGCTGCCCTCCGGCGCGACGCGCAGCGCGCCGCCGAAATTCTCATTGTTGGAAAAGCCGCGCCGGCTGCCATCCTGCGCCTGCCTGTACCAGCCGTCGCTCTCATTGTGGAAATAGAAGCCCTTGACGCCGATGCTGCCGTCGCTCGACAGCGGCGCGTTGACGACCGCGCGGGTCGCCAGCGTGTTGAACCGGCCATAGGAGACCTCGACCTTGCCGCCAAACTCGCCGGTCGGCTTCGATCGGCGGATGTTGATGACGCCGCCGATCGTGTTGCGCCCGAACAAGGTGCCCTGCGGCCCGCGCAGCACTTCGATCTGCTCGATATCGAAAAAGTCGAAGAATTGCCCCGTGCTGGTGCCGATGAACACGCCGTCGACCACGACGCCGACGGTCGGCTCGGCCGATTTCTCGACGTCGGCATAAGTGAGGCCGCGGATCGCGAGGTTGGCGGCGGCCGCGCCCGAATTCTGGTTGGTGATGAGCAGGTTGGGCGCGGAACCGGTCAGGTCGCCGATATTCACCGCCGCCTTGTTTTCCAGCATCGCGGCATTGACGGCGGTGACGGCGACCGGCGTATCCTGTAACCGTTCCTCGCGGCGGCGGGCAGTGACGATGATCTCGCCCGCCCCAACCGGCTCGGCGGCGGCCTGCGGCGCGCTCTCCTGCGCATATGCCGGCACCGCGCCGATCAGCGCGAAGCCCGACGACAAGATGGTAGTGGCGAACGCAATGCTCCTGTTCATGACAGCTCTCCCCTCAACGCCTGGCGCTCTTCCCGTGACGCCGTTGCATGACTGCGCCAGTCTGCGCGAAACGCGGCCTTTCTCTGCCTGTGACTTTAGACAGGTCGGTTCGATTCCGGCACAAACTATGGACAATGGGACACAGGAGGAGCCCGACATGCGGCAATGGCAATTGGCGGACCGCCCGATCGGGCGCGCGATCGCGGACAGCGACTTCGCGCTGGTCGACGCGCCCGATCCCGTCCCGGGGGAGGGCGAGATGCTGCTGGCGCTGCGCTGGCTGGGGTTCGAGCCGGCGCAGAAGGGCTGGATGGAAAATTTCGGCGGCTATGTGGCGCCGATGGACATTGGGGAGGTCATGCGCGGGATGGGCGTCGCCGAAGTGATCGAAAGCCGGGGCGGGCGCTGGCCGGTCGGCACGATGGTGACGGGCATGACCGGCTGGCGGGACCGGATCGTCACCGACGGCGCCGGCTATGATCCCTGTGAGCCCGACCTGCCGCCCGAAGCGATGCTGGGGCCGCTCGGCATCCCTGGCCTTACCGCCTGGCATGGCATGACCGCGATCGGCCGCCCGGCCCCCGGCGACACGGTGGTCGTCAGCGGCGCGGCGGGCGCAACGGGGTCAATCGCAGGGCAATTGGCGAAGATCGCCGGTGCGCGCGTCATCGGCATCGCCGGCGGGCCGGCCAAATGCGCGTGGCTGATCGACCAGGCCGGCTTCGACGCCGCCATCGATTACAAGGCCGGCGATGTCGCCGCCGCGCTCAAGCGCGAAGTGCCCAAGGGGATCGACATCATCTACGACAATGTCGGCGGCCCGATCCTGGACGCCATGCTTAGCCGCATCGCCATCGGCGCGCGGGTGGTGCTGTGCGGCGGCATCAGCCGCTACGAGCAGGGCGGGCAGATCGCCGGGCCGGGTAATTATTTCAACCTCATCCTGCGGCGCGCTCGGATGGAGGGCTTCATCATCCTGGATCAGCAGCCCCGCTGGCCCGAGATGCGCGCGCGCCTCGCCGCTCTGCTGCGCTCAGGCCGCCTCGTCGCGCAACAGGATGTGGTGGAGGGCTTCGAGAACGCCCCCACGGCGCTCGCCCGCCTCTTCACCGGCGCGAACCGGGGCAAGCAATTGCTGCGCGTGTAGCACGGTCCCTCACACCAGCTTCAGGATCATCTTCCCCTCGTTGCTGCCGTCGAACAGCCGCAGCATCGCCGGCAGCGCGCGCTCGATCCCTTCCTCGACATGCTCGTCATAGACGATCGCGCCTTCGTTCGCGAGCGCGGCCATGGCGCGCGTGCCCTCGGGGAAGCGATCGACATATTGGCTGATGAGATAGCCCCGCATCGTCGCTGTCTTGACCAGCAGTTGCCAGACATTGCGGGTGCCATAGGGCGCGCCATTATATTCCGAAATCAGCCCGCATATCACCACCAGCGCGCCCGGATTGATCCGCATCAGCGCCGCGTCGAGGCAGATGCCCCCGACATTCTCATAGACGAAATCGACCCCATCCGGCGCCGCCTGTCCGATCGCTTCGGCCAGCGCGTCGGCATCCTTGCCGCGATAGTCGATCGCCGCGTCATAGCCGTAGCGCTCGATCAGCTTCGCGCATTTGGCCGGCCCCCCGGCAATGCCCACCGTCCGCACGCCGCGCCGCCTGGCGAGCTGTCCGACCAGCGACCCGACCGCGCCCGCCGCCCCGCTCACCAGCAATGTCTGCCCGGTGCGCGGCTGCATCACATCCTCGACCCCAAACCAGGCGGTCAGCCCCACCGCGCCCGCGACCGACAGATAGGCGGTGGGGGAGGGGACAGCGCTCACATCGACCGGATGGGTGAAGCCGTCGCCCCGCCCGACCGAGACATGCTCGATCTTGTTCAACCCCATCACCCATTGACCCGGCGCAAAGCGCGGGTTGCGGCTCTCCTCGACCACGCCGATGGTGGACGCGCGCACCGCATCGCCGATCGGCACCGGCGGCATATAATTGCCCCCCGGTTCCAGCCAGCCCCGGATCGCCGGATCGATCGAGGCATAATGGTTGCGCACCAGAAACTCGCTCTCGCCGATCGCCGGCACCGGCTCGTCCACCAGCCGGAAGTCGCTCTCTTGGGGCAAGCCCTGCGGCCGCGCGGCCAGGATGAAGCGGCGGTTCATGGTCATCGGGCCTCTCCCTTTCATTTCTCGCAGTTGGCCGCGAAACGCCCCGGCTGCACACTGGCGAAAAGGAGAGGCTCATGCCCGTCATCCACCACCATGCCCGGCTCAACGTCCTCGTATCGGTGCGCGGCCATCCGTTCGACCGCAGCGCCTTCGACGCCATATTTCAGGCGATGGAAGGGGTCAGCGCCACCATGGTGGACCAGCCCGCCGCCGCCCGCCTCATGAACCCGGACGGGATGCGCGGGTTCGACGCGCTGCTGCTCTACGACATGCCTGGCCTCGATTTCGCGCATGCGACCGACCGGCCGGGCATCGTGTCGCCACCGCCGGAGCTGAAAGCAGGACTGCGCGCGCTGCTGGAGCAGGGCACAGGCGTCGTGGCGCTCCACCATGCCCTCGCCGGCTGGCCCGACTGGCCCGATTATGCCGACTGGCTCGGCGGCCGCTTCCTCTACACGCCGGCGGAGGTACGCGGACGCCCTTGCCCCGACAGCGGTTATGCGCATGACATCGCCTATGACGCCATCAACGTCGCGCCCGATCATCCGGTCATGGCCGGCATCCCGGCCCGCTTGCCCATGCGCGACGAACTCTATCTGGCGCAGATATTCGAGGAGGACGTGACCCCGCTGCTGCGCGCCGTCGCGCCCTTTACCGCCGATCGCTTCTTCAGCCCGCAGCACGCGCTTGCCGGGCGCATGCACTGCAATGACGGCTGGGATCATGCGCCCGGCAGCGACCTTATCGGCTGGGCGAAGCAGGCGCTCAGCGCCCGCCTCGTCTATCTCCAGCCCGGCGACGGCCCATCGGCCTATGACCAGCCCGACTATCGCCGCCTCATCCGCAACGCGCTCTTCTGGGTCGCGCGTCAGTCGTGAATGCCGCAGACGTCGTTCAGCTTTTCGTGGAAGAACTGAACCCGCTTCTCCTGGTTGGACAGGATGCCGCCGCGAAAGCCGCGCGAATGGAGACCAAGCTGCTGCCCCGTCGCCACCGACAGATCCTGGTCGGCGACGACGCCCAGCGATTTCTCGCCGAAGACGATATGCTCCCGGTCCACCGGCTCCAGCGGCGTCGGCCCATTGGGGCCGATCACCACGCCTGTATCGCCGATCGGATGCGCCATGAACCAATGGTCGAAAATGCAGCGCTCCGGGTCGGTCGGATGCGGCTCCGACCGCAGCAGCTGTACCCCGTCCGGCCACATGGTGAAGGTGATGTTGGGCCACAGGGTGAAGTGAAAATAATCGACGATCTCGGTGTCGCCCATCCCGTCATAATGGGCATAGCCCTTCTGCGCGCCGAGCTTCCGCTTCTGCGCCGCGATCGCTGCGCGCGCCGCCATGGCGTTGCCCTCATAGGCTGTGGGGTCCAGCTCCCAATATTCCAGCGCCTGCGCCAGCGGCAGGTCCAGCACCTGATGCGTCGGATAGCGGGCGGACGGCTGCAATCCCGGCATCCGCATCATATTATGCCCGGTCTCGGCAAAGATCGCGAAGTCGCAGTCGGCGAGTTGGTCGTTGATGACTGTCTTGATCTCCGGGTGGAGCGTCGGCAGATGATAGCTTTCGTTGAAATTGTCGCGCACGATCTTCCAGTTGCACGGAACGTCGGATGTCACCGCATAGACGCGGGTCATCTTCTCCATCTGCCATTGCGCGAGGCGATCATGCACCGCCGCGCCCAGCCAGTCGCGCAGCGGTGGCGCGTCACGGTCCATGTTGAACCACACGAACCCGCCCCACACCTCGCAGCCAATCTCGGTCAGCCGATGCTTGCCGCACGGATTGCCGCCGGGGAAATCCTCGGGATCCTGCACCTGCGCCAGCGTGCCGTCGGGGTCGTAGCGCCAGCCATGATAGCCGCACACCAGTTGCGGCGCGCCGCCCACCTCGGTCCAGGCCAGGCGGTATCCGCGATGCAGGCACGCATTGTAGAAGGCGCGGACGGAGCCGTCCGCCTGCTTCAGCATCACGATCGATTCGCGCCCCAGATTATGCGTCAGATAATCGCCGGTATCGATGAGGTCGGCGGCCATCCCGCCGACATGCCACACCTTCGTCCACACCTTGTCCCACTCGGCGTCGGCCCAGCGCCTGGAATAATAACGCTCGCCAGTGATGGGATCGCCCCGCACCGGCGGGTCATAGTCCGCAATGTGGCGGCTCATGAAAGTCTCGACGCTCATAGCCCTCTCCGGCAGAATTTTGTTTGAACGATCGACCAAAAACTACCATGCGCTTGCGGGGAGTCAACAACTCCGCCACAGTCGGCAGCCCCATGGAAACCAACCTATCAGAAGTCACAGGTAGCCGGCCGAAGCGCCCCAAGGCCGATCGCCGCCGCGCACCGGAGACCGGAACCCGCATCCTCGACGCCGCCGAAATGCTCTTCTCCTGGCGCGGCTTCTACGGCGTGTCGCTGCGCGAGATCGCGGCGGAGGCGGGCGTGCAGCTTGCGCTGACCCATTATCATTTCGGGTCGAAGGAAAGCCTGTTCAGCGCCGTCATCGAACGCCGCGCCGCCGATCATGCCGCCCGGATCGAAGCGGCATTGGCAGAAGCGAAATCGGTCGAAGGCAGCCGCCGCGTCCGGCGCGAGGCGATCCTTCGCGCCCTCATTGCCACCATCGTCGATCGCGCGCTGCGCGGCGGCCCGGGCTGGAAAAACTATGTCCGCCTGCTCGCCTTCGTCGCCAACCACCCGCAGGAGGAGGAATATGTCTCCCCCTTCCGCACCCATTATGACCATGTGATCCATGATTTTGTCGAGGCGCTTGGGCTGCTCCACCCCGAAATGGAAAAGCTCGACGTGCAATGGGGCTTCTTCTTCTTTCAGGCCGCGACCACCCACATATTGGTCGAAAGCGGGATGCTCGACCGTCAATCGGGCGGCGCGCTCCACTCGTCGGACCTCGATACGATGGCCGACCGCATGGTCCCCTTCTTCGCCGCCGGCTTTCTGGGGCTGGGCGCGGCCGACTGACCTGACAGAAAGCCGAGTTTGGCGCAGCGGCCCACCGCCTTACTCTACCGCGCGATAACGGGAGAGTATGGCGATGGCGGGACGGCTCGACGGCAAGGTGGCGGTGATAGTGGGCGCGTCCAACCCGCAGAGCATGGGCGCGGCGACGGCGCGCCGTTTCGCGGCCGAAGGCGCGCAGCTGATCCTCGCCGCCCGCCGCGCGGACGCCGTGGCGGGCGTCGCTGCCTCCCTCGATGCGACCGCGCAAGCCTGCGACATCACGCAGGAGGACCAGCTCGCCGCCCTCGCGCAAACAGCGATCGACCGCCACGGCCGGCTCGACATCGCGGTCAACTATGCCGGCGTCGAATCGGGCGGCCCCTTGCTCGAAACCAGCGCCGACACCTTCCGCCAGGCGGCCGAGGTGCATTTCGTCGGCACCGCGCTCTTCATCAAGCAGATGGCGCTCGCCATGGCGCAGGGCGGCTCGATCATCACCGCGTCCTCGCTCACCGCGCTGGTGCAAGCGCCCGATCTCTCCGCCTATGCCGCGTCCAAGGCCGGGGCCGACATGCTGGTCCGCGTTGCCGCCAATGAGCTTGGCGCCCGCAACATCCGCGTCAATAGCATCGCACCGGGCTTCACCGAGAGCGCCATGACCGCAGGCTGGTTCGCGATGGACGCGGTCAAGCGCGCCTTCCTCAAGGAAATCCCGCTCGGCCGCTTCTCGACGATCGGGGACATCGCCAACGCCGCCCTCTGGCTCGCCAGTGACGAGGCCTTCATCACCGGCCAGGTCATCGACATCACCGCCGGCCAGTCGCTCCGGCGAACGCCCCGCGCGGAGGAGTTCGTCTGATGGCCCGGCTGGCGGGCAAGCGCGCGCTCGTCGTCGGTGCGGCGGGCAAGGACAATATGGGGCAGGCGATCGCCCGCCGTTTCCTTGCCGAAGGGGCTGAGGTCGCCGTCGCCGGCCGCAAGCGCGATGTGCTCGACGCCTTCGTCGCGCAGGAAGGCGGCATCGCGGTTTATTGTGATTTCTCAGACAAGGGGTCGATCGACGCCATGGTCGTCGACACCGCGCAGCGCCTCGGCGGCATCGACATCGCCGTCAACGCGACCGGCTGGGGCCTGCTCAAACCCTTCCTCGACACGACGCCGGAGGAACTGGACGCGATGATCGCGCTGCAACTGCGCGGCCCCTTCCATTTCCTCCAGGCGCTGATCCCGGTCATGGGCGATCAGGGGGGCGGATCGATCATCCAGATCAGCTCGGCAACCGCTACCATCATGTTCCACGATCATGATGCCTATATGGCGACCAAGGCCGGCACCGACCATCTCGTCCGCAGCGTCGCCAACCAGTTCGGTCACCTCGGGATCCGCATCAACAGCATCTCGCCCGGCGTCACCGAAACCCCGATGACGGCGCAAGCCGCTGCCGTCCCCGGCGTCCTGGACGCTTTCGTCAAGGGCTATCCGCTCGGCCGCTACGGCACGCCGCAGGACATCGCCGCCGCCTGCGTCTGGCTGGCGAGCGACGAATGTTTCATGACCGGCGAAAATCTTCAGGTGAATGGCGGCCTCACCCTGCGCGGCAATCCGACCAAGGCGGATATCGAGGCGTCCGTCGCCGCTGCCATGGCGCGGCAGGGCTAAGTCCGCCATGGCCCGCCGCCCGCTCGCCATGGCGTCGGGCATCATGCCCGAAGCGTCCCCCGTCGATCTGGTCGAATGTGCGGCGGCGGCCGGCTTCGACTATGGCGGCATGTGGATCGAGCCCGCCGACTGGACCGCCGCCACGACCCGCGCCGTTCGTGCCGCGCTCGCCGCGACCGGCCTGAAGCTGCTCGACGCCGAAGTCGTCTGGATCAAGCCCGGCCCGCCCGATCCGGCGCACGACCATATTCTCGACATCGCGCTGGAGCTTGGCGCGCGCAACCTGCTCTGCGTCAGCAGCGATCCCGATTCCGCCGCCACCGCCGCCAAGCTCGCCCGCCTCGCCGATCGCGCCGGCAATGCGATCCGCATCAATCTCGAATTCGGCCTGTTCACCGAAGTCAAAACCATCGGACAGGCCAGCGCGATCCTGCGCGATATCGATCATCCCGCCATGGCGCTCCTCATCGACGCGCTCCACTGGACCCGATCGGGCGGCACGCTGGCGGACATCGCCGCCTTGCCCCCGCATTGGCTGAGCTATGTCCAGCTCTGCGACGCGCCCATGCCCGGCGCAGACCCCGCCGATCCGCAAGCGATCCTCACCGAAGCGATCGACGGCCGCGTTGCCCTGGGCGAGGGTAGCCTGCCCCTCGGCTCCCTACTCGCCGCCTTGCCGGATCATCTTCCGATCGCGGTCGAGGAACGCTCGAAGGCGCTGCGCGACGGTTGGCCAGACCTCCACGCCCGCGCCGCCCGTCTGTATCGCACCTCATCCGAATGGCTTGCCCGCCAAGGCTGAGCAGGCATATTGAAGTCTATTGGTCGGGGCTGGGTGCAACATGGCGTTCCCCGGCCTGCGCCGGGCAACAAGAAGCTACAAGTTAAGCGCAACCTACATTCGGCTCACCCCGTCAGCAGCGCCGGCTCCTCAATCAACCCCTTAAGCGTCCGCATGAAGTCCGCGCCCACCGCCCCGTCGATCGCGCGATGATCGCAGGAGAGCGACAGTTTGACGATCGTCGCGAAGGCGAGCGCGTTGCCGATCTCCACCGGCTCGCGCACCCCCGCGCCGACCGCCAATATCGCGCCCTGCGGCGGATTGATGATCGCGTCGAACTGGTCGATGCCGTACATGCCAAGGTTGCTGACCGAAAAGCTTCCGCCCTGAAACTCTTCCGCCTGCAAACGGCCGGCGCGCGCCTTCTCCGCCAACGCCTTCACCTCGCGGGAAACTGCTGCGACGGAAAGGCGATCCGCGCCCCTGACGATCGGGGTGATAAGCCCTTTGTCGGTCGCCACCGCCACCGCGATATCGGCGCTGGCGAAGCGGTGTATCTCCTCCCCATGCACCTGCACATTGACGTCGGGATGCCGCGCCAGCGCGAGCGCACAGGCGCGCACGATATAGTCGTTGATGCTCGGCGCTTCGCCCGTCGCCGCCTTGGCCTGCGCGCGCAGCCCCAAAATCGCGTCGATCCTGACCTTCGACCGCAAGTAGAAATGCGGAATCGTCGCCTTGCTGTGGCTCAGCGCCCTGGCGATCGCCTTGCGCATCGGCGACATGCGCACGACCTCCGCCGCGCCCGCCGCCGGCGGTGCAAACGAAACCGCTGGCTCGGGTGCCGGCGCCTTGACCAGCGCCAGCACGTCGGCCTTGCAGATGCGCCCTTTCGGCCCGGTGCCGCTGACCCCGCTCAGGTCGACGCCATGCTGCACCGCCAGCCGCTTGGCGAGCGGGCTGGCGAACAGCTCGCCCAACGCCGCGCCAACCGGCGTGATGTCCACCGCTAGCCCGCCCACCGCCACCGGCGGCAGGCTCGCCTGCTGCACATCCTGGAAGGTGATGCGCCCGCCCGGCCCGGACCCCGCGATACCGCTCACGTCCACGCCATTCGCCTCGGCGAAGGCGCGCGCCGCCGGGCTGATAAGCGCGTCCTGCGCCACCGCGACCCTGGGCGCCGCTTCCACAACAGCCGGCGCGGGAGCCGCCGCCGGCTTCGCCGCGCCCGGCTTATACCCCGCGATGAAGCTCTCCACTTCGCTGTCCGCCGGCTTGTCCTCCGGCCCGGCCAGCACGGCGATCAGGTCGCCGACCGCATAGGTTTCGCCCTCCTGCGCAATCAGCCGCGCGAACTGGCCGTCCGCTTCCGCTTCCACCTCGTTGGTGATCTTGGCCGTCTCGATCAGCGCCAGCAGGTCGCCCTTCCTGAACGGCGCGCCCTCGCGCACCTTCCATTCGGCGACCACCCCCTCGGTCATCTCGATGCCCCATTTGGGCATGGCGAATGCGCGCAAATTGCTCATCGCGCTCACCCCCGCCGCCAGGACATGAGCTTGACCGCGCCGGCCATGATCTTCTCGGGCGAGGGCAGATAGGCCGCCTCCAGCTCGCGCGCGAAGGGCACCGGGCTGTGCGGCGCCGTCACCATCTCGATCGGCGCTTTCAGCGACGCAAACGCCTTCTGCGCCACCAGCGCCGACAGGTCGGTGGCGAAGGAGCAGCGCGGCGGCGCTTCATCGACGATCAGCAGCCGCCCGGTCCGCTCGACGCTGTCGAGGATCGCCTCCTCATCGAGCGGGCTCGTGGTGCGCAGGTCAATGAGGTCGCAGCCAATGCCATCCTGCGCCAGCTCCCGCGCCGCCTGCTCGGCCCGCGCGACCATCATGCCCGTAGCGAGGATGGTCACATCGTCGCCCTGCGTCACCTGCCGCGCATGGCCGAAGGGGATGAGATATTCGCCGTCAGGCACTTCGCCGCTCACCGCATAGAGGAATTTATGCTCCAGGAAGATGACCGGATCATCGTCGCGAATCGCCTGGGTCAGCAGCCCCTTGGTGTCCGCCGGGGTGGACGGCATCACCACCTTCAACCCCGGCATCGCGGTCACGAACTGGTGGATCGACTGGCTGTGCTGCGGCGCGGCATTGTAACCGCCGCCATAGGGCATGCGGATCACCACCGGGCATTTGGACTTGCCCCCGAACATGTAGCGGAACTTGGCGACCTGGTTCCAGATCTGGTCCATGCACACGCCGATGAAGTCGGCGAACATGATCTCGGCGATGGCGCGCTTGCCGGTCAGCGCCGCGCCCGCCGCCGCGCCGATGATCGCGCTTTCGCTGATCGGCGTGTCGATCACCCGGTCGGGGCCATATTTGGCCCATAGCCCGCCCGACGTGCCCCATATGCCGCCGATCGCCTCCGGCCCGCCCGGCGCGCCATTGCCGCCGACGATGTCCTCGCCCAGCATGATGACATTCTCGTCGCGCGCCATTTCCTCGTCGATCGTGTCGCGAATGACGTCGCGGATCATTTTCTTGGCCATGTCCGATCCTCCCGGCGTCAGTAGCTGATATAGACGTCTTCCAGGACGTCCTGCGCTGTCGGTTTGGGCGCGGCTTTGGACTCGGCCACCGCCCGCTCGATCAGCGCCGTCACCTCCGCGTCCACCGCGTCCAGCGCTTCGCCGTCGAGCAGCTTCGCCTCGGTCACCTTGGTGCGGAATGTCTTGAGGCAATCGCGTTCCTCGCGAATGCGGTCCAGCTCGCCCTCGCCGCGATAGCGCTGCGGATCGCCCTCGAAATGGCCGTAGAAGCGCTCGCAATCCAGCTCGATCGAGGCCGGGCCGTTGCCCGCCTTGCAGTATTCGATCAGCTCGCCGATCGTCTGATACACGTCGAAGAAGTCGATCCCGTTCGCCTTGACCGCCTTCATCCCGAACGCGGCTGATCGCGCCGTCATGCTCTCCGCGCCCACGGCATAGGCTTCGCCGGTATGCTCGGAATAATGATTATTCTCGAACACGAAGATCACCGGCAGCTTCAGCACGACGGCCATGTTCATGGCTTCAAATGTCGTGCCCTGGTTGCACGCCCCGTCACCCGAAAAAGCGATCGAGACCGTCCCGTTGCTCTTGGCGCTGATCCCCGCGCCCACCGCGATCGGCGCGCCCGCGCCGACGATGCCGTTCGCCCCCAGCATCCCCACGCCCATATCGGCGATATGCATCGAGCCGCCCTTGCCCTTGCACAGGCCGTCGCGCGATCCGTAAATCTCCTTCATCATCGCCACCACGTCGCACCCCTTGGCGATGCAATGGCCATGGCCGCGATGGGTGGAGATGATATAGTCGGTCGGCCCCAGATGCTCGCACACCCCGACGGCGCAGGCTTCCTGCCCGGCGTAGAGATGGGTGAAGCCGGCAATCTCGCCCAGCGCGATCTCGTCGTGCAGACGCTCCTCGAACAGGCGGATCGTCTTCATCTGGCGATAGGCCCGGATTAGGGCTTCTCGGCTGAGTTGCATCTCTCTCTCCTGTCTGGCCGGCGCGTTAGAGGCCCAGCACGGTCTTGGCGATGATGGTGCGCTGGACTTCGTTCGTACCACCGAAAATCGTCCAGGCGAGACTGTTGAGGTAGCGCGGCGCGGCGATCTGCGCGCCCTTGCCATGGCGCGGCGGCGGCGCGTCAGCCCCATAGAGCGGCCGCCGCGGCTCCAGCTCCAGCCCCGCATAGCCGTAAAGCCGCACCGCCATCGCGTCGACCTGCTGGCGCAGCGTGGAGGCGATCATCTTCGACAGCGACGTCTGCGGTCCCGGCGGCAACCCCTTCGCCATTTCGGCCAGCACCCGCAGTTCGGTCATCTCCAGCGCCTGCGCCGTCAACTCGATCCGGGCCAGGTCGGCCATGAAACTCAGGTCGTCGGCCATAGTCCCGCCATGCCCGTCCGGCTCGCCCGCCGCGCACGCGCGCAGCTTGGCGATGTCGGACAGCAGCTTGGGCGCGTGGCACGCCCCGCCGCGCTCATTCTCCAGCAGGAATTTGGCGATGGTCCATCCCATGCCTTCCTCGCCCACCAGATTGTCGAGCGGCGCGATCACCTCGTCCAGATAGACTTCGTTGACCTCATGGTCGCCGGCGAGGCCCCGGATCGGCCGCACCTCGACGCCCGGCTGGTCCATGTCGACCAGGATGAAGCTGATCCCGGCCTGCGCCTTGGCCTGTGCGTCGGTGCGGACCAGGCAGAATATCTTGTTCGCATGGTGCGCATGGGTCGTCCACAGCTTGCGCCCGTTGATGACATAATGGTCGCCGCGCCGCTCCGCCCGGCTTTTGAGGCTGGCGAGGTCCGATCCCGATCCCGGCTCGGAAAAGCCCTGGCACCAATAGTCGCTGCCGTCGAGGATGCGGGGCAGGAGCCGCGCCTTCTGCGCCGCCGTCCCGAAGCGGCAAAGCACCGGGCCGAGCAGTTTCAGACTCAGCACCGGCAGGCTCGGGGCGTTGGCGAGCGCGCATTCCTTCTCGAAAATATAGCGCTGCACCGGCGTCCATCCGGTGCCGCCGCACTCGACTGGCCAGTTATAGGCCAGCCAGCCCTTCTCGTGCAGGATATGCTGCCACTCCTGCCCGATATCGGGTTCCACGAACACGCCCGGCGTCGCCGCCATGCCCTTGCGCAAAGGGTCGGGCAGATGCGCGTCGAGGAAAGCGCGGACCTCCTGCCGGAAGGCTTCGTCCTCGGGGGTGAAATGCAGGTCCATCTATCGTTCCAATATGGTGACGCCGGAAATGCCGGGCGCGCCATAGACATGGGTATATCCGACGCGCGGCGCGCCCGGCGCCTGCCGCCCCCCGCCCGTCCCGCGCAGCTGCACGACATTCTCGTAAACCTGCCGCAGCCCCGACGCGCCGATCGGCTCCCCGCAGGCGAGACAGCCGCCATCGGTGTTAATCGGCAGCCGCCCGTCGATCCGGCTCCAGCCCTCCGCCAACCACTCCTCCTGCTCGCCATCCTTGCAGAAGCCGTTTTCGGCCATATGCATGATCTCCGCGCCGGACTCGGTGTCCTGCAACTGCGCGACGTCGATATCCTCCGGCCCGATCCCCGCCATCTCGAACGCCGCCGCCGACGCCAGCAAAGTCGGCGCGCCGCCGCGCTCGATCGATAGGCTCGGCGAAAACACCTCGAACGATCCGGGCGGGCGGGTCCGTGTCACCGCCGCCTTGATGCGGATGTTTGCCCGGCCCAATTGCCGCGCCTTCTTCTCGCTCGCCAGGATCAGCGCCACGCCGCCCTCGGCGGGCGAACAAAACATATATTTGGTGAGCGGATCGGAAATCATCTGGCTGGTGAGGATCGTCTCCAGATCGACCGGGCTGCGCCGCCAGGCGTGGGGCGCATGGACACCATTGTCGAACGCCTTCTGCGCCACCCGCCCCAGCGCCGTCGGCGTAATGCCATGCTGCGCCATATAGCGTTGCAGCTTCATGGCGAAAAACTGCGTCGTCACCATCATGCCGACTTCGCCATACCAGTCGGGCAGGCTATATTCGGCCGGCATGGCGTTGAACGCGCCGCGCGGATGCTTGTCATAGCCGAAGGCGACGCCGAGGTCATATTGGCCCGACGCGATCCCCTGCCACGCCCCGATCAGCGACGATCCGCCGGTCGCGCAGCCATTGCGGACATTGATGATCGGGATGCCGGTCAGCCCCATCTCGTTGACGATCGTGTCCGCGCCGCCCGCGCTGTCCGATCCGCCGAAGCCGAATTGCAGGTCGCGCCATTCCAGCCCGACCTCGGCCAGCGCCTGCGCGATCGCGAACGCCCCCTGCTGCAATCCCGAAAGCCCCTCGGTCCGGCCGAACGGATGGATACCGATACCCACGATGAACACGTCCGCCATCGCGCTTACTCCTGCACCGGGCGGAAGGCGAAGCTGCGCACGCTGCGTCCTTCGCCATCGGTGGTGAGCGGCACGAGCACCGTCTCCATCTCCATCCCGATATGCAGCGCGTCGAACTCGACATCGACGAACGGGGCTTCCACGATCACGGCGTCGGGCAACTCGACATAGCCGAGCGCGAAGGGAGTGAAGTCCGCCGGCCCGGCATAGGGCGGGGTCTTGGGGCGGAAGCGCTGCACCGTCCAGGACCAGAGCTTGCCACGGTGCGGCAGCATGACCGGCTCATAAGCGGGATTGCCGGCGGGGCAGGGGAAGCGCACCTCGCCGCTATCGCGATGCCGCCCGCCGATCAGCGCCGGGCGCGGCTCGGCGACGAACAATCCTTCGGCGATATCGACAACTTGCCCCATGGGCCGCGCTCTCCCTCTCGTCGGTTTCGACTATGGGAAGGCGCGGCCCTCATGGCTTCTGTAAGAAAGCATAGGTTCGTTGCGGGGAGGGGCGGATCGCGGCCCCTTCCCGGCTATCAGGCGACCGGCTCGGCCTCGCTCGGCGCGGCGGCCTTGCGCCGGCCGCGCTTCGGCTTCTCGGCCGCCTGATCGGTTGTCGCGATCGTCAGCTTCCGGCGCGCGCCTTTGGGCGCGGCCTCCGCCTTGGGCGCGGCTTTTGGGCGGCCGCGTCCGCGCTTGGGCGGGCTTTCCTCAGCTGGCGCAGCCGCGGCGCTGTTCGTCCCGCCGGTGCGCTTGCGCCCCAGTCCCAGCCGCTCGGCTACGGCGCGTCGTGCCGCCGAATAGGCGGGCGCAACCATGGGATAGGAAGCGGGAAGGCCATAGCGCTCCCGATATTCCTTCTCGCTCAACCCATGAGAGGACAGATGCCGCTTCAATGTCTTATAGGGTTTGCCGTCGATCAGGCTGATAATATGCTGGTCCGACGCCAGGCTTTTGCGGATCGACACGGCGGGAACATGCTCGGGCTCGGCCGGCGGGGCGGGAGCACTTATGTCATCCGTCAAGGCTGCCCGCGTCGACTTGATAAGGTCTGCAAGCGATTCGCTGGATACCGTATTATTGGACACGAAGGCGCTTAGAAGCTGGACGGTCAAAGTGGTTACGTCAGCGGTCTCATTATCTGCCATGTCTTACGACCCCTCATATGGAAGAGGCGCACTGTCTGAACTGTTCTGTCATCTTTGTAAATTGCTATTCGATATCGGCAATAAGCGCACAGGTTAAGATGTAACGCTTATCTTGACCGCGCAATATCGAAGACCCGTCCCGCAGGACGGGTCTTCTTTTACAACTCAGGCGGCATCGACCAGAACGATCTCGCTATCCTCGATCGCCCTGACGCGGATGACTTCCATATCGCTGATCGCCGCGCCATCGCGCGCATTGATCCGCACATCGTCGATTTCGATCGCGCCGGTCGCCGGCACCAGATAGGCCTTGCGATCCCGCCCGATCGGATAGTCGGCGGTTTCCCCGGCCTTCAGCGTGGCCGCCACCACCCGCGCGTCGGTGCGGATCGGCAGCGCATCATTGTCATTGTCATAGCCCGACGCCAGCGTCACGAACTGGCCCGCCCGCTCGCCCTTGGGGAAGGGACGCGCGCCCCAGCTCGGCGCTTCGCCGTCGCGGGTGGGGATGATCCAGATCTGGAAGATCTTGGTCGTCACATCCTCCAGATTATATTCCGAATGGCGAATGCCGGTCCCCGCACTCATCACCTGCACGTCGCCCGCCTCGGTGCGGCCCTTGTTGCCCAGGCTGTCCTGATGCGTGATCGCGCCTTCGCGGACATAGGTGATGATCTCCATGTCGCGATGCGGGTGCGGCGGAAAGCCGGTCTGCGGCGCAATCGTGTCGTCGTTCCACACGCGCAGATTGCCCCAGTGCATCCGCTTGGGATCATGATAGCCGGCGAAGGAAAAATGATGCTTGGCGTCGAGCCAGCCATGGTTTTCGCCGCCCAGGCTGTCGAAGGGACGAAGTTCGATCATGATGACATCTCCTTTGCTGGGGCGGCGGAGGCCGCCCGCTTGCCGACCCATTTAGGGGTTGCGCGCTTTCCTGTTCAGAGAGATAAAATCGGTCGAAACGTTCCAGGAAATCGAATAGTGAATAATCCCGGCACCCCGACCTTCGACCAGCTCCGCATCTTCCTCACCATCGTCGATACCGGCAGCTTCGCCGGCGCGGGGCGCAAGCTCAACCGCGCGGTTTCGGTCATCAGCTACGGCATCGCCAATCTGGAGGCGCAGCTTGGCCTTACCCTGTTCGAGCGGGAGGGGACGAGAAAGCCGGTCCTTACCGTCGCCGGCCGCGCCTTGCTGGCCGAAGCGCGCAGCATCGCGCATGGCATCGATGGCCTCCGCGCCAAGGTGAAGGGGTTGCTCGACGGGCTGGAGGCGGAGGTCGATCTCGCTGTCGACGTGATGCTCCCGGCCGATCGCCTCGGCCGAGTTCTGCGCCGCTTCGCCACCGAATTCCCGACAGTGCAACTGCGCCTCCATATGGAGGCATTGGGCGCGATCACCGCCATGGTGCTGGACCGCAAGGCGGTGGTCGGCCTGTCCGGCCCGCTATCGGCGGGGGTGGAGGGGATCGACTGCCGCCTTGCGGGATCGGTGCCGATGGTTCCGGTCGCCGCGCCTGACCATCCGCTCGGCCGCATGAGCAGCATCCCGCCGGGCGCCGGGCGCGATCATATCCAGCTCGTCCTCTCGGACCGCTCGCGCTTCACCGAAGGCCGGGATTATTCGGTCACCAGCCCCAAAACCTGGCGGCTGGCCGATCTCGGCGCGAAACATGCGCTGCTGCGCGAAGGCGTGGGGTGGGGCAATATGCCGCTGCCGATGATCGAGCCGGACCTTGTCGCCGGTACATTGGTGCGGCTCGCCATGCCCGATCATGCGGGCGGCACCTATCGCTTTTCGGGCATTTGGCGCCGCGATACTCCACCCGGCCCGGCCGCGCGCTGGCTGCTCGACCAGTTCGTCGCGCTGGGCGCGGACGACCGGGAACTGGACGGCATGGGCGACGTGTAGCGCGCGGCTGCCCCCATATCCTTGTTCCCCGGCGCAGGCCGGGGTCCAGTTCCGCCCTCGCGGGCGAACCCCGGCTTTCGCCAAGAAACAAGAATAAATCAGCGCCTGTCCATAGAGAAGGGGCGGGCCTTTCGACCCACCCGCCAGCACTCACTTCTGAATAAAAGCCAATATATCGGCGTTCAGCACATCGGCATTCACCGTCAGCATCCCGTGCGAATAGCCTTCGTAAATCTTCAGTTCCGCGTCCGGCAATATCTCCGCCTGAAGCACGCCCGCATTCCTGTAGGGCACGACCTGATCGTCATCGCCATGCAGCACCAGCGTGGGCACGCTGATCGCCTTCAGGTCATCGGTCTGGTCGGTCTCGGAGAAAGCCTTGATCCCCTCATAATGGGCGAGCGCGCTGCCCATCATCCCCTGCCGCCACCAATTGTCGATCACGGCCGGCTTCACGTCGGCGCCGTCGCGATTATAGCCGTAGAAGGGACCGCTCGCGACATCGCGGAAGAATTGCGCGCGGTTGGCGACCAGCCCCGCACGCAGCCCGTCGAACGCCTCGATCGGCAACCCGCCGGGATAGCGGTCGGTCTTGAGCATGATCGGCGGCACCGCGCTCACCAGCACCGCCTTGGCGACGCGCCCGGCGGGTATGCCGTGGCGCGCGACATAGGCCGCGACTTCGCCGCCGCCGGTCGAATGGCCGATATGGATGGCGTTCCTCAGGTCCAGATGCTCTGCGACCGCCGCCGCGTCCGCGGCATAATGCGCCATGTCGTGGCCGAAATCGACCTGCGCCGAACGCCCATGGCCGCGCCGGTCATGGGCGACGACGCGATAGCCCTTCCCCAGGAAGAACAGCATCTGCGCGTCCCAATCGTCGGCCGACAGCGGCCAGCCATGATGGAACATGATCGGCTGCGCGTCCTTCGGCCCCCAATCCTTGTAGAAGATGGCGACGCCGTCCTTGGTGGTCACGAAGTTGGTCATGGCATGGTCCTTTGCTGAGAGGCAAGCCACCGGATCATCCGGCGTGCCCCCCTTGTAGCCGGTGATGATGACAGGATTTATCCGCATAAAATCACCTGAACTGTTCGATAAAATAGAACAGCTCCCTGGCGCGAAAACGCCAAAGAGCTGTCCCACTCGCTGTTCTCTTAATGTCAGGCGTTAAGGTCGAACCGGTCCGCGTTCATCACCTTGACCCAGGCCGCGACGAAGTCCTTCACGAACTTCTCGCCCGCATCGGCCGACGCATAGACTTCGGACAGCGCCCGCAGCTGCGAGTTGGACCCGAATGCCAGGTCGGTGCGAGTCGCGGTCCAGCGCTTCTCCCCGCTGCCCCGGTCGGAGCCGAGGAAGGTCTCGTCGCCCTCGTCATCCACCTGCTTCCAGGCGGTGTTCATGTCGAGCAGGTTGACGAAGAAGTCGTTGGTGAGCTGCCCCACCCGGTCGGTCAGGACGCCATGCTGCGACCCGCCATGGTTCGCGCCCAGCACCCGCAGGCCACCGACCAGCACCGTCATCTCCGGCGCGGACAGGCCCAGCAGCTGCGCCCGGTCGACCAGCAGTTCCTCGGTCGGCACGTTGAAGCGCACTTGCAGATAGTTGCGGAAGCCATCGGCCTTGGGCTCCAGCACGTCGAAGCCTTCCGCGTCGGTCTGCTCCTCGGTCGCGTCGACCCGGCCCGGCGTGAACGGTACGGTCAGCTCATGACCTGCCGCCTTCGCCGCAGCCTCGATGCCGACGCTGCCGCCCAGCACGATGAGGTCGGCGACCGAGACATTGCCCGCCGCCTGTGCAATCCCCTCATAGACGCTCAGCACCCGCGCCAGCTCCGCCGGCTCGTTGACGTCCCAGTCCTTCTGCGGGGCAAGCCGGATACGCGCACCATTCGCGCCGCCGCGATGGTCCGACCGGCGGTAGGTGACGGCGCTCGCCCAGGCGGTCTTGACCAGATCCTGCACCGACAGGCCCGACGCCGCGATCTTGTCCTTCAGCGCCGCGACATCGGCATCGCTCAGCGCCGGGTGGACCGGCGCGGGCAGCGGATCCTGCCAGATCAGATCTTCGGCCGGCACATCCGGCCCCAGGTAACGCGCCTTCGGCCCCATGTCGCGATGGCACAGCTTGAACCAGGCGCGGGCGAAAGCGTCGGCGAAGTAAGCGGGATCGGCCCGGAACGCCTCCATGATCTTGCGATATGCGGGGTCGACCTTCATCGCCATGTCGGCGGTGGTCATCATCGTCGGCACCTTGACGCCCGGCGTATGCGCCTTGGGCGCGAGCGTCTCTTCGGGGTTGCCGACCGGCTGCCACTGCTTCGCCCCGGCGGGGCTGCGCACCAGCTCATATTCATGGTCGAGCAGCATGTCGAAATAGGTCATGTCCCATTGTATGGGGGTGGGCGTCCACGAGCCTTCGATGCCGCTGGTGATCGTATGATCGCCCATGCCGCTCTCATGCCCGCTCTGCCAGCCAAGCCCCTGCTGCGCGATATCCGCGCCCTCGGGTTCCGCACCCACCAGCGAAGCATCGCCCGCACCGTGCGCCTTGCCGAACGTATGCCCGCCCGCCGTCAGCGCCACCGTCTCCTCGTCGTTCATGCCCATCCGCGCGAAGGTCTCGCGAATGTCGCGCGCCGATTGCAGCGCATCGGGCTTGCCGCCCGGCCCTTCGGGATTGACGTAGATGAGGCCCATCTGGATCGCGGCCAGCGGGCTTTCCAGCGCCCGGCCTTCTTCCTCGTCGATCCGGGTCAGGCTGCCTTCGCTGCCGACCCATTGCTCCTCGGTGCCCCAGTAGATGTCCTTTTCCGGCTCGAACACGTCCTTGCGCCCGCCGCCGAAGCCGAACACCGGCCCGCCCATCGACTCGATCGCGACATTGCCGGCCAGGATCATGAGGTCCGCCCAGCTCAGCTTGCGCCCATATTTCTGCTTGATCGGCCACAGCAGCCGCCGCGCCTTGTCCAGATTGCCATTGTCCGGCCAGCTGTTGAGCGGTGCGAAGCGCTGCGATCCCGAAGACGCGCCGCCGCGCCCGTCGCCGGTGCGATAGGTGCCGGCCGAATGCCAGGCCATGCGGATGAAGAAGGGACCATAATGGCCGTAATCCGCCGGCCACCAGGGCTGGCTGTCGGTCATCAGCGCCGTGAGGTCCGCCTTCACCGCCGCCAGGTCCAGCGTCTTGAACTCGGCGGCATAGTCGAAATCGTCGCCCATCGGATCGCCCGACAGGCCGTTCTGCTGAAGAATGTCGAGCGACAACTGGTTGGGCCACCAGTCGCGGTTGGTGCGCCCCAGCAGCGTCCGCAGCGCGCCGGGTTCCTTCATCGGACAGCTTAGGGGGTCGGTCGTCTTGGCGTCCATCGCACTCTCTCCTCTTTGCCGGATGTGCATCGGTCTACCGCCGCTGCATGGCGCTTCAAAGCCGGGATTATCGCTTTGACTGATCGACTTTATCGCGCAACCCGATGACCGGCTCAAGACAGGCGGCACGGCTGACGCGGCATGGCGAAAATAACTTGGGATAGCGCGCTGCCGCACCGCCATTTCCGTGCCGGGTCCGAAACGGAACTTACCGCCTTTGTGCGCGCTGATAGGGCGGAGGTTACACCATGGCTGCACGCGCATATTGGCAGGGCCAGATCCGGCTCGCGCTCGTCTCTATCCCCGTCGAAATCTACCCCGCCACCCGTTCGGGCGCTGCGGTCGCCTTCAACCAGATCCACGAGCCCACCGGCAAGCGCATCCGCTATGAAAAGGTGGTGCAGGGCGTCGGCCCGGTCGACAGCGACGACATCATCAAGGGCTATGAAGTCTCCAAGGGCAATTATGTGCTGCTGGAGGATGAGGAGATAGAGGCGGTCAAGATCGAGAGCCGCAAGACGCTCGACCTCGTTCAGTTCGTGGAGGCCGATGCGATCGACGTTCTCTATTATGAAAAGCCCTATTTCGTCCTCCCCGCCGACGATCTGGCGGAGGAAGCCTATGCCGTGTTGCGCGACGCGCTCCGCGAAACCCGCAAGGTGGGCCTCGGGCAACTGTCGGTGCGCGGGCGCGAGCAGCTCGTCTCCCTGAAACCTTGCGGCAAGGGGCTGATCCTCGAAATCCTGCGCTACGCCGACGAAGTCACCAAGGCCCAGACATATTTCGCTTCGATCCCCGATCAGAAGGCCGATCCAGACCTGCTCGATCTCGCCACAGCGATCATCGACAAGAAGACCGCGCCTTTCCGCCCAGAGGAATTTCACGACCGCTATGTCGACGCGCTCCACCGCCTGATCGAGAAAAAGAAGAAGGCCAAGGGCAAGCGCGTCATCGAGGAGGAAGACGAGGCGCCTTCCGCGCGCGGCGGCAATGTCATCGACCTCATGGCCGCGCTCAAAAAGTCGGTCGGCGACACCGCCAAGCCGGCCCCTGCGAAAAAAGCGCCGGCCAGGAAGGCCCCCGCCAAACCCCGCGCCCCGGCCAAGCGCAAGAGCGCCTGACGCCATGGAGCTGAATCCGGCCACCCCCCTTCATCTGATCGACGGGCCGATCCTGCTGCGGCTCGGCGCAGCGGCATTACTGGGTCTGCTGCTCGGCCTCGACCGCGAATTGCGCGGCCATCCGGCAGGCTTACGCACCCATGGCATACTCTGCTTCACCTGCGCGCTGATGACGATCAGCGCCATCGCCCTCCACAAGCAGATGGGCGGCAGCGAAGGCAATATCGATCCGCTGCGCGTGTTCGAGGCGTCGGCCGCTTTCACCGGCATCATCGCGGCGGGCCTCATCGTCTTCAACCAGGGCAGGATCAAGAATCTGACCACCGCCGCCCATGTCTGGCTCGCCGGCATGATCGGCATCGCCTGCGGCGCGGGCCAATGGCCGCTGGTGGTGAGCGCCTCGATCGTCGCCATCGTCATGCTGACATTGCTCCGCGTGGCGGAGGATCGCTGGCTGCTGCCGAAGGACGAAGCCTGATGGCCGCGAAAAGCCCGCTCGCCGACTATAACGCCAAGCGCGACTTCACCCGCACGAAGGAGCCCAAGGGCGAACTGGCGAAAAGCAGCGGCAACAGCTTCGTCGTCCAGAAGCATGACGCCACTCGCCTCCATTGGGATTTCCGGCTGGAGGTGGACGGCGTGCTCAAAAGCTGGGCCGTGACCAAGGGGCCGAGCATCGACCCATCCGACAAGCGCCTCGCCGTCCAGACCGAGGACCACCCCTTAAGCTATGGCGACTTCGAGGGGGTGATCCCCAAGGGCGAATATGGCGGCGGCACGGTGATGCTCTGGGATCGCGGCACCTGGGCGCCGATCGCGGGCAAGAGCGCGGCCGACCTCAAGGACGGCCATCTCCACTTCACCCTCGACGGCGAGCGGATGAAGGGCGAATGGCTGCTGGTCCGCATGAAAAGGCGACCAGGCGAGAAGCGCGACAATTGGCTGCTCCGCAAGGTCGGCGAAGACGAAGCGGGGGAGGGCGACATACTGGTCGAACGCGCGCTCATCAGCGTCCTGACCGGCCGCTCCATGGCCGAGATCGCGGCGGACAAGGAGGCGGCGCAGTCCTTGAAAGGGGCGAAGGGCAAGGCGTTCGGCGAGAAGATGCAGGCCGCCCGCGACCATAATGCGAAGGTGGCGAAGAAGCCCCGCACCGCCGCCAAGCTCCCCGCCTTCGCCCCGCCGCAGCTCGCGACGCTGATCGACGCCGTCCCCGCCGGCAATGACTGGATGCACGAGATCAAGTTTGACGGCTATCGCGCCCTCGTCGCCGTCGCAGGCGACAAGGTGCGCGTCTCCACTCGCAACGGCCTCGACTGGACCGACAAGTTCGGCCCGCTCGTACGCGCCATCGCCGCGCTCGACCTGCCGCCCGCGCTCATCGACGGCGAGATCGTCGCTTTCGGCCCCGACGGCAACCCCAGCTTCTCGGCGCTTCAGGACGTGCTGAAGCGCGGCCACGGTTCGCAGCGGGAGGATACGCCCTTCCACCTCTTCGCCTTCGACCTTCTCTCGCTGGAGGGCAAGGACATGAAATCCCTCCCCCAGATCGAGCGCAAGGAAAGGCTGGAGGCGCTCCTGCGCGAAGCCACCCCCCCCATCCGCGTCGCCGATCATGTCATCGGCGCGGGCGAGCAGCTATTCACTTCGCTGTGCGGCGCCGGGCAGGAGGGGATCATCGCAAAGCGGATCGACGCTCCCTATCGCGCCGGCCGCACGAAAAGCTGGGTCAAGGTCAAATGCACCCGCCGCCAGGAGTTCATCATCATCGGCAAGACCGCCAGCAGCGCGCGCGGCCGCCCGTTCAAGTCGCTCCTGCTCGCCCAGCATGAGGGCAAAAGCCTCGTTTACAAGGGCAAGGTCGGCACCGGCTTCGACGCGGACCTCATGGCGGACCTCGACAAGGCAATGCAGCCAATCGGGACGGACAAGGCCCCCGCCGACCTGCCCCGCACCGAGTCGCGCGGCGCAACATGGTTGAAGCCGCACCTCGTCGCCGAAATCGCCTTCGCCGAATTCACCGCCGAGGGCCGCGTCCGCCACGCCAGCTTTTTAGGGCTGCGCAGCGACAAGAAGGCGGCCGAGGTGAAGCCCGAGAAACCCGCCGCCGCGCCCAAGCCCCGCGAGATCGTCAAGATCAGCAACCGCGATCGCGTCATTTTCCCCGAAAGCGGCCAGACCAAGGGCGAACTCGCCGACTATTATGCCGCCATCGCCCCGCTGATGCTCCCCTTCGCCGCCAATCGCCCCGTCAGCCTCGTCCGCTGCCCGCAGGGGCGGGCGAAAAAATGCTTCTTCCAGAAGCATGACAGCGGCGCCTTCGGCAAGGCGGTGCATCAGGTGCCGATCCGCGAGAAGGATGGCGGCGCGGAAGATTATATCTATGTCGAGGATGCCGAGGGGCTGCTCGCCTGCGTCCAGATGGGGACGATCGAATTTCACGGCTGGGCCAGCCGCGCCGATGCCGTGGAGCGGCCCGACCGCATGATCTTCGATCTCGACCCCGACGAGGGCATGGATTTCGACCGGGTGAAGGCCGCCGCGCAGGATATCCGCGCCCGCCTGTCCGACATCGGCCTCGTCTCTTTCGCGATGCTCTCGGGCGGCAAGGGCGTCCATGTCGTCGTGCCGCTCACCCCTGGCCATGACTGGGACGCGCACAAGGATTTCGCCGCGCGCTTCGCCCAGGCGCTCAGCGCCGCTGAACCCGACCGCTTCGTCGCCACGATGAGCAAGGCCAAGCGCAAGGACAAGATCTTCATCGATTGGCTGCGCAACCAGCGCGGCAGCACCGCTGTCCTCCCCTATTCCGCCCGCGCCCGCCCCGGCGCGCCAGTCGCCATCCCCCTCGACTGGAACGAACTGGACGCCATGAAGGACGCGCACCCCTTCGGTATCGGCGACGCCGATACGCTGCTCGATCGCGCCAGCTCGCTCAAAGGCTGGGGCTTCGCCGCGCAGACGCTGCCGGACATTTGACCAGAAAAAAGCCGCCGGGCCGGCGTGCAGTCCGGCCCGGCGGCACAAAAGCCCAGCCTCAAAGGCCGGAACCCACAAAAATCTCCGTTCGCTTCGAGCGAAGTCGAGAAGCCGGCAGCCTACTTCGCCTCGACCAGCCGCATCGCCGCGCCGCCGCCCGGCGCGAGCCAGAGGTCATAGCGGTCCCCCTTGCGGAAGGTGCGTGTCTCGTAAGCGATCCTGTGCCGCGCCTCGGTCAGATAGGTCGCGCTCTCGCCATCCTTGTAGATGGTCGCGCTATAGCTCTTCCCCGGCTCCAGAAAATCGAAGCTGAGCGGCACCGTCCGCGCTGTCGCGTCATTGACCCCGCCGACATACCAGTTTGCGCTGTTGCGGTCCTTGCGCGCGAAGATCGCATAGTCGCCCACTTCGCCCGCGATCAGATGGCTCTCGCTCCAGTCCGCCGGCACCTTCGATATGAAGTCCAGCTCCTTGGGATATTTCGCCAGCTCCTCGATGAAGTCCGCCGCCATCTGGATCGGCGAATAGATGGCGAGATAGAGCCCCAACTGCTTCGCCAGCGTCGAGGCGAGCGGCACATGCTCCGCGCCCTCCAGGCTCAGCACGCCGGGCGTGAAGTCCATCGGCCCGGACAGCATCCGCGTATAGACCAAAGTCGGCTCATGGTCCGGCCCGTTCGCGAACGCCCCCCAGGCATTATACTCCATCCCTCGCGCCCCTTCGCGCGCGACCCAGTTGGGATAAGTGCGGCGCAGGCCGGTATCCTTGACCGGCTCATGCGCATTTACCGTGACCTTATATCTCGCGGCCGTCTCCACAACCTTCAGATGATGCTGCACCTGTCGCTGCCCGTCATGATATTCCATCCGGGTCGTGCCCGGTGCGTCCCCCGGCGCGATGATCCCGCCCATGTCCGCGACATAGCCGGTCTTGACTACATCGACGCCCAGCCCGCCATAAAGCTTCATCGCGTCGTCGAGCTGCGCCTCATAATTGGCGATATTCCCGCCCGTCTCATGATGGCCGATCAGGCGCACGCCCTTCTTCTTCGCATAGGCGGCGAGGCCCGGCAGGTCGAAGTCCAGCGTCGCCTGGGTGAAGCTGAACGCGTCCCCATGGCCGAACCATTCGCCGTTCCAGCCCTTGTCCCATCCCTCGACCAGCACGCCCCGGAACCCATGCTTCGCCGCAAAGTCGATATATTGCTTCGTCCGTGCAGTCGTCGCGCCATGCTTCGGCCCCTCGGCCCAGCTCCAGTCGCCGCGGATCATCCCCCACCAGATGCCGATATATTTGGCGGGCGTGAACCAGCTGACGTCGCCCAGCCTGTTAGGTTCGTTGAGGTTCAGCTCTAGGTCGCTTTCGACCAGCCCAGCCGCGCTGTCGGCGATGCGGATCGAACGCCAGGGCGTGTTGAACGGCAGGTCGCGGATCACCCGGGCCCCTTGCGACGAGGGCGAGAGCGTCGTGCGGAACGTCTGGCCCGATGCGCGCTTCAGCCAATAGGCCGAATAATCGACCAACGCCGCCTCGTGGAAGCTGAGGTGCGTGCCATCCTCCAGCCGCATCGTGATCGGCGTATGTGCGGTCGCCACCGCGTCGATCGGCGTCGCCTGATAGACCTGCTCATAGCGGTTCCACTCGCCGCCGGGGATCCACCAGGCCATGCCCTTGGGCGCGATGTCGAACTCGGTCGATTCGTCCGCGATCCGCATCGTCTTGAGGCCCGGCTGCTCGGGCAGCTCGTACCGGAAGCCGACGCCATCGTCGAACAACCGGAAGCGCACATTCATCAGCCGCGCGCCCTGAACGTCCGATTGCTTGAAGCGGACCAGCAGCTCATTGTGATTGTCGGTGACGAACCGACGCTCGCCCCAGGGCTGCTCCCACGTCTCCTTGGCCGCCCCCTTCTCGGACCCCGTGATCGAGAAGCCGCGCACCATGTTGAGCCCGTCGGTCAGGATGAAGCCCAGCTTCGACGGCGCGATCAGCAGCTTGCCCTTACGCGACAAGGACCAGGTCGGCCGGCTGTCATTGTCGGTCGAAACGGTCAGCACGATCCCGCCATCGGGCGAAGCGGCCGTGACCGAGGGTCGCGCCTGCTGCGCCAGCGCCGGTGTCGCCAGCAAAGGGGCCAGCAGGAAAGGAATTGCCAGCGCGGCCTTGAACATCGTCGTCATCGTCATTCCTCGATCATCAGTGCGCCATAGGCGGGCAGGGTGCCGGGCGCGGCGCCATTCACCGCAGCGAGCACATGGTTGGTGGCGGCGATCTCCGCCGGCCATTGCGCCGCCTGCGCCGACAGGTTGAACAGGCAGAGCAAGGACTGGCCGTTGGCCTGCCGCCGGAACAGCAGCCGCTGCTCGTCGGCGACCAGCACGTCCAGACTGCCATATTTGAGCGCCGGATTGGCCTTCCGCAGCGCCAGCATCGCGCGGGTGTGATGCAGCAGCGAATTGGGGTCCGCTTCCTGCGCGTCCACCGCCCGCGCGCGATTTTCCTCGCCGATCGGCAGCCACGGCTCGGCGCTGGAAAAGCCCGCCTGCGCCGCGTCTGCCTCCCAGGGCAGCGGCGTCCGCGCGCCGTCGCGCGACAGGGTGAGCGGCCAGTTGGCGATCGCCTCGGGGTCTTGCAGCTTCTCGAAGGGAATATCGACCTGCGTGATCCCCAGCTCCTCGCCCTGGTAGAGGATGGCGTTGCCGCGCAGCGCAACCAGCAGCATCGTCTTCATCCGCCCGAACGCCGCGCGGTCCTGCGGCGCGCACCAGCGGGACAGAGCGCGGGGCGCGTCGTGATTCTCGAAAGCCCAGCTCGGCCAGCCCATCCCCGGCTCATCGGGCCAGCGCTCGACCGTGTCCTTGACCAGCGCCGGGGTCAGGGCATCGGCATAGAGGAAGTTGAAGCCATAGGCGCTGTTGAGATGCGTCTCGCCCGCCGTATAGGCTTTCATTTCAGCTTCGGCGAGCGCGCCGCCCACCTCCGCCACGGTGAAGATCGCGCCATAGTCGTCGCAGAGGCGGCGGATGCGCGCGACGAAATCGGCCACGCCTGCATGGCTCTGGCTATAGCGCTTGATCTGGAAATCGAACGGCCGGGTGCGCAGCTTGCCGTCGGCGGGCGCGGGCGGATTGTCGCGCAGCAGCGGGTCGTGCATCGAATGGTTGAGCGCGTCGAGCCGGAAGCCGTCGACTCCCCGGTCGAGCCAAAAGCGCATCGCGCCCAGCAGCGCATCCTGCACGGCAGGGTTATGGACGTTGAGCTGCGGCTGGCTGCTCAGAAACTGGTGCATATAATATTGCCCGCGCCGCGCATCCCAGGTCCAGGCCGGGCCGCCGAACACCGACTGCCAATTACTGGGCGGTGTCCCGTCCGGCTTGGGATCGGCCCAGACATACCAGTCCGCTTTGTCGCCGCTCCGGCCCGCCCGGCTCTTCGCGAACCAGTCGTGCAGGTCCGACGTATGGGCATAGACCTGATCGATCGTGACCTTGAGGCCCAGGTCATGCGCCCGCGCCACCAGCGCATCGAAATCGCCGAGCGTCCCGAAGATCGGATCGACATCGCAATAATCGGCTATGTCATAGCCGAAATCGCGCATGGGGGAGGTGAAGAAAGGCGAAATCCAGATCGCATCCACGCCCAGCTTCGCGACATGCTCCAGCCGCTGCGTAATGCCGGCTAGGTCGCCGATGCCGTCGCCATTGCTGTCGCAGAAGCTGCGCGGATAGATTTGGTATATGACCGCGCCCTTCCACCAGGGCAGATCGGTTGAGAGTATAGGCGTCATATCAATCTCTGGCGGCGCAGACGGCATAGCCGAAGGCGGGGAGGGTGAGCGCGATGCTGCCGGGCGCAGCCGGCGCTGCGGGGCAGGGGCCGGCGAGGGCGGTGAACCCGCCACTCGCCGGATCGACCGCGATATGGCCCGACAGCGGAGCGGCCGATGTGTTGAAAGCGAGCACGACCTCGCGCCCGGTCAAAGGGTCGATGCGCGATACCGCGAACAGGCCGGGCTTGTCCGAACTCGCCCGCAGGATAGTCGCGCCGCGCGACAATGCGGGCGTCTCGCGCCGGATTCTGGCGAGCCTGGCGATTTCGCGATAGAGCGGATGGCCCGCCTCGAAATTGTCGCGCGCCGTCGTCGCCGCCGTCCCGATCAGGCTGTCCGCATTATATTCCGCGACCTTGGACGCGAACATGTCCTGCCGCGCTTGCTGGTCGTTGCCCTTGCCGGCAAAGCCCTGCTCGTCGCCATAATAGAGCGTCGGCACGCCACGCAGCGTCAGCAGCATCGCATGGCCCAGCATGTCCCGCGCCAGCGCCTCGGCATCGTTCATCGCGGGGTTCTGCTGCCGCAGGAACCAGCCGAACCGCCCCGCATCATGATTGCCGAGGAAGGTCGGCAGCTGCAGCGCCGCCGCCTTGCCGCCTTCGTAGAGGCCGTCGTCCTCGACCATCCGCGCCAGCATGTCCGTCCCCCTCTTGCCGCTCGCTGCGTCCACCGCCGCGCGCATGAAGGCGAAGTCCAGCACGGCCGGGAACGCCGCATTGCGGGTCCAGCTCGCCAGCAGCGCCGGGTCATAGTCGCCCGTCGCGACTTCGCCGAAGACATGGAAATTGGGGATGCCCTTGTCCGCCGCATGGGCGCGGATCGCGGGGATGAAAGCGCGCCAGAATTCCGCATTCACATGCCGCGCCGTGTCGATCCGATACCCGTCGATGCCGAACCGGTCGATCCAGCCCTTGTAGATGTCGATGAAGCCCGCGACCACGCGCGGGTCTTCGGTCGCCAGATCGTCGAGGCCGACGAAATCGCCATATTGCGAACTCTCGCCCTTCCAGTCGGTGTCGCCGCGATTATGATAGTAGATCGGGTCGTTGAGCCAGGCGGGCGCTTTCACCTTGTCCTCGCCCTTCGGCACGACCGGCGTGTAGGCAAAGCCAGGATCGGTCAGCTTCGCCCAGTTGGCGGCGCTTGCGTCACGATCGCCAGCGAAGCCCGAATTGATCGGCGCGCCCGTCGCCCCGCCCTTGCGCGACCAGGGATAGTCGGCCTTGCTGCGGTAGGGCGCGGCGCTGGTCGGGCTCTCCGCATATTGGATCACGTCCGCCGTATGGTTGGCGATGATGTCCATATAGACCTTCATGCCCCGCGCATGGGCCGCGTCCACCAGCGCCTTGAAGTCCGCGTCGGTGCCGAAATGCGGATCGACGGTGGTGAAGTCGGTCACCCAATAGCCATGATAGCCCGAACTTTCCTGGCCCTTCCCGCCCTGCACCGGCTTGTTCTTGAAAATGGGCGCCAGCCAGATCGCGGTCGCGCCCAGCCCCTGAATATAGTCGAGCTTCGCCGTCAGCCCCTTCAGGTCGCCGCCATGGTAGAAGCCGCGCGACGCGGGATCATAGCCGGTCGCCAGCCGATCGCCTGTGAGGCCACCCCGGTCATTCTTCGGATCGCCATTGGCGAAGCGGTCGGGCAGCACGAAATAGACGATCTCCTGGTCGGGCGTCCGCGCCCGCAGGTCGTTCAGCGTATCCGCTCCGGCCGGCATCGCCGCCGCCATCATCATCGCACCGGTCATCAGGGCGGCAAATTTACGCATGAACAGGCTCCTTGGGGTGCAATCGCGCCAGCAGATCGGCGTGCAGCGGCATATGGCGGACCTCGCCGGTCGCCGCCTTGTGGACGGTGTCGAGAAAGGCGGAGAGCTGCCGCTCCTCCAGCTGATCGGCCAGCGGGTGCCAGCGCTCGGGAAGGATATTCTGCCCGATCATCACCTGCACCCATCCCGGCACGTCGAACAGTTCCTCGCCTTCGCGGATGATCCGCCCGTGCGCGCGGAACAATGCGATGCGCTGCGCCAGCCGTTCGGGCAGGTCCATCTGCCGCAGCCGGTCCCAGAAAGGCTCACCCGCCCGGCCGTTGGCGGCATAATGCAGGATCACGAAGTCTCGGATTCGCTCGATCTCGAAGGCGGTGAGGCGGTTATAGGTGTCCCGGTCCGCCGCCGCGACCTTCCCGTCGGGCAGTAAATCGATCAGCCGGCTGATCCCGGTCTGGATGAGGTGGATGCTGGTCGATTCGAGCGGCTCGATGAACCCCGACGCCAGGCCGATGGCGACGACATTATGCCGCCACGCCTCGCGCCGCCGCCCGGCGGCAAAGCGGATCGTGCGGGGCTCTGCCATCGCCTCCCCGTCCAGCCCCGCCAGCAGGATCGCCGTCGCCTCATCCTCGCTCATATGCGCGGAGGAAAAGACATGGCCGTTCCCGGTGCGATGCTGCAGCGGAATGCGCCAGCGCCACCCGGCGGCGCTGGCGATCGCGCGCGTATAGGGCACCGGTCCCTCGACCCGCGCGCTCGGCACCGCCACCGCCCGGTCGCAGGCCAGCCATTCGCTCCAATCCTCATAGCCCGCGCCTAGCGTGCCGGCGATCAGCAGCCCGCGCATCCCGGAGCAATCGACGAACAGCCCGCCCTCGATCAGCCCGCCGTCCGCCAGCCGGAGCGCACTGACATCCCCGCTCTCGCCGTCGCGCAGCACCTCCACGATCCGCCCCTCGCGCCGCACCACCCCGCGCGCTTCGGCATAGGCGCGCAGATAGCGGGCATAGAGGGTCGCGTCGAAATGATAGGCATGGGGCATTGGCGGCAGCGCGCTGCCCGGCGCACGATCGACCGGCGCGAAGCGATTGGCCTCGCACGCCGCGACATTGAGCACATAGTCCCCGATCGGCCGCGCCAGCCCCAGCGCCTTCGCGCGCAGCCAATATTGGTGGAAAGGCAGCAGCCCCAGGCTCCGCCCGACCAGCCCGAACCCATGGATATAGCGCTCGCCGAACCCGCCCCAGCCCTCGAAGGCGATACCCAGCTTGTAGCTGCCCTGCGTCGCGCGCAGGAAATCGGCCTCGTCTATTCCCAGCGACTGGTTGAACAGGCGGATCATCGGGATGGTCGCCTCACCGACGCCGATCGTGCCGATCTCGTCCGATTCGACCAAAGTCACCCGCCAGCCGCGCGGCAGGAAGCGGGCGAGGGCGGCTGCCGTCATCCAGCCGGCCGTGCCCCCGCCGGCGATCACGATGGTGCGCGCGGCCGTTCCATCCATGGGATGATCCCCCTTGCGAAGATGTGGCTCCGCGGCGCGACCCGTGCCGCCGGAGCCACTCTACATATCAGAAGCGGTAGTTGAAGCCCGCCATGAAGCGGCGGCCATAGCTTTGATAATTGCGGATCTGGAGCGGCGCGCCCGGATCGATCGACACGAACGGCTCGTCCGTCAGATTCTGTCCCTGGAGGAACAGCGACACGCCTTCGAGCGCGCTGCCCTTCTGGAACTCATAGCCGACCTGGCCGTCGACGATGGTTTCGCTCAGCGCCCGACGCAATTCCCGCTCACCGCCAAAGCCGACGAACTGGCCGACGAAGGACGAGCGGTAGCGGACCGACCCGCGCGCGGAGAAGCCCCATTTTTCGAAGAAGAGCGTGCCGTTCGCGACCCAACGCGAATAATCGGGCAGGTCTTCGGCGGCCGCGCCGACGCCGGGGCGGATGCTTGTCTTGGTATAGCCGACGCCGCCGGTCAGACCGAACCCGTCGAGCGCGGGCGTGACCACGTCGAACGGCACCGTGCCCGCCAGTTCGAAGCCATAGAGCTTGCCGCCCTGGCCATTGACGGGCCGGGTGATCGTGCCGCGCAGGTCGGTGACGCCGGGCGGCACCACCACCGGCAGGCCGTTATAATCGAACGGCACGGTCTCGCGATAGACGTAGCTTTGCAGCTTCTTGTAGAAGAGCTGGAGGCCGAGATACCCCTTGGTCCCGAAATATTTCTCGATGTTGAAGTCCGCTGCCCAGGCGCGGTAGGGTCGCAGATTGGGATTGCCGCCGGTGCCGGTCACGATCCCGCTGGCGGTGTTGAACCCGTAATCCAGGCTCACCTTCATATCCTCGAAGCGCGGCCGCTGGATTTCGCGCGCCGCCGCCAGGCGGAAGACGATGTCGCTCGGCAGGCGCAGCGACAGGTTCATGCTGGGCAAGATATCCCAATAATTGTCCCCGCGCGTGGTCGGCACCAGCGACGCGGCGGCCAGGTTGATGAAGCCGCGCGACTTCTGCTCGGTATTCTGCGCCAGCACCCCGATATTGCCGGTGAGTTCCGACGCGCCGACCGGCGTCTTGATGTCCGCCATCAGATAGGCCGACATGACCCGCTCGGTCACGGCATAGGCTTTCGCCGGCACGTCCTTGCTGGGGTTGAGCGTCCGCACATAGACGCCGTCTTCCAGCAGCTGGAACGGGTCGTAGGACAGGATCGGCCCAGCGCCGATGAAGCTCAGGTCGGTCGCGCTCATCCGATATTCCTGCGGCAGCACCAGCTGGCGCGCGCCGCCGGCCAGGTTCAGGAAATATTCGTCCGGCGTCTTGGACTTGGTGCGGTCGGTATAGCCCAGGCCAACCGAAATCTTGGAGAAGAAGCCGCCTTCCAGCTCCTTGCCGACCTCCAGCTGATAACTTTTCAGCTCATCGTCGATGATGCGGTCGTTATAATAGCCTTCCTGATGGCCGAGCGGCGCGCCGCCGCCCCAGCCCAGCGGATCGGTCAGCACGATGGCGTTGACGTCCGAATAATCGAGCTGGTTGCTGGTGAAGCGCGTGCCCTTCTTGCCGCTGACGAAGGTCAGCGTGTCGGTCGCGCCCACGCCGCCGCCGGGGCCAGTGCCGGCGTTGGTCTCCAGCGACAATTCGCTGCGGTCGGTGCGCGAATAGCCGAAGTCGAAGCTCGCCGACCAGCCATCGTCGCCGGTATATTTGGCGTTGAACCCGCCCGAGAAGATGGTCGAGGTGCGCTCATAGCCATGGTTGTTCACCACCGCCTCGACATTGGAGAAGGTGCCGCCCTTGATGAAGTCGCCTTCGGTCTCAAGTCCCGTTGGCGAGAGCTGCGCGCCCGACCAGAAGAGCGGGAATTCGATGCCGCGCTTGATCTGCTTGTCCTTGAAATCGCCGTAGAAGCCGTCGAAGGTCAGCATCAGCGTGTCGCTCGCGCGATATTGCACCGCGCCCTGGATGCCGAGGCGCTTGAGCTGGGTCGACACGCCGAACGGCTTGATGCCGCCGATCACCTTGTTGCCGTTCGGCCCGTCGGCATAGCCCCAGGCCTCGAACTCCTCGCTCTGATAGGGTTCGTCGCTATAGGCGACCGACAGCGCGACGCCGATCGAGTCTCCCGCGAACTGGTCGACATAGGTGCCGGTCAGCCGATATCCCTTGTCCTTGCTGTCGGCATTGACCTTGCCGAGGTCAGCGTAAACGCCGCGCGCTCCGACTGCGATCAGCCGCTTGCCATAGTCGAGCGGCCGGATGGTGCGGATATCGACCGTGCCGACCAGGCCCTGGTGGATGAGGTTCGCCTGCGGCGTCTTGTAGACGTCGACCCGGTTGACGACTTCGGCCGGATATTGATCGAATTCGACGTTGCGCTGCTCGCCGGTGGAGGTCTGCGGCCGCCCGTTGAGCGTGGTCGAGGAGAGGTCCGCGCTCGCGCCACGGATCGCGATCGAGTTGGCGCGGCCGAACAGGCGCTGCGAGGTGAGGCCAGGCAGGCGGGCGATGGATTCGCCGATCGATGCGTCGGGCAGCTTGCCGATATCCTCGGCCGACACCGACTCCACGATCGTCTGCGCGCTCTTCTTGACGTTGACCGCGCTTTCCAGCGCGGCGCGGAAGCCGGTGACGACGATGGTGTTGGCCGACTCATCCTGCGGCGCGGCGCTATCCGCCTGCGGCGCTTCCTGCGCCATCGCCGGCGCGGCTATCGAGATGGCAAGCAGGGATGCGCCCAGCCATGGGGCGCGCGCGATATGATTAGCCACTGTAAGATCCTCTCCCCTATGACATCGGCACAGCCCTCTTGGCCGATGCAGACACCCTGGTTCCGCAGGCGCGACCGTGCAGTGTCGCTGTCCTGCGGTGGCGTCTTCATACGCCCGCCAGAGCGTCAGCGGCCATACGGCATACGTATGCGCGGATTATGCAACGCGATGCTGTGGCTGCGGGGCCACGATCCTAACCGGCCCAAAGGACGCAATTGCCAAGATTTCCGCCCTGTCCTATCGTCGCTGTGGCGCGATGAGCGCGCCGTTCGGGAGCGGAGCCATGGGGCGGCAGCCCAGCAGCAAGCCGACCAGTTTCGACATCGCCTATCTGGCTGGCGTGTCGCAGCCGACCGTCAGCCGCGCGCTGCGCGGATCGCGCTCGGTCAGCCTTGAAACGCGCGAGCGGATCGAGGCGATCGCCCGCGAACTCAACTATTCGGTCGACAAGAACGCCTCTTCGCTGCGCTCGCAAAGATCGAATACGATCGCGCTGCTTTTCTTTGAAGACCCGACGCCCGACGAATCGAACATCAACCCCTTCTTCCTTGCCATGCTGGGGTCGATCACCCGCCAATGCGGCGCGCGCGGGCTGGACCTGCTCATCTCCTTCCAGAAGATGGAGGATGACTGGCATGTCCGCTACCAGGACAGCCACCGCGCCGATGGGCTCATCCTGCTCGGCTATGGCGACTATACGCTCTATGAGCGGCGCCTGACCGATCTGGTCGGCCACGGCACCCATTTCGTCCGCTGGGGATCGGTCGGGGACGATACGATCGGGCCGACCGTCGGCTCCGACAATGTCGGCGCGGGGCGGCTGGCGGGAGATCATCTGCTGGGGCTGGGGTGGCGGCGGATCGCCTTTCTCGGCCATGCGGACGGCCATTATCCCGAATTCGCCGATCGCTATGCCGGGCTCTGCCAGGCAATGGCGGCGCATGGCCTGTCGCCCGATCCAGCGCTCCAGGTCGATGCGCTGACCGGCGAGGAGGCAGGACAGGCGGCTGCCCAGACGCTGATCGGGCGCGGCGCGCCGTTCGACGCCATCTTCGCCGCCAGCGACCTCATCGCCATCGGCGCGATGCGCGCGCTGGCCCAGGCCGGGCTGCGCATACCGCAGGATGTGGCGATCATCGGTTTCGACGACATTCCCGCCGCCAGCCTCACCAGCCCGCCGCTCACCACCTTGATGCAGGACATGAAGGGCGCGGGCCAGCTGCTCGTCGACACGTTGGTGGCGCAGATCGAGGGGCTGCCGGTGCCGCCCTCCACCCTTCCGGCGCGGCTCGTGGTGCGCGGCAGCACCGCCGTCTGAAATCGCCGCAGGCTCAGGCGGGGCTATGATGTCCGCAGGCCGCCGACACGGCGACGCTGCCGAGATAGCCGAGCTGCGTCGCCTTGAATACGGTCTGGCTGCGATTGACCGCCTCCAGCTTCATCGCGGCGTTGTGGATATGGAACCGCACCGTCGCGCAGCTGCGGCCCAGGATCATCGCGATCTCGACATCGGTCTTGCCCAGCGCCGCCCAGCGCAGGCACTCCACCTCGCGCTTTGAAAGGCGGCAATTGCGCGGGATCCAGTGCCGCTCGCTCGCCACCCGCGAATAGCCGGTGATGAAGCGGCGCGCCTGATATTCCAGCACGTCGGCATAGAGTTCAAACTCTCGGGAGAGGTCTTCGCTGCGGTCGTCGATCAGCGAGAAACTCACTACCCCGATCTGGCCGAAGGGCAGGTGGACCGGCACCACGATGACCGCCTTGGCATTCACCTCGTCCCGGAAATGCGACAGGTCGATCTGGTCGAGCAGCGGGTTGGGCGCGCGGGTATGGATGCCTTTGGCGTTGACCCAGAAGGGTTCGCTTTCATAGCGGCAGGCGAAGGTCAGCGGCGAACTCAGCGCCAGCAGCGGCTTCTTCCACCACTGGTCCTTCGACCCAGGCCAACCGAATACAGCGGAGGCCAGCGCATGGCCCTGTGCATCCATCATCGGCGATTTCGACGCGATATTGGCGCAGGCCGCGACCTGGAAATTGCCGATCTCCTTTGCAAGATCGCGCAATGCCTCCGCGGCCGGCCGCACATCGTCGATCGACGCGATGCAGATGGTGCCCTGCCTGCTTGACCGGAAATCGACCGGGCTCATGCTCTCTGGGTCGAAACGATCCGTGCAGGCGACGAATGAGTCGTCTGTTCTCTCCATATGGGGAAAGCTACGCCTCTCCAGATGCTTAGACAAGTGTTCAAAAACCTGTGACTAGTGAGAGGTTTTTGGCGGCCCTTCGCACCATCCTATCGGAAAGCGCAGTCGGCCTGCCCGCCGTCATGATGCTTTAACCGGCCGACGGGGCGCGATGCTTTGCGCCACCGGCGTGGGAGAGCAGGGGTCAGGCCGCCGTGAACTTCGATTTGAATGACGAGCAGCTGATGCTCCGCGACCTGGTCGATCGCTTCGTCGCCGATCATTATGACGCCGCCCGCCGCCTCGCTTATGTGGCGCAGCCTTATGGCTTCGCCCCGGCCAACTGGCGGACGCTTGCCGACACCGGGCTGCTCGCCTTGCCTTTCGGTGAGGATATGGGCGGCCTTGGCGGCGGCGCGGTGGAGCTTATCACCGTCGCGGAAAGCATGGGGCGCGGTGTCGCGACCGAACCGTTGCTGCCTGTCACTCTGCTCGCCGCCGCGCTGATCGACCGATCGGACGACGCCGCCGCGCGGGAGGCCATATTGCCCGGCGTCATCGCCGGCACCCGCTTTCCCGCGCTCGCCCATCTCGAACGTGGCGGCCGCTACCTCCCCACCAGCCTTGCGATGCGGTTTCAGGACGGCGGCATCCATGGCCAAAAGATCGCCGTTCTGGGCGGCGGTTTCGCCGACCTGCTGCTGGTGACAGCCCGCGATGAAGAGGGGCGGGATCAGGTCTTCATGGTCGATCCCGCCGGCCCCGGCGTCGCGCGCGCCGATTATCGCCTTGTAGACGGATCAGTCGCGAGCGACATCGCTTTCGCCGCGGCCCCCGCTAAACTGCTCGCTGGCGGCACGGCAGCGCTCGACGCGGTACTGGATCAGGCCCGGCTCGCCATCGCCGCCGAACTGCTGGGCCTCATGACCCATATGTTCGACGCCACGCTCGACTATGTGAAGACCCGCCAGCAATTCGGCCAGCCGATCGGCCGCTTCCAGGCGATCCAGCACCGGCTGGCGGATTGCTACGCGCTGCTCGAACTCAGCCGCTCGCAACTCTACCGCGCCGCCGCGCAGCCGCCCGCCCAGGCGCGCGCCGCGATCCTGGGCGCCAAAGCCTATATCAGCGCTAGCGCGACCCACATCGCCGAAGAAGCGGTGCAGCTCCATGGCGGCATCGGCACGACCGAGGAACTGATGGTCGGCCAGGCGTTCAAGCGCGTGCTGCTCCTCACGCGCCTGCTCGGCGACGCGGACCATGACCTGCACGCCTATGCGTCGCTCTGCCGCGCCGCATGACCCCCTTGTGCGCCGGCCGCCCGGCATGGCACATCGTCACGCCAGCGCTGGAGCGGAGATAGACATGGCCGACACTTTCCACCGCATCGCGAGGGCTGACGAAATCGACGGTCCCGGCCCCCACGCCTTCATCGTTCAGGGCTGGCCGGTGCTGCTGGTCCGCGACGAAGGCCGGCTCCACGCCCTCATCAACCGCTGCACGCACCAGGCCGCCGCGCTCGCGCCTGATGGCCGGGTGCGGCGCGGCGCGATCATGTGCCCGCTGCACGGCGCGCGCTTCAAACTCGACAGCGGCGAATGCCTCGGCGGCGCGGGCTACGCCCCGCTGATCCGCTTCGACGCGCGGGAGGATAGCGATGGCTGGATCGAAGTCGCCGTGCCCGACGAAGCGCCGGGCGCCGAGCATCTGCCGGTCGCGCCGCTCAGCTGACCCGCCGCCCGTCCTTCGCCCATTCGATCCCCCGCCGCAGCAGCTCGCGGAACACCGGCAAGTCCCAGGCGCACCGATCCACCTGCGGCCACCAGTCGAGGAAGGGCTGCATGTCATAATGCCCCCGGCAATGACCGAGCGTATTGTACAGCACCGCGCCCGACCCCTGCGCCTTGATGTAGAGCACCGGATGCCGGTCGTGCGCCCAGTCGGCCTCGTCGAACCCCGTGGCCTCGCCCTGAAACTCGGCGTCGAGCAGAACGTGCAGGTCGCCATGCCGCTCCATCAGATATAGCTCGTCGGTCGTCTCGAACGGCGCGATTCCCTGCGTCAGCGGATGGTTCGCATCGGCCACCTCCACCTTGTAGGGCGCGATCGGCGGATGAGCGATGAACTGCGTGCCGAGCGTCTCCATCAGGAGCGGCGCCCAGCGCGGCGCGCCATAGAGGCCATTGTCGAACAGGCGCAGCACGCTGTTCGTACCATGTAGCGCATACCATCGCCCGCCGCCCCGCACCCAGTCGCGCAGCGCCTCCTGCGCCTCCAGCGGCGGCGTGACATCGCAGGTGTAGGTGATAAGGAAATCGGCCTGCCGGATCGCGTCCAGATTGCCATAATCCTCGAACACCCGCGTCCGCACGCGCGGGTCTTCCGCCAGCGGCTTCAATAGCTCCAGCCGCGCATAATCGAAATCATGATAGAGCCCGCCCGCGATCAAGACGCAGTTGATCCGCGTAGGATGCGCCGCCTCGCTCATGGCGTCAGAACTGCACGCGCTTGGTGAGGCCGCCATCCACGACCAGGCTCGCGCCGGTCATGAAACGGCAGGCGGGCGACGCCACGAAGGCGATCGCCTTGCCAATCTCCTCGCCGCTGCACATGCGCCCCATCGGAATCTGCGCCAGGATGCCGTCATGAAATTCGGTCATATGGGCCTTGATATAGGCCCATGGGCCATCGTCGGTATAGACAGGGCCGGGGATCAGGCAATTGACCCTTATCCCCTCCGCCGCATGTTTCTGCGCCAGCGCGCTGCTGTAATTGATGACCGCGGCTTTCAGCGCATTATAGGGCTGCGGCCCCATGAACTCCTCCACCGCCCCAGTCGAGGACAGCGTGACGATCGACCCCGCGTCGGACTTCTGCAAATGCGGCAGGGCGGCGCGCACCCCGCGCGACAGCGGCAATAGGTCGGCGTTCATCACCGCCATCCAGCCTTCGTCGCTGTCCACGCCCAGATTGGTGGACACGAAGGAAATGAAGATGTCGCACCCGCCCAGCGCGTCCGCCGCCGCGTCGATGAAGGCGGGCAGCGCCTGCGCGTCGCTCGCATCCACCGCCTGGCCGAAAGCGTCCACGCCGAAGCTGCGCACCGTCGCCACCACCCGGTCGACCTTCTCCTGGGTCCGGCCGCACAGCGCGACGGCACATCCTTCCTGCGCCAGGATTTCGGCGGTATGCCGGCCGACGCTCGCATTGGCGCCGATCAGGATCGCCTTCCTGCCCTTCAAGCCCAGATCCATGTCGCTCTCCCTCATGCGGATTCTTGAAAAGGCAGCATAGTCCGCCCGGCGCACGGCGGCACTGACGATTTCGCCAGTCTCCGCCACCCCATCCAATTTGACAGGGCACAAGCGCCGCGCGCCCGGCTATGACGGCAGGGCAAAAGGGAGGATGACCGCGCATGAAGAGGATCGGCGACTATCTGCGCGATCATGCCGCGACCCGTGGCGATTCGGTCGCGCTCTCGTTCGAGGATCGCGAAACCAGCTTCGCGCAGCTCGACCGCCGCGCCAGCCAGGTCGCCAACGGGCTGCGCGCGGCCGGCCTCGCGCCGGGCAGCCGGGTCGCCTATCTCGGCCGCAACCGCGACCATTATTTCGAATATTGGATGGGCGCGATCCGCGCCGGCATGGTGATGGTGCCGATCAACTGGCGGCTCGCCCCGCCGGAGGTCGCCTATGTCCTCGCCGACTGCCGCCCCGCGCTGCTGGTCGCCGACCCCGATTTCGCCGCCCGCCTCGATCCCGCGCTCGACTGCCCGCTGCTGCTGACCGAAGGGGAGGGCGCGCTGTTCGCCGATTGGCGCGACGCGCAGGACGATGCCGACCCCCATGCCGACGCCGGACGCAACGATGTCGTCCTGCAACTCTACACCTCGGGCACCACCGGTCACCCCAAGGGCGCGATGCTCACCAACCGCAGCCTGCTCGCCCTGCGCGACAGCGCCTCGCCCGACGCGCTGCCCGCCTGGTATCGCTGGAGCGCTGAGGATGTCGCGCTGGTCGCCATGCCCATCTTCCACATCAGCGGATCGGGCTGGGGGCTCTGGTCGCTCCAGCATGGCGCGAAGGCGATTATCGTGCGCGAATTTGATCCGCAGCAATTGTTCGACCTGCTCGTGCGCCACCGCATCACCAAGCTGATGATCGTTCCCACCGCGCTCCGCATCGTCTGCGACCATCCCGGCGCGGCGGAGGCCGATTTCAGCTTCCTGCGCTATATCTGCTATGGCGGATCGCCGATGCCGACCGATCTGCTGCGGCAGGCGATCGCGATCTTCGGCTGCGGCTTCGCGCAGATGTACGGCATGACCGAGACGGCGGGCACCATCACCGGCCTCCCGCCGGAGGATCATGACGTCGCTGGCAATGACCGCATGGGCAGCGTCGGCCTGCCGCTGCCCGGCGTCGAGATCCGCATCCTCGACTCGGAAGGGAATGACGTGCCGCAAGGCGACGTGGGCGAGATCGCGATCCGCTCGCCGGCCAACATGGCTGGCTATTACAACCGCGCGCAAGCCACCGCCGAAACGATCGACGCAAATGGCTGGCTGCGCACCGGCGACGCCGGCCGGCTGGACGCGGACGGCTATCTCTACCTCGCCGACCGGATCAAGGACATGATCATCACCGGCGGCGAGAATGTCTATCCGGCCGAAGTCGAAAATGCGCTCTTCAGCCATCCGCACATTCAGGACGTCGCCGTGATCGGCGTTCCCGACCCCAAATGGGGGGAGGCGGTCCGGGCGATCGTCGTGCCCGTCGCAGGGACGCAGCCCGACCCCGCCGACATCATCGCCTGGGCGCGCGCCCGCGTCGCCGCCTACAAGGCGCCCAAGTCGGTGCTGTTCACCGACAGCCTGCCCCGCAACCCCTCGGGCAAGGTATTGCGCCGCCTGCTGCGCGAGCGCTCAACCTAAGATTTTCAAGAGTAGGGGCGACGGCGCAACCGGCATAGCCTCTCGCCCAAGACAGCAGATCAGGAGAGACGCATGAGCCGCAACCATAGCGGACCGCTGGAGGACCGCATCGCCATCCGCGAGCTTATGGAAAGCTATGCCGACGCGGTGAACCGGGTCGATCGCGATCTCATGACCAGCCTCTGGGCGGAGGAGAGCCATTGGGATCTCTCCCATTATCCGCAGCTCGGCGTCGTCTCCGGTCGCGATGCGATCATGGACCTCTGGGCCAGCGCCATGCCCGGCTATCCCGAACTCTCCTTCATCGCCATGCCCGGCATGATCCGCGTCGATGGCGACACCGCCGTCGCCCGCACCTATTTCTCCGAAGTCTATACCGACCCCGAAACCGGCAAGGATAAGCGCGCCCGCGCCTGCTACAACGACAAGCTCGTCAAGCAGAACGGCGAATGGCTCTTCGCCGAGCGCGTCTTCACCATCCTCCACCAGACCTGAGTCGGACTAACAGCAATGTGCATTGATTATAGCCGATAATATGTTGTTCCCCGGCGAAGGCCGGGGAACGCCGATAATTGTTCCCGCAAGGCCGGAATTTGCCGGCATCCTCTCTCCATATCGGATGCCGACAAGCGGAAGGGCTGGATCGTCCGGACGATCCAGCCCTTCTTGCAGTTTGTGAGGATCAGACGGCTCAGCGCGCCGTCATCCCCCCGTCGATCACCAGTTCCGACCCGGTCATGAAGCTCGCCGCCGGGCTGGCGAGGAAAGCGATCCCCTCGGCAATCTCCGCCGGCCGTCCCATCCGCCCCACCGCATGGCCCGCCGACACCGCCGCGCGCGCCGCATCCATGTCGGGGAACAGACCTTCATCGACATAGCGGGCGAAGATCGTGTCCATCATGTCGGTTTCGATCCCGCCGGGGTGCACCGAATTGACCCGGATCGGCAGCTTGAGCGCCGCGAACTCCAGCGCCGCCGACTTGCTGAACAGCTTCACCGCCCCCTTGCTCGCGCAATAGGTGGACATCATCGCCGCGCCGCGCAGCCCGCCCACGGACGACAGATTGATGATGGACGAACCGCCCTCGCGTCCCTCACCGCCTCGCGCCAGCAACGGCTGCGCCGCGCGGGTGCCCAGAAACACGCCCTCGACATTGATCGCGAAGCATTTGCGAAATTCGGAGAGGCTCGTCGCCGCGACGCTGTTGGTCACGCTGATCCCGGCGTTGTTCACCAATCTATCCAGTCGGCCGAACTCCCGCTCGATCCGGCCGATCACATCCGCCCACGCCGCTTCGCTCGTCACGTCCAGCGGCGCATACATCGCCGCCCCATCGACCTGCGCATTCACCCCGATATCGCTGGCGATCACCTGCGCCCCCGCCTCCGTCAGCGCGCCTACCGTCGCCCGCCCGATCCCGCCGGTCGCGCCTGTCACCAATGCTACCGTGCCGGTCAGGTCCGTCTTCGCCGTCATATCCTCTCCTCCTTCAGCGCGCGGTCCAGCCGCCATCGACCACAACCTCGCTGCCCGTCATGTAGCTGGCGTCGTCGCTCGCCAGGAAGGCGACCACCTTGCCGATCTCGACCGGCTGCGCCAGCCGCTTGAACGGCGTGGTCTGCGCCATCGCCTCGATCATTGCGTCCGCCGTTGTCCCCTCGCGCGCGGCCCAATTCTCGAACCCCTTGCGCAGCAAGGGCGTCTCGACAAAGCCGGGATGCACCGAATTGACGCGGATCGGCACGCCCGCATCGGCAAATTCCAGCGCGTTGGATTTGGTAAACAGCCGCACCCCGCCCTTGGACGCATTGTAAGCGCTCACCTCGCCCATCCCGACCAGCCCCATGATCGAGCTGATGTTGACGATGCTGGAGCCATAGGGGGTGGACGCCCCCGCCTTCGCCAGCAGCGGCTGGAACGTTTTGGTGCCCAGAAACACCGTATCGAGATTGAGCGTGATGAGCCGCCGCCAGTCGGCCAGCGCCAGATCCTGCACCTTGCCGGTCAGGTCCGCGCCGACATTGTTCACCAATATATCGAGCCGCCCGAAATCCTGCTCCACCCGCGCTCGCGCCGCGATCCAGGCGTCCTCGCTGGTGGCGTCGAGCTGGATATAGTGCGCCGCCGCCCGCGCCGCCTCGCTGTCCGGCGCGTCGAGATCGGTCGCATAGACGACCGCTCCGTCCGCCTCCAGGCAATCGCAGATCGCCTTCCCGATGCCGCGCAGCCCGCCGCTCACCAGCGCGATCCTGCCCTCCAGCCTGCCCGCCATGCCGCTCTCCCATATCTTTATCCAGCGTCCCGCCTTGTCCTCGCATGGGCGCACAGAGGCACCTGCTTCTTTTTGCAGGGTGACGCGCCCCGCGCCAGCCGGCATGGTCGGTCAAAGCCACAGGAAGAGGACGCCCCATGGACATGGAACGCTACGCGCAGGTCAAGGCCATGGTCGAGCGCATCTATCAGCTCAGCGCCACCGGCCAGTGGGACGCGGTCGACGCCATGCTGACCGACGATTTCGTCATCCATGAGGCGGAAAGCCTGCCCTTCGCCGGCTTCTACCACGGCAAGCGCGCGCTCCAGGAACTATACGGCAAGGTGTTCGGCTATTGGGACGATCCCGCGCTCGAAACCGGCGACATCTGCGTCGGCGAAGATCATGCTGTCGTCATGGTCGTCGTCACCGCCACGGCCAAGCATAGCGGCGAGCGGCTGCGGATGCCGCTCACCGAAGTCTTCCACCTGCGCGGCGACAAGTTCAGCGGCATCACGCCTTATTATTTCGACACCGCCGCCATCGCGCGCGCTACCGGCCTGATCCCGGCCTGAAGTCAAGGACAGGACGATATGGCAAATCTCACCGGCAAGGTCGCGCTCATCACCGGCGGCACATCGGGCATCGGCCGCGCCTGCGTCGAGCGGCTGGTCGCCGACGGCGCGCGCGTGGTCTTCACCGGATCGAATGCGGAAAAGGCGCAGAGCCTGTGCGACGCGACCGGCGCGACCTTCATCCGCGCGGCGGTGCAAAGCCCGGAGGACTGGGCCGCCGTCGAGCAACAGGTCGCCCGCGACTTCGGCCGGCTCGACATCGCCTTCGCCAATGCCGGCACCGAACGCGGCGACGCCAATGTCGAAGCGCTGTCGCTCGACGCCTGGAACGAGATCGTCGCGATCAACCAGACCGGCGTTCTCCTCACAATCCAGTCCGCCATCCGCCTGATGAAGGGCAATCCCGGCGGCTCCGGCGGCTCGATCGTCGTCAACAGCTCGATGAACGCCAACCGCGCGCTCAGCAACTATCTGAGCTATTCGGTGACGAAGGCGGCGGTGGTCGCGATGGTCAAGTCGGTCGCGATCCATTGCGGCCTCGAACGGCTCAATATCCGCTGCAACGCGATCCTCCCCGGCGTGGTGGAGACTGATCTCATCTCCAACATCATCGCTAAATGCCCCGACCCGGACGCCGCCCGCGCCGCTTATAACGGCATGTCGCCCATGGGCCGCATGGCAAGGCTGGAGGAAGTCGCCGGTCTTGTCGCCTATCTCGCCTCGGACGAGGCCGCCTTCATCAACGGCGCGGACTATGCGATCGACGGCGCGACCACGGCCGGCATGACCGGGGTCTGACCTGATGACGCAGCCGCCCCGCCACCCGCTGACGCTGGACGGCCGCGATCCCGCCAATCTGCGCGGCGACCCGATCACCGGCGATCGCTACACGTCGCGCGATTTCATGCAGCGCGAATGGGACCATATGTGGACCCGCATCTGGCATGTCGCCGGCCGCACCGCCGAGCTTGCCGAGCCGGGCGACTATGTCGTCCATGATTTCCGCCACGAGAGCGTGATCTGCGTGCGGCAGGACGACGGATCGGTCCGCGCCTTCTACAATAGCTGCGGCCACCGGGGGATGCGCCTCGCCGATGGCGCGTCGAGCGTCCGCGCCTTCACCTGCCCCTATCATGGCTGGACCTGGGGCCGCGACGGCGTTCTCGCCCACGCGCAGGACGCGCACGACTTCCCGCAGGGCAATCCCTGCGGCAAGCGCACGCTGCGCGAATTGCGCTGCGCGACCTGGGGCGGCTTCATATGGTACACGATGGACGATCAGGCACCCGACCTGCTCGACTATCTCGCGCCGCTGCCCGATCTCTACCGTGCCTATCCAATGGACAGCGCCGTCCGCGTCTTCTGGATGCGGATCAACCTTGATACCAACTGGAAGTTCGCGACCGACAATTTCTCGGAAAGCTACCATACCCGCACCGCCCATCCGCAGGTGCCGCCATGGATCGACCAGGATGTCGATACCGCCCGGCATGAAATGTATCCGGGCGGCCATGGCCGCACCGTCCAGCCGATGCGCCCATCGCTTAGCGACCGCCTGCCCGACGGCGTGCCGCACCCCTTCGATCACATCCTGCGCCAATCGGGCATCGATCCCGACGCCTATCCCGATTATGAAACGAAGGCGATGCAGGGCTGGCGCGACCTAAAGGCCGCCAAGCGCCGGCTCTGGCGCGAATGCGGCTACGTCCATTACGAACATATGGACGATGAGCAGATCACCGACAGCCCGCACACGGTGATCTTCCCCAATGTGACGATCAGCTTCCTGCCCGACAATCTCATCTTCTTCCGCACCGAACCGCACCCGGACGATCCGGGCAAATGCCATTTCGACCTCTGGTGCATGGCCTTCCCGGTCGCGGGGCAGGACGTGGTCGAATCGATCATGGCCGGGCCTCGGCCATTGCGAGAGGCGGAGCTTGAAGTCCGCGATTTCGACAATGGCCGGGGCGTGCCCGAACTTGCCGGACAGATCGTCTATCAGGACATGATGCTCGCCGAAGGGATGCAGCGCGGGATGCACTCGCGCGGCTACAGCGACGCCTATCTCGCCGCGCAGGAAACCCGCGTCCGCTACTTCCACGAAGTCCTGAACGACTATCTCGAAGGACGTCGCTGACGTCTCACATTAACGCGCATTCGCCAAGAAACCCTTGTTCCCCGGCGCAGGCCGGGGTCCAGTTCAGAGCGCGGGACTGGACCCCGGCCTGCGCCGGGGATCACATTTATTCTGCCCATCCTACAACAGGTCGAGCATCAGTAGGTCACCGAAATTCCGACCTTGCGCTGCTCGCCGATCCGCCGGGCGACCACCTTCTCCGCCATCCGCTCCAGCGCGATGCTGACCCGTCCGTCGCCCACTGGGATATTGTCCAGCATCAGGTCGTCGATCAGGTCGGGGAGGGTAGGATTGTCGAGCCGCGCCACCCCTTCGGCCGCATCGAGCCTGAGCCCGAGGAAAGACTGGATCAGCATCAGCGGCGCGCCCGCCGACCAGGCCTGCGGGCTGCACGCCACCGGATAGAAGGTCGGCCCCTGCGCCCGCCGCCTCGGAAAGCCGCAGAACAGCTCGGGCAAGCGCAGCAGATCGACATAGGTCGCCGCGCTCACCAGCCCCTCGAACACCTGCTTCGCTTCCCGCCGGTAGCCATAGCGCGAAAAGCCTGCCGCAATCAGTGCATTGTCGTGCGGCCAGATCGAGCCATTATGATAGCTCATCGGATTATAGCGCGCCTCGGTCGACGCGATCGTGCGGATGCCCCAGCCCGAAAAGGACGCCGGCGCCATCAATGTGCGCACCACGCTCTCCGCCCGCGCCTCCAGCGCCAGGCCGGTGAACAGCACATGCCCTGCGTTGGACGACCGCACCCGGCACGGCTTCTTCTCGCCGTCGAGCGCCAGCACATAGGTGCCGATCTGCGTATCGAAGAAAGCGGCGTCGAACCGCTCGCGCAACTGCTCCGCGCGCGCCGCATAGTCCGCCGCCCGCGTGCCATCTCCCCACGCCGCGAACAAGGCCGCCGCGCTCGTCCACGCGCCGTAGACATAGGCCTGCACCTCGGCGAGCGCGATCGGCCCCTTGGCGATGCTGCCGTCGGCATGGAACACCGAATCATGGCTATCCTTCCAGCCCTGATTGACGAGGCCCTGGTCGGTAAAGCGCCCATATTCCACGAAGCCGTCGCCGTCCCGGTCGCCATGCTGATCGATCCAGTCGAGCGCCGCCTGGATGTTCGGCCGCAGCGACGCCAGAAAATCCTTGTCCCCCGTCCGCTCCAGATAGGCTCCTGCCAGCATCAGGAACAAAGGCGTCGAATCGATGCTGCCATAATAATGGCGGAACGGAACCTCACCCAGTTCCGCCATTTCGCCATGGCGCACCTCGTGCAATATCTTGCCCGGCTCGGCATCGGACGCCGCGTCGAACGCGGTCGCCTGATGCGCCGCCAGATAGCCCAGCACCCCGCGCCCGATCGCCGGGTCGAGCCACAGCGTCTCCAGCGCGGTGATGATGGCGTCGCGGCCGAAGATGGTGCTGAACCAGGGGATGCCCGCATAGGGGTAGGGGCCATATTCGGTCTGGGTCGAGAGCATGTCGATGTCCGCGACCGAACGCTGCGTCACCTCGTTGAACAGGCTGTTGGACGATCGCAGCGTGCCGCCCCGCGACCGCGCCGCGCGCGCATCCTGCATCTTGCCGCGCAATGCCCGCAGAAATTCCTTGGGCAGGGGCGCGTCCGCCGCTTCCGCGTCGTCGCATGTCGCGCGCAGGAACAGCGTGCAGCGCTCGCCCGGCCGCAGGTCGATCTCGAACCGCGCTTCGCTCTCGGTCAGATGATCGGGCTTCGGGTCGAACCGCAGGTGCGTCTGCCGCAGCAGTTCGTCCCGGCCCCTATAGCCCAGCCTTACCGCATCCGCGCCGACCTCGGCGGGAAGCATCTCGCCCTTGCGCAGCCGGGTCATCCCCCGGATTTCGAACAGGTCGGCAAAGTCCGCCGCGAAGGCGAGGCTGATCGTCGCCCGCCGCGCCACGCTGTCGAAATTGCGCAGCGTGATCCGCTCGTAGATCGCCGCCTCGTGCAGGAAGCGCGTCCGCCGCATGTGCAGCAGGTCATGCTCGATCGCGACCCGCCCGTCCTCGCCATAGAAGTCCGGGTTGGTGAGGTCGCAGGTCAGCAGCGTATTGTCATCGCGCAGCGCCGAACTCAGCAGCATCGGCCGCATGCCGTTGATGGTCAGGAAGAGATGGGAGAGGTGCCGCGTGTCGCGATAATAGAGCCCCTCCGGGCTGCCGATCCCCGCGATCGCATCGCCGCTATGGTCGAATACTGCGAAGCTGTCACCATGCTTGAGCGTCCGCGGCCGCCGCTCGTGCAGAGAGGCGGTCGCGGGGATGAAGAATTGCGTCTGCGCCTGCGAGAGATTTTGGCCCGGCTCAAGGCCGGGTTCGACCTGCGGCATGGACGACATGGCGGCTCCTTAGGCTACGATCTGCAATTCGGCTTCCTCCCCCCGCTCCCGGCGCAGCCGCGCCGCTTCGGTGCGGGCGCCGGGCAGCGCATGGTAGAGCGAGACATAGTCGATCGCCATCCGCTCCGCCGTGAAGCGTGCGTCAAATGCGGCGCGCACGCCGCGCGGATCAAGGTCGGACAGGCGGGCGAGCGCCGCCACCGCCTCGTCCTCGCTGTGCACGATAACGCCCGACCGGCCATGGTCGATCACCTCGGGCACCGATCCGCAACGGAATGCAATAACCGGCGTGGCGCAGGCCATCGCCTCGATCATCACCAGCCCGAACGGCTCAGGCCAGTCGATCGGGAAGAGCAGGGCGCTTGCCCGGCCCAGGAAATCGGCCTTCTGATGCTCGTTGATCTCGCCGATAAATTCCACATTGGGGTAGAGATCGACGAGCGGCTTGATCTCGCTCTCCCAATAGGCGCGATCGACATTGTCGATCTTCGCCGCGATCTTGAGCGGCAGGCCGGCGCGGGCAGCAATGCGGATCGCCCGGTCGGGCCGCTTCTCCGGCGATATGCGACCCAGGAACGCCAGATAGCCGTCCTTGTCGTAGCGCGGCGGCAGAAGGTCACTCGGCAACCCGTGATAGACCGTGCCGGCCCAGTTGACCGGCGGCATCGGCAGCCGCTGATGGTCCGAAATCGACACCAGGCTATGATCGGGAAAGGCCCGGTAGAAGGGTGCGAGGTCGGGCAGGTCGAGCCGCCCGTGCAGCGTCGTGATCGTCCGCCCGGCGAAACCCTGCACCATCGGATGATGCAGCAGGTCGATGTGGAAATGGATGGCGTCGAACTCGTCGGCGCGCTGGCGCACCTGCTCCAGCAGGATCATATGATGCGGGATGGGGTCTTTGATCGCCGGGTTGAGCCGCACCGCCGTTTCAATGACCGGCACCAGTTCGGCGGCGGTGACAGAATCGCCGCTCGCGAACAGCGTGACCTCATGCCCCTGCCGCACAAGTTCTTCCGTCAGATAGGAGACGATCCTCTCGGTGCCGCCATAGAGTTTGGGCGGAACACTTTCGGCAAGCGGTGCAACCTGGGCGATCTTCATGCAGCGGTCCTTTGTCCTGGACGCCAACGGCATCGGCGCTGCGCCTCCAATCCGCGAAACGCACGCAGGTTGCGCAGTGATTTGCCGCGCTAAGCGCCGCCATTTCAGCTAACTAGCTGATTAAGAGGCATATCGAGCACCCAATCCTGATCCTTGTTAATGACATTTTTAAGGGAGGCACGGGTCGGATCACTATCGTTTGGCCGACGCCAGCGCTCGGTCACAGGCGGCGATCAGCCGGCGGAAATGCGCCTCCTCGCTGAAGCGCGCCGTAACGTCGCAATGCGCCGCCGCGCCCAGCGCCCGGCATAGCGCGTCGTCTTCCCACAGCCGCCGCATCTGCCGCGCCAGGTCGCCCGCATCGTCGGGCGCGAAGTGCAGCCCGGTCGCATCCTCGCGCACCGTGTCGCGCAGCGCGCCGATCCGCGCGGCAATCACCGGCACGCCCTGCGCCATCGCCTCGCCCGCCACGATGGCGAAAGTCTCGAACCAGCGGCTCGGCACCACCAGCGCCCGCGCGCCGCGATAGAAATCGCGCAACGTCGCGGGATCGCCGCCGATCGTCACCGACACGCCCTGCGCCTCGAACGGCGCGGGGTCGCACCCCGCCGGCCCGGCCATGCGGATCGGGATGCCGGTCATCCGTGCCGCCGCCAGCAGCAGGCTCACGCCCTTTTCCGGCACGAACCGCCCGGCAAAACCGATATAGCGCCCCTGCGCCGGATCGACTGGATCGGGGTCGGCGGGGATCGCGCATTCGTTGACGCTGATCCGCTCGGCCGGAATGTCCGCGTGGGTCGATAGCCAGCCCCGGCTGAACTCGGTCAGCACGATGAACTGGTCGACATGGCGGTAGAAATCCCGCCACCGCGCGATGCCGTGCCGCGCCGCGAAGGCCACGCTCTCGAAGCGGTTGCCGCGACAATTGCGCAGCACCACCTGATGCGCGCCCTTGTCGAGGCAGCGGGTGCACACGCCCCGCCCGTCATGATGGGTCGCGATCGGGCAGGTGATGCGGAAATCATAGGCGCTGTGGACCAGCGCGATCCCCGCTTCCGCGCACAGCTCGAACAGCCAGGGCGTCAGCAGCGGATAAAGTTCGTGCGTATGAACGATATCGGGCCGGTCGGCCGCGATCCGCGCCGCAAAATCCCGCATCGCGCCGGGCGCGTAAAGGCCATTGGCAAAGGCGCTCAGCTTTCCCGCAAGCCCCGGCGGCAGGTCGCGACTGTCCCGCTCGAAGGTAGAGACCTGCAATCCCCGCCGCCGCGACAAGGCGATCGTCGCGTCCCAGGCATTGTCCGCCCCGCCGCCGCCGCGATGGCGGTTGAAGACGTGCAATATCTTCACGCGACCGCCCGCCGCGCGAACAATGCGGGCCGATAGGTTTCCCCGATCAGCGCCGCGCTCGGCTTCTGCCCCGCCGCCTTCAGCGCCACGATCCGCCGGAACAGCGCGGCATAGCCATCGACCACCGCGTCCCAGCGGAAGTCGGCGTCCGCCCGCGCCTTCGCCGCCCGCCCGATCGCCGCCCGCCGTGCCGGGTCTTCGTCCAACGTCCGCAGGATCGCGGCCAGGTCACCCGCGCCCTTACCGAAATAGGGGTTGTCCGGCCCCACATTCTCGCGATGAAACACCACGTCGATCGGCACGCAGGCCGCGCCCCAGTGCATCGCGCGCAGCAGGCTGGGGTTGGTCCCGCCCACCTCATGCCCGTGCAGATAGGCGGCGCAATGGCGATAGAGCGCATTGAGCGCCCCGGATTCGAACACGCCGCCGACGCAGCGCACCTGCCCGTCATGCTCGGCCGCGACCGCGCGCGCATAATCGCTCTCATAGGGCACCGATCCCACCACGATCAGCGGCCGGTCGACCCCCGACGCGCGATATTCGCGGATGATGAGGGCGACATTATTCTCCGGCTCCATCCGCGCGACCACCAGATAATAATCGCCCGGCGTCACGCCATAACGGGTCAGCGCCGCCTCGTCGGGCGCATCGCCCACCGCGCCCGAATAGGGGATATAGGTCGACGCCGCGCCATATTCGGCCGCATAATAATCCTGCATCGCCCGCGAATCCGTGACCAGCCAGTCCGCCGCCCAAGCGCTTACCTTCTCAGCCCATTTATAATAACGCTGCTGCAACCGGCTCCATTTGCGCCGCTGCCAGCCCAGCCCATCGGTATGGATCACCACCGGCACGCCCCGCGCGCGCAGCGGCAGTACGAACGGCCCGTTCCCCGGATCGACCACGAAGACGAGATCGAAGCCGCGCAGGCTCGCATCCACTATGGCAAGGTTGCTGTGGACGATGCTCTCGAAACTCTTGCCGCCCGGCGCCGGCAGATAGCGGCAGCGCACCCCGTTCCACGTCGCGGGATGCGCCTCATAATAGCGGCTGCGGCAATAGACAGTAACGTCCATGCCATGATCCCGCACCAGCCCCGTCGCCAGCTCCTCAACCAAAGTCGAAAAGCCGCTATAGCGTGCCGGAATGCCCCGATCGCCGATGATCGCGATGCGCAAGGGGGCCTCAGCCATGGGGCTTGAACCCGATCCACACATCCTGCGCCATGCCGGCGGCTGGATCGGGCCGCATCATCGCCACCCGCTCGAACCCGGCGAGCAAAATGCGCCGCACCCATTCCGGCGGATGCAGCGCGAAATACCATTTCTTGCCCTCCGCGAACCGCTTCTGCGTTACGATCTCCCCTCGGGCATAGGCGTCCGCCTCCGCTTGCCGGGTCAGAAGATAGCGATAATGGTCGCCATGCGTCGTTGCGATCAGCATCCCGCCCGGCCGCAGCACCCGCCGCAATTCGGCGGTCCACGCATGGTGCATCGCTTCCGACAAATGGGTGAAGACCGAGAAATTATAGACCACATCCACGCTCGCATCCGCAATCGGCAGCGGCGGCGCGAGCCCGTTGAGCGCAAAACCGATCTCCGGCAGCTTCGCCCGACACCAGTCGATCGTCGCCGCATTATAGTCGGTGCCGCTGATCCTCCCCGCCCGCGCGCCCAGCAGCTCGGGCATATGCCGGATCAGCCGCCCCGGCCCGCATCCCCATTCCAGCACATGCAACGGCGCGTCGCCCGCCATATGGTCGCGGATCAGCCCGGCGAACACCCCGGCCTGAGCGCGTCCGCTGTCATGATAATCGGCCCAGTCGACCTTGTTATAGGCGTCGAAGGCCAGATCGGCCGGCGGCACCGCAAAATCGGGATAGGCCGCTACGAACGCCCGGTTGCGCGCCGCCGCCCCCGCCTGCTTGCGAACGAACGCCACACGGTCGAGCACCGGCAGCAGGCCGAGCGACCGGGTCGCGTTCAATATATGATATTTCATGGCTCGCTCCTCTTGGCGGTGGGTCGCGGCGCGTAGAGCCGCCGCACATAATCGGTATCGCCGCGCACCACGGCGAGCAGCGGGAAGGGCGCGTCGGGCTCGGCAAGGCGAAAGCGGTTGGCGCGGTCGCCCACCAGCTCGACCAGCAGCGCGCAGCCCACTCCGGTCGCCAGCCCCATCAGCACGGCGGCGACCAGCAGCAGCTTCACCTGCGGCGCATCGGGCTTTTCGGGCAGCGCCGCCCCCTCGACGATGCGGATGGCGGACGGCACCGCCTGCGCCGTGGCCGCCGTCACTGCCGCGGTCGTCAGCTTGTCCTGCAACGCCAGATAGGTCTTCTCCAGCAGGTCGTGGGCCCGGCCAAGGTCATGGCTGTCCTTCATCTTCTGCGGGATGCGGTCGATCACCGCGCGCTTGGCCGCCACCTCGGCGGACAGCGCCGCCAGCGCCGCCCGGTCGCCTGCCAGTTTCGCCTCCAGCTCGCCCTTGCGCGCGCGCAGCGCGTCATAGCCGGCGTTGCGCGCGATACTGGTCTGCGCCACCCCCGTCGCCGGCAGCGCAGCCAACTGCCCGTCCAGCGCCGCGATCCGCTCGTTCATATCGGCCACATCGGGCGAATCGGCGCGATAGCGGATCAGCATCGCGTCGCGCGCGCTCACCAGCTTCGCCCGCTCCTGCCGCAGCGCGGCCGCCACTGGATTATCCTGCACCAGCCGCGACGCGACCAAAGTCTGCCCCTCGCGCCCCAGCTGCGCGGCGACCGCGCCGAGCGATTTCTGCGTCTCGGCGATGGCGATGCGCCTGGCGTCCAGCTCGCCCTGCCGCCCGAGAAACTGCCCGATCTCGACCTTGTCCTTCTCGAACATCAGCAGCATGTCATTCTGCGTATAATAGCGCGCCATCCGCGCCTCGATCGCGCGCAGCCCCTGCCGCGCCCGATCCGCCTCCGCCGCCAGCGCCGCTTCCGCCTCGCGCGCTTCCGCGGCGAAGCGCTCGCGCCGCTGCGCGATATAGGTCGCCGCCACCTTGTCAGCGATGTGCGCAACGCGCGGCGAAGGACCGCGCACCGTCAGCAGCGCGACATGGCTGTCGGGCACCTGCGTCACGAACACGCCCGCCCGGAAATCGTCGAGCGTGAGCGCCCGCTCGATCTCCTGCGCGCTCGCCGCATAAGGAGACCTCGCGCGCCCGAACAGCGCCGCCTTGGTCGCGCGCCACGCCTGCCCCGGCCAGCTCTGCGTCCACAGCCAGGTCGCGTAGCGCAGCGGCGGATGATAGACGTCGCCATAACCCAGCCGCTCGTCGGCGATCACCTGTTTAAGCACCGGGCCGGCCGTCGCCAGCACCATCTCATCCTTCAGCGCGTCGCGCCGGAATACCGCCCAGTCGCCATAGAAAGCCTCGCGCTCGCGATCGTCGTCGGCCACGGCGGAGAGAGTGACGCTCGCCGAATAGACCGGCGGCCAGACGAGGATGTAGAGCCCCACCAGCGCCACCGTCAGCAGCGCGACCGCTATAACCAGCCGCCGATGCACCCGCGCCGCATAGGCGACGATCCGTCCCGCCCGGCGAAAATCGAAGCTATCCGCCTCGCTCATCGGTCGATCTCCTGAAGCAGCCGCAGCTGGACATAGGGCGCCATCAGCTGCGTCAGCCCGCCCAGCGGCGCATTGACCCAGGTCTGGAGGAAGCGGGCGAAGCGCGCCCCGCCGCTCTCCTGCACCACCAATATGTCGCCGGCTTGCAGCGGCACGTTCTGGAGCGTCAGCAGCAGCCCGGCATGGCCGCGCGCTTCGTTGCGCAGCACATGCGCGACGAGATGCCCGTCCGGCTCCAGCCGGATCAGCGCCACGCCCGCCAGCGCGGCCGACTTGCCCGCATCGCCCGCCAATATGATCGCCTGCGCCGCCGTCGGCGCATCGCGCAGCGCGACCGCGCCCGGCCGGCTCACCTCGCCCGCGACGAAGACCTTGGCCTCGCGCGGATTGGCGACGCCGACGCTCACCTGCGGATCGCGCACCCGCGCCAGCAGCGCCGCGCGGATCGCGGCGCTGGCCTGCGCCGGAGTCAGCCCGCCGATGGCCACATCGCCAGACCGGGGCAAGGTCACCATCCCGTCGGGCCGGACAGTCGCGCTGCGCGACAATTCGGGCATATGATCGACCATGATCTCGATCATGTCGCCCGGCCCCAGCAGGTAGGCTTGCTGGTAGCGCGCGGTCGACCGGATCACCTCCGGCGCGGCGGGCAGGGCTACGGACTCGCGCAGCCCGCCCGCGCATCCGCCCAGCAGCATCGGCACGATCAGCAGCAGGGCGGTCAAAAGGTTCGCGCGCGCCCTCATGCCCTCGCCCCTTTGAGGCGCAGCCGCATCGCCCAGGCACGCGGCGACAGCGGATGGACGGCGAGTGCCTGGCGCAGCGCCACCTTGGCCCCGATCGCGTCCCCTGCCTCCAGCCGCATCTCCGCCACCGCGCGATGCAGCCGCGCGACGATCTTCCGCCGCCGCCGCTCGGGCGCGCCGCTATAGCGCCGCCGCTCCAATATGCGCAGCATCGTGCCGACCACATCGGGGTTGCGCATCAGCCCGAGCGTGTTGCGCAGCGATCCCGCATGATGGCGGAACCCCACCAGCGGATCGGGGTCGAACCATCCGGTCGCGCCCATGTCGCCCAGCCGGGTGAAGATATTCAGTTCGAACGGGAAATTGCCATGGCAATCCGCATCCACGAAGCCCGACATATGCAGCATCCGGGTGCGGAACAATGTCCCCGAAATCGGCGTGAAGCCGCTCGCCATATGCGTCTCCAATATCGCAAAGCGCCCGCCCCGCCGTCGCCGCCTATGCGCCCGGCAATAGGCGGCGGTTTCCTTCGCGGACGGCCGTCCCGCTGAATCCATCAACCACGGATTGGCGACGAACAAGGCCGCGTCGGGCGCGGCCTCCAGCGCCGCCACCCCCCGCGCAAGCCAGTCGGGCGCAACGACATCATCGTCATGCAGGATGCAGAAAAATTCCGCCTCCCCCGCCTCCCCGAGCAGATAGCGCCCCTGCCCATATTCGCCGCCATTCTCCACCTGCTGCGCGAAGGCGAAGCGCGGATCGCCCAACCCCTCGACAAAGGCGCGGACCTGCTCGCCGACATCGCCCGGCGAGGCATTGTCGCTCACCACCGCGCGGAAATCGGCGAAACTCTGCGCGCGCAGGCTCGCCACCGCCTCGCGCACATAGTCGGGGCGGTTGTAGGTCGGGATGCCGATGAAGGCGCGCTCAGAAGAAATGGCGATGCTCCCTGTACCAGAGGAAGGTTTGCGACAGCCGCTGGTCCAGCCCCGCGCCCGGCCGCCAGCCCAGCTTCTCGGCCGCCAATGCGCTGGACAGATATTGCGCCTGAATCTCGCCATGGGCGTGGTTGCGCACCTCCGGCTCCAGGTCGGCGCGCCCCGCCGCCGCCAGAGTCCGGCGGGTGAGGTCCAGCACGCTCACCGGCTCGCCCGTTCCGAAATTGAAGGCGCGGCCCACCACGCCTTCGTCGCCCAGATGCTCGGCGACGCGCAGATAGCCCTCGACGATATCCTCGACATAGACATAGTCGCGCACCGGCGACCCGTCCGACCGGATCACCGGCCGCGCCCCGTCGATCGCGGCGAGGCAGGTGCCCGGCACGATGCGGTTGATATTGAGGTCGCCCGGCCCGAACAGATTGCCGCACCGCGTGATCGCGACCGGCAAGCTGTAGGTTTTGGCGTAGCTCAGCGCGATCAGGTCGGCGCAGCTTTTCGACACGTCATAGGGGTGCCGCCCCTGCAACGGAAAATCCTCATGATAGGGCAGCGCCGCATGGTCGCCATAGGCCTTGTCGGAGGAGGCGACGACGACCCGCTCGATCGTCGCCACCCGCCGGCATGCCTCCAGCAGCACCCATGTCCCCTTGATGTTCGCCTCGAAGGTGGAGAGCGGATTGCGGTTCGCCACGCCGACGATCGCCTGCGCGCCGAGGTGAAACACGGTGTCGACCGCATATTCGTTGAGCGCCCGCTCGATGACCGCATAATCCTCCAGCGCCCCGCGCACGATCTTGGCCCGCTTGGCGAGGTCGGTGGCGGCGAAGCGCGACTGCGGCACCATGTCGCGCACCAGCGCCACGACCTGCGCGCCCTGGTCGAGCAGTTCGGCGACCAGGCTTCCACCAAGAAAGCCGGTCGCCCCGGTGACGAGGCAGGTTTTGCCCCTCCAGAAGCCGCTCATGCCGCGCGCTCCTCGGGCTCGGGCGCGACGATCCACGGCGCTGAGCCACCGAGCGCCAGCAGCTCGTCCATCTCGACCACATCCTTGTAGAAGTCGAACGACTTGAAGAAGCCTTCGTGGCGGTAGGTGAAGGCGTCGCCCCGCGCGATCAGCGGCGGGATGATGTCGCGCTCCAGATTCTCGCCGTCCCACGTCTCGAACAGGCGCGGGTCCATCACCATGAAACCGGCGTTGATCCAGTAGTCGGCGATCAGCGGCTTTTCCATGAAGCGCGCGATCCCGCCATCCTGCCGGACGGTCAGCACGCCATATTGCGAATACATCGGCACCGACGTGATCGTCAGCCGCGCGCCATGCGCGCGGTGGAACGCGACCACATCGTGCATCGGCACGTCCGACAAGCCATCGCCATAGGTGGCGATGAACGGCCCGTCGATCAGGTGGCGGCAATTGAAGATGCGCCGTCCGGTGTCGGCATCCTCGCCCGTGTCGACGATCTCGACATGCGCGCCGATATCCTTGCCCTCGAAATAATCGTGCAGCACGTCCTGCCGATATCCCGCCGCCAGCACGAATTCGCGGAAACCCTGGCGGATGAAATTCTTGATGACATGGACCAGCACCGGCGTGCCGCCCAGCGGCAGCATGGGCTTTGGCAGATAGGTGGTGAAGGGGAAGGCGCGAATGCCCTGGCCCCCGCAGAGGATGACGACCTTCATGGCTTGGCTCCTTGTGGTGATGGAGGGAGAGGAAAGGTGGCGAGGCCGATGCCGAATTCCGGCCCGCTGACGCCCTGCAGGATCAGCGGCGCCAGCCGGTCCCGCGCGACATGCCCGCCGAACCAGAGCTTGAGCGCGCCGCTGTCGATCAGCGGCGCGGGCGCGAGGATTTCGCCATCGGTCCAGCGCGTGCTGTCCCGCGTCAGCAGCGGCGCTGCGTCCTCGATGAAGCGAATCCCGTCGGCCGACCGCGCATGGTGGATCGCCACCTGCTGCCATTCGGGGTCAGCGTGCCTGCGGACATGCGCGACCGAATAGAAGAGGTCGACGCCGCCGTCTTCGCGCGCCAGCGCGGCGGGCGACGCATAGCCGGCATAGCCCTTCGCCGCCGGATAGAGCGGCCCCTGGACCAGCACCTGGCGCGGCGCGCTGAAATGCACGCCATCGCCGGATTCGACCATGCCGATCGACTGCACCGGCGGCCCGCCGCCGTCCCGCGCGCCGACCGCCGAGAAATAGATGCGCATCCGCCCGCCCAGCACCACCGCGCCCGGCTCGCCGACCAGATAGCCGTCCCAGGCTTCCGCGCGCCCGCTCGCCGTCAGCAGCGTCCAGCGCGCCACGCGCCACGCGACCCCATCGTCCGACACCGCCAGCCCGATCGCCATCGGACTCGCTCCGCCTTTGGGATAGATGCCGGTAAACGCCATCCAATGTCGCCCGGCGAAGCGCACCACGCTCGGCGTCTCGATGCTGACATAGGGGCCGCCCGCTGGCGACAGCAGCGGCCCCTCCGGCGAGAGCGACCAGCGCACCCCATCCGCCGACACCGCGCGAAAGGGCAGGACCGGCGGCTCGAACGGCGCGTCGGTGCTGCTCGTCATATAAAGGACGTATCGGCCATTCTCGCGCAGCACGCTCGGGTCGTTCCACAGCGCCTGTCGCCGCATCGCGCCCGCCGCGATCACTGGCGCGTCCGCACTCACGCTGGCCGCCGCCATGGCGCGCGGCAGCACCGGCGCGGGATCGGGCTGCGCGCATCCGGCGACCAGCGCGACCAGGGTCAGGGCCGCGCGCATCAGTAGGCGTTCCGCTGCACGAACGGCACCAGCAGCGTCCGGGCGAGGATCGTCAGGTCCAGCCACAGCGACCAGCGGCGCAGATAGTCGATATCGTGCGCGACCCGCTGCTGCATCTTGTCCAGCGTCTCGGTCTCGCCGCGCCAGCCGCTGACCTGCGCCAGGCCCGTGATCCCCGGCTTGATCTTGTGCCGCACCGCATAGCGGCGGATCATCGGGCGGAAGGCGTCGTCCAGCGCGAGCGGATGCGGGCGCGGCCCCACCACCGACATGCTGCCCAGCGCTACATTGATGAACTGCGGCAGCTCGTCCAGCGACGTCCGCCGCAGCAGCGCGCCGACCCGCGTCACCCGCGCGTCGCCCCGCCGCGCCTGCGCGAAGCCGGCATCGCCCTCCACCCGCATCGACCGGAACTTCCAGATGGTGAAGGCCCGCCCGTCCAGGCCATAGCGACGCTGCCGGTAGAAGACCGGCCCCGGCGTGTCGAGCCGGATGGCGAGCGCGATCAGCAGCCCCAGCGGCAGAATCAGCGGCAGCGCGACCAATGTCACCGCCACATCCTCGGCCCGCTTCACCAGCCGCGACCAGCCGGCGAAGGGCGATTCGACGATGCTGATGACCGGCTGCCCCTGCACATCGTCCCAACGCGCGCCGATCAGGTCGAAGCGGAACAAGGGCGGGCAATAATAAAGCGAGGCGGTGGTATCGCCGAACCGCTCGATGATCCCCTTGATCCGCTGCTCCGCCGCCATCGGCAGCGTCACATAGATGCGGCTCACCGCGCCGCGCCGCGCGAGATCGTAGAGCCGGTCGACCGGCCCGCCGAACGGCCCTTCCTTGAGCGCCGCCGTGCGCCCGCTCACCGGCTGGCGGTCGTCATATATGCCGAGCGCTCTTATGCCCATCCAGCGTTGCCGCGCGAAAGTGGCGCAGAGCCGTTCCGCCGTCTCGGTCGCGCCGATGAAGGCGGCGTTGCGCTGGTCGTGTCCCAGCGCGCGCCAGCAGCGCAGCGCCATCCGCACCGCGACGCGCGCCCCCAGGATCGCCGCGAGCGCGCTCGCATACCATCCGATCGCCACGCCCGCCGGCGGCGCGTCGCCCATCAGCGCGGTCAGCGCCATCAGCAAGGCGAAACTCAGCGTCCAGTGCGCGGCGAGATCGGCCAGCTCGTGCCGCAGCCGCACCATCCGCCACGACCGGCTCAGGTGAAAGGCCGGCGCGGTCAGCTCCAGCAGCGCCAGGCACAGCAGCGCATCGACCGCGACCGGCCGCCCCGGCGACCATCCGCCCCGCGCCGCCAGCATCAGGCAGCCAAGGATCAGCAGGCTATCGACCAGCCGGCAGAAACGCCCCAGCGCCTTGCCCCACTGGCCGATCGGCCCGCCCGCCCTGAAATCCGCGTCCCAACTCGGTTGATGCATGTTCCGCTCGCGCCAAGAGGAGGAAATACTAAAAATGCGAAATATTATAAGAGTAGATCATGTGTTTTACAGTAAATATTCATGTATATCTGCGAATCACCAGAAGATGAAAAATGAAAACGCGATGCGGTTCTAGGTGGATTAACCATGATAAAATTGGATGTTTCATTTTGATCCAGATGATTTTGGCAAGTTGATCCAATATTTCACTGAAGGAATAATAGGACGCTGCGGCTCATCAACGATTCTTCATGGCGCAGTTCCGCGTCAGGATCGGCCGGCAAAAGAGGCAAGCGTCAGCCATGTTGTGCACATTGGGCTTTCATCGCGCGGATCAGGCCGTCGCCTGGAATGGCGGCATCGGCTTTGCGCGCTGCCGCGACTGCGCGACCGACCTCGTGCAACGGCCGGGCGCGCGCTGGCGAGCGGTGCCGCGCGGCTATGCCGTGGTCTGGCGCCCGGCCGTACCGGTCACGGCGCCTGCCGCCCGCCTCGCCCCGCCCGCCGGCGCGCCCGCCTCACGCGATTATCGTCACCTCGTTCGCCGCCTCGCCGCACAGGGCAGCCCGCGCATCCTCCTCCTCAGCGCCGAAAGTTTGCTCTCGGTCGCCAACGACACGCTGCTGCTGCTCGCGGCCATGCTCCAGGACGAGCTGCGCGGCCGGCTGCTCCTGATCGACGCGACGCTGGCGGAGGACGGGATCAGCGCCTCGCTCGGCGCGGCTGGCGCGGCGGGCCTGTCCGACATTGCGGGCGACGATCCATGGCTCGCGGTCGAGCGGATGCGGATGCTGGCCCGTCCCGACCTCTATCTCCTGCCCGCCGGGCGCCATCCCGCCAGCGGCGCGCCGGATCGGCTCGCGGCGATGCTGCCCTTCCTCGCCCGCCATTTCGACCATCTGCTGATCCAGCAGCGTTCGATCGCCGCCGACACGCGCAACCTCGCGCTCGCGACGCGCGCCGACTGCGTGGTTCTGGTGGCGGAAGAAGGCCGCACCCCCATGGCCCGACTCCACGCAGCCAGCGCCCTCTATGCGTCAAACGGCATCGCGCCTGCCGGAGTCATCCTGGCTGCCAGCGACCCGCGCCATGGCGTCTGACGCGCTGCCCTCCCGCATGATCCTGCCGCTCGCGCTCGCCGCCGCGCTGCCCGCCGCCCTGATCGTCGCCGGCGGAACCGCCGCCCGCGCGCCGCTTGCGCTCGCGGGGACAGCGCTGCTCGGCGGTGCGCTCTGGGCCAGTGGCAACCCGCGCCTCGCCTGCCTCTGGGGTATCGGCCTCACCGCGCCGCTGGCGCTCGCCAAGCGCTTCTTGCCCGTGCCGCACATGGGCGGCGCAGGGGCCTATGCGATCGAGGCGGTGGACATCTTCCTCGTCGCGCTCGCTTTGTTCCAGCTCCGCGACGGCATCCGCTTGAGGCTCCCTCCCCCCGCGCTCTGCTGGGCAGGCACGATCCTGCTCGGTCTGCTGGGCGCGCTTACAGGCCCCTATCGCCAGCTTGCCCTGCTCGAAGCGGCGCAGATGACCAAATCGCTCTTCCTCTTCCTCATCCTCGCCGCCGAACTGGTGCGCGTCCCCCGCTTCCTCCATCTGTTCGCCTCGCTCTGCTGCGGCCTGCTGCTCCAGGCGGCGGTCGGCATCGCCCAATATGCGAAGAAGGGCGATATCGGCCTCCAGATGCTCGGCGAAGCGACGATGACCACGCTCGATTACGCCAACCGCGCCACCTATATGGATGGCGGCGCGACCTTCCGTATCGGCGGCCTGCTGGGGCACCCCAATATCCTCGCCGGCTTCCTCGCGATGCTGGGCCCGCTGCTGCTCGCGATGCTGATGACCCGGCTGACGCTCCCGGCGAAGGCGGCAATTGGCATTGTGCTTGGCCTCGCCCTGCTGGCGCTGCTCCTCACCCTGTCACGCTCGGGCTGGCTGGCCTTCGCGCTCGCTGTTCCGATCGTCATCGCGCTAATGCTGCGCGATCGCCGCACCCGCCGCCGCGCGCTTGCCGTCACAGCGCTCGCCGGCACGATCGGCGTCCTCGCCGCGCTCGCCGCCGCCCCCGCCATCGTCCGCCGCTTCACCCGCAGCGATCCCGGCGCGGTCGACTTCCGCTGGGAATGGATGGGCGTGGCCTGGGACATGGTGCGCGATCATCCGCTCACCGGCGTCGGCCTCAACAGCTTCGTCTTCCACCTCCCCGGCCGCACCCAGCATGGCGGGGCGGAGGGGCTGACGCGCAGCTTCGGCGCGAACTGGCCCGTCGTCCACGACATCTATCTGCTGATCTGGGCGGAGCAGGGCACGCTCGGCGTCGCCCTCTTCCTCCTCATGCTGGCGCTTCTGCTCCGCACCGGCTGGCGTAACGCCCGCGCCGGCATTGATCCGATGCTCCACGCGCTCAACGCCGGCGCGCTCGCCGGCCTCTGCGCCAATATGGTGGACGGCTTGGGCAGCTTCTTCCTGCGCCAGATGCCCGCCGGCCGCACCTTCTGGATCCTGGCCGCGATCATCGTCGCCGTCGATCGCTGCCGGCGGAGACAGGCTGTATGAACCAGCTGCTCCGCAACGGCGTCAGCCTCATCGCCGGCCGCATCCTCCTGTCCGCCGCGCGGATGCTCGCCGCGCTCGCCGTCGCCCGCCTCGCCGGGGCGGAGAGTTTCGGCGCCTATGCCTTCCTTCTCAGCCTCATGGGCCTTGCCGAATGGCTGGTCGATTTCGGCCAGACCGACATCGCCGTCCGCGACATAGCCCGCCGCCCCCACCGCCGCGCCGCGACCCTCGCCGCGCTCGCCCGCGCCAAACGCTGGCAGGGCGCCGCCGCCGCGCTGGCCCTGCCGCTGCTGCTGATCGCGAGCGGGCAGGGGGCCATAGCGCTCGCCGCCTGCGCGGGCAGCGTCGCCATCCTCGCCATCGCCGCGCTCCAGCCGGCGCGCGTGACGCTCCGCTTCGCGCTGCGGATGGACCGCGACATCGGCGCGGAGCTTGCCGGCGTCGCGCTGATGCTCCCGCTGCTCCTCCTCGCCAGCCTCGCCCGCGCCCCGCTCCCCCTGTTGATCGCCAGCCTCGCCGCCGGCCGCCTGCTGCAAGCCGCGCTGACGATCCGCTGGGCCGGTCCCCTCGGCCCACCAGCCTCGCGCCGCATCACGGCCTTCAGCCTCGCCCGCCGCGCCGCACCCCTGGGAGTCGCCGGCCTGCTCGTCCTCCTCTACGACGCGCTTGCGCCGCTGCTGCTCGCTCGCCTGACCGACTGGCGCGCGGTCGCCCTCTTCGCCGCCGCCACCCGTTTCACCAGCCCGGCGCTGGTCGCGATCCAGGCGCTGAACGGCGCCTTCTTCCCTATCCTCTCGGGCCAGTGGCGGCGCGATCCCGCCGCCTTCGCCGCTACGCAGCAGGACGCGCTGTTCCTCGCCATGGCGCTCGCCGCCCCGCTCTTCGCCGGGCTGCATGTCGCGGCCGACGCGATCATGCGCCTGCTCGGCCCCGATTTCGCCGCCGCCGCGCCGCTGCTCCGGCTCATGGCCTGGGTGCTGCTCGCCCGCGCCGTCACCACCGCCATGTCGCCGCTGATCCTCATCGCCGGGCGGCAGGGCAGGGCGATGCGCCTGACCCTCGCGGCGCTCGGCGCACAGCTCTCCGCGCTGCTCCTGCTCGTCCCCCGCTTCGGCGGACTGGGCGCGGCGATCGGCTACCTCGCGATCGAACTCACCCTCGGCACCGTTGCGGTGTCGGCCCTGGCGCAGTCCAGCACCGGCGTCCGCCTCGACTGGCGGCCGGTCGCGGGCGTTGCCGCAGCCGCCATCCTAATCGCGCTGCTGATCGGCGCGACCCCGCTCGGCGGCACGCTCACCGGCGGCGCACTCGCCGGCCTGCTGACCGTCGCAGTTACGTTCGCCCTCGGCCACCGCCGCCTCGCTGCCCTGCGCCTACAGGAGCGCCCCGCATGACCGTCCCCCGCATTGCGATCGCCTGCCCTGGCGTCGGCCTCGTCCAGCGCGGCTTCGAGCGGCTGTTCCGCGACCTGTTCGACGAGATGCGCGACGACTTCGCCATGACCCTGTTCAAGGGCGGCGGACCAAAAGCGCCCGACGAGATCATCCTCCCCTTCCTCGCGCGCGGCGGCCGGGCGATCCGCTACCTGCCGCTCCACCGCCTGATCGGCCGCACCCCGATGCACGCCGAATGCCTGACCTTCGCGCTCGCGCTGCTGCCGCATCTGATCGCCGGCCGATACGACATCGTCCATGTCATAGACCCCCCGCTCGCGCGCCTGCTCTTCCACCTGCGCCGCCTGCTGCGGTTGCGCTTCCGCCTCCTCTATACCGAGGGGACGGCGATGCCGCCCGGCGACTATCCCCCCTGCGACCGGCTGCACCAGATGTCGGCGGCGACGCTGAACGACGCGGTGGCGCACGGCCATGACCCTCGCGCGATGGCCCTCATCCCCTGCGGCTACCGCCCTGATCGCTTCGTCCCCAGCGCCGACCGCGCCACCCTGCGCGCCCGCCACGGCATCGCCCCCGACCGCTTCGTCATCCTCTGCGTCGCCGCGCTCAACCGCGCGCACAAGCGCACCCATCATCTCATCGACGAAGTCGCCGCCATGCCGGGCGAGCCGCTGCTCTGGCTGGACGGCAGCCTCGACCATGGCGACCCGGACCTGCCCGCCTACGCCCGCGCGCGGCTGGGAGACAATGTCCGCGTCACCCATGTGCCGAGCAGCGAAGTAGCCGATCTCTTCGCCCTTGCCGACGTCATGCCGCACGCCGCCACCTTCGAGGCATTCGGCATCGCGATCGTGGAAGCCGCCGCCGCCGGCCTCCCCATCCTCACGCACGACGCCCCGCATTTCCGCTGGCTGCTGCCCAATCCCGCCTGCTGGATCGACATGATGGCGCCCGGCGCGCTCGCCGCCGCCCTCACCCGCCTGCGGCTCGACCCCACTGAACGCAGCGCCCGGCTCATGCAGGGCTATGCCCGCACCACCTACGCCTGGCCCGCCCTGCGCCCCGCCTGGGCCGCCCTCTACCGGAGCATGATGCCATGACCGCCCGCCTCGCCATCGTCATCGTCAACTGGAATGTCCGCGACCTGCTGCGCGATTGCCTCGCCGCCGTCGCCGCCAGCAACGGCCTGCCCGACGCAGCGGTCGACACCATCGTCATCGACAACGCCTCGCATGACGGCAGCGCCGCCATGGTTGCCCAGGACTTCCCCTGGGTCCGCCTCATCGAAAGCGGCGCGAACCTCGGCTTTGCGCGCGGCTGCCAGCTTGGCTACGAGGCGACCGACGCCCCAATCGTCATGCTGCTCAACCCGGACACGGTCGTTGATCCCGACGCCGTCGCTTCGATGCTCGCTACGATCGAGGAAGACCCCATGATCGGCATCCTCGGCTCGCGCCTCCGCAACAGCGACGGCAGCTTCCAGCGCGCGTCGGGCGGCGCTTTCCCCACCCTCGCCAACCTCGCCTGCAACTATCTCTTCATCGGCCGCCTGCTGCCCCGCCGCTGGCGACCCCCCGCCGTCTATCTGGACGACGACCCGCCCGGCGTCCGCCCCATCGACTGGGTCTCGGGCGCATCGCTCACCTTCCGCCGCGCGGCTGTCGGCCCCACCGTCTTCCATCCCGCCTTCTTCATGTTCGGAGAGGATATGGAACTGTGCCACCGCGTCGCGAAAGCCGGCTGGCGCGTCCGCTATTCCGCGCGGCAGAGCATCACCCACCATCACGGCCAGAGCTTCGCCCGCGTGTCCTCGATGGACGTGCTCGCCAGCGTCTATAAAGGCCCGCGCTTCTTCTTCCGCCAGGGCAGGGGGCCGTTCGCTCGCGCCGCCTATGATGCGATCCTCTTTACCGGCTATGCCGCGCGCTGGGCCGCCTTCAGCCTGCTCGGCGCGCTCCGCCGCAACCCCGACCATCGCGCCATGGCGCGCTTTTCCCGCCGCTATCTCGGCGTGATGGCGGCCACCATTTTCCACCGACAGGAGGCAAGGCCATGAACAAGGGCGTCAAGAAGATACTCGTGACCGGCGGGGCGGGGTTCCTCGGCTCGCATCTGTGCGACCGGCTGGTCGCCGCCGGGCATGACGTGCTGTGCGTCGACAATCTCTTCACCGGATCGCGCAGCAACCTCACCCAATTGCTCGACCGGCGCAATTTCGAGTTCATGCGCCATGACGTGACGGTGCCGCTCTATGTCGAGGTGGACGAAATCTACAATCTCGCCTGCCCGGCATCCCCGCTGCAATATCGCATCAACCCGGTGCAGACGACCAAGACCAGCGTCCATGGCGCGATCAACATGCTGGGCCTCGCCAAGCGCACCGGCGCGAAGATCCTCCAGGCGTCGACCAGCGAAGTCTATGGCGACCCTTCCGTCCACCCCCAGCCGGAGGAGTATTGGGGCCATGTCAATCCCATCGGCCCGCGCGCCTGCTATGACGAGGGCAAACGCTGCGCCGAAACCCTGTTCTTCGACTATCACCGCCAGGGGCAGGTGAAGATCAAGGTCGCGCGCATCTTCAATAGCTACGGCCCGCGCATGGACCCGGCGGACGGCCGCGTCGTCTCCAACTTCATCTGCCAGGCGCTGACCGGCCAGCCCATCACCCTCTACGGCGACGGCGCGCAGACCCGCTCCTTCTGCTATGTCGACGATCTGGTCGACGGCCTCATCCGCCTGATGGACAGCCCCGACGCCATCACCGGCCCGATCAACATCGGCAATCCGGGGGAATTCACCATCCGCGAACTCGCTGAAACCGTGCTGGACCTCACCGGCTCCCGCTCCCCCCTCATCTGTAAACCCCTCCCCGCCGACGACCCGCGCCAGCGCCGCCCGGACATCGCCCGCGCGCAGGCGGACCTTGGCTGGAGCCCGAAAATCCCTTTGCGTGAAGGGCTTGCCCGCACCATCGCCCATTTCGACGATCTGCTCGGCGGCCCGACCGCCGCTTTCCCCCTGCTTCAGGGCGACCTGCTGCTCCCGCCGCCGCACCCGTCCGCGGCGCGGCAGCTCGGTTGGTGAGAAGGCTTCCTTGCTATTGCAAATGACTTGCAGAATCGCATTTGTCTGACTAGGGAGCGGGAAACCGAACAGGGGAACCCGCTCTCTCATGCCTGCCTTGCTGACCATCGTCGCCGCCACTGCCGCCGCTGTCCCCGCCGCCGAAGCCCCTGCCGCGCCTGCCGATACCGAGATCATCGTCACCGGCGAGCGGACCGAGGGGCAGGATGATTATGCGGTCAAGAAACAGACGACGACGATGCGCTTCCCGCTGTCGCAGCGCGAAACGCCCCAGTCGGTCAGCGTCGTCACCCGCGCCCAGATCCAGGATTTCCAGCTCAACGACATCAACGACCTGCTCAAGACCGTGCCGGGCGTTCAGGTGCAGGCGCAGGAAACCGACCGCATCTATTATTCGGCGCGCGGCTTCGACATCCAGACCTTCCAGATCGACGGCATCGGCCTGCCCTTCGCGTTTGAAGTACAAACGGGCTCCATCGACACCGCCATCTACGACCATATCGACGTGGTGCGCGGCGCGCCGGGGCTGCTCTCCTCCACCGGCAACCCGTCCGCCGTCGTCAACTTCATCCGCAAGCGCCCGACAAAAACCTTCCAGGCGAGCGGCAGCGCGCAATATGGCTCCTACGACCATCTGCGCCTCGACGCCGACGTCAGCGTGCCCTTGACCTCGGACGGCAGCATCCGCGCCCGCGCGGTCGGCGCCTATCTCGACGAGGACAGCTATCTCGATCGCTACGGCCTGCGCCGCTGGACCGGCTACGGCATCGTAGAGGCCGATCTCGGCCCGCAGACCACCGTCACACTCGGCTACGGCCATCAGGATCATCAGAGCCGCGGCGCGACCTGGGGCGCGCTCCCGCTCTATTATACCGACGGCACCCGCATCGACCTGCCGCGCTCGGCCAACAGCGGTCCCGATTGGGCCGGCTGGAACGTGATCGACCGCCAGATTTTCGGCGATATCGTCCATCATTTCAACGACGACTGGCATGCCAAGCTCACCGTCGTCCGCCGCTCCGTCAGCGAGGACGATCGCCTCTTCTACGTCTATGGCAACCCCAGCGCCGCCTTTGCCGACGGCATCGACCCGGCCCTGAGCGCCACCGGCGGCAATATCCGCAGCTATCCGGGCGCCTTCCGGGCGGAAACCCGCAACCTCACCATCGACGCCTATGTCGCGGGCAAGGTCGCGCTGTTCGGCCGCGACCATGATGTGATGGTCGGCGTCAACCGCAGCGCCCAGCGCTATGTGCAGACATCGGGCTATGATTATGGCGCGATCGGCCTCGAACTCTCGATCGACGACGTGCTGAGCGGCACCACGCCGGAACCGAACTTCCCGACCGTCTTCAACACCAGCGTCGCGGAAAGCGGCGACCGCACCACCAAGCGCGAAACCGGCTACGGCCTCATCCGCCTGAGCCTTGCCGATCGCTTCAAGCTGATGCTCGGCGGTAACCTCACCCACGCCACCAGCGAGGGTTTCTCCTATGGCGCCAACATGGCCTATGACTGGACGCGCTTCCTGCCCTTCGTCGGCGCGACGCTCGACCTCACCGACAGCATCAGCGCCTATGCGAGCTTCGCCACCATCTTCAATCCCCAGACCCAGACGACCGCCAACCGCGAACTGATCGACCCGATCAAGGGCGACAATATCGAGGCGGGCTTCAAGGGCGAATGGATGGGCGGCCGCCTCAACGCCAGCCTCGCCATCTTCCAGGCGCGCCAGAAGAACACCGCCGAAGCCGCCGGCTTCGACGCCACGATCGGCCAGACCATCTATCGCGGCGTCGACGCCAAGTCGCAGGGCATAGAATTCGAATTCGCCGGCCTGCTCGCGCCGGGGCTTCAGGCGACCGGCGGCTACACCATCATGCGCGTGCGCGGAGAGAATGACGAGCCGGTCCGCACCTTCGTCCCCCGCCAGCTCGGCCGCCTCACCCTCACTTATTCGCCGCCCGCGCTCCCGGCGCTCAAGGTCGGCGCGGCGGTGCAATATCAAAGCAAAATCTATCTCGAACCCGGCACCGTCTCTGTCACCACCGGCGCGCCGATCCGCATCACCCAGCCGCGCTATGCCCTGCTCGACCTGCTCGCCAGCTACAAGCTGACCGACAATCTCCAGATCAGCGCCAACCTCAAGAATGTGACCAACGCCAAATATCTGACCGCGCTCAATTATGACCAGGGCTATTATGGCGCGCCGCGCACCATCCTCGGCACGATCAGCCTGAAATATTGACCGGGGGAGGGGAGAGGATGACCGCCAATTCGCGCCGCTGGATACGCATCGCCTTCGCCGGGCCGGGCGCGGTGCTGATCGCGCTCGTCGTGATGGCGGGCATGGCGCTGTGGCTGCCCGGCGGCGCGGCGGGCATCGACAATCTCGTGCTGCCGCTCATCCTCGCGCCGCTCCTCTGGGCCGGCCTCTTCTTCCACGCCTGCCTCGACCGCAGCCTCGCGCGGGTGGCGATCATTGCCTTGGGGCTGCTGCTGGTCCATTCTGCCCTTATCGCCCACAAATTTCTCGATAAAAGCGCAGCGTCCACGGAGGCCCATCGATGATCCACCTGCCCAAGGCTGAGACCAAGGCGATGGTCGCCGTCCATGGCTGGTCGGGCATCCTGCTCGGCCTGCTTCTCTATGCCGTCGTGCTGACCGGCACCGCCGCTGTCTTCGCCGAGGAGATCGGCGCATGGTCCGCCGGCCATGTCGCCACGCAATCCGCCTTCGAGCGTCCCATGGCCGACACGCTGCGCCGGCTGGGCGACGAGACACCCGCCCAATATCGCGAAGCCGTCGACCTGTTCGAGACCGGCGACCATGATCTTGGCCTGTTCTTCCACCGGCATGAAATGGATGGCGGCGAACTCATCAGTCGCGGGCTGTTCTATGTCGTGGGGCAGGACGGCCGCGTCATCCACCGCCAGGCCGGCACCAATGAGGATGTCTATGGCGCGCGCAACGACAATGCCTTGAGCGCCTTTCTGGTCGACACCCATGTCCGGCTCCATGTCCCCAATCCCTGGGGCCTGCTGCTGACCGGCATTCTCGGCCTCTCGATGCTGGTCGCGGCAATCTCGGGTCTGCTGATCCACCGCCACCTGTTCAAGGACATCTTCACCCTGCGCCGATCGGGCAGCGCCGTGCTGGCGAACCGGGACGCCCACAGCGTCGCCGGCACATGGAGCCTGCCCTTCGCCTTCGTCCTTGCCTTCACCGGCAGTTTCTTTTCCTTCTTCGGCACGGTTGGGATGCCGGTCGTCGCGATGGCCGCGTTCGGCGGCAATGTGCAGGCGCTGACCGAGGCGGTCTATGGCAATCCCGGCCGGCCCGATCCCCGGCCCGCTACGATCGGCAATATGGACCGGATCAACGCCGACGCCATCGCCCGCGCCGGCGCGATCCCGACCTTCGTCACGATCGAGAATGTCGGCCGCGCCGACGCGAAGGTCACCACCTACCACCCGCCAAAGACCGCCGCCATCGCCCCCATGTCGCTGCTTTACGATGGCGCGACCGCCGCCTTCCTTCAGGAAAAGCCGCTGATCGGGCCGAAGCCGTCCGCCGGCGGCACCCTTGCCGCGATCATGTCGCCGCTCCATTTCGGCAATTTCGCGGGATTGCTGTCGAAGGCGATCTGGTTCGGACTGGGTTTCGCCATGTGCTACGTCACCTATACCGGCATCCGCCTCTGGCTCGTCCGGCGGGAAGGGGGCGTGCGCTCCTTCGCCTGGTTGGAGCGGACCAACATGGTCGTGGGCCTCGGCCTCCCCTTCGCGCTCGCCGCCGCCGCCGCCGCCTTCCTTCTCGCCATGCCCTTGGGCAGCGCGACCTGGTGGACTCCGGCGGGCTTCCTCGTCGGCGCGGCGCTTGCCGTCGGGGCAGGGGCCATCGCCCCGGACGCCGCGCGTCTCGGCACATGGTTGCGCGGCGCGACCGGCGCGCTGCTCCTGCTGCTGCCGCCTATGCGCCTCCTCACCGGCGGGCCGGGCTGGAGCACCGCGTTCGCCGCCGGCCAGTCGATCATCGTCACCCTCGATGTCGCCTTCCTGCTCGCGGGCGGCTGGATGCTCTGGCAGCTGCGCGGCACGGCACGCACCCCCCGTCCGTCGCTCGCGCTGCAACCGGCCGAATGATGCTCACGCTCGTCGCCATCCTCGCCTCCGCTGGCCTTATCCTGCTTCTCGGCCTCGGCGACCCCAAGCGCCGCCGCGCTGCTGGGCAAGGGGAGGGGCATGGGGCCTCCCTGCGCCGGCTGCTCGCGGTCGCCGCCCTGCTCCCCGGCCTTGCCTTCCTCCTCTATGGCGACGCCGCCGCCTTCCTCCTCTGGCTGGGCGGCACGGCGGTCGCCGGCTGGGGCATTTCCGCGGCCCTCCCGGCGGCTCCTACAAAAGTGCGATAATCTAAATTATGTTAAATCTTTGACCTCGCAAACCGCGATTCGGCTGTCCCACTCGCTGTTCGCTTTAGAAGTCTGAACGCCGATCCGCGACCACCGCATCGATGAAATCCATGACCGCCCTAACCCTCGGCAGCCGCTGCATATCGGCATGGACTGCCAGCCAGTAGCTGCGCTGTATCTCGACCTCGGGCAGCAGCCGCACCAGCGCCGGATCGCCCTCCGCTGCGAACAGGTGCAGCACTCCCAGCCCGAAACCCCCCGCCACCGCCGCATGTTGCGCCGCGATCGAGGTGGACCGGAATACCGGCGTCGCATCGGCGGACACTTCCGACAGGAAACGCAATTCGGGAATGTCGATCCGCGCGTCGATATACCAGGCGAAAGGATGGTCGGACAGACGATCGGCCGTCACCGGACCCTGCGCGTCCAGATAGGCGCGAGAGGCATAGAGCCCCAGCCGATAGTCGATCAGGTGCCGCGCCACCACCGGGCCACTGGCCGGCCGGTTCAGCAGCACCGCCACGTCCGCGTCCCGGTTCGCCAGGCTCACCATCCGCGATTCGGGCGCGAGTTCCAGCCGCAGCTCCGGGTGCGCCCGGTGCAGCCGGTGAATCTGCGGCGCGACCAGATAGGTGCCGAACGCCTCGGGCGTCGCCAGCCGCACCGCCCCCGTCACCCGCGCGTCGCCGCCGCCCAGCGTCTCGGTCGCGGCGGCCATCTCGCCCTCGATCCGCTCGGCATGGTCGAGCAGCTTCTGCCCCGCCTCGGTCAGCTGCACCCCGCGCGGCCCCCGGTCGAACAGCCGGCTTCCCACCGCCGCCTCCAGATTGCTGAGCCGCCGCGCCACGGTGCTATGGTCGAGGCCCAGCCGCCGCCCCGCACCGGCCAGCCGCGCCGTCCGCGCTACGGCAAGAAAAAGGCGGACATCATCCCAGTTCAGCGCCGACATATATGCACAGCCCTATCGGCAATTTCCTATGTTCCTGTGGCAATTTGCATGGACTAAACCGCCACTCAGCACAAGCATCACGCCACAGGAGAGCCGCCATGCGTTTGATAAGCCACTTCATCGACGGGGAAGCCGTCTCGCAGCCCGACCGCCTGGGCGACGTCTTCGCCCCCTCCATCGGCCAGGTGCAGGCGCAGGTCGAACTCGCCGACATCGCCATGCTGGAGCGCGCCATTGCCAGCGCCAAGGCGGCGCAGCCCGAATGGGCCGCCACCAACCCGCAGCGCCGCGCCCGCGTCATGTTCGCCTATAAGGCGCTGATCGAAGATCATATGAACGAGCTGGCCGAACTGCTCGCCTCCGAACATGGCAAGGTCGTGTCGGACGCGAAGGGCGACATCCAGCGCGGCCTCGAAGTCGTCGAGTTCGCCTGCGGCATCCCCCATCTCCTCAAGGGCGAATATACCCAGGGCGCCGGCCCCGGCATCGACGTCTACTCGATGCGCCAGCCGCTCGGCATCGCTGCGGGCATCACCCCGTTCAACTTCCCGGCGATGATCCCGCTCTGGATGTCCTCGGTCGCGATCGCCTGCGGCAACGCCTTCATCCTCAAGCCCTCGGAGCGCGATCCCTCGGTACCCGTCCGCCTCGCCGAACTGATGATCGAGGCGGGCCTGCCCAAGGGCATCCTCAACGTCGTCCATGGCGACAAGCTGATCGTGGACGCGATCTGCGACCACCCGGATATCAAGGCGGTCAGCTTCGTCGGCTCGTCCGACATCGCCAACTATGTCTATCAGCGCGCCGCCGCCGCCGGCAAGCGCGCCCAGTGCATGGGCGGGGCCAAGAATCACGGCATCGTCCTGCCCGACGCCGATCTCGACCAGACCGTCGCCGACCTGCTCGGCGCGGCCTATGGCTCGGCGGGCGAACGCTGCATGGCGCTCCCCGTCGTGGTCCCGGTCGGCGAGAAGACAGCCGAAGCGCTGCGCGCCAAGATCGTCGATGGCATCGAAACGCTTAAAGTGGGCATCTCGACCGACGCCGAGGCCCATTATGGCCCGGTCGTCAGCGCCCAGCACAAGGCGCGGATCGAAAACTACATCCAGATGGCGGTGGACGAGGGATCGGAACTGGTGGTCGACGGCCGGGGCTTCTCGCTCCAGGGCTATGAGGAAGGCTATTTCCTCGCCCCCACCTTCCTCGACCGGGTGACGCCCGCCATGCAGAGCTATCAGGACGAAATCTTCGGCCCGGTGCTCCAGATGGTCCGCACCGACACGTTCGAGGAAGCGGTCGGCCTCGCCACCCGCCACCAATATGGCAATGGCGTCGCGCTCTTCACCCGCAACGGCGACGCCGCCCGCCGCTTCGCCAGCGAAGTCGAAGTCGGCATGGTCGGCATCAACGTGCCGATCCCGGTGCCGGTCGCCTATCACAGCTTCGGCGGCTGGAAACGCTCGGGCTTCGGCGACATGGACCAATATGGCATGGACGGCGTGCGCTTCTACACCCGCACCAAGAAGGTGACCCAGCGCTGGCCGAGCGGCGGGTCGGTGATCGACCAGAGCTTCATCATCCCGACGATGAAATAAACCGGGGCAGGGGCCGGGACGCTCAGCCGTCCCGGCCTTACCCCTTCATGTCGATGGTGGCGATCAAGCCGCCGTCGTCGGCGTTCCGCAGCCTCACCGACGCCTCGAAACTCATCGCCAGCGACCGTGCGATGGTGAGGCCGATGCCGGTGCCGTGCCGCCCGCCCGGCTGCCCGCCCCGGCCGCGCGTGAAGGGCTCGAACATCTGGTCGAGCTGGTCGGCGGGAATGCCCTCGCCATGGTCGCGCACCTGGATCATCAGCCGGCCATTGCCCCGCGCGCAGCTGATCTCCGCCCCGCCGCCATATTTGACGGCATTGTCCACGAGGTTGCCGATGCAGCGGCTCAGCGCATTGGGCTTGACCCGCACCGTGCCCCCGCAGCCGCTGACGAAGCGCACTGGCTGGCCCAGTTCCTGCGCGTCCTCGGCCATGCTGGCGAGCAGCGAGTCAATGTCGAGCAGCGACCATTCTTCCCGCGCCTCGGTGCTGCTGGCCAGGTCCAGCCCCTCGCGCACCAGAGTCTGCATCGCCTGATGATCGGCCAGCAGCCGCTCGCGCAATTCGCCATTCTCGACCAGCTCCAGCCGCAGCCGCAACCGGGTGAGCGGCGTCTGGAGATCATGGCTGATCGCCGCGAGCAGCTGCGTCCGCTCGGCAAAGCCCGCCCGCGCCCGCCGCTGCATCAGGTTGAAGGTGGAAAGCGCCGCGCGCACCTCTTCCGGCCCGGTTTCGGGTATCTCCTCGGGGTCGAGCGAGAGCGAAAAGGCTTCCGCCGCCCGTTCCAGCCGGCGCAGCGGCTTCGACACGAAGCGCGCGACCAATATGGCGAGCCCCGCCGACGCCATGACGATGACGATCAGGTAGAGCGGGTTGAACATGGTGCTCGGCGGCTTGGCGATACGCGGGAAGGTCAGCGCCATGGCGCGCCGCTGCCCGCCCATGTCGGTGAAGCGCACGATCCAGCAATCGGGGCGCGGCGCGTCGATCAGCCCCGCCGCTCGGTTCTTGCGCAGATTTTCCGGCAGGCAAAGCCCCATCGGCACTTGCCCCGCCTCCGCCTGCGATTGCGGCCCGAACCGCTCTTCGAGCGCGTCGATCAGCCCCGCGTCCGGCTCGCTCAGCGCCACGCCTTCGGGCGCGGGATAGGCGCCGACGATATTGTGCGCCGCCATCATCGCTTCGACCCGCTTGGGATCGCGCCGCAGCCGTTCGGCGATGTCGACCGCGCTCGCCACCACCCGCTGCCGCCGCACCCGCTCGAAATCGCGGTGCCGCGCCTGCTCCGCCACCAGCAGCCCGATGATCGCCGCCACCGACATGCCGAGCGTCAGGATCAGGAAAATCTGTCCCGCCATGCTGCGGAAGAAAGCGCGCCCCCGCTGCGCCCAGCGCGCCATCATGAATAGTCCACCCCGCTCGCCAGCACATAGCCTTCGCCCCGCACCGTCAGGATCAGCTCGCCGCCGCCGGGGATTGCCGCCAGCTTCTGCCGCAATCGGCTGACCTGAAGGTCGATCGATCGATCGAACGCCGCCGTCGCCCGCCGCTCAGGCAGCAACGTCTCGCGCGCCAGCACGACATTGGGCTCCTCGATGAAGCGGCTGAGCAGCCGGAATTCAGCCGAGGACAGCATCACCAGCCGCCCGTCGGGCGCGACCAGTCGGCGCTGTTGCAGGTCCAGCCGCCATGGCCCGACATGGGCGTAGCGCGCCGGGCTGCGCCCGCCGCCATTCTCGGCCCGCCCCCGCCGCAGCAGGTTGCGGATGCGCACCAGCAATTCGCGCGGCTCGAACGGCTTGGTCAGATAATCGTCCGCGCCCAGTTCCAGCCCCAGCACCCGGTCGATCGCGCTGCCCCGCGCCGTCACCATGATGATCTGCACCTCGGAGCCTTCGCCCCGCAGTTCGCGGCACAGCGCGAGCCCGTCGCCATCGGGCAGGTTGAGGTCGAGGACGATGAGGTCGACCGGCTCGGCCGCCATCAGCGCCCGCAGCTCGCCGATGCTCGAAGCGCCCAGCAGCCGGTAATTCTGCTGCCGCAGCTGCGCGACGATCAGGTCGCGAATGTCGGCATCGTCATCGACCACCACGATCGTCGCGCCGCCTTTGGGGTTGAAGTCCGGCATCCCTCCTTCCTAACGCCCTCCTGCGGCCGAGTCTGCCCCCGCGCGCGGATGATACAGGCTGATACAGAGCGATACGCACCCGCGACGTAATGACGACAAGTTGCTCTTTTGCGTGACGGGCGAAATGGGGATGAGGGGGCGGTCGGCAGCCCCGCCGACGCCAGCCGGAGCGTCCGCCCTGCGCCTTGCCGCATGGTATCCTCCCCCGAGCCCCCCCTCGCCATGCGGCCGGGACAAGCGAGCGGCGGCGCTCCGACTGGCAAGCCCAAGGATGTGCGTATCGACATGCCCTCGCCCTTTTCCTTCCAGAGTCTTCGGGTCGCGCCGCTGGCTTTTGCTCTTCTGACAAGCGGCTGCGGAGAGAAAAAGCCGCCGCAAAAGGGTGCGGTGGAAGTGGGCGTGGTGACGCTGGCGGCGCAGGATGCGACGGTATCGACCGAACTGCCGGGCCGCACCGTCTCCACCATGATGTCGGAAGTGCGGCCGCAGGTGGCGGGGCTCATCAAGCAGCGCCTCTTCACCGAAGGCGCGATGGTGCGGGCCGGCCAGCCGCTCTACCAGATCGACCCCCGCCTCTATCGCGCCGCGCGGGACGAGGCGCAGGCGGCGCTGATGAGCGCGCAGGCGACCGCCGTCGCTGCCCAGGCCCGCGCGCAGCGTTACCGGAGCCTCGGCGACACCGAGGCCGTCAGCGCGCAGGACCGCGACGATGTCATCGCCACCGCGCGCCAGGCGCAGGCGGCGATCGCGCAGGCGCGCGCCAGCCTCCAGACCAGCAGTGTCAACCTCGATTTCACGCTGGTCCGCGCGCCGATCAGCGGGCGGATCGGCCGCACCCTCTTCACGCCGGGCGCGCTAGTGACGACCAGCCAGGCCGATCCGCTGACGACGATCCAGCAACTCGACCCCATCTATGTCGACATCACCCAGTCGAGCGCCCAGCTGCTCCAGCTGCGCCGCTCGCTCGCGGCGGGCAAGACGCTGCCGGCCAGCGCGACCATTCGCCTCAAGCTGGAGGATGGCACGGATTATCCGATCGAGGGGCAGGTCGAATTCGCCGAGCCGATCGTGGATGTGAACAGCGGCACCGTCACCCTGCGCGCCCGCTTCCCCAATCCCGACGGGCTGCTGCTGCCCGGCATGTTCGTCCGCGTGATCGCGCCCCAGGCGGTCGTGCCGCGCGCCATTCTTGCCCCGCAGCAGGGCATCAGCCGCGACCCCAAGGGCAACGCCACCGCGCTCGTCGTGACAAAGGGCAACAAGGTCGAGCGGCGTACCGTGACAGCGGGGCAGGCGATCGGCGACAAATGGCTCATCACCGCCGGCCTTAAGCCCGGCGACCGGCTGATCGTCGAGGGCACCGACAAGGTGAAGCCCGACGATGTCGTGAAGCCCGTTGCCGTCGCGACCGCGAAATAGGTCGGGCCGATGCTCAGCCGCTACTTCATCGACCGGCCGATCTTCGCCTGGGTCATCGCCATCGGCATCATGCTGGCGGGCCTCGGCGCGATGTTCTCGCTGCCGATCGCCCAATATCCCGACATCGCCCCGCCCGGCGTCTCGGTCAGCGCCACCTATCCCGGCGCGTCCGCCGACACCGTCGAATCGAGCGTCACCCAGGTCATCGAGCAGCAGCTGACCGGGGTCGATGGGCTCATGTATTTCTCATCCTCCTCCTCGTCCAACGGCCAGGCGCAGATCAGCGTCACCTTCCAGAAGGGCACCGATCCGGACACAGCGCAGGTGCAGGTGCAGAACCGCGTGCAGCAGGCGCTCAGCCGCCTGCCCAACGCGGTGCAGCAGCAGGGGCTGACCGTCACCAAGCAGCAGACCGACTTTCTGATGCTCGTCGGCCTCTACGACGAAACCGACACCGCCAGCCAGGCCGACATCGCAGACTATCTGGTCAATAATTTCCAGGATTCGATCGCCCGTATCGACGGCATCGGTTCGACCCGCATTTTCGGCTCGCAATATGCGATGCGGGTCTGGCTCGATCCCTATAAGCTCGCCGCCGTGGGGCTGATGCCCTCGGACGTGCAGAGCGCGATTGCAGCGCAAAATGTCGAGGTCTCAGCCGGCCAGATCGGCGCCGATCCCGCGCCCAAGGGGCAGCAGATCAACGCCACCGTCACCGCCCGCGCCCGGCTCCAGACGCCCGAACAGTTCCGCGCCATCATCGTCAAGACCCAGAGCGACGGGTCGATCGTCCATCTCTCGGATGTCGCCCGCGTCGAGCTGGGCAACGAGAATTACACGACCTCGGCCCGGATCAACGGCCATCCCGCCTCGGGCATCGCGCTCCAGCTCTCGCCTGGCGCGGACGCGCTGAAGACCGCTGAACTGGTGAAGGCCAGGGTCGCCGATCTCTCGGGCGCGCTGCCGCACGGCTACAAGGTCGTCTATCCGCGCGACACCACCCCCTTCATCAAGCTGTCGGTCGAGGAAGTCGTCCACACGCTGCTCGAAGCCGTCGGCCTCGTCGTCGTGGTGATGTTCGTCTTCCTGCAAAGCTGGCGCGCGACCCTGATCCCCGCCATCGCCGTGCCGGTGGTGCTGCTCGGCACCTTCGGCATCCTCGCCTTGTTCGGCTACTCGATCAACACGCTCACCCTGTTCGGCATGGTGCTCTCAATCGGCCTTCTGGTCGACGATGCGATCGTCGTGGTCGAGAATGTCGAGCGACTGATGGAGGAGGAGGGGCTGTCTCCCCGAGACGCGACTATCGTCTCCATGTCCGAAATTGGCGGCGCGCTGGTCGGCATCGCGCTCGTCCTTTCGGCGGTGCTGCTGCCGATGGCCTTTTTCGGCGGATCGACCGGCGTCATCTACCGCCAATTCTCGATCACCATCGTCTCCTCGATGCTGCTCTCGGTGCTGGTCGCGCTGGTCCTCTCGCCCGCGCTCTGCGCGACGCTGCTGAAGCCCGTCGATCCGGAGAAGAAGCAGAAGGGTTGGGCCGGCAGGTTCAACCGCTGGTTCGAGCGGATGACGAACGGCTATATCCGCCGCACCGAGCAGGTGATGGGCCGGCGCGCGCTGTTCTGGGGCGTCTATGTCGTGCTGCTCGCCCTTCTGGTGCTGATCTTCATCCGACTGCCGTCCAGCTTCCTCCCCGTCGAGGATCAGGGCCAGGTGATGGTCCAGATGACGCTGCCCGCCGGCGCCAAGTCGAGCCGCACGGCGGCGGTCGCCGAGCAGGTGCAGAATTATTTCTCCAACGATGAAAAGGACAATGTCGCCTACACCTTCATCCTCACCGGCTTCAGCTTTCAGGGGCAGGGCGAGAATGTCGGGCAGGGCTTCATCAACCTGGCGCCCTGGGAGGAGCGTAAGGGCGCGGCCAACAGCGCAACCGCCATCGCAGGGCGGGTCAATAAGGAATTGTCGGCGATCCGCGACGCCAAGATATTGGGCATGACCCCGCCGCCGATCCGGGGCCTCGGCCAGTCGAGCGGCTTCACCTTCGAGCTGCTGAACAGCGGCGGCCTGCCCCGCGAACGCTTTCTCGAACTGCGTAACCAGCTCCTCGCCGCCGCGCAGAAAGACCCGCTGCTCGCCGGCGTGCGCGCTGCGACGCTGGAAGATACGCCCCAGCTCAAGATCGACATCGATTCGGAGAAGCTCTCGGTCCTCGGCCTCACCCAGCGCGACGTGGACGATGTGCTCCGTTCGGCCTGGGGCAGCACCTATGTCAATGACTTCCTCGATCGCGGCCGGGTGAAGCGCGTGTTCATGCAGGCCGACGCCCCCTATCGCGCCTTGCCGACCGATCTCGACAATTGGATGGTGCGCTCCGCCAGCACCGGGCAAATGGTGCCCTTCTCCGCCTTCGCCACGACCCGCTGGGTGATGGGGCCGACCAGCGTGCAGCGCTTCAACGGCCTATCTTCCTACGAGCTTCAGGGCCAGGCGAGCGAAGGCGCGAGTTCCGGCGAGGCAATGGACCGCATGGTCGAACTGCAAAAACAGCTCCCCGCCGGCACCAGCTATGCGTGGAGCGGACTCTCCTATCAGGAAAAGCTGTCGGGCGGGCAGGCACCGATGCTCTACGCGCTGTCGGTCCTCGTCGTGTTCCTCTGCCTCGCGGCTCTCTACGAAAGCTGGTCGATTCCGCTCGCGGTGCTGCTGGTGATCCCGCTGGGACTGATCGGCGCGGTGATCGCGGTGTGGGCGCGCGGGCTGGAGAATAATATCTTCTTCCAGGTCGGCCTGCTCACCACCATGGGTCTTGCCGCCAAGAATGCGATCCTGATCGTGGAGTTCGCCGAAGCGGCCCACCGGGAAGGGAAGGACGCCTTTTCCTCCGCGCTGGAGGCCGCCCGGCTGCGATTCCGCCCGATCCTCATGACCTCGCTCGCCTTCATCGTCGGCGTCATCCCGCTGGCGATCGCGACCGGGGCCGGCGCGCAGAGCCGCGTGGCGATCGGCACCGCAGTGGTCGGCGGCATGACGACCGCGACCTTGCTCGCCATCTTCTTCGTGCCGCTCTTCTTCTTCACCATCGCCAAGCTGTTCGGATCGGACAAGCCGCGACCCGCGCCGACGCCAGCCGCCGGAGTTCCGGCATGACCCGCGCGCTGTTCACCGCGCCCGGCCTGCTCGCGCTCGCCGCCTGCAACGTGGCGCCCGCCTATGTGCGCCCGGCCGCGCCAGTCCCACCCGCGCTGCCGACCGGCGAAGCCTATGCGCCACGCACCGAAGCCAAGGCCGGACTGGCCTGGACCGAACTGGTGCAGGACGTAAAGCTCCGCACGATTATCGAGCGCGCCCTTGCCAACAACCGCGACCTGCGCGCCGCGCTCGCCAATGTGCAGGCGGCGCGCGGCCTCTACCGGGTGCAGCGCTCGGCGCGGCTGCCGACGATCACGGCGGACGCCGGCGCGAATTTCAGCCGCCAGAACGACCAGCGCCAGAATAGCTACAGCGCCGATATCGGCTTCAGCGCGTTCGAGATCGACCTGTTCGGCCGCGTCCGCAATCTCACCGAATCGGCGCTGCAAACCTATCTCGCGACGCAGGAGGGCGCGCGCGCCACCCGCATCAGCCTCATCGCCGAGACCGCAAGCGCTTATGCGACGCTGGCTGCGGACCAGGATCTGCTGGCCCTGTCCCGCCAGACCCAGGCGAGCGCGGAGCGGACCCTGGCGCTCACCCGCTCGCTCAACGCCGCGGGCCTTGCGGGCAAGCTCGACGTCTATCAGGCGGAGACCACCGTCGAGCAGGCCGCCTCTGATGTCGCCGCCAACGTCACCCAGGTAGCGCAGGATCGCAACGCGATCGACCTGCTGGTCGGCGCGCCGGTCGAGGACGCTCTGTTGCCAGGCCCGATCGACAGCCTGATCCCCGCCATAGCCAGAGCGCCGGCGGGTCTCTCCTCCGCCATCCTGCTCCAGCGCCCGGACGTGTTGCGGGCCGAACATCAGCTCATGGCCGCCAACGCTGACATTGGCGCGTCGCGCGCGGCCTTGTTCCCGACGATCAGCCTCACCTCGGCGATCGGGGTCGCGAGTTCCGCTTTGTCCGCCCTGTTCACTGGCGACGCCTTCGCCTGGTCGGTCAGCCCGTCGGCGCGGCTGCCGATCTTCGGCGGCCCCAATCGCGGCAACCTCGCCTATAGTGAAGCGCAGCGCGACCTCTATGTCGCCCAATATGAGAAGGCTGTGCAGACCGCCTTCCGCGAAGTCGCCGACACGCTCGCCCGCGACGGCACGATCGACGCGCAGCAGGCGGCGCAAAGGCGGCTGGTGCTGGCGAGCGAACGCGCCTTTACCCTGGCCGAGCAGCGCTACCGATCGGGGATCGACAATTTTCTGACCGCGCTCAGCAGCCAGCGCGCCCTCTACGCCGCGCGCCAGTCCGCCATCGCCACCGACCTGGCGCTCGTCAGCAACCGTATCGCCCTCTACCGCGCGATCGGCGCGGACCAGTAGATTTTATTCGCCGCCAAGCCATGCCGGCATGTCACGCCTGGCATGGAGGATACGCCAGACATCAACATGATCCGGCTGCTCGACATAGAAGATCAGATAGGGGAAGCGGGCCATCGCCTTGCTGCGGAGACCGGGCAGGTCGAGTTCATGCGCATAACGCGGCGATCCCAAGCCAGGCCGAGCGGCAATTCTACGATAGCCGGCTTCCAGCGCATCCACGAAACGCAGCGCCAAATCCGCGCCGCCTTCCTGTGCATAATGTTCGACAATCATCTCCACATCGGCCAGCGCCCGGCCGCGTGGGATGACAGGCTTGGCGCTCACCGCAGGGGAGAGATACGGTCGCGCAGCGCGTTGAAATAGGTCCGATCCGCGATATTGCCCGGCGCGCTGGCAGCGCCCTCCAGCAGAAGGCCTCGCAGTGCCTGCCGATCCCGATCCTTGCGGATCAGCTCGCGCACATATTCACTGCTCGTGCCATAGCCCCTGCCGGCTACTTGGTCATCGACGAAGCTCTTCAGCGTTTCCGGCAAGGAGATGTTCATCGTGCTCATGACGCCTTCCTAGAGATTTGGCAATTTTTGGCAAGCACAGGTATTTGCCACGCCATCGTACCAGGTCGTATCATTTCATTTTGCTACGGTTTATCGCTCTTTTCCGGCGCTGCGCTTATGATATTCTTCAGAAAAAGAATTTGGAGAGAGAGCCATGCTGTTTCTGGCACGGTGCTTGGACTGGATATGCCACGCCTTTGCGTCAGGTGCGCAGGATGAGGTGCGGCTCAACCAGCTGATATGTCCCCTCGCCCAGCGCCGAGATGCGGACAGCCGCATTCGCTGATCGCGCCGCCTGTCCCTATCAAAAAAAAAGGCCGATCAGAAGACCGGCCCATGAAGTTTTAGGAGAGGATGCCTGAAAGGCAGCTCCCTTGTCGCTGGCCAAGACATTGTTCGCAAGTGCAAAAAATGCGCCTGGCGATTGCAAATTCTGCATGGGCGGAGAAGTCGCGCTTTCCGTAGCGTCAGAGTCGCCGCTATGTCCGCACCCGCAACGTCGCACCCGCCGCAACCACGAGCGTAGCCCCTGCAAATGCCATGGTCCAGATCGGATCGCCGGGGAAGAATCGTGTCATCACCGACCCCATGATCGTCGCTACCAATAGTTGCGGCAGCACCACGAAGATGTTGAACAGCCCCATATAGACGCCCAGCTTCGCCTGCGGCAGGCTGGACGCCAGCATCGCATAGGGCATGGCGAGGATCGATGCCCAGGCGATGCCGATGCCGACTTCGCTCAGCAGCAACAGGCGCGGATCGCGCACGACCAGGAAGCTGGCGAACCCGGCCGCCCCGGCCAGAAGGCACAGGGCATGGGTGCGCGCCTGGCCGAGCCTGGCCGACAGGCGCGGCAACAGGACCAGCGCCGCCACCGCCGCCGCCCCATTATAGACCGAAAACAATACCCCCACCCAATTGCCGCCGGCCTGATAGGCGGCGCTCGCCGGGTCGGCCGATCCGAACATATATTGGGCCACAACCGGCGTCGTATGGATCCACATGATAAACAGCGCCGACCAGCTGAAAAACTGCACCAGCGCCAGACGGCGCATGATCGGCGGCATCGCCGCGACATCGCCGACGATATGGGCGAGCATCGTCTGTCCCCGGCCGGCCCGCGCCAGCAGGACGGCGGCGATGCTGGCGACGCCATAGCCGGCGAGCAGCGCCGCCAGCAGATAGACTTCCTTCTCCATGGCCCAGAGATCGACGAGCAGCGCCACCAGTAGCCCCACCCCGATCCAGCCGAAGGAGGGGGCAAGTGCGCGGCGGGACAGATCGGGCGTCGCGATCGGCTCTGCTTCCTCGGCGAAGGCGCGCATCTGTGCCGGCGTATATTCCTGGGTCGTCAGGATCGTCCAAAGCACCGCGCCGAACAGCGCCGCTCCGCCCGCCCAGAAGCTGTAGCGGACGGTGTCCGGTATCTCGCCGGCCGGGGCGACATTGGCGACGCCCAGATGGTCGAGCAGCCAGGGAAAAAGCGATCCCACCACTGCGCCCGCGCCGATGAAGGCGGTCTGCACCGCATAGCCGGCGGTATGCTGGTCCTTGCGCAGCATGTCGCCGACGAAAGCGCGAAACGGCTCCATCGATATGTTGAGGCTGGCGTCGAGCATCCACAGAAGCATTGCCGCCATCAGCAGCGCCTGGCTCTGCGGCATGGCGATCAGCGCAATGGCGGACAGGAGTGCACCCGCCAGAAAATAAGGCCGCCGTCGCCCCAGCCGCCCCAGCCATGTCCGATCGGACAGATGGCCGATGACCGGCTGCACCAGGAGGCCCGTCAGCGGCGCTGCCACCCACAAGGCGGACAGATTGTCGATGCTGGAGCCGAGCGACTGGAAGACGCGGCTCATATTGGCGTTCTGCAGCGCAAAGCCGATCTGAATGCCGAAAAAGCCGAAGCTGATATTCCACAGGCCGGCAAAACCCTGACGAGGCTTTTCCATGCCCCTTCTCCCTCTCCTCATGCAATCATCTGCGCTGACATGAGGAAGGGGGGCGGGCAAGATGCGCATACGAATTCACCCGCCTCGCCCGGCAGGGGCGAGCCGCCTATCCTTCGGCGCGCAGGCGGGCGGCCAGTTCGGCGATTTCCTCCGGCTCGAGCAGCCAGGTGCGGGTCGCCCGCCCTTCGCGATGCACCGGCTGGGTGAGCAGCACGCGCGCCTGCGCACGCGCGTGGGGCTTGTAGAGCGCGAAATGGGTCGCGCAATCGCGGATGGTACCGATCAGCGGCGGCTTGCCGTCGAGGTCGATCATTGTCGCGGGTTGATCCCAGGGGATGGCGGCGACGCCTTTTGTCTTGTCCATTCTGCTCCGAGACCATGGCCGGGCCGCAAAATCAAGAGCGCGACGCTTGACCCCATCCGCCCCCCAGCGCCCGAAAGAGATCGACCTGGGCAAAGGAGAGGGCGCGGGTTGCCGTAGCAAGGTCCGCTTCAGCGCTGGCGAGGGTGCGTTGCGCATCGAGGACGGTCAGAAAGTCGATCCGCCCTTCGCGCTGGCGGGCGAGGCTGATCCGCGTGGCGCGCGCGGCCTCGTCACGCGCGGCGGTCAGCGTCTGCGCCCGCTCGATCGCATGGGCATAGACGGACAGCGCGCGCTCGGTTTCCTCCAGCGCCTGGAGCACGGCGCCATCGAACTGCGCCAGTGATGCCGCGCTGTCGGCCTTGGCCGTGCCAATGCGCGCGCGGATCGCTTCCTGATTGGGGAAGGCCCAGCTGATGAGCGGCCCGAGCAAGAAATTGAGCGGCCCGCCGCCCAGCAGGCTATTGCCGCCCAAGGCCGTCGTGCCGACCGACCCGCCCAGCGTGATGCGCGGATAGAGGTCCGCCGTCGCGACGCCCACCCGCGCCGTATCGGCCGCCAGCCGCCGCTCGGCCGCGCGCACATCGGGACGGCGCGCCAGCAGCGCCTGCCCGTCGCCGACCGGGATGGGCTGGGCGAGCTGCGGCGTGCGAACCGCGGCGCGCACCGTGGGGGGCAGCTCCTGGGGCGTGCGCCCGGTCAAGGTCGCCAGGCGAAAGAGCGCAGCGTCGCGATCGGCCTCAAGGCCCGGAATCGCTGCCTTCTGCTGGTCGCGCAGGGCGGTCACGCGGATCACGTCCAGCCGATCGGATCGGCCGACCTCGAACCGGGCGCCGGTAATGCGGATCGACTGGTCGAGCAAAGCCACCGTCCGCTGCGCCACATCCAGCCGCTCGGCCGTCGCGGTCACGTCCAGATAGGCGCGCACCGTGTCGGCGATGACCGCGACGCGCACACCGTCGGCATCGGCCTGCGCCGCAGCGAGGTCACCCCGCGACGCTTCCACGCCGCGCTTGACCCGACCGAACAGATCGACCTCGTAGCTGATGTCGAGCCCGCCATCGAACACCCAGTTTTCCCGGTCGATGCCGGGCAATGACTGCACGTCCGACGTGCGGGTATAGTTGGCTGACGCGCCGAGGCCGGTCCGGGGCAGGCGATCGGACTTCGCCCCGCGCAGCGAGGCGCGCGCCCGCTCGATCCGCGCCACCGCCACGCGGATATCGGCATTGGCGGCAAGCGCATCGTCGACGAGCCGGTTGAGCAGCGGGTCGCGATAGAGCGTCCACCAGCGATCCTGCGCGGCGGCGGTGCTGACCGCCGGGCTGGCCGCCCCGATGAAGGGCGCGGCGGCGGTGGTGGGGGTGGCCGGCGCCTGGTAATCCGGGCCGGCGGCGCACGCGGTGAGCGCGCTCGCGCCCAGCAGCACGGCAAGCAGATGTTTCGTCATGGTCCTTGTCCTCATTCGGCCGGCTGCAACGCAGCGTCGGCTTGACCGGGCCGGCGGCGGGCGAAGCGATCGCCCAGTGCGCGGCACACGACATAGAAGGTGGGGGTGAAGAGCAGGCCGAAGGCAGTGACGCCAGCCATGCCGAAGAAGACGGCCGTGCCCAGCGCCTGCCGCAGCTCCGCGCCGGCCCCTTCCGCGATCACCAGCGGCACCGCCCCCAGGATGAAGGCGAAGCTGGTCATCAGGATCGGGCGCAGGCGGGTCTGCGCCGCCTGGACCGCCGCCTCCACTGGCGAAAGACCTTGTTCCTCCTCCGCCTGCTTGGCGAATTCGACCACCAGGATCGCGTTCTTCGCCGCCAACGCGATCAGCACGACGAGGCCGATCTGCGTCAGGATATTATTGTCCATGCCCCGCAGGTTGATCCCCAGCATCGCCGCGAACAGGCACATCGGCACGATCAGGATGATCGACAGCGGCAGCGTCAGGCTTTCATATTGCGCCGCCAGCACCAGGAAGACGAAGAACACGGCCATGGCGAAGACGATGCCGGCGGTGTTGCCCGCGCTCTTCTGCTGATAGGCGATCCCCGTCCATTCGCCCGCATAGCCTTCGGGCAGAGCAGCGCTCATCTTCTCGATGGTCGTCAGCGACTGGCCGGACGAATAGCCCGGCGCGGTGTCGCCGTCGATTTCGACCGCTGGCATCAGATTGTAGCGGACCACGCGATAGGGGCCGGTCTTGTCGCGGAAGGTCGATACCGAACCGATCGGCACCATGCCCCCGCTGTTGGACCGGGTCTTGAGATTGGCGATGTCCGCGACGCTGCCGCGATGCTCGGCGTCCGCCTGCGCGGTGACGCGATAGGTGCGGCCGAGCAGGTTGAAGTCGTTGACGAAGGCGGAGCCGAGATAGACCTGCATCGCTTCGAACACGCGCTGCGGCGGCACGCCGATCAGGTCGGCTTTCGCCCGGTCGACATCGGCGTAGATGCGCGGCGTGCTAACGTCGAACAAGGTGTAGACCATAGCGAGGCCGGGGGTCTGGTTCGCCTTGCCGATGAAGTCGTTGGCGACGCGGTTCAATTCCGCATAGCCGCGGTCCTGCCGGTCCTCCAGCATCAGGCGATAGCCGCCGGCCGAACCGATGCCCTGGATGACGGGCGGCGGCACGAGCAGGATGCGCGCCTTGTCATAGCCGGCGACCGCCTTGTTGGCCTCCGCCATGATGCCGGCATAGGTGGCGCCCTCCTCCTCACGCTCGGCGAAGGTCTTGAAGGGGAAATAGATGGCCGCCGAATTGGGCGCCTGCGTCTGCGAGGGGCCATGGAAACCGGCGAACATCACCGCGCCGCGCAGCCCCTTGATCGGCAGGATCTTCTCCGCCACCTCGCGCGTCACCTTGTCGGTGCGTTCGAGCGACGCGCCGGAGGGAAGCTGGACCACGGCCAGGAAATAGCCCTGATCCTGCGACGGAATGAAGCCGGCGGGGGTGACCCAGAACAGTGCGCCGGTGGCGACGATCAGGCCAGCATAGGTCATCAGCATCTTCTTGGGCCGCGCGACCAGCCAGCGGGTGAGCCGCCCATAGCCCGCGCTCATCCGGTCGAAGCCATTGTTGAAGGCGTCGACCGCCACGCCCATCTTCTGCCGCCAGAGCGGATCGCCGCTGCGGTCGCGCGCACCATGCTTGGCGTGCAGCAGCAGCGCAGCAGCGGCGGGCGACAGCGTCAGCGACAGGATCAGCGAGATGATCGTGGCGGTCGAGATGGTGACGGCGAACTGCTGGTAGAAAGCGCCCGAAATGCCGGTGATGAACAGCGTCGGCACGAACACCGCGCACAGCACAAGCACGATCGCCACCAGCGCCGCCGACACTTCGTCCATCGAGGTGCGCGCGGCTTCCAGCGGGCTCATCCCCTGGGCGATATTGCGCTCGACATTCTCGACCACCACGATCGCGTCGTCCACGACGATACCGATCGCCAGCACCAGCCCGAACAGCGACAGGTTGTTGAGCGAATAGCCAAGGCCGGCAAGGATGGTCGCGGTGCCGATCAGCGACACTGGGATAGCGATGATCGGGATGATCGCCGCGCGCCAGTTCTGGAGGAAAACCAGGATCACGAGAACGACAAGCAGAACAGCCTCGAACAGCGTCCGATAGACCGCGTCGATCGACTGGCTGATAAATTCGGTGGGATTGTAGATGACGCTATATTCGAGCCCCTTGGGGAAGCGCTGCGACAGGGCGTCCATTTCCGCCTTCACCTTCTCCGCCGCGTCGAGCGCGTTGGAGCCGGGGCGCTGCATCACAGCAATGACGACGGTGGGTTTGTTCGAGAGATAGGTGTTGACGCCATAATCCTGCGCGCCAAGCTCCACGCGCGCGACGTCGCGCACGCGCACCTGGCGGCCGTCCGCATCGGAGCGGATCACGACCTCGCCAAACTGCTCGGGCGTGGTCAGCCGACCCTGCATCTCGACGCCGAGCTGGAAAGCCTCGCCCCGGTCATAGGGCGGCTGGCCGATCGAGCCCGACGAGACCTGCACATTCTGCGCGCGCAACGCCGATACGATTTCGCCGGCCGTCAGATCGAGCGCGGCGGCGCGGCCGGGGTCGATCCAGACACGCATCGCATAGTCGCGCGATCCGAACAGTTGCACGTCGCCCACGCCGTCCAGCCGGGCGAGCCGGTCGCGTACCTGCGTCAGCGCATAGTTGGACAGGTAATCGCGGTCGAACGTGCCGTCGGGCGACTGGAGGTTCACGACCATCAGGAAGTCGGGCGTCGTCTTGCGGGTGACGACGCCGAGCCGCTGCACTTCCTCGGGCAGGCGGGGCACGGCGACGGCGACGCGGTTCTGCACCAGCACCTGCGCGGCGTCGAGGTCGGTGCCGATCCTGAAGGTTACGGTGATCGTCACCTTGCCGTCGCCGGTGGACTGGCTGCTCTGGTAGAGCATATCGTCGACGCCGTTGATTTCCTGCTCGATCGGCGCGGCGACGGTGGACGCCACCGTCTCGGCCGAAGCGCCGGGATACTGCGCCGAAACGGTGACGGTCGGCGGCACGATGTCGGGATATTGGCTGACCGGCAGCCCGATGAAGGCGAGCGCGCCGACCACGGCGATGACCACCGCGATCACGGCAGCGAAGATCGGCCGGTCGATGAAGAAGCGGGAGAAGCGCATCGGAACTGTCCTGTGCGATAGGCAAAGCGCGGCCCTGCCCCCCGGACGGGCCGGGAGGGAGGCGCGGTTGTGCTTTGAAGAGCGTTAGCGGGCGAAGGTCGCTTGCGATGCCGCCGGGGCACCTGCGTCTGTAGCGGAGATCGCGGCAGAAGCGGCCGCCTGGGGTTTGACCGGGGCGGCGCGCGTCGCCACCTTGGACCCCGGCATTGCCGCCTGGAGGTTGCCAACGATCACGCGATCTTGCGGCGACAGGCCCGACCGGATGATCCGCAGCCCGTCCACAACAGGGCCAAGCTGCACCGGCTTGGCGGCGACCACATCGTCCCGACCAACCACCAGCACGGTCTTGCGCGCCTGATCGGACTGGATCGCTTCGTCCGGGACCAGCAGCGCGTTCACCTTGCCCCCGTTGGACAGGCGCATATTGCCGAACAGGCCGGGAGTAAGGAACAGGTCCGGGTTGGACAGCACAGCCCGGCCCCGGATCGTGCCCGAACGCGGATCGAGGCCATTGTCGGTAAAATCGAGCTTGCCCTTCCAGCGATAACCAGCCTCGTCCTGAAGGCGGATTTCGATCGCGCCGCCGTCGCCCGCCTTGTCGCGCTGGCTTTTCAGGAACAGCGCTTCGGACGCATCGAAGGTGAAGTAGATGGGATCGAGCGCATTGATGGTGGTCAGCAGGCTCGCGCCGCTGCCCTCCGCGCCCGAGACGAGATTGCCGATGTCGACGCGGCGGTCCGACACCCGACCCGAGATGGGTGCCCTGACCTGCGTGAATTCGACATCGAGCGCGCGCTGGCGGGCGCGGGCGTCGGCGGCGGCGAGCGCCGCCTGCGCCGCCTGGAGCCGGGCGCGCAGCGTGTCGATCTCGCTCGCCGAGACGGCCTCGTCGCCGGTCAGCCGCTGGACACGGGCATAGTCGGACTGGGCAAGGGACAGTGCGCTGCGGGCGCTGGCGACATTGGCGCGCGCTTCTGCAAGGGCGGCGAGGAAGGGGCGCTGGTCGAGGGTGAAGAGCAGCTGCCCCTTGCGGACGATGTCGCCATCGCGGAAGTGGATGGCGGTGACCGGGCCGGAGACGCGCGGCCGCACCTCCACTGTCTGGCTGGGGGCGAAGCGGCCGACATAATCGTCCCACTGAACCACCGGCCGCACCAGGGGCGCTGCCACCGCGACCGTCACCATGGGCGCGGCGGACGCCTGGGCTTCGGGCTGGCCGATGAATTTCCATGCCATTCCGCCCGCCACGACGAGCGCCAGCGCCCCCCAGATCAACGGCTGCCGCCGCCATCGCGCGTTTTTAGGCTGAGCCGCGCTCGCCGGCGTATCGGCATCGATCTTCACGATCATGTTCATGCGTAAGTCCCTTTATTGTGGCGCGCGGCGCTGATCGCAGACAGCAGCAGTTCGAGCTGCCCGTCGCTGAAACCGGCCTTGCGGAAGCGGGTGATGGCAGAGAGGCGGACGGCAAAGCCGTTATGCCAGGCTTCCACTGCGAGGCGGCGCAGCGCTTCCAGCCGCTCGCTTGCGAGATGGAAATGCGGCTGCGGGCCGAACAGCAGCGTTTTGAGCCGGGTCTAGGCACCGGGATCGCGCAGCGAGGACAAGCCATCGGTGCGCGCAAGCGACACGATCTGCCACTCTTCGGCCGAAAAGCCCGTCGCCAGCGCCTTGATGCGCGCCGCGACGGCGGGCAAGCTGATGCCATCCCCGGCCGCGGGCAGCGGCTGGGCAAAATCGATATAGGCCATGATCCATTCCCCTTGGGTCACGCGCCGCTTCGATCGCGAAAGCCGCCGGGCGATCGCGGAAGAAGCGGATGGACGAGCGCCATCATCCAATCGGCGCGCGATCGGCATGGCGGGATGATGATGAAGTGGGGTCAGTCAGCCGCGCGAACGGCCGTCAAACCATCAGATACAAAGAATAATCTGCATTTGGCCTCCTTCGAGGCAGCGCCTCAACCGGATTTCATACTCATCGGTATATAATGCAGTGCAGCGACTCGTCAACCGCTTTCTGTACCGATCGGTAATTTTTCTGAACGGCCAATGACGTCAGGCGCTCGGCCACATGGCGAGCGTGGTTTCGACGAGCTGTTCCAACTGCGCCCGCGTCGCGCCGCCGCTGGCCTGTACGCCCATGCCCTGCATCACGGCGGACAGATAGCGCGCGAGCGCCATCGGCTCGACCGAGGCAGGGAGGTCGCCTTCGGCTTTGGCACGCGCGAAACGCTCGATCAGCGCCTGGTGCGACGACGCCTGACGGCTCAGCACGTCGGCCTTGATCGACTCGGCCTGGGTCGTGCAGGCGACCATGCTGATGACGCCCAGGCAAGCGCGCGGGTCGTTGCCGGCGGTTTGAATATCGAGCGTGCCGCGCAGCAGCCGTTCGGCCACGCCCCGCGCCGTGGGCGCGTCCAGGGCCGAGCGCATATAGCAGAGCTTGTCGCGCTCGTAGAGATCGAGCGCCTTGTGAAACAGGGATTCCTTGTTTCCGAAACAGGCATAGAGGCTGGGCTTGGTGATGCCCATGGCGTCCGTCAGCTCGGCGAGCGACGCGCCTTCATAGCCCTTTTCCCAGAAGACCTGGAGGGCGGCAGACAGCGCTTCCTCGGGATCGAACTCCCGTGGCCGTCCGCGTGTGACCTGTTCCGCTGCGCTTTTCATACCGGTCGGTATATAGGTGGCCCGTCCTGCCTTGTCCAGTTGCTCACATCTGCCGCAGCGCCCGCGCCGGCCGCACCGAGAGCAGCGGCAGCGACCCGGCAAGACCGATGCCGAGCGTCAGCAGTGCGCCGCCGCCCAGCGTCGCCAGCACGATCGCCCAGTCGGGCGCCCACCGGAAATCGAAAATCTGGACGATGACGACCCAGGCGGCAAGGCTGCCCAATCCCAGCGCCACGCCCGCCAAAACCGTAGCGAGCAGCCCATATTCCAGCGCCTGGCCCAGCAGCAACTGCCCGCGCGTCGCACCCAGCGTCTTCAATATCACGCTGTCATAGCTGCGTGCCTGGCGCGAAGCGGCGATCGCACCCACCAGCACGGCAATGCCGGCTAGAATCGCCACCGACGCCGCGACCAGGATCGCGCGCGCCATTTGCGTCAGGATCGTGCCGATCTGGTCGATCACTTCGCCCACCGCGATCACCGACACGCCGGGGAAAGCGGCGAGCAGCGCACGGGTGACGGCAGCGTCGTGGCCTGCGTCCATGGTGATGGTCGAGGCCAGGCTGTGCGGCGCGGATTGCAGCGTCGCGGGCGGGAAGACGAGGATATAATTGAACCCCATCGTGTCCCAATTGACCTTCCGAAGCGACGCGATCCGCGCCTCGATCTCACGACCCAGGATCGAAATGGTCAGCGTGCCGCCGACACCGATGCCGAGCGTCTTGGCCGCTTCGGCATCGAGGGAAACGAGCGGCGGGCCGCGATAGTCCTTCGGCCACCAGCGCCCGGCCACCAATTCGCTGCCTTCGGGCAGGACCGCGCTGTAGGTGACGCCACGCTCGCCGCGCAGGAACCATGCGCCTTCTGGCAGTTCGGCGAGATCGGCGACGCGCTGCCGGCCATAGGCGGTGATCGTGCCGCGCAGCACGGGCACGATATTGAGTTGCGCTTCGGGCGCCTCTGCGCGGACAAGGCGCTCGAAGCGCGCCTTTTGCGGGGCGGGAATATCGAGCACGATCTGCGCCGGCGCTTTCTTTGGCACGACGTTGCGGATTTCGCTGTCGAGGCTGGTCTGGATGCCGGCGAGCGTGACGAAAAGAGTAAGCGCTAACCCCAACGCGACGATCAGGGCTGCGGTCTGTGCGCCGGGGCGGTGCAGATTGGCGAGCGCGAGCCGCAGCAACGGCCGGCGCGGTCGGGGCAGGCGACGCGCGATGCGGCTGACGGCCAGACCGAGCGCAAGAAGCAGCAGGAGAACAAGCCCGACCGCGCCGAGCACGGACGCGGCGAACAGTGGATCGCGCGCGCTGACGAGCGCCAGCCCTATGAGCAACGCGGCGGCCAACGTCATCGCCGCAACACCGCGCCGGTCGATCCGCGCCCCTCCTTCGATCGCGCTGCGGAAGATGGCGGCGGCCGGCTGTGTGCGCGCCCGCCCGAGCGGCGGGAAGGTGAACAGGAAGGCGATCAACAAGCCATAGCCGGCGCTGGTGGCGAGCGGCAGGGGGTGAAGGCGGAAGCCGGGGCTGACGGGCAGGACGTCACCGGCCAGCGCCACGATCAGCGGCGGCAACGCCGCCCCGACGATCAGCCCCGCGCCGATGCCCAGCAGCGCGACCGCGCCGATCTGAAGCCGATAGATGCGCGCGATATCGGCCGATGTCGCGCCCAGCACCTTGAGCGTCGCAATCCCGCCGCGCTTGCCGGCGAGATAGGAAGCGACGCCGTTGCTGACGCCGATCCCGGCGATCACCAGCGCGGCAAGGCCGATCAGCGAGAGAAACTGGCCCATGCGTTCGATGAAGCGGTTGGCGCCCGGCGCGGCGCGATCGCGCTCCTTGAAGGTCCAGCCCTCGCCGGCGCGCGCCTTTTCCCAATCCTTGACGACCGTCGCGGGATCATAGCGGGGCTCCAGGCGGATGCGATATTTGCTGCTGTAGAGGCTCCCCGGCTGGATGAGGCCGGTGCGCCGCAGCCCGTCGAGCGACACGATCGCGACCGGCCCCAGGGTGAAGCCCTCACCCAGGCGATCGGGCTCCTGTGCGATGACCGCCTGAATGGTGAAGAGCGCGCCGCCATAGCGCAGCTGGTCGCCGGGACGCAGAGCGAGCCTCTCCGCGAGCGCCTCTCCGATCAGTATCCGGTCGGCCGCAAGCGGCTGATAGTTCCCGCTTCGCAGCGTCACCGCGCCATAGAGGGGATAGGCAGCATCCACGCCCTTCAATTCAGTGAGGATCGCCGGCGGGACTGAGTCTGTGCCTCCCCCTACACGCTGCGCCATGGCGCGCAGGCGGATCGTCTCGCTCAGGATGCCGAGTTGGCGGAAGGCTTCCTTGTCGCCAAGGCTCGCCTCGCGCTGGGTCATGCCGATCTCGACATCGCCGCCCAATATGACCCGGCCCCGGTCGCGCAGTTCCTGGGTGATGGCGGCGGTCAGGCTGCCGATCGCCGCCAGCGTGGCGACGCCCAGGAACAGGCAGAGGAACAGCAGCCGCAACCCGCGAAAGCCCAGATGCAGGTCGCGCCGCGCGATGCGCCAGCTGGCGCGCCAACCAAGCCCGCTCATGCGGCCCGATCCGCGACGATGCGCCCGTCCTGCATTTCGATGATGCGCTGGCAGCGGCGGGCGAGCACAGGGTCGTGGGTGATGATGACCAGCGTGGCCGCCGCTGCCGCCTGCCGGTCGAACAGCAGGTCCATGATCGCCGCACCGGTCGCCGCGTCGAGATTTCCGGTCGGCTCGTCCGCGAACAGCAGGGTCGGCCGGCCCACCACCGCCCGCGCGATCGCGACGCGCTGCTGCTCGCCGCCCGAAAGCTGGGCGGGATAATGGTCGATGCGGTGGCCGAGGCCCACCGCGCGCAGTTCCTCCGCCGCCATAGCGAAGGCGTCGGCATGGCCGGCAAGCTCCAGCGGCACGGCGACATTTTCCAGCGCGGTCATGGTGGGCAGCAGGTGGAAGGCCTGCAAGATGATGCCGATCCGGCCGCGACGGGCGCGGGCGAGCCCGTCTTCGTCCAGCGTCGTGAAATCGACGCCGCCTACCCGCACGCTGCCGCCAGTTGCCCGCTCAAGCCCCGACAGCACCGCCATCAAGGAGCTTTTGCCCGACCCGGACGGCCCCAATATGGCGAGGCTCTGCCCCAGGGGGATGGCAAGATCGACGCCCTTCAGGATCGACACCGGCGCATCGCGTGTTCCAAGCATCAGGGTGACATTCGCCGCGTCAACGGCGATAGGGGCATCGACTGTGTCGGAAAGCATGAAGAAGGAGCGCTCCTTGGCAGGCAGGTTGATGCAATATGGGGCGCTGGCGCTGTTTGTCCATCTGGCCGCTTGTTCGGACGGCGCGCCGCCGCCGCCCCCTGCGACCAGGGGCGAGCAGCCCGACACGGCAGCGACGCCGGCGGCAGACGAGCGGCTTGTAGTGGCGTTCGGCGACAGCCTCTATGCCGGCTATAATCTGGACCAAGGCAAGGGGCTTGCCCCCGTACTGGAGCGGGCGCTCGGCGCTCGCGGCATCAAGGCGCGGGTCGTCAATGCCGGCGTATCGGGGGATACGAGCGCGGCAGGGCTGGCGCGGCTCGCCTTCACGCTCGACGGGTTGCCGCGCAAGCCCGATCTGATGCTGCTGGGGCTTGGCGGCAATGACATGCTGCGCGGCCTCAGCCCCATGGAAACACGCGCCAATCTGGACGCGATCCTGGCCGAGACGCAGAAGCGCGGCATCAAGGTGGTGCTGACCGGGATGCTGGCTTCCGCCAATATGGGACCGGATTATGCAGCGGCGTTCAACCCCATCTACCCGGAACTGGCGCGGAAATATGGGGCGGGACTCTACCCGTTCATGCTGGACGGGGTGATCGGCCAGCGAAACCTGCTGCTGCCCGACGGCATCCATCCCAACGACAAGGGCGTGACGGTGATCGTGGGCAAGCTCGCGCCGTTGGTGGCAGATGCTTTGAGGCAGGAGACGTAGCGGGGCGGCCTTTGCAGGCCGCCCCGCCGCCGCATCACTGCGCCTTCTTGTCCATATAGCCGTGCATCTTCAGCCAGGCGGCGAACGCCTCGAACCAGCCGGTGCTGGTCGTCTTCTTGGGATACATGCCGAAACCGTGGCCGCCCTGCTCATAGAGGTGGAACTCGACCGGGCGCTTGGCGGCGCGCCAGTCGTCGATCAGCTTGAAGTCGCGTCCGCCAAATAGCGGATCGTCCGCCGCGATCGCCGCGAACATCGGCGGGGCGTCGGCGGGCACCGTCATCGTCCCAAGCGGGCCGTAGACATTGCCGACAAAGGCGGGCTTCGCATCGGTGGACAGGGCGGTGGCCATGGTCAGCATCGCGCCGGCGGAAAAGCCGATCATGCCGACCCGGTCGGGATCGACATGCCATTGCGCGGCGCGGCTGCGGACCAGGCGGAAAGCGGCCTTGGCGTCCTCTAGCTGCGGCGCGAGGTTCATCGCGGCGCGGTTGGCTGCGGGGAGTGGATTGCGCGCAGCGCCGGCGAACATTTCCGCCATCGACCTTTCAAAGCCGGCCATGTCGGCCGGCGTCTGGTTCAGGCGATATTTGATGACGAAGGCGGCGATGCCGCGCGCGGCCAGCGCCTTGGCCACGTCATAGCCTTCATTGTCCATCGAGAGCGTGCGGAAGCCGCCGCCCGGCGCGACGATGATCGCCGCGCCCGACGCCTTGGCCGGATCGGGCAGGAAGGGGGTGAGCGTCGCTACGGTGACGTTGCGGGCGAAATTGCTGCCATATTGGCGGTGCCAGCTTTCCTTCGCGGTCGCGCCGGGGAGCGACCCGGTGCCAAGCTCGATCGCGCCGGGCTGCGCCGGGATCGCGATCGGGGTCATCTTGTCTTCCTGCGCGCTAGCCCAGGCAGGCGCGACAAGCGCGCAGGCGGCGAGGCTCAGGGCGACGCGGCGGGTCAGGGACGTGAATGGCGTCATATAATCCTCCTCCGATGTTCGTTATTTGGGCAGGGAAACGCGCTTGGTGATGCTGTAACGGACCTGCTGCGTATCCACCTCGCCCCCGGGCTGGCCGCTGCCGACGCTGAGCGCATAGTCGCCGGGAATGAGCGCGCGCTCGCCCGCCATAGTGACGAAGCTCAAGTCGCGGGGCGAGAGGGTGAAGGCGATGTCGCGGCTCTCGCCGGGCTTCAATGACACGCGCTGGAAGCCGCGCAGGGCGATCCGGGGCGCGCCTTCGAAGCCGGGCGGGGTGATGTAGAGCTGGGCCACGTCGTCGCCCGCCCGCGCGCCGCTGTTGGTGATGCGGGTGCGGACGGTGATGCCGTTCTCCACTGCGCCGCCCACCGGTTCGATCGCCGGCGCGGCATAAGTGAAGCGCGTATAGCTGAGCCCGTCGCCGAAACGGTAGACCGGCGTGCCCTTGAAATAGCGGTAAGTGCGGCCGTTCATGCCATATTCGGTGAAGGGCGGCAGGTCCGCGACGCTCTTGTAGAAGGTCAGCGGCAGGCGGCCGCCCGGATCGGTCTTGCCCGAAAGGACATTGCCCACCGCAAGGCCGCCGGACTGGCCGGGATACCAGGCCTCCAATATGGCCGAGGCGTTGTCCTTGGCCCAAGAGAGGTCGATGGCGCTGCCGTTCATCGCGACGACGATCAGCGGCTTGCCGGTGGCCTTCGCCTTTTCCAGAAAGGCGCGCTGGTCGGCGGGCAGGTCGAGCGTGGTCTTGTCGCCGCCCGAGAAGCCTTCGACCTTGACCGGCATTTCCTCGCCCTCCAGGTCGGAAGTGAGGCCGACAACCGCGACGATCACGTCGGCCTCCTTCGTGCCGGCAGCGAGATCGCGGTCGAGATTGTCGGTGATCCGCTTCCAGAAGATGGCGGGCGCGGCGGGGATGCCGCTTTGCCCCTGGAGGCGGACGGCGTAGCGCTGGCCCTTGGTCATGGGCACGTCGACGAGCTTCAGCGGTTCGGCCCAGCGGCTATAGTCGGTGGCCGATACGACCGGCTTGCCGTTCAGCGACACCTCCCCCCTCACGCCGGTCAGCGCGAAGCGGTAGAGGCCGGTTTCGGGTGCGATCAGAGAACCGGTCCAGATGACCTTATGCTCGTTCGCCACCTGCTTGAACTCGGCCGCGCGGGAAACGATGCTTTCTTCCGTGCGGACGAGGACGGGCTTGACCTCATACTGGTCCTTGGCGGTGGCGTTATAATATTCGGCGCGGATGCCGGGCTTGCCATCGGGCGTGCGCAGCGCGGTGCCGGGGACGAGATCGCCATCGGTGATGGACGGGCTGAACGGGATCAGCGTGACCGCGGCGCCGGGCATCGCCGCTTTGAGGCCGTCCGCGACGGAGATGGGCGGCGCGCTCTTGGCCGAGCTGTAATTGCCGCGCAGCACGCGGGTGGCGTCGGCGAGCGGGCCGGCGAGCGCGATTCTGGTGCCGGGCTTCAGCGGCAGGATGCCGTCATTCTTGAGGAGCACGAGGCTTTTTTCGGCGGTTTCGAGGGCGAGGGCTTGATGCTGGGCCGTGCCGATGGCCTTGACCGGCGTGGCGTTGGGCTTGCGCGACGAGAGACCGGGCAGATCGCCGTTGCGCAGCCGCGCGGAGAAGAGGCGGACGAGCGCGGTGTCGATATCCTCGATGCTGATATGGTTTTTCGCCAGCGCGTCCTTGTAGCGATCGCCAAGGCCCTGCTTGCCGCCGAGCGTGGCGTTGTTGCACTCGCTGTCCACCCCGCGCCGCAGCGCGACGGCGACGCCGGTGGCGGCGTCGGGCGCATATTTGTGATGATCGTAGATATCGACCACGGCGTCGCAGTCGGACACGACATAGCCCTTGAAGCCCCAGGCGTCGCGCAGATAGTCGGTCAGCAGCATGGGGCTGCCGCAGGCGGGCTCGCCATCGACGCGGTTATAGGCGCACATGATGGAGCCCGCTTTGCCCTCCACGATCGCGGCGCGGAAGGCGGGGAGGTAGGTGTCCTCCAGATCGCGCTTGCTGGCGAAGATATTGTCGGTGTGGCGGCTCGGCTCCGGGCCGGAATGGACGGCATAATGTTTGGGCGTGGCGACGACGTTGGGCAGGTCGGGATTGTCCCCCTGCATCCCCTGAATGAAGGCGACGCCGATCTGGGCCGTTAGAAAGGGATCCTCGCCGTAGGTTTCCTGCCCCCGGCCCCAGCGCGGATCGCGGAAGATGTTGATGTTGGGCGACCAGGTGTCGAGCCCGGTGCCGATGCGGCCGAGATGCCCGGTCTGCCGGCCGAGCGTGTGCAGCGCCTGCACTTCGGTGCTGATCGCGGCGGCGACCTGCTTGATGAGCGGCTGGTCGAAGGTGGCGGCAAGGCCGATGGGTTCGGGGAAATTGGTGGTCGGCACCGCGCCGATCGCGCCGTGGAGCGATTCGGTCCACCAGTTGTAGGCCGGGATGTTGAGGCGGGGAATCGCGGGCGCGGTGTTGAGAAGCTGCTCGACCTTCTCGTCCAGCGTCAGCTGGTTCACGATGGCGCGGGCCTTGCCGTCCGCTTCGCTCCAGACATCGGCGGGTTGCGCGAGGGCGATCGGGGCAACGGAAAGGCAAAGGGCGGCGGCGGCCGCGCGCAGGAGGGTGGCGGTCTTCATGTCTGTCTCCCCGGTCAGGATGGCGCGCCGCCGTCCGGCATGGCCTTGTCGTTATGAATGGGCGCGGGGGAGGGCACTTCCCCCGCGCCCGGGCGCGCTCAGTCAGCAGCGCCTTTCTTCAAGAACGGATTGATCGTCTGGATCGTGCCGTCCGGGTTATATTTCAGTTCGGTCACCTTGACGTTGCGCAGGCGGGTCTGGCCGGACAGCTGGCTGTCGGCGTAGAAGAGCCACCATTTACCGCCCCATTCGACAATCGAGTGATGGGTGGTCCAGCCTTCCACCGGCTCCAGGATACGGCCCTTGTAGGTGAAGGGGCCATAGGGGCTGTCACCTATGCCATAGACCAGATAATGGGTGTCGCCGGTCGAGTAGCTGAAATAATATTTGCCTTTGTACTTGTGCATCCATGACGCCTCGAAGAAGCGGCGGTCATGGTCGCCGCCCAGCAGCGGCTTGCCCTTGTCATCGATGATCTGGATTTCGCGCGGGGTTTCGGCGAATTCTAGCATGTCACCACTCATCTTCGCGACGCGCGGGGCGATGGCGGGCTTGTCGTCCTGCCCCAGGTCGGTCTTCGACCCGTTGGGATCATATGTGCCATTGAGGTTGCGCTGAAGCTGGCCGCCCCAGATGCCGCCGAAATACATGTAGCTCTGCCCGTCCGTGTCGGTGAAGACGGCGGGATCGATCGAGAAGCTGCCCTTGATCGGCTGCGGCTGGGGCTTGAACGGACCCATCGGGTCTTTGGAGGTGGCGACGCCGATGCGGAACGCGCCTTGCTTGTCCTTGGCGGGGAAGTAGAGATAGTAAGTGTCGCCCTTCTTCGCGGCGTCGGGCGCCCACATCTGCTTGTCGGCCCAGGGCACGTCCTTCACGTCCAGAGCGACCGGGCCGACCGTGACCGGGCCGCCGATCTTGTCCATGCGCAGCACGCGATAGTCGCGCATCTCGAAATGCGCGCCCAGATCGTCCTCTGGCGTCGGGCCGTCGATATCGTGGCTGGGATAGACGTAGATCTTGCCGTCCCAGACATGGGCGGAAGGATCGGCGGTGTAGATATCCTTGACCAGCGGCTGGGAGAGATATTCGGACGCATCGCGCCGCCCGGGCTCGGCAGCGGCATTGGCGCTGTTGTTGGTCGTGTCCGCCTGCTGGCAGGCCGATGTCAGCGCCGCCACCGCCAGGCTGCTCAGGATAATATGCTTCTTCATGCTGTTCCTCTCCTCGCTGCGCCTTTGATAGCGCTATCATATCTTCCGCACAATGCCGATCAACCCCTGTCGCCGTCCGCAAACCGGGTTCAGACGGGCTGGAGCCCGTGCGCCACGATCTTGTCGATGAGGTCGCGATGGCGCGGCAGGCCGGCGCAGAGCTTCTGCGTCAGCGCGGCATTTTCCCGCCGGGTTCGTTCCGCGACGCGGCCGTCGCGGCCGAGCGACGCCGGATCGACCTCGGTGCGGAAGCCCATGCCGTAGAGCACATATTGATAGCTGGCGGAGGGGAACACCTCCTCCACTCGGTCGAACTCGTCATGGAACCAGGGCGACTGGTAGCGCCAGAGCAGCAACAGTTCCTGAAGTCGCTCCGGGATGCTCTCGGCCCGCACATTGTCGCGCCAGAAATCGCTGTCGGTGCGCTGGGTCAGCACATAATGGAGCTTCAGGAAATCGATGATCCGGCCCCAGCGATACTGCGTCGTCGCGTTGAAGCGCGAGGCGATGATGTCCATCACCTCGCGGCAGGCGGGCATCTGCTCGGCGATGATCTTGGCCGACAATTCGATGAGGACGATCGCGGACGCCTCCAGCGGCTCCAGGAAGCCGGCGGCGAGGCCCACGGCGACGCAATTGCCCTTCCAGAAGGTTTCGCGATGGCCGGAGCGAATCTTGATCTTGCGCGCACTCAGCCCATCGGCGGCCGGGCCGATATAGGCGCGCAGTTCGCGTTCCGCTTCTTCGTCGGAAATGTGATTGCTGGAATAGACATGGCCGATGCCGCGCCGGGTCTGGATGCCGATGTCCCAAATCCAGCCGGCGCTCTGCGCGGTCGAGATGGTGTGCGACGCCATCGGACTGTCGGGCCGCTCATAGGGCACCTGCATCGCGAGCGCGGTGTCGCAGAAGAGGACGTCGTTGCAGTCCCTGAACGGCACGCCCATCGCTTCGCCGATCAGCAGCGCCTTGAAGCCGGTGCAATCGACGAACAGATCGCCTTCAATCTCGCCGGCCTGGGTGGTGCTGATGGCGCGTATGTCGCCATTGTCGCGCATCAGCACCTGTTCGACATCGGCGAGCACATGGCGCACGCCGAGCTTCTCGGTGCAATGGCGCTGAAGGAAGGGCGCGAATTTGCCGGCGTCGAGATGATAGGCGTAGTTGGCGAGCGCGTCATATTCGGCCGTCGCGATCGTCTTGGGCGCCAGCCCCTCGTCGCAGATGCGGCCCTGCGCGCAGACGCTGTCGCAGAAGCTTTCGCCGCCGTCGTCGGCCAGCCAGTGCGGGGCGAGGTTCACCTGCCCGAAATTCTGCGGCAGCATCAGCGGGTGGTAATAGCCGTCGTCGGCCGCGCCGGTGGTCCAGCGGGCGAAGCGCGCGCCCTGCTTGAAGGCGGCGTCGCATTCGCGGAAGAAGTCGGTTTCGGAGACGCCCATGCGCGACAATGTGGTCCGCAAAGTGGGCCAGGTGCCTTCGCCCACGCCGATGATCGGGGTGTTGGGCGATTCGACCAGGGTGACGGTGAAGTCGGCGCGGCCCTTGTGCCGGGCGGCGATGATGCCTGCGGTCAGCCATCCGGCGGTCCCGCCGCCGACGATGACGATGTTGCGGACCGGGGTGACCATGAAGGAAAATACCATGGAAAAGGGAGGGGATGTCAACCGACATCCCCTCCAGGGCGAGACAGGTTACATGCGGAAGCGAACGCCCGCCGTGAAGCGGCGGCCATAGCCATAGACGTCCAGCAGCTGGTTCGAGAACCGGCCATGGGTGCTGTAGGTCTCGTTCGTGATGTTGAGCGCTTCGCCGAAGATGCTGATCTGATCGGTCAGCCGGATATTGGTGCTGAGGTCGATCTGAAGCGCCGAGTTGACGAAGGTCGGTTCCGCGCCGAAGGCCGAGTTGTTCTGGGCCTGACCGAACTGGAGCAGATATTTGTCGCGCCAGTTGACCGCCGCCCGGAACTCATAGCCATTCTTGTCATAGAAGGCGACGAGGTTAGCCGAGTTGGCAAGCCCGGTGACCGCAAAGCCGCTCTGCGACAGATCGTCGCGGTCATAGGGCTTGTTGGTTTCGACGAAGGTGGCGTTGGCGTTGAAGCCGAAGCCGGTATCGCCGAAGACATGCTGCCAGGCAAGCTCCACGCCCTTGACCGTCGCGGACGGGCCGTTGACGCGCCGCGAGATGGTGAACACCGCCGGCTGGCCCGTGGTAGGATCAATCACGCCGTTGATCGTATCCCGCTCCGTGCCGGCAACGATGAAGTTCGACACATCCTTGATGAAGAAGTTCACCGCCGCATAGGAGTTGCGCTGGTAGTACCACTCCGCCGCGAAGTCGAAATTCTCAGCGAGGTAAGGCTTGAGACCAGGGTTGCCGCCGTTCGCCGTCAGAGCGCCGATACGCTGGCCGGGTCCGACAGTGAGCACAGGGGTCAGCGTGTTGAGCGCTGGCCGGGTCAGTGTCCGCGAAGCATCGAAGCGGAGGTGGAAGTTGTCGGTCAGTTCCAGCTTCATGTCCAAGGCAGGCAGGAAGTAGGAATAGCTGCTGCTGGTCGACACGGGCTGAGAATCTGTGAATGCGACACTCAGCAAGGTGGGATCTGCCGCGCTACCGATCAGAGCAGTGGGCAAGCGACCGATACCGGTTGAAACGACCTTCGTAATCTCTTCACGACCACCCGCATTGAAGTGGAACGGCATACCGGCGATTTTGGTCTTGAAGTTGACGCTGACCCATGCCGACCAGCTCTTCTCCAGGATGTTCTGGACGCTGCCAGGATCGAGCGCGAGGTCGATCGTCCCGTTGAAGTTGGCGCAGCAACCACTGTTGAAGCCGGGCGTGTTCGGGCCGTTCCACTGGCTTTCCAGATAGCTGGAATAGGCACGGGCGTCATAGTTAAGCAATACCGGCGGGAGGTTCCCCTTGAAGCCCGGAATCCAGCTCTTGGTGCTGATCGTGCCCTGGATCAGGCTTGCCGGGATCGGAATACCCGAGTTACGACCCGAAGGAAGCCCGTATCCAGCCCACGCCTGCCAATAGTTGTTGGCGAAAGTGTTGCGGTTCTGGAGCGAGAATTCGTCCTCCATGTAGCGCCCACCGACCTTGATGGTCAGATCGTCCTGCTTCCAGGTTGCGCCCAGGCGGAACTGCTTGATCTCGTCGCTATTCTTCTGCGCGGTGCGAACGGTGACGTGCGAGCCGATGATCGACTGGTCGGTCCAGCGCGCCTCGTCGCCATTGGGGCCGTAGTTTGTGAACTCGGGGAAGTTGTTTTTGCTGTTCCCGGTCACCCGAACGCCAAGCGCCGTGCCGAGATCGCCGCCATAACCGATATCGGCGCCTTCGCTGCTGACATGCCCGTCGGGGTTGAGCCGGCTCTTGGAATAGCTGGCGTCCGCGTCGAACGTCAGATTTTCTATGGCGTCCCACTTCAGGTTCAGGCCGACCTGGTTGGTTTCCAGGATATTCTTGTCGGTACCGGCGGTGAAGTCGGTCGGGGTGCCCGCCTGAATGAAATTGACCGTGGTGCCATTCTCATCCAGTTCGACATTGCGCAGGTCGCCCTGGTTGAACCAGACGCCGAAGCCGTCAATCTTGGTTTCGACCTTCTGCCGCGAATAATTGTCGTCGATCGTCAGCAGAACATCGTCCGAGGGCTGCCACTGGAAGGCGATGCGACCGTCGATGCGCTCATCCTTGGTATAGCGCTGGTCGGCGCCATATTGCTGCTGATACCAGCCCACGATGGTGCCCGGCGCTGCGAGTTCCGCTGCCGAACAGGCCGCCGTCAACTGGCAAGGACGATAGCGGCCACCCTGCCAGCCCGACACGTAGACGCGGTTGGTCTGGGTGTCGCGGCGGGTGTAGATGGCGTCGACGAGGATGCCCATCGTATCGTCAGCGAAGGTGGTGCTGAACAGGCCGCCAACGGTCGGAACGACCTTGCCCGCTTCGTCCTGCACCGAACCCGATGCGCTGAGCGCGATGCGGGTGCCCGGCTTGTCGAACGGCTTGGGGTAGGAGATGTTGAGGGTCGCGCCGATCGAGCTGCTCGACAATGAGACTTCGGGGGTCTTGTAGACGGCGAGCTGGCCGACAAAGTCCGCGCCGACCGTGGTGAAGTCCACCGACCGACCGCCCGTCGCGGTCGAGATACGGCGGCCATCGACCAGCGTTTCGTTGAAGTCGCCGCCGAAGCCGCGCACGGTGATGCCCTGCGGCTCGCCGCGGGCGCCGTTGCGCTGGATCGAGACGCCGGGCAGGCGCTGGAGCGAGGCAGCGACGTTGGAGTCAGGGAACTTGCCGATATCTTCGGCCGAGATCACGTCGACCACGCCCGAGGATTCGCGCTTGATGTCGAGGTTGCGCTGGAGCGAGCCACGGATGCCGGTGACGATGATGTCGGCTTCGCTCGCTTCGGCGACGTCGGCCTGCTGCGCGAAGGCCGGCAGGGTGGCCGCCATGGCAAGGCAGCTGGCCGTCAGCGCCAGGCCCTTGCGGCCTGCGCCGGACAGGCGGGTACGGTGGAATTGGGTCTTCATGATCCTCCCCTTGTTCAAGACACTGTCTCGCCCGAACATCGCGGCCCGAATGCCGCGACGCCCATCGTCAGCCCCCGCATGCGCCGGTTCCGCTTCCCGGAACTCGAACCGCCATGAAGAGCCTTCTTTTTGTTATGGAGAAATGTTAGCGCTATCGAAACCGACGATCAAGCCAAATTGTATGGGTAAATAACAAGCCGTGCTAAAGGCGGAAAGTATCGGAAATCGGCCGATGATGGCCGGACCGGAATGAAAGGGAGAGGGTGATGGACGCGCTGGAACTGCTCGATAGTGGCAAACATGCAACATTGCGGATGCGGCCGCCCGCCGTGGCCGACAGCCCGTTCGTGCGGATCGTGACTGCCGAAGCGCTGGCGGCGGCGGCCAGTTGCCCCGTACTGCTGTCCAAACATGCCGAGAGCGGCGCGTTCTACATGGGGGCGTTGCTGGGCTTCCGGCCGGGCGAGCTGCTGGTCGATTCGCCCGACGGCCAGCCCGCCTTCCGCCCGCTGGAGGCCGACCGGGAGGGGTTTTTCGCGGTCGAGGATTCGATCGCGGTCGATCGGGCGCATCGCCGATTCGCGTCCGATGGCGAGCCGATGTTCGATGCGCAGGGCGCGCCCGCGCCGCTGCTGCGCCGGGCGCAGGCGGCGCTCGGCCGGTTGATGGCGGGGAATGACGCGACCGAGGCGTTCATTGCAGCGTTGCTGAAGAACCGGCTGGTCGAACCGATCGATGTTTCGCTGAGCTTCGACGATGGCGAGAAATTGCGGCTGGAGGGGCTTTATACCGTCAGCCTCGACGCGATCGGGGAGCTGGATGACGACGCCGCGCTGGCGCTGTTCCGGGCGGGGCAGTTGCAGCTGGCCTATGCAATGGCGGGGTCGTTGCACCATATTTCCCTGATGGCGCGACGGCGCAACGAACGGCTGGCGCAAGCGGCCTGATCCGTGGCGGGTCGTCCGGCATCTGTGGAGGAGCTTGCGGCGGCGCAGCTTGGCGGCGCGGACGGGTTGCGGCAGCGGGCGGTCGCTTGCCGCCCCTTCGTGGTGCGCGGACTGTGCGGCGGCTGGCCGGTAGTGCAGGCCGGGGCGGCGGGGGCGATCGACTATCTTGCCCGGATGGATGGCGGGCAGGAGGCCGAATATTTTTCGGCCGAAGCCGCGCTTGGTGGACGCTATCATTATGGTGAGGGGCCGGGCGGGTTCAACTTCGCCCGCACGGTCATGCCGGTGGGCGAGGCGCTGGCGCGGATGGCGGCCAATGCGGCGGGGGCGGGGGAGACCGGCTATCTGGGATCGCTGCCCGCCGACCGGCATTTTCCGGGTTTTGCGGAGGAGAATGGCTGCGACCTGCTGCCGGAAACGGTGCGGCCCAGGGTCTGGATCGGCAACGCCGGCACTGTCGCCTGCCATTATGACATGTTCGACAATCTCGCCTGCGTGGCCGCAGGGCGGCGGCGCTTCACCCTCTATCCGCCCGAGGCGATTCGCGACCTCTATGTCGGGCCGATCGACCACACGCTGTCGGGCCAGCCAATCTCACTGGCGGCAGGGGCAGCGCAGGCCGACACACTCTATCCGCGCTTTGCCGCCGCCCGCGACAAGGCGATGACGGTCGAACTTGTGCCAGGGGACGCGCTCTATCTGCCCAAGCTCTGGTGGCATCAGGTGGAGGCGCTGGAGCCGATCAACCTGCTGGTCAATTATTGGTGGGACGGGTTCAGCGCCGGTCCCGATTCGCCCTATGCCGCGATGATGCTGGCGATGATCGCCATCGCTGAGCGGCCCGAGCCGGAGCGGGCGGCGTGGCGCGCCTGGTTCGACCATTATGTGTTCCGGCCGGACGGCCATCCGCTCGCCCATATGCCGGCCGAGAAGCACGGGATTCTGGGGCCGCTTGGGCAGGGCAACTATGTCCGTATCCGCACTTTGGTGATGCGGATGCTGCGCGGGGCATGAGAGACGATCAAGACAGGGAGAGACCATGACCAGGACCATCACAGCCGCGCTCGCCATCGCCGCCCTTGCCGCAGCGGGGACGCCGGCCGTCGCGCAGATGCGCACCGAAGGGCCAGCGGCGGTTGCGGGCGCGAAGCCCGTCACCATCGAGCGGATCAAGGTCCATGCGCCCTCCATCGCCGGCAATCTGGAGGGCGAGGCGGCCGACCGCGACGTGCTGGTGGTGCTGCCGCCGAGCTACAAGGCGAACCCCACAAGGCGCTATCCGGTCGTCTATGCGCTGCATGGCTATTCGATCGGGGCGGAGCAGTGGACCGGGGAGATCCATGTGCCCCGGACGGTGGAGAACGCCTTTGCCAAGGGCGCGCGGGAGATGATCCTGGTGCTGCCCGATTCCAAGACGGTGCATAACGGATCGATGTATTCGCGGTCGCTGACCACCGGGGACTTCGAGACCTTCATCGCCCGCGATCTGGTGGCCTATATCGACGGGCATTACCGGACGATCGCCCGGCGCGAGAGCCGGGGGCTGGCGGGCCATTCGATGGGCGGATATGGCACCAGCCGGATCGGGATGAAATATCCCGATCAGTTCGGCGCGCTCTACATGATGAGCCCCTGCTGCCTGTCGGCGCGGAGCCTGGCGCAGGTGGATGCGGCGGGGATGAAGCGGCTGGAAGACCTCAAGTCGCCCGCCGAGTCGGCTGGCCTCCCCTTCCCGTTGCGGGCGCAGCTGGCGACGGCGGCGGCCTGGTCTCCCAACCCCAAGAACCCGCCGCTCTACCTCGACCTGCCGGCCAAGGACGGGGTGGTGCAGGCCGATGTGCTGGCGAAATGGGCGGCCAATGCGCCGCTGGCCTTTGTCGATCAATATGCCGGCAATCTGAAGCGCTACATGGCGATCGCCGTCGATGTCGGGGACAAGGACGGGCTGAAGGCGGACGCGCAGACGCTGCACGAGGTGCTGGACAGCTATGGCATCGGCAACAGCTTCGAGATCTACGAGGGCGACCACACCAACCGGGTCGCCTGGCGGTTTCAGGACAAGCTGCTGCCCTTCTTCAGCGCCCATCTGGCGTTCGATTCGGGCCGATAAGCGAACAGCGAGTGGAACAGCTGATTCGCGGTTCGAAACCGCAAGAATGATAACGGTAACAAACAGGAGATCAGGGTTGATGCGGGCGAAACTCGGGAAAAACGCGGCGCTGTTGCTGGGGGCGGTGGCCGCCTATCCGGCAGCTGCGGCGGCGGCGCCGTCGTTCGGGTCGATGTTCGGCGACCATGCGGTGATCCAGCGCGATCATCCGGTCATCGTGCGCGGGCGTGCGGCGCCAGGCGAAGTGGTGACGGTAACATTAAACGCTGTTTCACGACGTTCCACGGCCGGCGCGGACGGGCGGTTCGAGGCGCGGTTCGATCCGGTTTCCACCGCCGGGCCGATCAGCCTGATCGCGGAAGCGCCGTCGGGCCGGGTCGAGGCGAAGGATGTGGTGGTGGGAGACGTGTTTCTCTGTTCGGGCCAGTCCAACATGGAGATGGAGGTCCGCTACGCGCAGGACGCGATGGGGCAGGTTCGCGGCTCGGCCGATGACCAGTTGCGGCTGATGACCGTCGCCAAGGCGGTGGCGGACGAGCCGCGCGCCGACTTCGACACGCCGCCCGTCTGGAAGGCGGCGAGCCCGCAGAGCGTCCCTGAATTTTCGGCCGTCTGCTATTATATGGCGCGTGAGCTGCGCAAGAGCGCGGGCGTGCCGGTGGGGGCGATCGCCAGCAGCTGGGGCGGATCGCAGATCAGCCCGTGGATGGGCGAGGCGGCGCAGGCGGCGGTCGGCCGCTCGGCGCGCACCGCGCTGCTGAAGCGCCATGCGCGCGACGCGATCGACGGCGAGCGCGCGGCGAGCGCGGAGTGGGAAGGCTGGTGGCGCAAGGAGACGGGCGACAGGCCGGGCAAGGAGCCGTGGCAGCCGAACGCCGCGCTGGACTGGGCCGACATGCCCAAGATCGGGCCGTGGGAGGAGTGGGGCGTCCCCGCCCTCGCCGCCTATAATGGCATGGTCTGGTTCCGCCGTGAGATCACATTGACGGCGGCGCAGACGAAGCAGGGCGCGACCCTGTCGCTCGGCGCGCTGGACGATGTCGGCCGGGTCTGGATCAACGGCAAGCCGGTCGGCATGGGCGCGAAAGCCTGGCAGCCGATGACGCTGACGGTGCCGCCGGGCGTGTTGAAGGCCGGGCGCAATGTGCTGATCGCCAATGTGGTCGATAATTATGCCAATGGCGGCCTGCTGGGGCCGGTCGAGGCGATGGCGCTGCGGTTCGCGAGCGGGGATGCCGTGCCGCTGGCGGGCGGATGGCGCTATGCGGTCGCGGCCAAGTCTCCGCCGGGCGCGCCGCGCGTGCCGTGGAGCGACGTGACCGGGGTATCGACCCTCTATAATGCGATGATAGCACCGCTGGGGCCGATCGGGCTGAAAGGCGTCGCCTGGTATCAGGGCGAATCGGACGTGGACCTGCCCGGCTATGCCGATCGGATGAAGGCGATGGTCGCCGAGTGGCGGCAGCAGTTCGGATCGCCGGACCTGGCTTTCGTGCAGGTGCAGCTCGCCGCCTATGGCAAGCCCGTCACCGCGCCGGGCGAAAGCGGCTGGGCGGCGCTGCGCGACACGCAATATCGCGCGGCGGCGGCGGACGATCATGGGGGCCTTGCGACGGCGATCGATCTGGGCGACCCGTTCGACATTCATCCGGGCGAGAAGCAGGAAGTCGGCCGGCGGCTGGCGCGGGTGATGCGCAGCATCGCCTATGGCGAGGGCGGGCCGCAGGAAGGGCCGCAGGCGGCGCGCGCGACCGCGACGGCGGATGGCGGCGCGGCGATCCGCTTCACCGGCGTGACCGGCGGGCTGCGGTTGCGCAGCGCGGCGCAGGCGATCGGCTTCGAGCTGTGCGGGGAGGCAGCGGGGTCTTGCCGTTTCGTCGTCGGGCGGATCGAGGGCGACCAGCTTATTCTGCCGGGCGACGGCAAGCCGGCGACGCGCGTGCGGCATGGCTGGGCGGATACGCCGATCATCAACCTCTATGACGACACGCCGCTGCCGGTGGGGCCGTTCGAGTTGCCGATCGAGGGGCGGTAATTCCAACCTGTGATGACCCTGACTCATCTCCCCTCCCCGGCGGGAAGGGTTGATTGGAGTCACGCGCCTCCAATCAAGGGAGGGGGAGCGAGGCGAAGCCGAGCGTCCACGCTGTCGTTGGTACACCCCCACCCGGCCTCCCCCTCAAGGGGGAGGGGAATCGCATATGGAATTTGCCCTTGGTGTGAAAAAGGATTTGGCCAAGTCTCCGTTCGCCCTGAGCCTGTCGAAGGGCCGTTTTTCCTTTGTTTCGAGTGCCTGCGCCAAGACAAGAACAGTCCTTCGACAGGCTCAGGACGAACGGCATTTTCATATGCGATTGCCCTGCCCTCAGGGGGAGGGGTCTTGTAGGTCACGATCATTACAGGTTGGTATAAGGCGGTACTGCCTTCTGCGTGGGTGATTTTGTTCGCGCAGAGGGCGCAGAGGCGCGGAGGGGGCAAGGGTTCATGCTGTTCCCCGGCGCAGGCCGAGGTCCAGGGTTCGAGGCGCAGCGTCCGGGACTCTGGGCCCCGGCTTTCGCCGGGGAACAATGAGGTTCCCTTAGCGCGTTGCGCCTTGAATATGAACCGTTCGCCCTGAGCCTGTCGAAGGGCGCGCGCGCTCAGCGCGTCTCTATGCTGCGGATGCCGTAGATCGCGCTCTTGCCCTTGAGGCCGGTGAGGGTGACGGTCGATCGCGGCGCGGTGGTGGGCGGAAGCGGATAGTCCACCACCAGCCATTCGCCCTGGAGCCGCTTTTCGCGGCGCTCGATCGCGATCTCGCTGCCGTCGACGACGATCCGCATCTCGCGGCCGGTGTCGTTGCCCCAATAGGTGATCTGGAGCGTCGCGGGGCCGGGGCGGCGGGCGATGGTGAAGCGCATCTCCGCGCCTTCCGGCAACGAGCGGTTCTTCTTGCCGTAGAATTCGCCGCTCTGCCCGCCGGTGGCGGTAAAGCCATGGTCGCGCTCGGGCTGCATTTCGCCGATGTGGAAAATGTCGATGGTGCGGCGGGCGAGGTCGGCGCGCGCGGCCTCGGCGGCCATATAGGCGCTGCGGCCGCTTGCCCATTGATCGGGGGTGAAGGTGCGGAAATAGACGGCGGCGCGGCGGTCGTAGAGGGGGTAGAAGGGCACGATGTCGTGGCTTTGCCCCAGCACGTCGGTGGCGCGATAATGGTGCGGCCTGTCGGCGAGCGCGACCAAGGCGGCGCGGGGTTCGCCCTGCACCAGCAGCGCGGGCGCAGGGCCGTCGAAGCGCTGGTCGGCGGGCGCAAGATCGGCGGCGAGGACGAGCGGGCCGCTCACATAGGCATAGGTGTCGGGCGCGCCGGCGAGCGGCTCGGCACGCAGCGTCATCGGGATGGTGAGCGCGATGCGGTCGCCGGCTTTCCATCTGCGGGCGATGCGCCAATAGCCGTCAGTGACCGGCGTGGCGACCGGCGCGCCGTTGAGCGTCAGGCTGGCATTCTGCGCCCAGCCGGGGCGGCGGATGGCGAGGGTGGTCGCGCCGCGCGGGGGGCGGGCGACGGTCAGCGCGACCGCGCCGTCCTGCGGGTAGCGCGTGTCCAGATCGATGCGCGGGCCGCCGGGCAGGTCGAGGGTCGAGGGGATGAAGAGATTGACGAACAGCGTCCCGTCGCCCTGCCAATAGATGGAATCGGCATGTTTGGCGTGGCTTTCCATGCCGGAGCCCACGCAGCACCAGAAACTGTCCTCGGCGGTCGAATAGTCGCGCTTGGCCCCGGCCTCCATCGGCATGAAATAGACGAACTGGCCGGTGTCGGGCCGCTGGTGGGCAAGCATATGGTTGAGCTGGGTGCGCTCATAATAATCGAACCAGTCGGCGCTGGGCGACCAGCCATAGAGATGGCGGGTGAGCTTCAGCATATTATAGCTGTTGCACGCCTCGCAGGTGGCGGTGGTGAGTTGCTCGCCCTGCCGGTCGGGCTGGCCGAAATGCTCGCGTTCGCTGTTGCCGCCGACGGCATAGCTGTGGTGCTGCGTCACGGTGGCGTGGAAGAAGCGGGCGGCGGCGGCGTCCTGCGCCTCGCCGCCGACCTCGTGCAGGCGCGCAAGGCCGATGATCTTGGGGATTTGCGTGTTGGCGTGGAGACCGGCGAGCTTGTCCTCGCCGCGCACCAGCGGATCGACAACGGCGCGGTGGCGCAGGCGGCGGGCGACGCCCAGCCAGCGCGAGTCGCCGGTGGTCGCGTAGAGATCGGCATAGGTTTCGAAGATGCCGCCATGTTCGACCGAGAGGATTTGTTGCACCTGATCGTCGGACAGCGGATCGATCACCCCGGCGAAATAGGTGGCGACCCCGATCAGGATCGGCAGCGCCGCCTTGCGCCCGGCAAGGCTGTGCGCGTCGGCGAGGCCGGCCATGATCTTGTGCAGCGCGTAGATCGGCACCCAGGCGCCGTTCAATTCCCAGGTGGCGCGGATGTCGCCGCGACGAAGCTCCTCGAACACGGTCTTGCCGGGGACGGACTTGCCGTCGCGCATCACGGTCATGCCGCCCAGATAGCCGTCGCCGCCCGCCTGCTGGATGCGCTGCATCGAGGCGAGGGTGCGGTCGAGCGCCGCGCCCAGCGCCGCATCGCCGCTATTGGCGATCGTCAGCGAGACGGCCGACATCCAGTGGCCCATGCTGTGCCCGGCGATGCTCTCCTTCTCCCAACCGCCATAGAGGGGGGCGGTGGGTTGAAGGCCGGCGGAGAGGTAGAAATTATGGAGCAGCCGTTCCGGGTCGAGCGAGAGGAGATAGCGGCGGTTGGCCGCCATCGCGTCGGCGAAGGGGGAGGGCTTAAGCGTCACATGGCGCGCCGGGACCGGGGCGACTCGCTGCGGCGTGGCGGCGCGGGCGAGGGCGGGGAGCAGCGGCAGCAGGCTCGCGGTGGCGAGCATGTGGCGGCGGGTGAGAAAGGGCTGCATCGTCGGTCCTCTCAGCGCAGCAGCGCGGCCTCGCCCCAGGTGACGGGGACGGCGTTGGTCGTGACGCCATCGGCGCGGGCGACGAGTTCGAGCAGCTTGATGCCCTTGACGTCGGCGGTGATGGCTTGCGCGGGCTGGCCGCGGCGCAGCGGCGGGGTGCTGGCGAGCGGCTTGCCGTCGCCATAGAGGGTGAAGCGCACTGGCTGGTCGGCGGTCAGCGCGCTGTCGTCGACGCCGACCTGCGCGGTGAAGCGGGCGAAGCCGGCGTTGCGGACCTCCAGCCGGCTGTTGGCGAGGATGCCGATGCCGGAGGTGAAGGTCTTACCCGCGATTACGAGCGGCTGGTTGTAGGGGGTGAAGTCGGCCATCGCGCCGCCCCAGCCCGCATACATGGGCCGCTCGCCGATGCCGCGCGTGCCGCGCCAGTTGGGGATGGAGCGGTAGATGGTGGGATCGGGTTCGGGCTGGACGACGCCGTCCGCCGCCGGGTTCACCATGCCGGGCTGTTCGGAGAGGTAGAGGCCGTCCGCCAGCGTGCGGTCGCCTTTCGCGCGGAACACGACGGTCTCGCGCGGGGCGACGGTCAGCTTCATGTCCTTGGTGAAGCTGCTTTTGTCCCCGGTCCACAGGTTCGCGAGCGCGATCGGGCGGTCGGCGCGGAATTTGAGATGCTCGGCGGTCAGCGTCGCGTTCACCGGGGCGAGGCCGCGATTGAACAGGGCGACCGCCTTGTCGCCATCGGCAAGCGTCTTGACGAGGATCTGGAAGCCGTCCGCGTCGAAGGCCATCACCGCCTGATTGCCGGCCGCGTCCTGATTGAGCGCGATGATGTCGGCATTGCCGAAAATGTCGATCAGCTCCTCAGGCGTCGTCCGCAGGTCCGCGCCGATCAGCAGCGGGGCGTTCATCATCGCCCAGAGCGAGAAATGCGAGCGCGCTTCGGTCAAATGGTTCGCGTCGAAATCGCCCTTGCCGATGAACAGCATGTCGGGATCGTTCCAGCCGCCCGGATGGGCATAGAAGGCGCGGCGGGCGGCGCTGTCATAATTGGTGAGCATCCGGCCCCAGTCGGGCGAGATGTCGTCGCTGGTGCGGGAGATGTTGCCCACGTCCTTGCCCCAGCTGCGCACATTGGCGCTGCCCCAGATGCAGAGCGAGAGCATATAGTCGCCATCGGGATTGTGGCGGGCGAGCGACTGGTTGATGTCGGCGAAGAGCGCTTTTACCGCCGGGATGTTGGAGCGGGTGATGCTGTGCTGGTCGATGAGGGGCGGCAGGGCGCGGTACTGGCCGCTCTTCACCCGATCGGCGTCGGCGGCATAGGCGCGGATGCCGCAGCCGTCGACCTTGATCGCGTCGAAGCCCCAGTCGGCGAAGAAGAGGCGGATATCCTGATCGGTGTGGCCGTAGAGGCCGACCTCGCGCTCCGCGACGCTGCCCTCGGGAAGCTGCTCGCTGCCGTCGGCATAGGCCTGCGAACAGATGTTGCGGCCGAGGTCGGAATAGATGCCGGCCTTGAAGCCCATGGCGTGCAGCCGGTCGGTAAGCGGGCGGAAGCTCGGATCGCCTTTGATCCGCGCCGAAGGGAATTTGTCGGTGCGGATCATCAGCTTGGCGTCGCTGGTGCGGCGCTTGATCCACCAGCCATCGTCGATGTTGATGAAGCGATAGCCTTTTTGCAGAAGGCCGGCGTCGCGGATGCGCTGGGCCGATCCCATCAGCTTTTCCTCGTCCACATGGGTGAAGAAGGCGTTCCAGCTGTTCCAGCCCATCGGCGGAAGCTGCGCGCTGCCGGCCTGATAGGCGCTCCAGCGGCCGGTGGGGGCGAGGGGGTCGGCGGGTTGCGCCGACAATGCGGTGCTGGCGCAGAGCGCTGCGAGGGGGAGGAGGAAGCGGCGCAGGGTCATGCGAAATCCTTGGGGGTCAGCGTGACCGGCGTGCCGGCCGTGAGGGGGATGGTGCGGCTTTTGCCGGCGAGGCGGATGGTGCGCTCGCCCGATAGGTCGGGGCGGAGGATGGCGCGGTCGAGCCGGCCGCCCTGCCAGTGGAGATCGACGCCGCAGCGGCCGCGCGCGCGCAGGCCGGTGACGCGGCCGGCGGGCCAGGCTTTCGGAAGCGCGGGGAGAAGGTCGATGATGTCGCCATGGCTGTCCATCAGCATTTCGACGATGCCCGCCGCGCCGCCGAAATTGCCGTCGATCTGGAAGGGCGGGTGCGCGTCGAACATATTGGGATAGGTGCGTTCGGGGCCGAGCAGGAAGCGCAATATGTCGTGGGCATGATCGCCTTCGCGCAGCCGCGCCCAGAGATTGATGCGCCACGCTGTCGCCCAGCCGGTGGCGCGGTCGCCGCGTATCTCCAAGGTGCGGCGCGCGGCGGCGGCGAGCGCGGGGGTGCCGTCCGGCGTGATCTGGCGCGACGGGTGGAGGCCGTATAGGTGCGAGACGTGGCGGTGATTCTGTTCGGGCGCGTCGGCGTCCCAATCCTGCTGCCATTCCTGGAGCTGGCCCTGGGCGCCGACCTTGTAGGGGGCGAGCCGGTCGCGGGCGGCGCGCATGTCCGCGACCAGGGGCGCGTCGGTGCCGAGGATCGTGGCCGCCTCGATCGTCTGGGTGAAGAGGTCGCGCAAAAGCCCCATGTCCATCGTCGGCCCGGCGCAGATGGTGCCGCCATGGCCATGCGGATTTTCGGGGCTCATCGACGGGTTGGTCACGAGAAAGCCGGTGGTCGGATCGGCCAAGAGCGTGTCGAGGAAGAAGCGCGCGGAACCTGCCAGCAGCGGGTAGATGGAGGTCAGATAGGCGCGGTCGCGGCTGTAATCATAATGGTCCCACAGATGCGTGCAGAGCCATGCGCCGCCGGTGGGCCAGAGGCCGAACTGCGCGCCGTCGATGGGCGCGGTCGCGCGCCAGAGGTCCGTATTGTGATGCGCCACCCAGCCGCGCGCGCCATACATGGTCCGGGCGGTGCGCTCCCCGGTGACGGCAAGCTCGCGCACCATCTGCACCAGCGGCTCGACACATTCGCCCAGCGCCACCGGTTCGGCGGGCCAATAGTTCATCTCCGTATTGATGTTGATCGTATATTTGGAACCCCAGGGCGGATTGAGGCTGTCGTTCCACAGCCCCTGGAGATTGGCGGGCTGGCCACCGGGCCGCGAGGAACAGATCAGCAGATAGCGGGCATAGTGGAAATAAAGGGCGGCGAGCGCGGGATCGTCGCTGGTCTGGGAGGCGGCGATGCGCTCGTCGGTCGGGAGCCGAGCGGCGGGCGTGCTGCCGAGGTCGAGCGCGACGCGGCGGAACAGGCGCTGGTGTGCGGCGGCGGTGTCGGCGGCGATGGTGGCGAAGGGGCGGGCTTTGGCTTTTGCGAGCGTGTTGGCGGTGGCGGCGAGGGGGTCGCCGCTTATGTCCTCCACGCTTTTGAAGCTGGTCGCCATGGCGAGGAGCAGGGTGACGGACTTTGCGCCCCGGATGCTGAGCTTGCCATCGGCGCTTTGGGTGGCGCGGCCGCCCTCTACCTGCGCGGTCAGGCGGGCGGCGAAGCGGAGATTGCCCTCTATCCCTTTGGACGCGCCGTTGCGGCCGGTGAGGAGCAGGCCGGCGGGACCGTCCGCCGCGACTTGGACCTCGCGCTGGGGGGACCGGAGGGCGATGTCGACGTCCAGCTTGCCGGTGGAAGTGAGGCGGACGGCAAGGATGTTTTCGGCGGGGGAGGCGACGACCTGGCGCATGTGGGTCGCGCCGTTTGCGGTGAAGCGGGTGGTCGCGATCGCGGCGTCGAGATCGAGGTCGCGATGATAGGCGGTGCTTTCCCCAAGGCCGGGAAAGTCGAGGATCAGGTCGCCCAGCGTCTGATAGGGCATCTGAGTCAGCGGCTTTGCCATCAGCGTCCTGTTGGCGAGCGCTTCGGCTTCCTCGATCTTTCCGGCGAAGATGAGGTCGCGGACCTTGGGCAGGTTCGCCTTCGCCTCCGGGTTCACCGGGTCATAGGGCTGGCCGGCCCAGAGCGTGCTTTCGTTGAGTTGCAGTTTTTCCTGTGCCGTGCCGCCGAAGACCATCGCGCCGAGGCGGCCGTTGCCGATGGGGAGGGCCTCCGTCCATTTCGCAGCGGGCTGGCGATACCAGAGGGTGAGCGGATGGGGCGATGCGGGGGCTGCGTCGGCCGGCCGCGCGGTGGCGAGCGCGGCTGTGCCGGCCGCCATCGCAGCGAGGCTCTCGCGGCGGCTAAGGCTCATGGACGGACGCCTTCGGGGAGGGCGGCCAAGGTGAAGCTGTCCACGTCGAGATGGCCGCCGGCCGGGGCGGGATTGTAGCACGAGACAGCGATCTGCTGCCCCTGGAAAGTGCCGGTGCGCCAGTCGAAGGCGAGCGGGAAGCTGCCGCCGACCTCCGTCCATTTGGCGTTGTCGAGGCTGTAGGCGACGCGGCCGACCTTCGTGTCGAAATCCATGTCGGTGCGCAGCCAGAGGGTTCGGCCCTTGATGGGAATGGAGGGGATGCGGACTTGCGTGACCGGACCGTCCTTGGTGCTTTCGGTGAGCATCATGCGGAGCGATGTCGCGCCCTTCGCGCCGCCGACGACCGAAAGCTGGGCATTATATTTGCCGAAGTTGCCCAGGCCGCAGATATCGCCGGGCTTGATGCCTTTGGTGTCGAGCTTCGCGACGGCGCGCATCTTCGGTCCCTGCGCCTTTTGCGTCAACGTGTTGCGCGCGGTCCAGATGCCGTCCGCCTGGGTCGCGTGGAGGCGGAGGAAGCCAGGGCGTTCCTTGAGCGACCATTTGCTGTCGTCGGGATTATGGTTCCATTGCCATTGCAGGCCGAGCTTGGGCGACGCGAAATCGTCCGAGGTCGGCGGTTCGGCGAAGGGGTGGCCGGGGATGGGCTTGGGCGAGCGGTCGGGCACATAGTCGGGCCGGTCGGGCGTGCCCCACCAGGGCCAGTCGTCCTTCCAGAAGATCGGGCTGATGTTGGTCATGCGGCCGATCGCGCCCGCGTCCACCATGACGAAGCCGTACCAGCTGCCGTCGGGCATATCGACGATCGCGCCCTGATGCCCGCCGGTCTTGTCGTCGATCGAGGGCTTGGTCTCCCACGGTCCCCAGAGGCTGCGCGCGCGCGAGACGGTCATCGCCAGCTTGCCGGGAATGGCGTTGAAGAGATAATAATAGCCGTTGTGGCGGACGATCTTCGATCCTTCCGCGCCCTTGTTATAATAGGTGACCTTCGCGGCGGTGACGGCGGAGAGGTCGTCGTTGAGGGTCAGCAAAGTGACCGTGCCGTCGCTGCCGATCGAGGTGCCGAGATAGGCGGTGCCATCGCCGTCGATGAAGAGCGCGGGGTCGAAGGCTTCGCGGTCGAGTTCCTTGTAGGTCCAGGGGCCGGTGATGCTCGCCGAGCGGTAGATGCGGGTCTTGTGCCCGACGGGCGTGACGGCGAGGTAGAATAGGCCTTTGTGGCGGCGCAGGCTCGCGGCGTAGAAGCCGTGGCGATAGTCGCCGCCGTCTTTCAGGTCGTAGCGCGGGTCGCCGTCGAGCCGGTCGACGACATGGGAGACGATGCGCCAGTTCACCATATCCTTTGAATGCAGGATGGTGACGCCGGGCGAATTGGCGAAGGTGGTCGAGGCGAAATAGAAATCCTCGCCGACGCGGATGATGTCCGGATCGGGATAGTCGGCGAACAGGACGGGGTTGCGGTAGGTGCCGTCGCCCTGGTCCGAGCGCCAGACCTGCGCCGGGGCGGCGGTGGCGAGCGTGGCGACGAGGGCGATGGCGGCCGCGCGGATCATGGCGCGCCCCTTCACGACGGTGTGTAATGATAGGGGCCGACCACCGTGCCGACGAAGCCGCCGGCCTTCTTGGTGCTGAGCAGCGTGGCGTCGAGATCGGCTTTCAGCGTGCGGGGCTTGCCGCCCACGGCATAGTCGAACGCCATCGTGCCGCCGGTGATGCGGATGGTGAGGGTGATCGGGCCTTTGGTCGCGACCGGCGCGGAGGCGACCAGCGTGTCGGTGTCGGCATCGTCGCGCGTATAGAGCGCGACGACCGGCTTTCCGGCGATGCGGGTCAGGCCGAAGAAGAGGTTGCTGCGGTCGCTCTGCACGGCGGCGAGGCCGGCGCGGTCACCGTCCTTGGCTGGCGCATAGCGCAGGGTGGTGGAGAAGGTCGCGTTGGCGTGCTGCTGGCGGCGGCCGATGAAGCCGGGGACGCCATCGAGGTCGCCGATGGGCGCGCCGCTCTCCAATTCCAGCGCGCCGGCCTTGAGGCTGTAGAAGGGTGTCTTGGGCGTGCGGATGCCGATCCATTGCATCGGCAGCGCCTTGCCATCGAAGGTTTCGACGTAGGAGAAGTCGCCGCTGGTGGGGATGAGCGGCTTGGGCTGCGGCGGCAGGTTGGGCGCTTTCAGCGCATGGGGGATCGCCTGGCCGCGCGGGAGGATGACGGGCCAGCCGTCTTTCCATTCAACCGGCAGCAGGAAGGTTTCGCGGCCGATATTATAATGATCGTCGGCGTCATAGGGGCGCACCGCGAGGAAGGTCGCCCACCAGTCGCCCGTCTGCGTCTCGACCAGTTGCGCATGGCCCGCCGAACCGATGAAGTTGGAACGGTTGGGGTCAAGATCGCGCTGGGTGAGGATCGGGTTGCCCTCATAGGGGATGTACGGCCCGCGCAGTTCCTTCGAGCGGAACACGACCTGCGAATGGTTCACGCTGGTGCCGCCTTCGGCCGCGGTCATGTAGTAATAGCCGTCCTTCTTGAAGATATGCGGCCCCTCGATCCAGACCGGCTCTTTGCTGATGTCGACGCCGCCGTTGATGAGCTGGGTGCTTTCGCCGACCATCTTGCCGGCGCGCCAGTCATATTCCTGAATCCAGATGGCGCGATGGCCGCTGTAGCGGGGCGGCTCGTTGGGGGCGCGGTTGTTGACGATATAGGCCTTGTCGCCCTCCCAGTAGATGGACGGGTCGATCCCTTCGAACGGCAGCCAGATGGGGTTGGACCAGGGGCCGGCGGGGTCTTTGGCCGTGATGATGAAGTTGCCCCTGCACTCGACGCAGGTGTTGACGATGTAGAAAATGCCGTCGTGGAAGCTGATCGCGGGGGCGAACACCGCCTGGGAGATGCGGCGGCCGGTGAAGTCGAGCTGTTCGGAGCGGTCGATCGCGTTGGCGATCTGAGTCCAGTTGACGAGGTCTTTGGACTTGAAGATCGGCAGGCCGGGATAATGGGCGAAGGACGAGTTCACCAGATAATAGTCGTCGCCCACCCGCGTCACCGATGGGTCAGGATAATAGCCGGTGAGGATGGGGTTGCGATAGTCGCCGGGCTTCACGTCGATTTTCTCAATCGACTGGCCGCTGTAGCGGAAATCATCGAAGCGGGCGGGGGCGGCGTGGGCGGCGGGCAGGAGAGAGAGGGACGCGCAAGTCAGGGCGAATAGGCGCAAAGTCCGGTGCGGCACGATCAGTCTCTCCCAGCAGCGCCGCGCCCTTGCGCGCGACCTGCATTTGATAACGCTAACATTAGTCGGAGTCTATGGCTTAGGCGCGGTCACGCCGGCATCGGTCTGGACCACCGGCTTCATCGTGCCGTCCGAGTTATAGTCGAGGCGTTCGACCGTCACCGCGCGGCGGCCGATCGCGCCGTTGAGGTCGCCGATAGCGAGCGACGCATTGTGCAGGAAGATATACCATTGGTTCTTGAACTGCGCGATGCCGGCGTGGATGGTGAAGCTATATTTGCCCGATCCGGTGAGTTCGCCGCGATAGGTCCAGGGGCCGTTCAGCGAGGTGGCGGTGGCGTAGGAGATGCGCTCGTCGCGGTGGGTGGCGCGGTCCAGCGAGGCGTAGGTGAGGTAATAGAGCTTGCCGCGCTTGTGCAGCCAGGGGCCTTCCTCGAAATGGGGCGGGGTGATTTCGCGGATTGGGCCGTCCAGCTCGATCATGTTGGGCTTGAGCTTGGCGATATAGGCTTGCCGGTTGCCCCAAGCGATCCAGGTCGTGCCATCATCGTCGGTGAAGACGGTCGGGTCGATATCCTCCCAGCTATGCGTGCCCTTGGGCGTCATCTGGTTGGTGATGAGCGCGGAGCCCTTCGCATCCTTGAAGGGGCCGGTCGGCGTGGCCGAGACGGCGACGGCGATCGCCTTGCCGGGATGCGTGTTGTCATGCTCGACCGCGGCGTAGAACCAATATTTGCCGTTCTTCTTGATCGTCTGGGAGGCCCAGGCGTCCTTCTTCGCCCATTTGAAGTCGCTGACGTTCATGATCGGGCCGTGGTCGGTCCAATGCTTCATGTCGGTGGTGGAATAGACCAGCCATTCCTTCATGTTGAACATCTCGTCGCGTTGCGCCTCGTCATGGCCGACATAGAGGTAGAGGCGGTCGCCATCGACCAGAGGCGCGGGATCGGCGGTGAACTTGTCGCGGATGATCGGGTTCGCGCCGGGCGCGGCGTCCTGCGAGAGGGCGGGCGCGGCCAGCGCTGCAAGGGCGAGGAAGGGGAGGAGCGACCGGCGCATGGGAACAGGCTCTCGGTGGTTCAGGTCAGGATGATGCGCCGCGCCGTGCCTTCGGGATCATCGACCATGCGGCATTGATTGTCGAAGACCATCGTCGCGCAGCGAGTGGCGTTGGTCGGCGTCCAGGCGAGGCCGGGCTGGCTGGGATTGCCGGTGCGCGCGAAATTGGCCCAGGCGGTGGCCATGGTGCGGGCGAGTTTCTGCGCTTCCGGCGTGTTGCCGGTGCCCTGATCGCAGAGCGCGGTGTTATCGAACACGAAGGCGAGTTCAGCGGTGTGCCATGCGCCGGCGACGCCATCCAACTGGGGCGACTGCCACTGGAACAGATATTGGTAGGTGGGGGCAGCGCCCGCCTGTTTGTCGCGCAGGCCAACCATCGTCTGGATGCGGTTGCGATAGCCGAGCGAGGCGACGCCATAGGAGAGGGTGCGGATCGCTTTCTCCGGGTGATCGCGCTTCATCTGGGCGATGAGGGCGTCGGCCTTCTGCGCGCCATATTGGCCGGCGAGGTCCGCGCGCCATTCGGCCTCGGTCGGGTTGCTGCTGAACCGCATCCCTTCCTCGCTGGTGTTGCCGATCAGCATGGGCACGTCGCGCGCGGCGTCGGGCGCGGCGTCGAAGAAGGAGCGGACGGTGATGACCCGGCCGTCGAGCGTCGGGTTCCAGCCCACGCGCGGCGTGGTGGACGGGCCGCCGGGGCCGCGCGGGCCGTTGATCTGCTCGGCGACCTTATTGCCGGCGGCGAAGAGGGTCGCCCAGTCCATCTTCTGGAGCGCGGCGATGTCGCGCGGGCCGACGCCCAGTTCCTTGACCAGACGGCGCGAAAAGTCCCGCGATTGTTCAAGGCTAGGGATGTTGCCGCCGCCGCCCGACATGGCGGCGGCGCGGTGGATAAGGCCCTTGCCCGAGGGCATCCCCATGAGCGTCGTCACCTTCGATCCGCCGCCCGACTGGCCGTAGATCATGATCCGGTCGGGATTGCCGCCGAACGCCGCGATATTTTCCCGCACCCAGCGCAGCGCCGCGATGCAGTCGGTCATGCTGACATTGACCGATTCGGCATAGGCGTCGCCGCCGACTTCGGCGAGGTCGAGGAAGCCGAGCACGTTGAGACGATGGTTGATCGATACCTGCACCACGTCATGATGCCGCGCCATCTGCGCGCCGTCATGCGAGGCGAGCTCGTAGGAGGAGCCGAAGGCGAAACCGCCGCCGTGAAAATAGACCATCACCGGGCGGTTGCCGGACAGCGAAGGCGTCCAGATGTTGAGCTTCAGCATATCCTCGCCCAGGAAACCGTCGGTCCATTGCTGGAGGAAGGTATGTTCCTTGGCGCGGAAGCTGTGCAGCGTCTGCGGGCAGTTCGCGCCATAGGCGAGCGCGGGATAGGGATCGGTCCAGGGCCTGGGCGGCTTGGCGGGAAGCCAGCGATTTTCCCCGCCGGTGTCGTCGCCATAGGGCACGCCCTTGAAGGTGAAAACGTCGCCCGCGACATAGCCGCGCACCGGGCCGTAGCGGGTCTTGGCGATGGCGCTCAGCGGCGTGGTGCAGGTGCCGGCGGCAGCGGCGCGGCGCGCGGGGGCGGCTGCGGCGGCTTGGCCGGGGAGGAAAGCGGCGGCTGCGCCGAGCGAGGAGGCCAGTAAAGCCTGACGCCTGTCCATGGCTGCTCTGCTGCCCGTCATCCGCTTTCCCCTTCCTGTGATTGGTCCGCTGGCTCAATGCCAGTCTCGAAATCCTATCCTATACGATCGAGAAAGAGGGTCAATAGTCCAACAAATAAATGGCGGCCAGCGTCTTGGTGAGGCAAAGATGGCGAGGAACGGCGCGTCTCGATTTGGGCCGATGCGGAAGTGGACGTGGGATACGCCCTTTTGGTCTCTTTGCGGCGGGGCAGAGGTGACTTAGGGCAGACTTTCGGGGTTTTGCCTCGAGATTCGGGGGATAGATGGAGAAGCAGGATCGCCCGGTGCGCGGGGCGACGATCGTCGATGTGGCGGCGCGGGCGGGCGTCTCTTCCATGACCGTCTCGCGCGTCATCAACGGCCGCAGCGGGGTCAGCGCGGAGACGCGCGCGGCCGTCGAGGAAGCGATCAAGGCGCTGGCCTATACGCCCAATGTCGCGGCGCGCAGCCTGGTGACGTCGAGCGAATTGCGGATCGGCATCATCTATTCCAATCCCAGCGCCGCCTTCATGAGCGAATTCCTGACCGGGGTGCTGGAGGAATCCTCCGCGCGCGGCGCGCGGCTGGTGCTGCTGAAGGGCGAGGGCGGGCGGCCGCCATCGACGCAGGAGGTCGAGGATCTGATCGGATCGGGGCTGAGCGGCGTGCTGCTCGCGCCGCCGCTGGGCGAAGCGCCCGAGGTGCTGCGGGTGCTGCGCGAGGCAGGGGTGACGATGGCGGCGGTCGGCGCTTACCAGTCGCCCGAAACGATCAGCGTGCGGATCGACGATCGGGCGGCGGCCTATGAAATGACCTGCCATCTGCTGGAATTGGGGCACCGCCGCATCGGCTTCGTGCTCGGCAACCCGGACCAGGCGGCGAGCGCCGAGCGGATGGCGGGATTCTACGCCGCGGTGCGCGAGACCGGCGGGGTCGAGGTGCAGGTGGCGCAGGGCGATTTCACCTATGCGTCGGGGCTGGTCGCGGGGGAACAATTGCTGAGCACCGAGCGGCCGCCGACCGCCATTTTCGCGAGCAACGACGATATGGCCGCCGCGATCGTATCGGTCGCGCACCGCCGCCATCTGGACGTGCCGGGCGAACTGGCGGTGGTGGGGTTCGACGATACCACCGCCGCCGTCACTTTATGGCCGCCGCTCACCACCGTGCACCAGCCGGTGCGGCAGCTGGCAAGCGAGGCGCTGGGGCTGCTCATTGCCGAGATCGCGGCGCGCGGCGGCAAGTCGCGGGTGCCGCGCGAGATGATCCTCGACCATCGGATCGTGGCGCGTCAGTCGGCGGCGCCGATCGGGGCGTCGCGCGGTTCGTAGCGGAACCAGGCGAAGTCGGCCGGCGTGCCCATGCCCGACAGATCCTGACACGCCATGCCGACGAAGGTGCCGGTGAAATTGGGAAGGCCGGGGACAGTCACTTCGTCCGACAGGATGCTCATGTCGATTATGTGAGGCAGGACCGTCCATTCGCCGTTGGCCCGCCAGGCGAAGCGCAGCGTGTCCCCATCGACCTCGGCGCGCAGCTCCAGTGGCCCGTCGGGAAGGGTGCAGACCTCCTCCAGCGTGACCGCTTCCTCGGCTTCGGGCGAGGCGGTCATGATCGAGAGGGTGCGCGCGCCAGCTTCGGCGCTGACCAGCAGATAGTGAAATTTGGTGCTGTTATAATAGCAGACGAGGCCGGCGGCCTGCTGGTAGCTTTTCGGGCTGAAATCGAGGCGGGTGGTGGCGGTGTAGCGGAAATGCTGCTGCCGCCGCGCGACCAGCGCCTGCTCGAACAGGCTGCCGACCGTTTCGCGGCCGTAGAGGCGTAGATATCCGGGCCGTTCCGTCAGGCTGAACAGCCGTTCGGGGCGGGGGGTGCGGAGCCATTGGAAGTCTGGCGGCAGGTCAGGGCCGTCGAAGCGGCCGTCCCACTCGTCCGCAGGCCAGGGCGCAGGCGGCAGCGGCGGGGCGGGGGGCGCGGGATCGGGCCGGGCGTCTCCGGCGACCGTGCGGAGCCAGCCATCCTCGCCCCAGCGCATCGGCTGGATCGCGGTCTCGCGCCCGAGCACGCAGCGTTCGCGGCCGGGCAGCGGGCGGCCGCAGAGATAGGCGAGCCAAGGCGTGCCGTCGGCCAGCTCGACCAGATCGCCATGACCCGAGCGGGTGATCGCGCTCTGCCGGCAGCCGGCGGCTGTCAGCACCGCACCGTCGGGGTGGACTTCATAGGGGCCGAGCAGGTCGCGCGACCGCGCCATCACGACCGCATGGTCCCAGCCGGTGCCCCCTTCGGCCACGAGCAGATGATACCATCCGTCGCGCTTGTAGAGATGCGGGCCTTCGGTAAAGCCGCGCTCGGTTCCGGGGAAGATCAGGTGCGGCTGCCCGATCAGCGCCAGCGTGGCCCGGTCCAGCTCCTGCGCCTCGATGCCGGCGAAGCGGCCGCGGCCGGGGCGATGATCCCAGCGCATGTTGACGAGCCAGCTCCGCCCGTCATCGTCGTGGAAGAGGGCGGGGTCGAAGCCACTGCTGTTCAGATGCACCGGATCGGACCAGGGGCCGTCGATCGTCTCGGCGGTGACGAGATAATTGGGAAAGTCGCGCAGCGACACGCCGCGCGCGCCGTTCACCGTGGTCGTGCCGTAGCGCTTCACGTCGGTATAGACGAGCCAGAAGCGGCCATGGGCGTGGGTCAGATCGGGCGCCCAGACGCCGCAGCTATCGGGATCGCCGCGCATGTCGAGCTGCGCCGCGCGGGCGAGCGGCCGGCCGATCACGCGCCAGTGCACGAGGTCGCGGCTATGGTGGATCTGGACGCCCGGATACCATTCGAAGGTCGAGGTCGCGATGTAGAAATCGTCGCCCACCCGGACGATCGACGGATCGGGATTGAAGCCCCGCAATATGGGGTTGGCTATGTCGGTCATGCGGGCTTGCGAACCAGGGTCCAGAGAAGGGCCGCGCCGACCAGGTCGAGCACGCCGAGAAGGATGAAGAAGGGCTCATAGCCGACGCTGTCGACCATCTGCCCGAGCGAGACGGAGAAGAGCAGGACGCCGAGATTGCCGGCGAGGCCCGCCATGCCGGCGGCGGTCGCGACTTCGTTGCGGGGAAAGAGGTCGGACGCCATGGTGATGACCGTGACGGACAGCGTCTGGTGGGCGAAACCGCCGAGGCACAGGAGCGCGATCGCGGCATAGGGGTTGGTCGCCATGCCGACGAAGGCCATGCCGGTCATCATCACCGCGCCCAGCGTAAAGGCCCAGCGGCGCGCGTCGATCAGCGCGATTCCGCGCCGCTGGAGGAAGGCGACGACCGCCGGGCCGAACAGGCAGCCCAGGTCGGCGGCGAGGAAGGGGAGCCAGGCGAAGAGCGCGATCTGCGTCAGGTCGAAACCGCGCACGCGGGCGAGGTAGAGCGGCATCCAGAAGGACAGCATCCCCCAGACCGGATCGGCGAGCAGGCGCGGGAGCGCTATGCCCCAGAGATCGCGGCGGCGGGCGAGGGCGAGGATCGAGGGCTTGGCGGCGCGGGCGGCGAGCCGGGCTTCCTGCCCGCTCTCGATATGCTCGCGTTCCTGCGGGGTGAGCCGGCGGTGGCGGGCGGGATTGTCGTAGAAGAAGAACCAGAGCAGCGCCCAGACAAGGCCGATGCCGCCGGCGACGAGGAAGGCGAGCCGCCAGCTATGCACCATCACCGCCCAGGCGACGAGCGGGGGCGCGAACACCGCGCCGAACGATGCGCCGATATTGTAGATGCCGCCGGCGAGGCCGCGCTCCTTCGCCGGGAACCAGGTGGCGACGAGCTTCTGCCCGGCGGGCTGGGCCGATCCTTCGGCAAGACCGAGCAGCGCCCGCAGCGCGGCGAAGCCGAACCAGCCATGCACCAGCCCATGCGCCATGGTGACGAGCGACCAGGCCGCGACGCAGAGGGTGAAGCCGATCTTGAGGCCCACGCTGTCGAGGAAGAAGCCGGCGAGCGGCTGGAGCATGACGCCCAATTGGAAGGCGCCGGTGATCCAGCCATATTCGACGCTGCTGATCGCCTGTTCGGTGAGGATCACGGGCGCGGCGACGCCCAGCACCGAGCGGGAGAGATAGTTGATGACCATCGCGCCCACGAACAGGGCGATGATGGCCCAGCGCAATTTGGGGATGCCACGCTTAGTCACGGGCGCGGACCGATAACGTAAACAGCCTGGCGAGGGAAGGCGCGCGCGACTTCAGGCCCGCCGCGATGCGGCCGACCATGCCCGCTGCTCTCGCAGCTTGAGGTGCATCCTCTCACCTTTTCACCCACCCACCAAATTCCTCTTGTCCGACTATTGACAATGTTGCGCACGATTAGCAATAGGCGTTGTTAGCGCTAACGATGTTTATGTCGAGTCGCTGTTACAACAGTCGAAGGGGTGGCGGAACCCGATGGGTCACCCGCCACGGTCACAACCGAACGACGATATTGGGGAGAGCAGGATGCCACGATTTCCTATCCATAATGCACTGAACGCGCGCCGCACGATGGCGAGCCTCGCCGCCCTGTCGGCGTCGCTGCTGGCCGCGCCCGCCTTCGCCCAGGTCGAGCCGCAGGCGGCGCCGCCGCAGGCGCCCGCCGACGCCCCCGATATCATCGTCACCGGCTCCCGCATCAAGGCGAGCGGCTATACCGCGCCGACGCCGACCACGGTGGTCGACGAAACGCTGATCCAGGCGAACGCGCAGCCCAATATCTTCACCACCATCGCGCAGCTCCCCTCGCTCCAGGGGTCGAGCGGCACGCAGACCAACACCTTCAGCACCTCCTCGGGCGCGCAGGGCCTCAGCGCCTTCTCGCTGCGCGGCTTGGGCGCGATCCGCACCCTGACGCTGCTCGACGGCCAGCGCGTCGTCGGCGCGAACGTCAACGGCACCCCCGACATCAGCCTCTTCCCCCAGCTGCTGATCCAGCGCGTCGATGTGGTGAATGGCGGCGCGTCCTCCTCTTACGGGTCCGACGCGGTCGGCGGCGTGGTGAACTTCATCACCGACACCCGCTTCAAGGGTCTGAAGGGCAATATCCAGGGCAGCATCACCGACTATGGCGATGACGAGACCGTGCTGGTCCAGCTCGCCGGCGGCAAGAGCTTCGCCGACGATACCGTCCACCTGATCGTCAGCGGCGAATATAGCGACGAGGCGGGCGTTGGCCCCGGCCCGTTCGGCATTGGCCTCGCCGGTGGGCGCGACTGGTTCATTCAGCGCACCCTGGTCAACCGCAACATCACCAATGACGGCAATCCGCAGCTGGTGCTGCGCGATTATGCCCAGTCGATCGGCTTCACCAAATATGGCCTGATTACCGCCGGCCCGCTCCAGGGCATCGCGTTCGACCAGTCGGGCCAGCCGTTCCAGTTCCAGTACGGCTCCAACGGCGTGCCGGCGCGCAACGCGGCGGGCACGGTGATCGGCTGCGACTTCGGCTTCTGCCAGGGCGGCGACGTGTCGGGCAATGTCGATTCGGGCCGGTCGATCAAGTCGGCGATCGAGCGCTTCAACATCTACAGCCGCCTCGGCTACGACTTCGCGCCCAACAACGAAGTCTATGTGACGGTCAATGTCGGCCAGGTGAAGACCAACAACCAGCCGATCAACGGCCAGAACCGGCCGAACCTGACCATCCAGTGCGAAAATCCCTTCGTGCCGCAGATCGTGCGCGACCAGTGCGCGGCGGCGGGCATCACCCAGTTCCGCTACGGCACCAGCAACGCCGCGCTCGGCAATACGCAGGTCTATACCAACCGCCGCCAATATCGCTTCGTCGCGGGCGCGAAGGGCGAAGTGCCGGTGGCCGGGAGCGACTGGAACTACGACCTCTATTATGAGCATGGCATCAACTACACCGACATCGATGTCGAAAATATCCTGCTGTCGCGCCGGTTCGACCGGGCGATCGACGCGATTACGCTGAACGGCGTGATCGTGTGCCGCGATCCCGTCGCGCGCGCCAATGGCTGCCAGCCGCTCAACATCATCGGCGGCAACCCGTCGGAAGCCGCGCTGCGCTATGTCCAGCCCGAAAACGGACCCTATCAGCGCACCAAGCAGACGCAGGACGTCATCAGCCTCAACTTCTCGGGCCAGCCCTTCGAATCCTGGGCCGGGCCGGTGTCGGTCGCGTTCGGTGGCGAATATCGGCGGGAATTCTACCGCGTCCGCGCCGACCCCTATGGCGCGGGTGGCACCAATACCCCGTTCAACGAGGATTATCCGGCCGATCCCGCGCTGCTGGCGGACGGCGTCAACTGGTATGCGGGCAATTATCGCAATGGCCGGGGCGTCTATAATGTGAAGGAGGGCTATGTCGAAGTCGATGTGCCCGTCATCAATTCGGACGGCGCGGGCAAGGCCAACATCAACGCGGCCGCCCGCATGACCGACTATTCCACGTCGGGGACGGTGTGGACCTGGAAGATCGGCGGCACCTGGGAACTGCCGATCGACGGCTTCCGCCTGCGCGGCGTCACCTCGCGCGACATCCGTGCGCCCAACCTGTCGGAGCTGTTCGCCGCGCCCGTCACGACGACGCTGCCGAACTTCTTTGATCCGTTCAACAACCGCAACGTGCTGGCGCTGCAATATACGGTCGGCAACCCGGAACTGACGCCGGAAATCGCGCGCAACACGACGGCGGGCATCTCGCTGAACAATCCCTCCTGGCTGCCGGGCTTCAGCGCCTCGTTCGACTGGTACAAGATCAAGATCGACGACGTGATCGGCAGCCTGGGCGCGGGTGATATCGTGAACTATTGCTTCACGCAGATCCTCCCGCAGACCTGCGGCTCGTTCAACCTCAACAACCCCAACGGGCCGAACTTCATCAATGTGCAGTCGTTCAACTTCGCGTCGATCAAGACCGAAGGCTTCGACATCGAGGCAAGCTATCAGTGGCGCAATCCGCTGGGCCTGCCCGGCACGTTGACGCTGCGGGCGCTCGCGACCCATGTCGCCAAATATATCAGCGACACGGGGCTTCCCGGCACCATCCCCAACGATCAGGCTGGGCAGAATCTGGGCGCGACGCCGGACTGGAAGTGGATGGCGCAGCAGAGCTATTCCAATGACCAATTCTCCTTCTTCCTGCAGGAGCGCTGGTTCAGCGACGGCGTCATCAGCAACAATTATGTCGAGTGCGAGGCGGGCAGCTGCCCGATTTCGACCGGCAACAACCAGACGATCAGCCCCGAGGACAATCAGATCCCCGGCGCCTTCTACATGGACGTCGGCGGCACCTATAATATCACGCCGCAGATCACCGCTTACTTCAAGGTCGACAATCTGTTCGATCGCGATCCGGCGATCGTCCACATCTTCTCCAACCCCGCGCTCTACGACGCGCTGGGCCGGACCTATCGCGGCGGCGTGCGGTTCAAATTCTGATCCTCCCCTCGCCGGGCCGGTCCTTCGCGGATCGGCCCGGCACTTTTTTAGGTTCCTACTGGGGAGAGGCTCTCGTCAGACGCTTTGCCGGATTTGGGCCAAGCGCGGCGCTGATCCTCCCTGCCGCGCTCGCCCGCTGCCTCTCCCCCTTCTTCTCGCCCCCGATCAGCCCCGTTCCTCCGGCCAGTAGAGCCGCATCGGATTGTCGATCAGCAGCTTGCGCTGGAGCGCCTCGGTGAGCGCGATCCGGGGGATCATGTCGACCAGATGCCCGTCATCGGGAATAGCATCCTGCATATTGGGATGGGGCCAGTCGGTGCCCCAGAGCGCGCGGTCGGGATAGTCGGCGACCAGCGGCGCGACGGCCTTTGCGAAGGCATCCCACGGATCGCCGCTGGGATCGAGCCGGTCGGGGCAGGTCGCCTTGAACCAGATGTCGGGGCGCGAATCGAGCAGCGCGCGAAACGCCTTCATGTCCGCGCCGTCCGGTCCCTGGGTCACATCGGGGCGGCCCATATGGTCGATGACCAGCGGCACGGGGATTGCGTCCATGAAGGGGCGCAGCTCCTCCAATATGTCCGCCTCGAAATAGATGACGACATGCCAGCCGGCGGGCAGGCGCTTGGCCACGTCGAGGAACCTGTCCTTGGGCGCGTCGTCGACCAGGCGTTTCAGGAAATTGAAGCGAATGCCGCGCATCCCGCCTTCGTGCAGGGCGACGAGATCGGCCTCCGGGATCGCCGGATCGACCACCGCGACGCCGCGCGCCTTGTCGCCGGACTTGGCGATGGCGTCCAGCGTCGCGGCATTGTCGGTGCCGTGGCAACTCGCCTGGACGATGACGTTGCGGGCGAAGCCCAGATGGTCCCGCAGGGCGAACAGCATGTCGGGACCGGCGTCCTCGGGGAGATATTTCGCCTTCGCGCTGAAGGGGAATTGCGCCATCGGCCCGAACACATGGCAATGCGCGTCGATCGCGCCGGCGGGCGGGGTGTAGCGGGGCCTGGACGGGTTGCCGTGCCAGCTAGTGATGCGAGTCATATCTCGAACTCCGTTCGCCCTGAGCCTGTCGAAGGGCATTTCTTCTGAAAGACAAAGAAGGGGCTTCGACAGGCTCAGCCCGAACGGATCAACTGAAGATAACGCCATCCATCAATTTGCGCGCGGTGCGCAGCATCGCCGCGCTTGTCACCGCGCCGTCCTCGTCCAGTTCCATGACGCAGGTGGTCTCGCCGGTCGGATGCTCGACCGAGAGCGTTTTGCGGCGGCCTTCGGGGATGACGGCGACCTCGGCGGCGGGCGAGCCTTCGATCAGGCAGGCGGTCGCGACGCTGACTGCGCCGAGCACGCCGATCGAGGCGTGGGCGCGATGCGGGATGAAGCTGCGCACCGTGACCGCGCCGCCGTTGCGGGGCGGAGCGACCAGCATCATCTTGGGTACCGACTTGTCGGTCACGTCGCCCAGGTTCATCCTTTCGCCCACGGCAAGGCGGATTTTTTCGATCCGGGCTTTCAGTGCGCTGTCCTTGTCCAGCGTCTCGCGATCCTCATAGCCGGTGACGCCGACATCGGCTGCCTTCATGACGACGCAGGGCATGCCATTGTCGATCAGCGTGACGCGCACGCCTTCCACCTCGTCGAAGGCGTGGCCGGTCGGCAGCAGCGCGCCGCAGGAGGAGCCGGCGGTGTCGCGAAATTCGAGCGGGACGGGTGCAGCGCTGCCGGGGACGCCGTCGATCCTTGCGTCACCATGATAGCGGACGATGCCGCCGGGCGTCTGGACCGTTGCGATGGCGATCTGGCCGGTATTTTCCATGTAGATGGCGACGCGGGTCTCGCTGTCTTGCGCTGGCACGAGGCCGCGCGCGATGGCGAAGGGGCCGACGCCGGCCAGGATATTGCCGCAATTCTGCGCGTCGCTGACCACCGCCTTGTCCACGAAGACCTGGAGGAAGAGATAATCGACATCCACGCCCTCGCGCTCGGACTTGCGGACCACCGCGACCTTGCTGGTCAGCGGGTCCGCGCCGCCCATGCCGTCGATCTGGCGCGGGTCGGGCGATCCCATGATCCGCAGCAGGAAGGCGTCGCGGGCTTCAGTGTCGGCGGGCAGATCCTGCGCAAGGAAATAGCCGCCCTTCGACGTGCCGCCGCGCATCCACATGACGCGGGCTTGGGTCATGCCACACCTCCGTTCGGTTCGAGCTTGTCGAGAACGGCGCGCTGGGTTCTCGACAAGCTCGAACCGAACGGGAGGGGGACGTCAGACATATTTGAGGCCCATTTCTTCCAGGCGGGTGCGCATATTGTAGATGTCGAGACCCAGTTCGCCGGCGGCGAGGCGGACGCGCTTGGCTTCCTCGGCGGCTTCGCGGGCCTGCGCCTTTTCGAGCACAGCGGCGGCGTCGGCGCGCGGCACGATGCAGACCCCGTCATCGTCGGCGATCACCACGTCGCCGGGGGTCACATAGGCGCCCGCGCACACGACCGGCACGTTGACGCTGCCGAGCGTATTCTTGACCGTGCCCTGCGCGTGAACCGCTTTCGACCAGACCGGGAAGTTCATCTGCGTCAGGTCGCGCACGTCACGCACGCCCGCGTCGATGATGAGGCCACGGCATCCCCGCGCTTGGGCCGAGGTCGCGAGCAGATCGCCGAAATAGCCGTCGGTGCAGGGGCTGGTGGGGGCGAGGAGCAGCACGTCGCCTTCCTTCAGTTGCTCGATCGCGACATGCACCATCCAGTTGTCGCCCGGCGGCGAAGAGATGGTGACGGCGGTGCCCGCGATCCGCGCGCCGGCATAAATGGGGCGCATATAGGGGGCGAGCAGCCCGGTGCGGCCCTGCGCCTCATGCACCGTCGCGACGCCGCATCTGGCGAGCCCGTCGACGATGGCGAGATCCGCCCGTTCGATATTCTGGACGACGACGCCGGACATGCTGCTGCTCCTTAGTTCCGCAAAATCGTGCAGGCTGACATGACCCGAGGCGGTATGGGCCGCCAATGCGAACTGGCGCGGGGCCATAAATTTTTGGTAAGCATGGGCGATGCAGCCCGATCAGTTCAATATCCGTCACCTCGCCGCCATGGTCGCCGTGGTGGAGCAGGGGAGCGTCAGCCTCGCCGCGCGGACGGTCAACCTGACCCAGCCGGCGGTGACGCAGGGCATCGCCAAGCTGGAGGCGCAGATCGGCGTGCCCCTGTTCGCGCGGGGGCCGGGCGGGATGACGCCGCTGGAGGCCGCGCTGCGCCTGAAGCCGCGCATTGAGGTGGCGCTGCGGCTGATCGGCAGCAACCGGGTGACGGCGGCGCAGATGCGCGCGCTGGTGGCGCTGGCGCGCGCGGGTTCCTATGCGGCGGCGGCGGCGGCGACGGGCATTGCGGAGCCATCGCTGCATCGCGCGGTCGGCGACCTGGGGCTGGCGGTGGGGAGTCGGCTGGTCGATCGGCGCGGGCGGGGCGTGGCGCTGACCAAGGCGGGGGTGGCGCTGGCGCAGCGGCTGCGGCTGGCGCAGGCGGAGTTGCGGCAGGGGCTGGAGGATATCGCCGAGCTGAGAGGCGAAGCGGGCGGGCGCGTGCTGGTGGGCGCGATGCCCTGGTCGCGTGCGCGGCTGCTGCCCGACGCCATCGCCCGCTTTCGCGCCATCATGCCGCAGGTCGATATCAGCGTGTATGAGGGCGCTTATGCCGAGCTGGTCGGGCCGCTGCGCGACGGGGAGATCGACATGATGATCGGCGCGCTGCGCGATCCGGCGCTGGCCAGCGACCTCATGCAGAGGCCCTTGCTGGAGGATCGGCCGACGATCTTCGCGCGGCGGGGACATCCGTTGGCGAGCGGCTGGGATGCGGATGCGCTGCGCCTTTATCCCTGGATATTGCCGCCGGAGGGGACGCCGCTGCGGCGGCTGTGGCAAGCGATGTTCGCCGATCTGGGCGGCGCGCTGCCTGCCGTGCCGATCGAATGCGGATCGGTGATGACGATCCGGCAATTGCTGGTCGGCGGCGATTATCTGACGTTGCTGTCCTACGATCAGCTTGCGCTGGAGGTGGAGGCGGGGCTGCTCGCCGATATCGGTCCCGCGCCCGGCGCGATCAGCCGCACCATCGGCCTGTCCACCCGCGCCGCGTGGCGGCCGACCCGGCTGCAACGGGCGTTCATCGAAGCGGTCGAGGCGGCCGCGCGAGAGATGAGTTCGTAAATTCTTATGGACGGGCGGCGGATATGATTGGCGGTCGCCCGCGTCCTGAGTCATGCCCCGGCGCATGGAGACGCATGTTGGCCTGATCGGATTTGGCGAGGCGGGGTCGACCTTCGCGATCGCCGGCGGCTGGGCCGGCTTGTGTCATGTGTTCGACCGCAAGACCGACGATCCGGCGACGCGCGACGCGATGCTGGCGGCCTATGCAGCGGCAGGCGTGACAGGCGCAAGCGCGCTGGCCGATGTGGGGTCCGCTGCGCCGTTGCTCATGTCATTGGTGACAGCCGACCAGGCGCTCGCCGTCGCCGAACAGGCCGCCGGGCTGATCGCGCCGGGCACGCTCTATTGCGACATGAACAGCGTCGCGCCGCAGACCAAGCAGGCGGCGGCGCGGGCGATCGAGGCGGCGGACGGCCAATATGTCGATGCGGCGGTGATGGCTCCGGTCTATCCGGCGAGGCTCTCGGTGCCCTTGCTGCTGAGCGGCGGGCGGGCAGATGCGGCGCAGGCGCGGCTGGCGGCGTTGGGCTTCACGAATAGTCGCATCGTGGGCGACGCGGTGGGCCGCGCGTCGGCGATCAAGATGATCCGGTCTGTGATGGTCAAGGGGCTGGAGGCGCTGACCGCCGAATGCGTGCTGGCGGCGGGTGCGGCGGGCGTGCTGGACGAGGTGCTCGCCTCGCTCGACGCCAGCGAGAAGCCCAGAACATGGGTGGAACGCGCCGACTATAATCTCGACCGGATGCTGGTGCATGGGCTGCGCCGCGCGGTGGAGATGGAGGAAGTGGTGAAGACGCTCGATGGCCTGGGCACCGGCGCCGCGATGACGCGCGGCACGGTCGCGCGGCAGCGGGCGATCGGCGCGCTGGGGGTGAAGGTGGTGCCGGAGGGGCTGGCGGGGAAGTTGGAGTGTTTTTCCGTCATCCCCGCGCAGGCGGGGATCCATCTCCCGACCGTCGAGCCGGTGGATAGGCCGGAGATGGATTCCCGCCTGCGCGGGAATGACGACAAGGCGAAAGTGGAGCTATGAGCCTGATTATCGACTGCCACGGCCACTATACGGTGCTTCCCAAGGGGCATGACGCCTGGCGTGAGGAACAGAAGGCAGCGTTCAAGGCTGGCACACCCTGCCCGCCTTATCCCGACATCAGCGACGATGAAATCCGCGAGACGATCGAGGCGAACCAGTTGCGCCTCATCAAGGAGCGCGGTGCGGACCTCACCATCTTCTCGCCGCGCGCTTCGGCCATGGCCCCGCATGTCGGCGACGCCGATGTGGCGAAGGCGTGGGCGATCCGCTGCAACGACCTGATCGCGCGGGTGGTGGCGATGTTCCCCGAGACCTTCGTCGGCGTGTGCATGTTGCCCCAGTCGCCCAAGGCCGACATGAGCAACAGCATCGCCGAGCTGGAGCGGTGCGTCACCGAACTGGGCTTCATTGGCTGCAACCTCAATCCCGATCCGGGCGGCGGGCATTTCACCCACCCGCCGCTGACCGATCGCTACTGGTATCCTTTCTACGAGAAGATGGTCGAGCTGGACGTGCCGGCGATGATCCATGTGTCGGGCAGCTGCAATCCCGCGATGCACGCGACCGGCGGCTATTATATCGCGGCCGACACGATCGCCTTCATGCAG
>NZ_JAVHPD010000060.1:0-52988 GCF_036170395.1 Sphingobium sp.
ACCCAGCCGACGGTGCGGGCGAGGGCGAAGAGCACGGTGAACATTTCGGTCGGGAAGCCGATGGCCGACAGGATCACGCCCGAATAGAAGTCCACATTGGGGTAGAGCTTCTTTTCGATGAAATAGGGATCGTTGAGCGCGATCTGCTCCAGCTCGCGCGCGACGTCGAACACCGGATCGTTGACGCCCAGCTTCTCCAGCACGTCCTTCGCGGTCTTCTGCATCACGGTCGCGCGCGGATCGTAATTCTTGTAGACGCGGTGGCCGAAGCCCATCAGGCGGAACGGATCGTCCTTGTTCTTGGCGCGGGCGATATATTCGGGGATGCGATCGACCGTGCCGATCTCGCGCAGCATGTTGAGCGCGGCTTCGTTCGCGCCGCCATGCGCCGGACCCCAGAGGCAGGCAATGCCCGCCGCGATGCAGGCGAAGGGGTTGGCGCCCGACGAACCGGCCAACCGGACGGTCGAAGTCGAGGCGTTCTGCTCATGGTCGGCGTGGAGGATGAAGATCTTGTCCATTGCGTCGACGATCACCGGATCGACGACATATTCTTCCGCCGGGACCGAGAAGGTCATGCGCAGGAAATTGGCGGTGTAAGAGAGGTCGTTGCGCGGGTAGACGAAGGGCTGGCCCACCGAATATTTATAGGCCATCGCCGCGATCGTCGGCATTTTGGCGATCAGCCGGTGGCTGGCGATCTTGCGCTGTTCGGGATCGTTGATGTCGGTCGAGTCGTGATAGAAGGCCGATAGCGCGCCCACCACGCCGCACATGATCGCCATCGGGTGCGCGTCGCGCCGAAAACCGCGGTAGAAGGTCGTGAGCTGTTCATGCACCATCGTATGACGGGTGATGGTGCGGGTGAAGTCTTCCAGCTCCCCGGCGGAGGGCAGTTCGCCGTTCAGCAGCAGGTAGCAGACCTCCATGAAGCTCGACCCTTCGGCCAGCTGGTCGATCGGATAGCCGCGATGCAGCAGGATGCCTTGGTCGCCATCGATGTAGGTCAGGCCGGAATCGCAGCTGGCCGTCGAGGTGAAGCCGGGATCATAGGTGAACATGCCGGTGTTGGCGTAGAGCTTTCGGATGTCGATCACCTGCGGACCGACGCTTCCGTCCAGGACGGGATAGTCCTGCGTGGCCTCTCCGATCGTCAATTTGGCAGTGCTATCCGACATATTGTTCTCCTTGTGTGCCATCAGCCGGCCGTCGCGTGCCCTGCGGCGGCCAGTCTTTCCAAGCTTTCCTCTTTTCCGAGCAGGAAGAGGACATCGAAAATGCCCGGCGAGGTGGTGCGGCCGGTGAGCGCCGCACGAAGCGGCTGCGCCACCTTGCCCAGCCCCAGGCCGGCATCCTCCGCCACGCGGCGTATCGCTTCCTCGATCGCTTCGACCGTCCAGGGCTGGACGGGCTGGAGAGCGTCGGCCGTCTGGACCAGCAGCGCGCGCGCGCCATCGTCTAGCAGAGCCGACGCCTTCTCGTCAAAATCCAGTGGGTAACTTTTGAACAGAAATTCTGCGCCCTCGGCAATTTCGTTAAGCGTCTTGGCGCGGGGTTTGAGCGAGGCCATCGCGGCGGTCAGGGTGGCGCGCTGGTCGTTGGTGAGAGTGAGACCAAGGCGAGCCTCCACCCTGGGGGCGACGAGGTCGGCAAGGCGCGCGTCTTCCGCTTCGCGCAGATAATGGCTGTTCAGATTTTCGAGCTTCTTGATGTCGAAGCGCGAGGGCGAGCGGCCGACACCGTCGATGTCGAACAGCTCGATCGCGCGGGCGATGGGGATGATCTCCTCGTCGCCATGGCCCCAGCCGAGACGCAGCAGATAGTTGAGCACCGCTTCGGGCAGCATCCCCATTTCGTCACGATAGGCGTCCACGCCGAGCGCGCCGTGGCGCTTCGACAGTTTCGCGCCGTCCGACCCGTGGATAAGGGGAATATGGGCATAGGTCGGCTCGTCCCAGCCCATCGCCTTGATTATGCTGAGCTGGCGGAAGGCATTGTTGAGATGATCGTCGCCCCGGATCACATGGGTGACGCCCATGTCATGATCGTCCACGACGACCGCCAGCATGTAGGTGGGCGTGCCGTCCGAGCGGAGCAGGATCATGTCGTCCAGTTCGCTGTTCTGGACGACGACCCGGCCCTGCACCGCATCCTCGATCACGGTCTCGCCCTCGCGCGGCGCCTTGATGCGGATGACGAAGGGCGCGCCTTCGGGGGCTTCGCTGGGGTCACGGTCGCGCCATCGGCCGTCATAGCGCAGCGGCTGCTTGGCGGCGCGCTGCTGCTCGCGCAGGTCGGCCAGTTCCTCGGGCGTGGCATAGCATTTATAGGCGTGGCCGGCGGCGAGAAGCTGGTTGGCGACTTCGGCATGGCGCGGGGTGCGCGCGAACTGGAACACCGGCGGTTCGTCGCCGGCCAGGCCCAGCCATTCAAGGCCGTCGAAAATTGCTGCGACTGCGTCATCGGTCGAGCGGGCGCGGTCGGTATCCTCGATCCGCAGCAGAAACTTGCCGCCATGGTGGCGGGCGAACAGCCAGTTGAAGAGCGCGGTGCGCGCGCCGCCGATATGGAGATAGCCCGTGGGGGACGGGGCGAAACGGGTCACGACCGGCTTGTTCATTCCCGTTGCACTTCCCGTCATATTCTTTGACATTCGTCCTGCCGACCCATGGATGCGACGCCCCCTAGCATGGCTTTTGCGCCGCGACAAACATCCCCTCTGGGGAAGGGGGCGGCGTGGGCGCGGGCGGGCTTTGGCACGGTCGAAGCCTGGCTGGAGCGGGAGCGCGAGCAGATCGGCCTGTGGGCGCCCATGGCGATGGGCGCCGGGATCGCCGGCTGGTTCCTGCTGCCCAACCCCATGGCCTGGCTGGCTTTTTGTTGTGCGGTTCTTGGCTTGGCTTGCCTCGGTGCGCTGATGCCCGATGGCGCGCGGCTGCGGCGGATGGTGGCGGTGGGCGGGGTGCTGGCCTGCGCGGGGTGCCTGCTGGTGTGGGGGAAGGCGGCGCTGCTGGGGCAACCGCCGCTCGCTCGGCCCGTCTTCGTGCAGATGACGGGCGCGGTTGAGTCGGTGCGGCCAGTGCCGGCGCAGCAGATGGTGCGGGTGATGCTGCGCCCGGTGGATGCGCCGACGCTGCCTGCGGTGGTCCGGGTCAACATCGCTAAAGCTGACATGCCAGATGGATTGGGCGAGGGCGCGCTGATCCGTTTCCGGGCACGGCTGATGCCGCCCGCGCCGCCGAGCGTGCCGGGCGGCTATGATTTTGCCGCGCGCGCCTATTTTCAGGGGATCGGGGCGACGGGCAAGGCGCTCAAACCCGTGGCGGTGCTGCGCGCTTCGACTGCCGCGCCGCCGCTGCGGGCGCGGTTGTTCGACCATATCCGCGCGCAGACGGATGGGCCGGCGGAGGGGATCGCCGTCGCGCTCGCCACCGGGGATCAAGGCGCGATCAGCGAGGCGGACGCTGAAGCGATGCGGCGCAGCGGGCTGGCGCATCTGCTGTCGATCAGCGGGTTGCATGTGACGGCGCTGATCGGGGCGGTGATATTTCTGTTGTTGCGGGTGTTGGCGCTGAGCCGGCGGGCGGCGTTGGGGCTGCCGCTGATGCTGATCGCCGGAGCCGGGGGCGCGCTGGCGGGGATTTTCTACACCTGGCTGACGGGGGCGGAGGTGCCGACGGTGCGGTCCTGCGTGGCGGCGCTGCTGGTGTTGGGCGGTATGGCGATGGGGCGCGATGCGGTAACGCTGCGGCTGGTGGCGACAGGTGCGCTGATTGTTTTGGTGGTATGGCCGGAGGCGCTGGTCGGGCCGAGCTTCCAGATGAGCTTCGCGGCGGTGACGGCGATCGTGGCGCTGGCGGAGCATCCGCGCTTTCGCGCCTTTGCCGCTGCGCGGGACGAGGGGATGGGGCGGAAAGCCGCGCGGATGCTGGCGGTCACGCTGGCGACCGGCGTGGCGGTCGAACTGGTGCTGATGCCGATTGCGCTGTTTCATTTCCACAAGGCGGGGATGCTGGGCGCAATCGCCAATCTGGTGGCGATCCCGCTCACCACCTTCGTTGTCATGCCGCTGGAGGCGTTGGCTTTGCTGTTCGATGTCGTAGGACTGGGCGCGCCTTTTTGGTGGGGGACGGAGCAGGCGCTCAATCTGCTGTTGCTGATCGCCCATGGCGTGGGGGCGAGCCCGATGGCGACCATGGTCGCGCCGGCGATGCCGGTGGCGCTGTTCGCGATGATCACCGGCGGGCTGCTTTGGTGCTTGTTGTGGCGGACGGGGGTGCGCTGGGCGGGATTGGCGCCGGTCGGGATCGGCATGGGGCTGGCGATGCTGACGCCCGCGCCCGACATAGTGGTGACGGGTGACGGGCAGCATGTCGCGGTGCGGAGTGGGGCGGGGATGGCGCTGTTGCGCGAGCGGGCGGGCGATTATGTGCGCGACGTGCTGGCGGAGACTGCGGGATATGAGGGCGAACTGAGCGCCATTGCCGATCTCCCGACGGCGCGCTGCTCGACCGATCTCTGCGCGTTGGCGCTGGAGCGGGGCGGGCGGCGCTGGCGGCTGCTCATGACGCGGAGCGACATGCTGATCGAGCGGGCGCGTTTTGCGCGCGATTGCGCGGCGGCGGATATCGTGGTCAGCGACAGGCGGCTGCCGCGCTGGTGCCGGCCGCGCTGGCTGAAGGTCGATCGGCGGTTGCTGGCGCGGACGGGGGGACTGTCGATCGACCTGTCCCGGGGCGAAGTTCACACCGTCACAAGGCCCGGCGACGCGCATCCGTGGATTGTTCGGCCGGCGCGACGGTCCAAGTATAGCGCCTCGGACCCTGATCCCCGGCTTTCACCGGGGAACAAGGGGTTATAGGTTTCCTTTGTCAGTTATAGCGGCGCAGCAGCCCGGCAAGCTTGCCCTGGATGCGGACCTGGCGCGGGTCGTAGATTTGCGGTTCGTAAGCGGCGTTGGCGGGGTCGAGCCGGACCTTGGCGCCTTCGCGGCGGAAATATTTGAGCGTGGCTTCGGCCTCGTCGATCAGCGCAACGACGATCTGCCCCTCGCGCGCGACTTCGGTGCGTTGGATGAGGGCGAAGTCGCCATCGAGTATGCCGGCCTCGACCATCGAGTCGCCCGACACTTCGAGCGCATAATGGTCGCCCGCGCCGAGCAGGGCGGCGGGAACGGAGAGCATCGTCTGCCCCTCCATTGCCTCGATCGGCACGCCGGCGGCGATGCGACCGTGCAGCGGGATTTCGATCACGTCGTTGGCGGCGATCGGCATAGCCGGCGCGGCCTTGGGCTTCAGCGGCACCACAGGCGCGGGCGCGCGGTGCATCGCCTCGGGCAGTTTCAGCACTTCGAGCGCGCGGGCGCGATTGGGCAGGCGGCGGATGAAGCCGCGCTCCTCCAGCGCGTTGATGAGCCGGTGAATGCCCGATTTCGAGCGCAGGTCGAGCGCGTCCTTCATCTCCTCGAACGACGGCGACACACCGCCCTCCTCAAGCTGGGTCTGGATGAAGCTCAGCAATTCCTGCTGCTTGGGCGTCAACATCGCGGTCCTCCATGGAACGTATGAGGAACGCATAGGAAACACATGCGGATTAGTCAACGGCTTTCCACGCCGGCAGGCTCAGGCCAGCGGCAGGATCATTACCCGGTCGCCCGCCTGCGCCGGGGGTGATCCGGCGGGACGCAGGATCAGGCAGTCGGCGCGCGCCATGGCGGCTGTGGCGGCGCTGTCCTGCGAGGTGACGGAAACGATGCCCTCGCCCGTGCGGAAGGCGCGCAGATACTCGTCGCGCTCGCCCGTGGCCGGGAGCGGGGCGGCGAGCGGCGCTTCGCTGGTTGGCGGAAGCGGCTGGGCCGCGCCGGACAGGTGGCGCACCAGCGGCAGCAGGAACAGCGTGGCGGTGACGAAGGCGGACACCGGATTGCCAGGCAGACCTATGAAGAGCGCCTTGTCCAGCCGGCCGGCCATCAGCGGCTTGCCGGGGCGCATCCTTATCTTCCAGAAATCCAGCGTGCCTCCTGCCGCCGCAAAGGCCGGGCGGACGAGGTCATGATCGCCGACCGACGCGCCGCCGGTCGTGACGATGATATCGGCGTAGCGGGCGCTCTCCAGCGCGGCGATCATGGCCTCAAGATCGTCGGGGACGATGCCGAGATCGGTGACGTCGCTGGGGAGGGCGGCGAGCAACGCGGCCAGCATCGGCGCGTTGGACGAGGGAAGGAAGCCGGGCGGGGTCGGCGCGCCGGGCGGGACAAGCTCGTTGCCGGTGGACAGGATCGCCACGCGCGGGGGGCGGCGGACCGGCAGCGCGCCATGGCCGGCGAGGACCGCGAGCGCGATCTGGGTCGGGCCGAGATGGGCGCCAGCCTCCAGCAGGGTCGCGCCGGTCGCGAAATCGGAAGCGGCGGGGCGGATATGGCGGCCTGCGGGGAGCGGATCATCGCTGGCGGTCAGGCGGTCGCCGACGCGGGTGGCGTTTTCCTGGATCAGGATGGCGTCCGCGCCCGGCGGCAGCGGCGCGCCGGTAAAGATACGGCAGGCTTCGCCGCGACAGACGGGCAAGAGGGTGGACGCGCCGGCGGCGCTTTCCTGCGTCACGCGCCAGGGGCCGGGATAGTCGGCCGCGCGCACCGCATAGCCGTCCATCGCCGAAAGATCGGCCCAGGGCTGGTCGCGCAGCGCCCTTAGGTCGTCCGCTAGCCAGCGGCCCGCCGCTTGCGCGATCGGCACGGTCTCGACCGGCATCGGCACGGCGAGCGCGAGCAGCCGCGCCTGCGCTTCGGCGACCGGGAGCAGGCTCATGGGGTGCGCCGCCAGTCGCCCGACTTGCCGCCGGTCTTGGCCTCCAGCCGGACGTTGCCGATGACCATGGCTTTATCGAGCGCTTTCGCCATGTCGTAGATGGTGAGCAGCGCGACCGAGGCGGCGGTGAGCGCCTCCATCTCGACCCCCGTCTGGCCGGCGGTGCGGGCGGTGGCGGTGACGGTCACCCCTTTATCGTCCAGCGCGAAATCGAGCGCGACGGCGCTGAGCGCGATCGGGTGGCAGAGGGGTATGAGGTCGGCGGTGCGCTTGGCCGCCATGATGCCGGCGACGCGCGCGACGGCGAGCACGTCGCCTTTCTTGACCAGGCCCTGTGCGATGGCGGTGGCGGCCTCCGGGCTCATGTCGATGCGGCCGGAGGCTACGGCTTCGCGCGCCGTGGTCGCCTTGGCTCCGACATCGACCATCCGGGCCGCGCCGTCTTCGTCCAGATGGGTGAGGCCGGTCATGCGCCGGTCAGCAGCGTGCGGGTGGCAGCCTCGACATCGGTTTGCCGCATCAGCGTTTCGCCGACGAGGAAGCAGCGCACGCCATGGTCGGCCATGGCGGTGAGATCGGCGGGGCCGGTGAGGCCGCTTTCGGCGACGAAGGTGCAGCCTTCGGGCGCTTTCCCGACCAGTTCGTAGGTGCGGGCGAAGTCCACTGAGAAGTCGCGCAGGTCGCGGTTGTTGACGCCGATGAGGCGCGAGCGTAGCGCGAGCGCGCGCTCCAGTTCGGCTTCGTCATGCACTTCGATGAGTGCGTCCATGCCGAGACCGAGGGCAGCGTCCTCGATCTCGCGCATCTGCCCGTCGTCGAGCGCCGCGACGATGATGAGGATCGCGTCCGCGCCCAATGCCCGGCTTTCCAGCACCTGCCAGGGGTCGACCAGGAAATCCTTGCGCAGCACCGGGATCGCGCAGGCGGCGCGGGCGGCGACCAGATAATCGTCATGCCCCTGAAAATAGGGTTCGTCGGTGAGAACCGAGAGGCAGGCCGCGCCGCCGGCCTGATAGGCGGCGGCATGGGCGGGGGGATCGAAATCGGGGCGGATCAGGCCCTTGGACGGGCTGGCTTTCTTGACCTCCGCGATGAGGCCGAAGCCGGTTGCAGCGGCTGCGTCGAGCGCGCGGCGGAAACCGCGGGGCGGAGTCTGGCCGGCGGCGCGGTCTTGCAGGTCGGCGATGCTGGTCGCCGCCTTGCGCCGGGCCACATCCTCGCGCTTATAGTCGCAAATTTCGGTGAGCTTGTTCATGGATAGGCTATCCAGCAATTCAGAAGCGCGTTGGCAAGGCCGCGATCGATGGTTTCGGCGGCTTCCTCCACGCCCTCGCGCAGGTCGGGGACGGCTCCGGCGACCAGCAGGGCGGCGGAGGCGTTCAGCAGCACGGCGTCGCGATAGGGGCCAGGTTCACCCTGGAGCAGCGCGCGCAGGGCCGCGGCATTGTGCGCGGCATCCCCGCCCCGGATCGCCTCGACCGGGTGGGTCGATAGGCCGAGGTCGGCGGCGGTCAGGCGGCGCATGGCGACAAGGCCGTCGGCGGTCACTTCCGCCACGTCGTTGCCGCCCGCGAGCGACAGTTCGTCCAGCCCCTCGTCGCCCGATACGATCATCGCATGATCGACGCCCAAGTCGGAAAGCGCCTGCGCGTAGATGGGGACATAGGCGGGGCGCGCGATGCCGATCAACTGCCGGCGGACGCGGGCGGGGTTGGCGAGCGGACCCATGAGGTTGAAGATGGTGCGCTCGCCGATTGCCCGGCGGATAGGGGCGAGGCGTTTCAGCGCCGGGTGATAATTCTGCGCGAAGAGGAAGCAGATGCCGAGGTCGGCGAGGGTCGCCTCCGCCGTTGCCGCTGCCTTGTCGAGGTTCAGGCCCAGCGCTTCGAGCGTATCGGCAGCCCCGGCCTTGGAGGATGCGGCGCGGTTGCCATGCTTGGCCACAGCCACGCCCGCCGCCGCGACGACGAGGGAGACGGCGGTGGAGACATTGAGCGTATGGTGCCCGTCGCCGCCGGTGCCGCACACGTCGATCGCACCGTCGGGCGCTGCCACGCGAACCATGCGCGCGCGCATCGCCTTGGCGGCGGCGGCGATCTCCGTCGCGGTCTCGCCGCGCCGCGCCATGGCGACGAGAAAGGCGGCAATGTCCGCTTCGGGCAGCTCGGCGTCGAACAGCAGGTCGAAGGCGCGGGCGGCTTCTTCAGCGTCGAGCGGGGTCGATGGATCGGGCAGGCGGGTCATCGCCGCCGCCTTATGCCGTGCCGGGCGGGAGAGTCGAGAGGCAACCGATCAGGCGGCTTCGCGCGTCCGCACCGGAAGGCCGGCTACGCCCATGAAATTCGCCAGCATCTCATGCCCATAGTCGGTGGCGATGCTTTCCGGGTGGAATTGCACCGAGTGAATGGGAAGAGTTGCGTGGCGGAAGGCCATGACCGATCCGTCCTCGCTGGTCGCGTTGACGATCAGGCTGTCGGGGATATCCTCGACGATCAGCGAATGATAGCGGGTTGCGGTGAAAGGCGAGGGGATGCCGGCGAACAGGCCGGTACCGTCATGGCGGACCGGCGAGGTCTTGCCGTGCATCAGCCCGCCGCGCACCACTTTGCCGCCGAAATGCTGGCCGATCGCCTGATGGCCGAGGCACACGCCCAGCAGCGGCGCGCCGGCGTCGGCGCAGGCGGCGACGAGGTCGAGGCTGACGCCCGCCTCATTGGGGGTGCAGGGGCCGGGCGAAAGCAGGAACGCCTTGGCCCCGGTGGACAGCGCCTGGCCGGCGGAGATGGCGTCGTTGCGTACCACCTCCACCTGCGCGCCCAGCTCCATGAGATAATGGACGAGGTTCCAGGTGAAGCTGTCATAATTGTCGATGACGAGGATCATGCCGGACGCTTTAGCCCGGCGGACGGAGCGGTCGCAAGCGGCAAAAGATGAGACCGTCGAGCAGCGCCGCGCATCAGAATAATCCAGCGAAAACAATTCATCTATTCAAGTGGTTGGTTTTCAATTAGCTGTACCTCGAATGTTTGGGAGGGATTTGGGGGTTTATGTCTATCGTTAACACGTCGCGTTGCGGCGAGGCTCGTCGCGCGTCTCTGTTGCTGTCGTCCGCAATCTGTTTGACCATGATGGCGCCTGGCGTTGCGCAAGCGGCGTGCAGCCCCAATCCCGCCCAGCCCGGCGAGCGGATAAGCTGTTCGGGCACGGAGACATCGCGGATCGTGGTTCGCGGTGGGGGTGCGGAACTGCTGGTCGAGCAGGGCGCCACCGTTGCTGCCGCCGACGCCGCCATCAGCATTCGCATCGAGCGGTCATACTCGCCATATAGCCAGGTCGCGCCGACGACACTGCAGATCGACGGCAACGTCGGCGGTGGGACGTCCAGTGCTATCGCTCTGATGTCCTTTGGCAATTACGGCTGGACCGAAGCAACTATCACCGTATCGTCCACGGGCCGCATCACTGGGCCGACGGCGATTGACTTACAGAGACCCCGCTCCAACGGCTCCACCGGCTATGAATTGGAATATCTTCGAACAGCGGTCGAGCTGGACAATGGCGGCGTCATCGAAAGCAGCACCGGCGGCATTGCGGTTCGGGGCAGCGATGACGGCCGGGCCTATTTCTCGTCCATCATAAATCGGGCGGACGGGGCCATCGGCGCGATCCAGGGACGCGTGGACTCGATCATCAATGAAGGCATGATCGACGGTGGCGCGCTGAGCGCCGTCACGAGCGAACCGGGCCAGTCCAATTTCGGCTTTCAAAGCTACATAAGCAACAGCGGCACCATCCGCGCGAGCGGTGCGGCCGATACGCTTGGCTTCAGGGGAAGCGCGAACGTCTATAATGACGGCGCAATTCTGGCCGAAGGAATGGGGCGCGCGATCAGCGGTCGCAATCTTACGATTGTGAACGGGGAAGGCGGCAGCATCGTCGCCAATCACACCGCCATTGATGCCAGAGATTCGCTCTACATCACCAATGAAGGGACTATTTTGAGCGGGGGCGATGCCATCCGCACATCGGGCTCGCTGTTTCTCGACAATCAGGGCACGATCAAGGGCAACGTCGTGGGCGGCGACAATGGCTCGTCCATTTACAACATCGGCGGAACCATAGAGGGCGACGTCCTGCTGGGCAGCGGCAATGACACGTTCATCGTGGGGGCCGCCAATGTCGATCAGCCATTCGGGACTGTGACCGGCCGGGTTGATGCCGGCGGGGGCGTCGACACCCTGCTCTTCAGCTTCGAGGAAGATAGGGTGCTGGACCGCGGTATCGTTCTGCCCGACACGTTCGAGACACTCAGGCTGTCGGTAAGCGGCGGCTCGACCCTGACCCTGTCGGAAAGCTATGCGTCCACGACCGCTTTGACATTGTCCAGCGGCGATCACGGCTCGGACGCGTCGGCCAACAGGTTCCTTCTTGCTGGTTCGATCGACACGCAAGGCCCTGCGCTGATGGACGGACTTTATAACAGCAGCGGCTTCGAGGTAGCCCATTCGGGAACGATCGTTGCGCGCCTGACGGACCCAAGCACCTACGCGGTCAGTTTCGGCAGCGCATCGCTGTTCGACAATAGCGGGACCATAACCGCTATTGGCGGCGGTGGTGTGGCGGGATCGACCCGCATCGTCAACAGCGGCACGATCACGGCCAAGGGCACCGCCCTGCGCGCCTGGGCGGGGTTCGACAATAGCGGCACGATCCGATCCATCGCGGGCGTCGGCGTCGATGTCCTTTATAACGAATCGTCCAACAGCGGCACGATTGAAGGCGCGACCGCCGGTGTGCGCCTGGTCCAGGGAACGCTGGTCAACAGCGGCACCATATCGTCAGCCGGCACAGGGCTGGAAGTTGGTTGGTATGGAACGCTCTTCAACCAGGCCGGCGGAGTCATCACGGGTGGAACTGCCGGCATCGCTGCGCCATCCAATACCGATATCGCAGGGGCGTATATCGTCAACGCGGGCATCGTTAACGGCGACGTCAATCTGGGCAGCCGGCCATATAATCTGTCTAGCGGCAACATTTTTGCCGCGCTGTCGGGCAGCATGGTCAACGGCGACATCTATCTCGGCTCTGGCTACGACATGTTCGCGACGTCGCTCGTCAATGACGGCCCCGGGGAGTTTGCCGGCCTTACGGGGCGGGTAACGGGCAGCGGGGACGAGACGCTTCGGTACATTATTGACGCAGACACGGTGACAACGCCCGAACTCAAGGGCATTTTCAAGAAACTTTCCTATCAGCTTGCAAACGACGCGACGCTGACCCTTGATGGGCCGAGCAATATCGGCGTCGGGCTGGCGGGATCGGGCAAGGTCGTGCTGACCGGCGAATTTACAGGCGACACGACTAGGACCATGTTCGATCTGACCGCCACGGCAATCAGATTGAACGGTGAGGATCAGGTGCCGGCAAACGCCATCGCCATGACGAACACCGGACGGATCCTGTTCGTCGAGACGCCGCCGGTCAGCTATAGCAACGGGACTGCGATCGTTCTGAGCGATGGCAGCAGCTTCACCAATGAAGGCGTCATCGTCGTAACGGTCGGGCAAGCAGGGTCCGTCAGCTACCCCTACCTTACTGGCATCGCCAACGGAGGCGGCCTGATCGTCAACAACGGTACGATCCAGTTGAGCGGCGCGTTCGGCCTCAGGAGCTTCTCATCCAACAACACGGAAGCCGAAATCCGCAACACCGGCGTGATCGAGCAAATCTCTGGAGGCGCCCGGTCGATCGGGATATTCGCGTCTGGCCGGATCACCAACAGCGGTCGGATCGACACGCAGGGCAGTGCAGTGTCCCTTTACGATTCGGCGTTCGTAACCAACAACGGCGTCCTGCGCAGCAGCGCTGCACAGGCGGTAAGTAGCACGCAATATAACAGCCCGACCAGCCTGTGGAATCAGGCGAACGGTCTGATCGCCGGGGCGGCAGGGTTCAGCGCGGTTCAACTCAGCAGCGGCAGCGTGCTTCGCAACGAAGGAACGATCGAAGGCGACGTCGCGCTGCGTTACGACCCTTACGGTTTTGCCTACGACTTTGGGACGAGCGTCTTCATCAATCGCGGCGGCACGCTGAACGGCAATCTCACGCTCACCAAGAATGACGATATCCTCATCGCGCTGGGCGGCCTCACCGGCGTAACCGGCAGTATCGAGACGCTGACGGGCAGCGACACATTCGTCTGGGCCTATGACGCCAGCGCCACGGTCACGCTAGACGCCGACGCGACGCCGCCCGACGGGTTCGAGCAGCTCGGCTTTGCCGCCTATGGCGCCCACACTGTCCTGACCCTCGCCGGCCAGCGGTCGCAGACACAGCCGCTGATCCTTGCCGGGGACGGCACGATCGTGAATTCGATCACGCTAAACGAGGCAGGCGCGACAGGGATTACCTCGGTAACATTGGGCAGCGCGGCCGATCCCACCAATGCGCTCGGCGCGGGATCGACGCTGGCCTTCGTCAATCGCGGGACGTTGGCGCGTGGCGTTGGGGGCTATGCGCGTGAGATCGACAATCAGGGCACCATCAACGGCTATGATCTTTATCGGCCGGTTGTCCGTATTCAAGCCAGCGACGCGGCGGGCTTCACGTTCCGCAACAGCGGGACGATCACAGCGGTCCCGGCGCCGCAGAATGTATTCGGGGGGTCGGATTGGTACGCTGTGGCAATCGACAAGCTGATCGCCACCGGAACCTTGGCCTTCAACAGCTTCGACAATAGCGGGCAGATCGCTGGCGGGGTCAGCATAGTTGCCGACACGCGCAGCTTCAGCTTTGCAAATTCGGGGCGGATCGATGCGGCCAACCCGTCCTATGGCGCAGCACGCCTGATAGTCGGGCCGCGCTATAGTCTGGAATACCCCCGCAGCGCGAACGCCGACGATGCGTCGATCGTGAATAGTGGCACGATGAACGGTAGTGTGTTGGCATCGTTGGCGGCGTCCCGGGTCACGATGACGAACACCGGATCGATCAACGGCTATCTGAGCGTCTCTCAGCCGGGCAAGATCGACGGGTTCGACGATCAAGGCTATCCCGCCCAGACCAGTCAGGAGAGCTTCAGCCTGACCAACAGCGGATCGATCTGGGGTGCGACAGTCAGCAGCCGGGCTTTGGCCATCGATGTGGCGAACAGCGGCACCATCGGCGACCCTGAAGCGGGGGCCGAGGCGACAGCGCTGGAGATCGACGCCTATTCTCGCGCGGATCAGGCGATTCGCGTCGTCAATGACGGATCGATCGTCGGCAGCGGGTTGTTGTCGTCCGGCCTGACGATCGGTTCCTATACCGAAGAGGGGCTGGAAGGCGAATCTGCCCCGCCGGTCAGCGCGATCAGCATCGTCAATCGCGGCGTGATCAGCGCCGATGGCGGTGCGGGCTATTCCGCCGCGATCGACGAGGATACGCCCGCCGAATTGATTCCGGTGGCGGGCTTGGGGGTGTCGCTGGGCGGCGACGGCGCAAGCGCGGTGTCGATCGTCAATGAAGCTGGCGCGACGATCTCGGCCAACGGCGCGACCTCCTATGTCGGGCGCTCTTGGGAGCCGGACGACACGCCCCGCATTGTGCCCGACGCCTATTCAGGCACGGGTTCGATCGCCGTCGTGGTCGCCGCGGACAAGCTGATGCTCGACAATGCGGGCACGATCCGCGGCAATGCCGGCGGAACGATAGATGGCGATACCGAGTTCGATTTCTACTTCGATGACATCGATCTGGCCGGCACTTTCATGGCGGGCGCGGTGCAGACCTTCGGCTCGATCGATACGCTGACCAACCGATCGACCGGCGTCATCATCGGATCGGTCGATCTTGGCGACATGGACGACATGCTCGTCAACGCCGGCCGGATCGAGGGTGACGTCTATCTGCGGGCCGGCAATGACAGCGTGACGCACAATATCGGCGGCGGGCTGACCGGCACCATCGACGGGGGTGAGGGCACGGATGCCGCCATCATCGACATCAACGGCGGCGGCTTGCTGGGCAACGCGCTGCTTGCCCGGTTCGTCAATTTCGAGAGCAAGCTCGTTACCGGCACCGGCACGGTCACGACCGACGGGGCATTTGCGGACGAGACGCTGTTCCTGCGTGACGCGGCGTTGACCTTGAGCGCGGGGCAGACGTTGCAGACCGCCGGGCCGGTCGCGGTGACTTTTTCCGGTGGGACCAATTTACTGGTCAACAACGGCACGATCCTCGGCGGGCTCGACCTCACCAACGGGCTGAACCAGGTGGTGAATGCGGGCACGATCAATGGCGCGATCGTTTTCGGTCAGGGCAGTCAACTGACCAGCCTTGCCAATTCGACCATCATCGGGGCGATCAACGTGCCCCAGGGGGCGACCTTCGCGTCGGCGGGCACGGTCAACGGGGCGGTGAACGTCAGCGGGACGCTGGCGCCCGGCGCTTCCCCCGGCACGATGACCGTCAACGGAAATGTCACGTTGAACGCAGGGTCTAACACCCTGTTCGAGTTCACGCCGACGGTCAGTGATGCGCTGATCGTCAACGGATCGCTGACGATCGCGGACGGCGCCGCGCTGACGCTGACCGGCAGTCGTCCGCTGACGCCCGGCGTCTATACGATCGTGCGCGCAAGCAATGGCATCAGCGGCAGCTTCGGCACCAACATCATGCGGGACGATCAGATAGCGGGCATTCTGTCCTTCGGGGCGAAACAGATCGACCTCGTAGGCTTGTTCCTGTTCAGCGGCAGTGCGTCGGCACAGGCGGAACAGACCAGGGACTATCTCAACGATCTTCTGCTGGACGGCAAAGCAACGCCGGGCATTCTCGCTGCATTTCCGCGCATGGTGGGCGCAGATGGCTACGCCAGCGCGGCTGCGCTATCGACGCTGAGCCCGGAGCCTTATGCGTCGGCGGCGCAGATCGGGATCGAGAACGGCCTTGCGATAGCCGGCGCGCTGCGGTCCGTGCGGATGGCGGGGCTGAGCGAAGAAGGCGGGCTGTTCACCTTCGGTCAGGCTTACGGCAATTGGCGCACCTTCGCCCCCGACCGGCGCGGCGTGGCACAGGCCGATGTGGACAGCAGCGGCTATCTGGGCGGCGTGGGCTATGGCAACAATACTGTGGGCGCCGCTCTGTTCGTCGGGCGGAGCGATAGCAAACAGCGTTTGGGCGCTATCGGCGCGCGCAACGACGCCGACGGCATGTTCTTGGGCGGTCGGGTCCATTATGCGGCGGGCGGCCTGTCGGCCGGCGCGACGATCTTGTTCGACCGGGCCAAGGCGGACACGGTGCGCAACCTTGTCGGCGGCAGCTCGGCGCGCAGCCGGTATAAACTGCACGGTATGACGATTGACGGCTGGGTCGGCTATGGCTGGGATATCCGCGATGGCTGGCGAGTTGGGCCGCAGCTCGGCCTCACGCATATCAGCGTGGATCGCGGCGCAGCGCGCGAAACGGGTGGCGGCGCCTTTGCGCTTGATGTGTCAAAGCAGAAATATGACGCCACCTTTCTCGGCGCCGACTTGAAGCTGGAAGCGCCGGGCACCCAAAGCCTGCGGCCTTGGGTGTCCATTGGCGTGCGGCACATGCTGGAGGGAGACGCGATCGGCGCGACCGGCGGGATTGCTAGCGTCGGCGCGACCTACAGCGTCGCCGGCGTCGAACGGCGGGAAACGGTGCCGCATGTCGGTGGCGGGCTGAACGTCGCGATCTCGGCCAGCGTGTCGCTGTTCGTCAACGGCGACGCAGAGTTTTCCGGCAGCAACGGCCAGCAGCATGTGAATGGCGGCGTCACCTTCAAATTCTGATCGGGGGCGATCCCGGTAGGTGCGGACTTATGCCCTGGGATGTGCCGGCGTCCGAAGGTGTAAGGCCGGGCCGTCGCCTTTGTGCGGAATGTCGCGACCCCGAAGCATAGGGGTTAATCTGGCAAGGTGAGGCACGGCGCCTGCCGTCCGGTCAAAGACCCGCGACCAGCCCATCGATCGCGCCTTGCAGGATGTAGCTGGCCGCGAGCTTGTCCACCAATTCGTCGCGGCGGGCGCGGCTGGCGTCGGCTTCCAGCAGGGTGCGGGTGACGGCCTGGGTGGACCAGCGTTCGTCCCAAAGCAGGATCGGTAGCCCCAGGTCGGCGATGTTGTGGGCGAAGGCGCGGCTGGCCTGCGCGCGGGGCGAACTGCTGCCGTCGAGATTGAGCGGCAGGCCGATGACGATGCCCTTGACCTGCTGCTGCGCGATGAAGGCGGCAAGGCCGATCTTGTCCTTGCCGAACTTCGTGCGCGCGACGGTGTAGGCGGGGCTGGCGATCGACCAGCCAGCGTCGCACAGGGCAAGGCCGATCGTCTTGGTCCCGACATCCATCCCGATCAGCCGGCCGCCTTGGGGCAGGGCGTCGCGGAAGGCGGCGCGGTCGGTGGTGACGAGAGGCATGGACAGGGCGGCCCTGTCACTCTTTCAGGAACGCCGCCAGCCTTTTTTTCGCATCCTCCCGCACATTGCCCCAGAAGAGGCTATAGTCATAGACATGGTAATTGTTGCCCGGCAGGGTGAACGGCCCCATGTCGACCGGTTCGCCGATCATCAGCACGCCGCTGGTGTCGCAGCGCGCCGGGACGATGCCCGTCAGCAGCTTGGGCGGCTTTCCTTCCTCGCGCGCATCCAGCGTGCCCTTGTTCGCGCTGGCGGGGGCAGCGCCGTTGAAGGCGCCGGTGATCGGATTGGTGCAGAGCATGTGCGTGCCCTTGCGCGGACGGCCGGTATAGCCGCTGTTGCGCTCGAACGTCTCGACCACGGCGGACGGATCGGCCGGTTCGGCATAGCTTTGCCAGCTGACGATGCAATGCGCCTGGTCGCGCCGCGCGCAAGCGGGCAGGCCGAGCGCGGGCAGGTCAGCCTCCACCGACACCGGCCAGCCGACCGCATAGACGGCCGCGACCCGGTCCGCGACCCGCTTGCCCGCCACCTGTTCACGCAGCAGCTGCAGCAGGTGGCGCGTGCCCTGACTGTGCCCGGCGAGGATCAGCGGGCCGGTGGGATTGGCTTTCAGGAAAGCGGCGAACGCCTGGGCCACGTCAAGATAGGCGGCGGCGAGCGCCTGGTCGCCGGCGGGCTTGTCGGTCAGGAAAGCGCCATAATTGGCCTGGCGATAGCGCGGCGCCCACACCGCGCCGGCGGCGTTGAAGGCGCTGGCCTGCCCCATGACGAAACGCATCGCGGTGGCGGCGCTGTCCTTGTCATCGAGCCGCGCGTTCCAGTGGGCGTCGCCGAAGGTCGTGATATAGCTGGTCGGATGGATGAAGAAGATCGCGGCCTTGGGCGCGCTGGCAGTAGGCGGAGCGACGCCCGCCGGCGTCCAGAGGGCGGGATTATTCGTCACGATATCCGGCCGGGCGATCCACATGCCGGCATCGACATAGGCATCGGCGGGCAGCGGTTGGAGCTGCTGGAAGGGCTCGCGCGGCACCATCACCATGCGGATGAGGGCGTTGCCCCAGACCCGATAGGCGAGCAGCGCGGCGATCACCAGAACGATGAGGCCCGCCACCACATAGAGGAATTTCCGCGCCACCGTGCCGTCTCTCCAAACCGGCGGGGCGAAAGGCCACCGTCCGCGCCACTGTCTGGCGCAGGCGCACGTCCCGCGCAAGGGCGCGAATGCCGCTTGAAGCGCGCGGGCGCGGGTGGTAGCGGCGGCCCATGTCGATAGACCTTCAGACCGTGAAAAAGATCGCCAGCCTGTCGCGCATTTCGGTGACCGAGGCCGAGGCCGAGGCGATGGTGCCCGAACTCAACAACATCCTTGGCTGGGTGGAGCAACTGGGCGAGGTGGACGTGACCGGCGTAGAGCCGATGACTGCCGTCATTCCCAACCATCAACGGCTGCGCGACGATGTCGTGACCGACGGCAATGTCCGCGAGAAGGTGCTGGCGAATGCGCCCCAGGCCGAGCATGGGTTTTTTGCGGTGCCCAAGGTGATCGAATAAGGCGCTCCACCCGTTCGGGCTGAGCCTGTCGAAGCCCAGTCCTTGCTCCGAAGAAAAGTGCGGCCCTTCGACAGGCTCAGGGCGAACGGAAGTTTTTCCATGACCAATCTCACTGATCTCACCGTAGCCGACATCCGCGACGGCTTCCGCGCCGGGGATTTTTCCGCGCGCGAAGTGGCCGAGGCGTTCAACGCCAATGTCGCGGTAGCCAAGGCTCTCAATGCCTTCATCGTCGAGACGCCGGAAAAAGCGCTGGATGCCGCCGACGCCGCCGATCGGGCGAAGGCGGCGGGCGAGCCGCTGGGCGCTCTTGCCGGCGTGCCGATCGGGATGAAGGATCTGTTCTGCACGCAGGGCGTCCAGACGACCGCGGCTTCGCACATGCTCGAAGGCTTTGTGCCGACCTATGAGTCGACCGTATCGGGCAAGCTGTGGGCGGCGGGCGCGGGGATGCTGGGCAAGCTCAACCTCGACCAGTTCGCCATGGGCTCGTCCAACCAAACCAGCTATTATGGCAATGTGATTTCGCCCTGGCGGCGCAAGGATGGTGGCAATGCCGCGCTTGCGCCGGGCGGTTCTTCGGGTGGTTCCTCGTCGGCGATCGCGGCGCGGCTCTGCCCGGCGGCGACCGGCACCGACACCGGCGGATCGATCCGCCAGCCCGCCGCCTTCACCGGCATTTCCGGCATCAAGCCGACCTATGGCCGCTGTTCGCGCTGGGGCATCGTCGCCTTTGCCTCTTCGCTCGACCAGGCGGGGCCGATGGCGCGGACGGTGCGCGACAATGCGATCCTGCTGGAGGTGATGTCCGGCTTCGATCCCAAGGATTCGACCAGCCTCGATCTGCCCGTGCCGCAGTGGGAAGCGAACCTGTCGAGCGACCTGCGCGGCAAGACGGTCGGCATCCCGAAGGAATATCGCCCCGATGGCCTCAATTCCGAGATCGCCGCGCTGTGGGATCGCGGGATCGAGTGGCTGAGGGATGCGGGCGCGAAGGTGGTGGAGGTGTCGCTGCCGCACACCCAATATGCGCTGCCGACCTATTATATCATCGCGCCGGCCGAAGCCTCCTCCAACCTCGCCCGCTATGATGGCGTTCGCTATGGGCAGCGGGATCTGCCCGACGGGGCGGGCTTGCAGGACATGTATGCCGCGACCCGCGCCGCCGGCTTCGGGCCGGAGGTCAAGCGCCGCATCATGATCGGCACCTATGTGCTGTCGGCCGGCTTCTACGACGCTTATTATACGCAGGCGCAGAAGGTGCGCGCCCTCATCGCCCGCGATTTCGAGCAGGCGTTCGAGCAATGCGACCTGCTGCTGACCCCGACCGCTCCTAGCGCCGCCTTTGCGCTGGGCGAGAAGCAGGCTGATCCGCTCGCCATGTATCTCAATGACGTGTTCACCGTGCCGGCTTCGCTGGCGGGGCTGCCGGCGATGGCGGTGCCGGGCGGGCTGGACGCGGCGGGGCTACCGATCGGCTTGCAGATTATCGGCAAGGCGCTGGATGAGCAGACTGTGTTGAACGCGGGGTTGGCGATCGAGGAAAGGGCTGGCTTTGTGGCGCGGCCGAACAGGTGGTGGTGAGATGGTGAGGCTCAGGCGGCGCGGCTTTTTTGTAAAATGCACAAGTGTTATTTGGCTCTTGGTCGCTGCCGCCTGTTCCAATAAAAATCCGCTGGCGGCGGCAAGTTATAACGAGTGCGCATTGCAAGCAGCGATGTCGGAAATAACAGCAAAGAGCGATGTGGAAGCTGCTTGTCGGCGTAAGTTCGAACGCGATGTTAGAACGGCGATGAAGGTGGTTGCACCCGAAGGTTCTAACGACATTGGTTTGATTAATGTATCGCGAGATATTGTTACTCAGGTGGAAATAAGGGCAAGTTCAAAAGGCCCCGTTTCTATCCGACAGACTTGGATCGAGCCAGGCCGTGTTGAGTACTTTTCCGAACCTTTCAATAACCATCTCTTGGTATCAATTGCCCTTGAACAAGGTGATTTTCGTGCGACCGGCACGCGGGGAATACCAATAGGAAATTGAACGGAAATGACCCAGTCAACCCATCGTGCCCACGTCGAATCTTGCGCGTAAAATGAAGCGTCGACTATGTTATACTTCGCTGCGTTGAGTAAGATTCTCCCCTCCCCTTCAGGTTCGGCGGCGTCACGTGCCGCCGCCGAAGGGCCGGGGGTGGGGTCCATCCTCTTGACCCGGCGCTTGGGGCGATACCCCACCCCAACCCCTCCCCTGAAGGGGAGGGGCTTATGAGTTCTCATTAACGCAGTTTGGTATTAGTTACTGGATTGGGCAGAATAAGGCTGTCGAATGGAGGCTGGCATGAAGAGCAATGGGGATGTGCGACCGGACGCATATTACACCAAGATCGATAGTCGTGGTCGCCTGTGGGTTAATAAAGCATTTCGTGATTATCTTGGCCTTCCAAAAGGTGGCCAGATCAATTTGTTTATGAATGAAGACGGCCATCTTGCTTTGCGAGCAGCCAAAATTGAGAGCGAAAATGACTGAATCACCCTATCGCATCCAGGGCGCAACCGGCGAGTGGGAGGTCGTGATCGGCCTGGAGGTCCATGCCCAGGTCACGTCCAACGCCAAGCTCTTCTCCGGCGCGGCGACGGCGTTCGGGGCGGAGCCCAATACGCAGGTCAGCCTTGTCGATGCGGCGATGCCCGGCATGTTGCCCGTGCCCAACCGTGAATGCATCCGTCAGGCGGTGCGCACCGGCATGGCAATCGACGCGCAGATCAACAGATGGTCGCGCTTCGACCGGAAAAATTATTTCTACGCCGATCTGCCGCAGGGCTATCAGATCAGCCAGCTCTATCACCCCATCGTGGGTGAGGGGCAGATCGACATCGTGCTGGACGAGAAGAACCCCGACGCCAGCACCAAGACGATCGGCATCGAGCGCATCCATGTCGAGCAGGACGCCGGCAAGCTGATGCATGACCAGCATCCCACCCGCTCCTATGTCGATCTCAACCGCTCCGGCGTGGCGCTGATGGAGATCGTGTCGAAGCCCGACATGCGGTCTCCGGCCGAAGCAGGGGCGTATCTGTCGAAGCTGCGGACCATCCTGCGTTACGTGGGGTCGTGCGACGGCAATATGGACCAGGGATCGATGCGCGCGGACGTCAACGTCTCGGTCCGCAAGCCGGGCGAGGCTTTCGGCACGCGCACCGAGACGAAGAACGTCAATTCGGTCCGCTTCGTCATGGCCGTGGTCGAGCATGAAGCGAACCGGCAGGTCGATGTGCTGGAGGCGGGCGGCAAGATCGTGCAGGAAACCCGCCTCTATGATCCCGACCGCAATGAGACGCGGTCGATGCGGTCGAAGGAGGACGCGCACGACTATCGCTACTTCCCCGATCCCGACCTGTTGCCGCTGGAACTGGACGATGCATTTCTGGAGGAATGCCGGGCGTCGCTGCCCGAACTGCCCGACGCCAAGCGCCGCCGCTACGAGCAGGTTCTGGGCCTGTCCGCCTACAACGCCGCGACGCTGACCGCCGACGCCGACACTGCCCGCTGGTTCGAGGCGCTGCTGGCGGAAGGTGCGCGGATCCAGGGGAAGAGCGAGGCGGATGTGGCCAAGGCTTCGGCCAACTGGCTGCTGTCGGAACTTTACGGAGCGCTCAACCGGCTTGGCAAAAGCCTGGAGGAAAGCCCGGTAAGCCCCGAGGAAGGCGCGGAATTGCTGGCGCTGGTGGCGGATGGCACGATCAGCGGCACGATCGCCAAGCAGGTGTTCGAGATCATGCTCGACACCGGCGAGAAGCCCGGCAGAATCGTCGAGGAAAAGGGGCTGAAGCAGACCAGCGACACCGGCGCGATCGAGGCGGCGGTGGCTAAGGTGCTGGCCGATAATGCGGACAAGGTCGCCCAGTATATGGGCGGCAAGGAAGCCTTGTTCGGCTTCTTTGTCGGCCAGACGATGAAGGCGATGCAGGGCAAGGCCAACCCGCAGGTCGTCAACGACCTGGTGAAGAAGGGGCTTGCGGCCTGACGCGGCGGGATGGTGGCGACTTCCGCTCTTCTGGCGCAGATGCTTACCGCGCTGGCGTTGATCGCCAGTGACGCGCCCGCCACGACATCTGCCCCGACGATCAGGGCCGCTATCGGCTTCCCGTTGGAGGATGTCGTCGGCCCGGTTCGCGCCGGAAAGCTCTGCCTCCCCAATGGGAAGCTGACAGGGTCGGATTTCGTCACATCGCCGCGCGATTTGCAGCTGTTGATTGAAGAGGTGCTCGCCGCCAAACAGAGCGACGAGCGGGTCAAGCCAGTGTCCGAAGTGCGCCTCACCGCCTTGCAGGTGAAGCTGTGCGCACGTTCCTGGGGTGCGTTCGGCATCGGCCGCCGGCCGAACCTCGCAGGAGAATCGCGTTTCTCGTTCGAGCTTGTGGGACCGGACGGCACGACGACGCCAGTGCCGGTCATCATCACCCTCGACGGCAAATCCGCCATGACGCCCGACCGGATCGCGCATGAAGCCATTCGCCGGCTCCTGATCGTCAGCGAATGACATGAAGGGGCGCCGCCGGGCGGGTGCCGGCGACGCCCCTCTTTTTTGCCGTGGCGCCCTTGGGGAGGGGTATGTGCCATGGCGGAACAGGCGGGTCGGGAGGGTCTGGGGGTTTGACCCGGCTGTTCATTCCCTAGACGTCACAGCGTGAAGTTAACCGTCGCGCGAATCGACAAAGCGACATGGTCCTGCTGTTCTTCCGCGCCGACTTCGCCGCCGATCCGGAAGGTGTCGGTTCCGCCATAGAGGCGCGCGCGGCCGGTCCAGCCGCTGGTCCGCTCTTCCGCGACCAGAGTGAAGCGGTCGCCATCCTTGAACGACGCAATAGTGTCGCCCAGCGATCCGCTGACGATCTCGCGCCGGCCGCCTTCCAACTCCACGCGGAGCCAGCCATCCTCCCGTTCGAGGCTGCCAAAGTCGTAACCGGCGGTCAGCGCCCCGTTCACCGTCGTCTCGTCGCTGGTGCGGTCAAGCACGGTGAGGTTGAAGGCGTCGCCGCCACCGGCTTCGGCATAGCCGTCCTCCTTCAGCCTGTAATAATCGACGCCGAGCGCCGGGCGCAGGCTGAAGCGGCCCATCTGCATCTGATAGGACGCGCCGGCGGTGGCGGAGTAAAGCTTCCCATCCCACCGGCCTTCCGCCTTGCGGACGAGATCGCCGAGCGCGAACTGGCGCGATCCGTCGAACTGGATCGTGGCGGCGGAGAGGCGGGCGAAGGCCTGTAGCCGGCCCCACTGCCCGCGCCAGTGCGCCGACAGTTCATATTGGTCGGCATCGACCGCATTGCCCGCGTCGCCCGCCGAATCGCTGGCATGGATATAGGCGAGGCCCGCGCCGAACGCGCCGATGCCGGTCAGATATTCCGCGCCGCCGCCAGCGCCCCAGCCGGTGATGTCGTAGGAGCCTGTGCTGCCGACGCTCTTTGCCCCGCCGAAGCCGACCTGTTGCAGCCAGAAGCCGAGCCGACCGTCCTTCGTGCGGTAGATGCCGTTCGGATCGGACAGGATGCGCGCGGTGGCGCGCGAACCGGACGTCACCGCCTCGAACGTGCCGCCGGCATGATCGGGCAGCATCTGGCGCAGCGCGGCGTCGAGCGTCTCGCCGTCCGCGATGCCGAGATAGGCGCCCGCAACCGCCGAATCCTGATCGAGCGCCTGGAAGATGGCTGGATAAGCCTGCGCGATCGAGCCTTGGAGCCCGAGTTCGGCGACGCTCTTTGCCGCGATTGACAGGGTCACGGTGCCGGCGCTGTCATTGCCGCTGACGCTGCCCTTGAAAATATAGGGCAGCACCGCGGCCTGGCTGAGCGTGGGCGCACCGGTCAGCGATCCGGCGCGTAAGATCACATAGTCGCCGGTCGATCCCGACACCTGGGTCAGATTGACCTTGACCTGCGCGCCGCTCGCGAAGTTGGCCGCGCCCGCTACGTCATAGCGTGTATGCGTATCGTTCGCGGCGTCGATGGTGACGCCGATGGTGGACGTGCTGCTCGCCGTCAGCGACGCCAGAGCGACCGAGCCGCTATTGGTGGCCGACAATGTGCCGCCGTTCAGCACCACGGCAGTATTGCCGGCATTGGTCACCGCGCCCGACAGCGCGGATGTGCCGCCCAAGGTCAGGGTTGCGGCATTGCCGGCGAAATCGACCCCGCCCGTGATCGTCGCGCTGTCTGCAAGGCTGAGCGTCGCGCTGCCCACGCCGAAGGCGATGTTCCCGGTCAGGTTGGACGTGCCGGAGAGGGCGACACGGTCATCCCCCGCGCCCATGGCCAGATCGCCGGTGATGCTGCCCGCGGAGACCGTCAGCACGTCGCCGCCCGCGCCCAGCCTGATGTCGCCGGTGATCGACGGAGCCGTCGCCGTGGCGGAAGCGAGCGCCTGGCTGATCGTCACGCCGCTGCCATTGGCGCTGAGGTCGATCGCGATGTTCGACCCGTCCTTGCCGCCGCTCGCGGTGATGCGGCCGCTGTTGGCAAGGCTGGCGACGGTGCCCGATGCGTCGGCGATAGCCGTGGCAGCGCCCTTGTCCGTGCTGGCAGCGGTGGCGCTGATCGTGCCGCTGTTGCTCAAGGCCGAGACCGATGCGCCGCTCTCGATGAAGAGCGCGCGCGCTATCGTGCCGTCCTTGCTCGATCCCGACGCTGCGACGGTGCCGCTGACATCGACCGCGCCGGCGCTCGTGCGGTTGCCGATGCGCAGGGCGGTAGCATTGCTGTCATAGGAGGACGCTGCGATCGTGCCCTTGATCTGAACGCCCTTGGCAATCTGAACCGCGCCGCCCAGGCCGCCGATCGACAGGCCGGTGGCGTCCACGCCGTCATAGACGCCATAGCCCCCGATGCTGCCGTTGACGATCAGCCCATAGCCGCTGTTGCCGGCGGCCACCGCGCCGATGCTCGTATCCTGGGTGGCCGACCCGATCTGCACCGCGGCGGCGCGGCCATAGGTGACAATCGACGCGGAGCCTTCGTTCGTGTCGGTCAACCCGTCGTCATCGACATCGGTATCGTTGGCGTCGGTCGTCGGCGGAATGTCGAAGATGACGCCGCCGCTCAAATTGCCCGCGATCACGACGGCCGAGCCGCCCTGGAGCAGATCGTCGGCGTCGAGCTTGCTGACGTCCGACGGGCGGGTGGTCGAGCGGTAGCCGGTGCTGACGATGCTGCCCTGGATCTTGAGCGCGCCGTCGATATTGCCGAGCAGCGCCGCGCCGATGCTGTTCGCGCCCTGGACGCTCGTCGCGCCGCGCAACGTGACATTGCCGGTAACGCCGTTCGCCAGCACGCCGACGCCATTGTCGCCCACGACCGCGATCGTCCCGCTGGTGGAAAGCGCACCGCTCAGCGCCGCATCGAGGCGGATGCCGGACGACGCCGTGCCTTCGATCGAGATGGTGCCGCTATGGTCGATCGCGCCGCTATGGGCCGCGCCGCCCTGAACCCAGATGCCTTTCTTGTTCGTGCCTCTGGCGAAAGCCCCGTCAAGGTCACCATCGCTGTCTGTATCGGTCGCGGTGTAATCTTCAGTGAGGGTGATGGTGCCGCTGTTGGTGATTGCGCCGCTGGTGCCGGGGGCGATCGCGACGGCAGTGACATTGTCGGCACCGTTGATCGTGATCGTGCCCGCATTGGTCAGCTTGTTGCTGCTATCGACCGTGACAGCGGCGCCGCTGCTGAGCGTAATCGATCCGCCCGACGCGATATTGATGTCGTCGGCCGCGCCATTGGCGACGGTGGACGTCCGCACTGCCGTTGTCGTCGAACTGCTGATCGTCGTTTCCGCCGCCGCGTCGGCAAGGCTGATCGCCGCCAGCGCGGGAGCGATGGCCGTGCAGGCCAGTAGATGTCGCATGATGTCTCCCTCTGCGCGCCGCGTTCTGTTCTTCGCGGCCTGAGCAAGGGACGACGCGGGCGGCCGGCTTCCGTCCCGGCGGGGATCGATTAAAAGGCGAAGTCCACGCCGATGCGCACGCTGCGGGGGCGCAGCGGGGTGTAATAGTCGGGGCTGAGGTTGAACGGCGTCCCGAGCGAGAAACGGTTGCCGTTGCTGTCGAGCAGGTTGGAAAGCGACAGCGAATATTGCACCGGCCCGCGCGTCAGGCTCGCGGACAGGCTGGTATCGACATAATCGCCCTGGGTTTGGCCGAGGATCGGGCCGACCCCCAGGCGCGACTTGCCGACATAACGGGCCGATCCGGCCAGATGGAGGCTGGCCGCGTCGCCAACCGGCATGCGCCAGTCGAAAGCGAGGCGGCCGCCCAGATTGGCGACGTTGGGGAGCCTTAACGAAAACCCCTTGTAGGACAAGGCCCGGATGAAATCGGTCGGTCGGGTGAGGCGGCTGTCATTATAGATGAGGCTGGCATCGAGCGTCAGCGCCGTCAGCGGTCGCAGCACGATGCGTCCTTCGACCGTGTAGATGCGCCCGTCGCCGATATTGGCGGTGGTAGGGAGGCCGATCCGGTCGGTCACATCGGCCTGGATGTCGCGCCAGTCGGTATAGGCGATGTTGGCGCTGGCGGCGAGCATGTCGCGGCCCGGCACGCCCTTGCGTGCGCCGATCTCGATGGTCGAGGCGCGGTCGTTCTGGAAGCGGCGGACGCGCTGATCGTCGACGGCTAGCCCGCCGGGGCGGAAGCCTTGCTGGAAGCGGGCGTAGAGGGTGACATCGGGAATGGCGTCGGTCAGCAGCGACGCGGAGGGCAGGAAGATGGTTTCGCTGCGGTTCGCCTGCGCTTCGGCGCGCGCGATATCGGCGCTGGAGAGCAGAGCGACCGGATCGAGCGCTTCGCCCGACAGGCGGCTGTTGGTCAGGCGGCCGCCGACCGTGGCGATCAGGCCCCTTACAGGCTCGAACGAGGCTTCGCCGAAGAGCGTCGCCTCCCTGACGATGTTGCGGACTCCGGTCGCCGGAGCCGCTCGACCCTCGCCATAGAGCGGCACGCCGGGGATGATTTCGGGCAGGAAGCTCGTCTTGCCGAACGCCGTCAGCGATCGATAAAGGTCCGAATGGCTTTCGAGATAAGAGGCCCCGACTATCCAGCCCAGGCCATTGTCGAGATCGCGCACCAGCCGGTTTTCGGTCGAAAAGATGTTCACCCGATTGCGCTGCCGGAACAGGGCGACGGGGCTGTCGGGCTGGGTCGCGTCATAGCTTTCGTTCAGCCGGTGGCGGACATAGCCGGTCGAGGAGACCAGACGCAGACTGTCCCACTGCCGCTCGACCCGAAGATTGGCGAGCAGATAATCGGACCCGTAGGGTTCCGCGAGGGCGGAGGCGCGTGTCAGCCGTCCAGCGCTGCGCACGGCATATTGGGCGTCGTGGCCGTCGATATGCTGATAGACGCCGCTAAGGTCGATCGTCCACGCCTCGTTCGGGACGAAGCGCAGAGCGGCGCGGCCGCCCCAGGTGCGGACCCGGTTGACGTCATCCTCTCCGCGGCCGGCATCGTCGATATAGCCGCCATCCTGCACGCCATAGCCGACAACGCGCAGCGCCAGCCTTTCCGCGACGATCGGCAGGTTGAGCGTGGCGGCGAGGTCGCCGCCGGGATCGCCATGCTCGATCGCGGACAGGCCGGCCGACACCTGCCCGCCAAATTCGCCAAGATTGGGCGCATTGGGCATGATGCGGATGATGCCGCCGAGCGAGCCCGCGCCATAGAGCGTGCCCTGCGGCCCTTCCAGCACCTCGACCCGGCCGACATCATAAAGTTTGAGGTCGGGATCGGGCGCGGCATAGTTGAGCCGCATGTCGCCCAGATATTGGCCGGTGGTCGCCTGGGTGGGGCCGACGACGCCCGAATCGGCGATGGCGCGAATGAAGAGCTTGTTGCGGCCGGTGCCCGCATGGGTGGAACTTAGGCTCGCCACGCGCGAGAGGAGCGTGGCGGTGCCGCCGGCCGCCTCGCTGCTCGAAAACTCCCGCGCATCGAGCGCCTCGACCATGCCGGCATAACGGGGCAAGGGGGTATCGCGTTTGGACGCGGTGACGATGATCTCGGCCGCCGGCGGCTCGGGCGGCAGGGCGTCGGGGACCGGGGTGGGGGCGGGGAGCGGCTTTACGGGGAGCGGCGCAGCGCGCGGCGCGCGTATGATGCGCCAGCCATTGCCCGCGACCCGCACCGCTTGCGCGCCGCTGCCCTTGAGCAGCCGGCGCAGCGCGGCTTCGGCGGATAGCCGGCCCTTGACCGCCGGGGTCGCGATGGCCGCGAGCGACTGGTCGGATATGCCGATATTGACCCCGGTCTGGCGGCCAAGCGCGATCGCCGCCTCTCCCAGCCGGCCGGGGGCGATGACGATATCCTGTCTGTCCGCCCCATAAGCGGGGGTTGCAAGAATTGCGACGCTTGCGAAGAAAGGGGCGGCGACGGTCAGAAGGTCAGCTTTGCGGACCATCCCCTTCTTTCAAAAGCCATGCATCCCCTTGCCGCACGGCGGTGAGGCCCATCAGCGGCGCGGCTTCGGCAAAGAAGCGCGCCGGATCGCGGTCCAGCCGGATCGTGCCGGTGAAGCGCTGCGCGCCCGCCCCGGGGGCCACGGTCAATTGGACGCCCAGGGAGCGGCCGATATCCTGGCCGATCTGCGCCACGGCGGCGTTGGCATAGATGAGCCGACCCTGCCGCCAACTCGCCACCGCTTCCGGTGCGATCGCCATGACCCGCAGCCCCTGCGCATCCTCCGCAAGGCCACGCCCGGCGGGCAACTGGATCGCCTCGGCATCGGGATTATAGACGACCTTGCCTTCCGACACGCCGATCTGGGTCGCATTGTCCACATGCACAATGTTGAAAACGGTGCCTGCGTCCTCGAACACATCATCGCCCACAGTCACACGGAACGGGTCGGCGGCATCGTGGCGGACAGTGAAAGCGGCCTCGCCCGCATCCAGCGCGGCGGAGCGCGGATTGTTGCGGTCGAAGCGCATCGTCGTGCCGCCGTTCAGCTCGACCCGCGTGCCATCATCGAGCGCGATGGTGCGGGGTTCGCCGGGGCGGGTGGTGACGCTGTAGATATCGCTGCGGGTGAACATGCCGATCGAGACAGCAGCCACCAGCGCTGCCGCCACCGCGCCGCCGCCGATCCAGCGCAGCGGCCGCCAGCCGCGCGGGCCAGCGTCGTTGGCGGCGACCGGCATCGCTACCGGCTCGGCCGGCAGCCAGCTGTCCAGTTCGCTGTCCGCGACCATCAGCGCGTCATAGGCCGCGCCATGAGCCGGGTCCGCCTCCAGCCACAGGGTGAAGCCGTCCCAGTCGGTGAAATCGGGATCGCGCGTGCGGACCAGCCAGTCCAGCGCTTCCTTGTCGATCATGGCTCCTGCCCTGTTTTCATTCTGCCCCTTACGCAGCATGACGCCGCCGTGCCGGTCATTCCGTATCGAATTTCTGCTTGAGCGCCAGCAATGCCCGATAGGCTTTCTGCAAGTCCTTTTCGACAGTGGTGAGGCTGACGCCCAGTTCCTCCGCGATCAGCTTTTGCCCGACCCCCTCAAGCCGGAAGCGCCGGAATACGAGTTCGACCCGGGGGCCAAGCGCGCGCAACACCGCACGCACCTGCTCCAGCCGCTGGTTGAAGATCATGCGCTCGTCGATCGCCGTCGCCTCCACCGGATCGGCCATTACGCCGCCGGCATTTTCCGACCAGTCCTGCTCGCGCCGTTCCCGCCGGGTGGCTGAGCGATAGCGGTCGAGCATCAGGTTGTTGGCGGCGCGGTAGAGATAGGGGACGGGATCGGCCACCGGCCCCAGATCCTTCGCCTCCAGCTTCATCCACATGTCCTGCAACAGATCCTCGGCATCGTCGCCCGCGCCGCGCGCGCGCAGGAAACGCAGCAGCGCAGGCCGGTGAGCAAGGAAGATCGCGGAAAGGCCGTCGGCCATGCCTGTCATGTCCAGTCGAGCAGCATCGTGGCGCGTTGCCATAGAGGGGCGGAAGGGGTCTTGGCAATTGGGCAAGCGGTTTACCTGAGCGTGCGGGTGGGTTAGCGCACGATCATCGGCGGCGACGGACAGGCGGCATCATGACGGGCGTGACGGACAGGGCGGCGGCGCGAGCGACAGGGATGGACGCCGATCGGCTGGACGCGCTGATCGACATGATCGATCGCACCTATGTCGCGTCCGGGCGGTTGCCGCATATGCAGGTCTATCTCTCGCGCAATGAACAGCCGCTGCTCTCGGTCGTGCGCGGGCAGGCGCGCGCGGATGGCACGCCGCTGCGCGAGGATGCGCTGTACCGTATCGCGTCGATGACCAAGCCAGTGACATCGGTCGCCTTTCTGATGCTGGTGGAGGAGGACAAGGTTGCGCTGGACACGCCGGTGACCGACGTGATCCCGGAGTTCGCTGACCTTCGCGTCGGCAGCGACGATGGCCCGCCACCGGCCCGGCCCATGCTTATGATCGACCTGATGCGCCATACGTCGGGCCTCACCTACGGGCTCCAGCGGCAAACGCCGATCGATGCGCGCTACCGGACGCTGGGGCTCGACGAGTTTCAGCAGAAGCGCACGTCCGACCAGTTCATCGCCGATCTCGCCACCCTGCCGCTGGAATTCTCGCCGGGCGAGCGATGGAATTATTCGGTATCGACCGATGTGCTGGGCGTGGTGATCGAGCGGCTGACGGGCGAGGATATGGGGACCGTGTTCCGCCGCCGCATCTTCGATCCGCTGGGCATGAGGGATACGAGCTTCGCCGTGCCCGACGAAAAGGCCGAGCGGCTGACCGACGCCTGGCGGCTGGACGAGAGCGGCGGCATCAGCGTCGCGGACCTGGGCGCGCGCAGCGGCTGGCGCAGGACCGGGCGGTTCTTTTCGGGGGGCGGGGGTCTGGTGTCGTCGGTCGCCGACTATCACCGCTTCGCGCGCATGCTGCTGCGCGGAGGCGAGCTGGACGGCGTGCGGCTGCTGTCGGCTGACATGGTGGCGGCGATGCGGCGCAACCACCTGCCGGGCGGCGGCGATCTCGCCAGCCTGTCGAGCGCGATGTTCAGCGAAGCCGATTATCAGGGGGTCGGCTTTGGCCTTGGCGTCGCCATGGGGCTGGAGCGCGGCGAATATTATTGGGGTGGGGTGTTCTCGACCTATTTCTGGATCGATCCTCTCGCCCGGATCATCGGCCTGTTCATGACCCAGCATCTGCCATCCAGCACCTATCCCATCCGGGCGCAGCTGCGCGCCGGCGTGACCGCGGCGGTGCTGCCGGACGAATGAGCGGCGCGGCTAAACCAGATTAGGCCGCTACCGGATCGAATGGCAGATGGGCACGTTGTTGCTGCAGCGCAAAAATCGCGATGGAATGGGGCCGCCGGCTGTGCCATCATCGGCTGGACCAACAGCCAAGGCGATTTGCATCAGGGGGACCGCGCATGACTCTCAAAGCCCAGGCGGAGCTGCCCAAGCCCGCGCCGCGTCAGTCGGACCCGGACATATTGGCACATGAGATTGTCGAGCGCCTGACCTACCGCATCGGCAAGAATGCCGCCGCCGCCAAGCCGCACGACTGGCTTCATGCGGTCATCATGGAGATACGCGACCGGGTGATCGACGCCTGGATCGCCTCCACCCAAAAAACCTATGAGGAACAGGGGCGGCGGGTCTATTATCTGAGCCTGGAATTCCTGATCGGTCGGCTGATGCGCGACGCGGCATCCAATATGGAGATGCTGGACGATCTCCAGGGCGCGCTGGACCGCCTCGGGGTCGATCTCGACCTGATCGCCGCGCTGGAGCCAGACGCTGCGCTCGGCAATGGCGGCCTTGGCCGGCTCGCCGCCTGCTTCATGGAGAGCATGGCAACAGTGGATGTGCCGGCCTATGGCTATGGCATCCGCTATGTGAATGGCATGTTCCGGCAGGAGATTTCCGACGGCTGGCAGGTGGAGCTGCCCGAAACCTGGTTGGCGCACGGCAACCCCTGGGAGTTCGAGCGGCGCGAGGCGAGCTACGAGGTCGGCTTCGGCGGGCGCGTCGATCCGGCGGAAGACGAGGATGCAGGGCCGCACCAGATGCGTTGGCGGCCCGGCGAGCGCGTGATCGCGACCGCCTATGACACGCCGATCGCGGGCTGGCGGGGCAAGCGGGTCAATACGTTGCGCCTCTGGGAAGCGCAGCCGATCGACCCCATCCTGCTCGACAAGTTCAATGCCGGCGACCATCTGGGCGCGCTCGCCGAAAGCAACCGGGCGGAGGCTCTGACCCGAGTCCTCTACCCCGCCGACTCCTCGCCCGCGGGGCAGGAATTGCGACTGAGACAGGAATATTTCTTCTCCTCGGCCTCCTTGCAGGACATCGTCCGCCGCCATGTCCAATATTTCGGCGATGTGCGGACGCTGGCGGACAAGGCCGCGATCCAGCTCAACGACACGCATCCGGCCGTGTCCGTGGCCGAACTGATGCGGATATTGGTCGACGATCATGGGATGGATTTCGGCGAGGCGTGGGACATTACCCGTCGCACCTTCAGCTACACTAACCATACGCTGCTGCCCGAGGCGCTGGAAAGCTGGCCCGTTCCTCTTTTCGAGCGGTTGCTGCCGCGCCACATGCAGATCGTCTATGCGATCAACAGCCGCCTGCTGGGCGAGGCGCGCCGGGCGGGCGGGTTCGACGACCGCGCCGTAGGCACGATCTCGCTGATCGACGAGGGCGGCGAGCGGCGGGTGCGGATGGGCAACCTGGCCTTTGCCGGGTCGCACAGCGTCAATGGCGTGTCGGCGCTTCATACCGAGCTTATGAAGGAGACGGTGTTCGCCTACCTGCATCGGCTCTACCCCGCGCGGATCAACAACAAGACCAACGGCGTCACCTTCCGCCGCTGGCTGATGCAGTGCAATCCGGGGCTGACGGCGCTGGTGCGCGAGGCGATTGGCGAGCGATTCCTGGACGATCCCGAGGCGCTGCGCGATCTGGACGGCTTCGCTACCGACAGCGCGTTTCAGCAGAAGTTCTTGGAGGTCAAGCGGGCGAACAAGGCGGCGCTGTCCGACCTGCTCCGCAAGCGCGTTGGCGCGCGGATCGATCCGGCGGCGCTTTTCGACATCCAGATCAAGCGCATCCACGAATATAAACGGCAGTTGCTCAACATCGTGGAGGCGGTGTCGCTCTACGACCAGATACGCTCGCACCCGGAAAAGGACTGGGTGCCGCGGGTCAAGCTGTTCGGCGGCAAGGCCGCGCCCAGCTATCACAATGCCAAGCTGATTATCAAACTGGCGAACGATGTCGCCCGCGCGGTCAATCACGACCCGGCGGTGGCGGGGCTGCTCAAGGTGCAGTTCGTGCCCAATTACAATGTCTCGATGGCGGAGATGATGATTCCCGCCGCTGATCTTTCCGAGCAGATTTCTACCGCCGGCATGGAAGCTTCCGGCACCGGCAACATGAAGTTCGCCGTCAATGGCGCGCTGACCATCGGGACGCTCGACGGCGCGAATGTCGAGATGCGCGATCATGTGGGGGAGGAGAATATCATCATCTTCGGCCTCACCGCGCAGGAGGTGAACGACCGGCGCGCCAGCGGCTACAACCCGCGCGAGGTGATCGAGGGCAGCCGCGAACTGGGGCAGGCGTTGCAAGCAATCGCCGGTGGCGTGTTCTCCCCCGACGACCCAGACCGCTACAAGGGACTGGTGCAGGGTCTGTACGATCATGACTGGTTCATGGTCGCCGCCGATTTCGACAGCTATTCGGCCGCGCAGCGCCGGGTCGAGGGGATCTGGCAGGACGAGGCCGCCTGGGCGGAGAAGGCGATCCGCAACGTCGCGCGCATGGGCTGGTTCTCGTCCGACCGCACGATTCGCGAATATGCCGCCGACATATGGAAGATGGGCCAGGGATGATGCTGACGCCGGAGCAGGTCGAGCGGCTGGTCAGCGGCAGGGACGATGATCCGTTCGCCACGCTCGGCGTGCATCCGGCGGAAAAGGGCTATGTCGCCCGCGCGTTGCTGCCTGAGGCGGTGAGCGTTGCGGCGGAGACGCTGGCGGGAAAGCCCGTCGGCGAGCTGAAGTTGATCCATCCCGATGGCCTGTTCGCCGGGCAGGTCGCGATCCGGAAGCGCCAGCCGCTGCGCTATGTCGCGACCTATGGCGATGGCGGCTCCTATGCGCTGCTCGATCCCTACAGCTTCGGCCCGGTGCTGGGGCCGCTCGACGATTATTTCCTCGCCGAAGGATCGCATCTGCGCCTGTTCGACAAGATGGGTGCGCACATCATGACGCATGAGGGCGTCGCCGGCACCCATTTCGCGGTTTGGGCGCCCGACGCGCAGCGCGTTTCTGTAGTCGGCGACTTCAACCGCTGGGATGGGCGGCGCGGGCCGATGCGCCGGCGGGCTGATGTGGGCGTGTGGGAAATCTTCGTGCCGGAAGTCGGCGCGGGCACGCCCTATAAATATGAGATTGTCGGCGCGGACGGCGTGGTGCTGCCGCTCAAGGCTGACCCGTTCGCCTTCCAGTCGGAACTGCGCCCATCAACCGCCTCGATCGTCGCCGCGCCGCTGGAGCATGTCTGGGGCGACGACCGGCACCGCGATTATTGGCGGCAGGCCGATGCGCGCCGCCAGCCCATGTCGATCTACGAAGTCCATGCCGGTTCGTGGCAGCGAGCCGAGGATGGCGGCTTCCTCGACTGGGACGAACTGGCGCGGCGGCTGATCCCCTATGTGGTGGGCATGGGCTTCACCCATATCGAACTGCTGCCGATCAGCGAGCATCCCTATGACCCGAGCTGGGGCTATCAGACGCTTGGCCTTTATGCGCCGACCGCGCGCTTCGGCGATCCGGCGGGGTTCGCGCGCTTCGTGGACGGCGCGCACCGGGCGGGGCTGGGCGTCCTGCTCGACTGGGTGCCGGCGCATTTCCCGACCGACGAGCATGGTCTCGCCCGTTTCGACGGCACCGCGCTCTACGAACATGCCGACCCGCGCAAGGGGTTCCACCCCGACTGGAACACCGCCATCTACAATTTCGGCAGGCGGGAGGTATCGCAGTTCCTGGTCAACAACGCGCTGTTCTGGGCCGAGCGCTATCATGTCGATGGGCTTCGGGTGGATGCCGTCGCGTCGATGCTCTATCTCGATTATTCGCGTAAGGCGGGCGAATGGATTCCCAACGCTCATGGCGGGCGGGAAAATGTAGAAGCGGTCGCTTTCCTCCAGCAGATGAACAAGGCGCTCTACGGCCAGCATCCCGGCGTCGTCACGATCGCGGAGGAATCGACCAGTTGGCCCGCCGTGTCCGCGCCGGTGCATAGCGGTGGGCTGGGCTTCGGCTTCAAATGGAATATGGGCTTCATGCACGACACGCTGCGCTATCTCGCGCGCGATCCGGTGCATCGAGCGCATCATCATGACGACATCACCTTCGGCCTGGTCTATGCCTTCAGCGAGAATTTCGTCCTGCCGCTGAGCCATGACGAGGTGGTGCATGGCAAGGGATCTTTGCTGACCAAGATGGCCGGCGACGATTGGCAGAAATTCGCGACGCTGCGCGCTTATTATGCCTTCATGTGGGGTTATCCAGGCAAGAAGCTGCTCTTCATGGGGCAGGAATTCGCGCAGCGGCGCGAATGGAGCGAGGCGCGGGCGCTCGACTGGGAACTGCTCGATTCGGACGCGCATGTCGGCGTGCAGCGGCTGGTGGCCGATTTGAACCGCGTCTATCGATCGCGCCCCGCGCTCCATGCGCGTGATTGCGAGCCCGAAGGCTTCGAGTGGGTGCTCGCCGATGCTGCCGCCGATTCGATCTTCGCCTGGGTCCGCCGTGCGCCGGGCACGCGGCCGGTGGTCGTCGTGAGCCACTTCACTCCGCTGCTGCGCCACGGCTATCGCTTGCGGCTGCCTTCGGGCGGGCGCTGGCGCGAGATCGTGAACAGCGATGCGGCGGACTATGGCGGAAGCGGGGCGGGCAATCTGGGCGTGGTCGAAGCGGACGAGGAGGGATGGGCCAATATCACCATCCCGCCCTTCGCAACCTTGCTGCTGGAGTTGGATTACTAAAGAATATCATGGGCGATCAAGGAGAGGCCCCGACATGCAGACCAAATATCAGCCGATCGCGCGCGACGCCATGGCCTATGTGCTGGCGGGCGGGCGGGGCAGCCGCCTTGCCGAACTGACCGATCGGCGCGCCAAGCCGGCCGTACATTTCGGGGGCAAGGCGCGGATCATCGACTTCGCGCTCTCCAACGCGCTCAACAGCGGTATCCGCCGCATCGGCGTCGCGACCCAATATAAGGCGCATTCGCTGATCCGGCATTTGCAGCGCGGCTGGAACTTCTTCCGCCCGGAGCGCAACGAAAGCTTCGACATATTGCCCGCAAGCCAGCGCATTTCGGAGAGCCAATGGTATGAGGGCACGGCCGATGCCGTGTACCAGAATATCGACATCATCGAAGCCTATGCGCCCGAATATATGGTCATTCTGGCAGGCGATCATGTCTATAAGATGGACTATGAGCTGATGCTCCAGCAGCATGTGGATAGCGGCGCGGATGTGACCGTGGGCTGTCTGGAAGTGCCGCGCATGGAGGCGGTGGGCTTTGGCGTCATGCATGTGGACGAAGCGGACAACATCACCGCTTTTGTCGAAAAGCCTAAAGACCCGCCCGCCATTCCCGGTCAGCCCGACGAGGCGCTGGCGTCGATGGGCATTTACGTGTTCCGCACCAAGTTGCTGATCGAGCAATTGCGCCGCGATGCCGACACGCCGGGCAGTAAGCGCGATTTCGGCGGCGACATCATCCCCTATCTCGTCAAGCATGGGAAAGCGGTGGCGCATCGCTTTTCGAGCAGTTGCGTCCGTGCGGAAAGCGAGCTGGTGCCCTATTGGCGCGATGTCGGCACCATCGACGCCTATTGGCAGGCGAGCATCGACCTTACCGACGTCGTTCCCTCGCTCGACCTCTATGACCGCAGCTGGCCGCTCTGGACCTATTCGGAAGTGACCCCGCCCGCCAAGTTCGTGCATAATGAAGATGGCCGGCGCGGTTCGGCAACTTCCTCGCTGGTCGCGGGCGGGTGCATCGTGTCGGGCTCCTCGCTGCACCGCAGCCTGCTCTTCTCGGACGTGCGGACGCACAGCTTCTCGTCGGTGACCGAAAGCGTCATCATGCCCAATTGCGTGGTCGGCCGTGGCGCGCGGCTTCACAAATGCGTGGTGGACAGCGGCATCATCATCCCGCCGGGGCTGATCGTCGGCGAAAATCCTGAACATGACGCGCAACGCTTCCGCCGGAGCGAAAGCGGCGTGTGCCTCATCACCCAGCCGATGATTGACCGGCTGGTGGAGTGAGGGGGTGTTGCGCTGAAAAAATCCTCCCCTGAAAGGGGAGGGGGACCACACCCGTTGGGTGTGGTGGAGGGGTGTCCCCCTCTCGATAGGGTGACACCCCTCCGCCATCGCTTCGCGATGCCACCTCCCCTTCCAGGGGAGGATGAATGCTTCGGAATAAAGGATCACGATGAAGCTGCTGTCCGTCGCCTCCGAAATCTATCCGCTTATCAAGACCGGAGGCCTTGCCGATGTGACCGGCGCGCTGCCCGGCGCGCTGGCGGAGCATGGGGTCACGGTGCGGTCGCTGGTGCCGGGCTATCCGGCGGTCATAGCGGGCGTGGGCAAGGGCAAGCCGGTGCGCCGCTATGACGATCTGTTCGGCGGCAAGGCAGCGGTTCTGGCAGCGCAAGTGGAGGGTCTCGATCTGCTGGTGCTTGACGCGCCGGATTTCTTCATGCGCGACGGCGGTCCCTATAGCGACCATGGCGGCAACGACTGGGGCGACAATTGGCGGAGGTTCGCCGCGCTCTCCCGCGTCGGTGCGGACATCGCCGAAGGCGCGCTGAAGGGCTGGCGGCCGGACATCGTCCATGTCCATGACTGGCAGGCAGCGATGACCGCCGCCTATGTCCGCTTCGGTCCGGCGGCCTCGGTGCCCAAGGTGGTGACGATCCACAATCTCGCTTTTCAGGGCCGCTACGGCGCCGACATTTTCGCGCACCTGGGCCTGCCCCCCGAAGCCTGGGGCGTTGATGGCGTCGAATATTATGGCGGCATCGGCTATCTGAAGGCGGGGCTGGTGTCGGCCGATGCAATCACGACCGTCAGCCCCACCTATGCGCAGGAAATCCGGTCGCCGGTGCATGGCATGGGGCTCGATGGCCTCATCAACGGGCGGGTCGATCGGCTGCACGGCATATTGAACGGGGTCGATACTTATATATGGAACCCGGCGACCGATGTGCTGATTCCGAAACATTATGGGATGCGAAGCCTGGGCGCGCGCACCGCCAACAGGCGGCTGCTCGAAAGGCGCTTCGGGCTGGATCATGACGCCGCGCCGATCTTCATCATCGTCAGCCGTCTGACTTGGCAGAAGGGGATGGACCTGATGGTCGATGCGGTCGATCATCTAGTCGGCCTGGGCGGCAAGCTTGCGCTGCTGGGATCGGGCGATCATCCGCTCGAGGGCGCGTTTCTGAGCGCGGCGGAGCGACATCGCGGGCGGGTCGGCGTGCAGATCGGCTATGACGAGCCCTTGTCGCACCTGCTCCAGGCGGGCGGCGACGCTATCCTCATCCCCTCGCGCTTCGAGCCCTGCGGCCTCACACAGCTGTACGCGCTGCGCTATGGCTGCGTGCCGGTGGTCGCGCGGGTCGGTGGGCTGGCGGACACGGTGATCGACGCCAATGAGGCGGCTGTGAACGCTGGGGTGGCGACCGGCGTCGTCTTTGCGCCGTCCGATCCGCTGGCGCTGCACGGCGCGATCAACCGGGCGGTGGCGCTCCATCGCGATAAGGCGGCGTGGCAGGCGATGCAGCGCGCGGGGATGCGTTCCGACGTGTCCTGGACCCACAGCGCCGCGCGCTATGCGGCGCTGTATCGCTCGCTGCTGGCGGCGGCGGCATGACGCTGGGGCCGGTGGTCGGGCCGCAGGGCACGCGCTTTTCGGTCTGGTCGCCTGACGCGGCGCAACTGTGGCTCTGCCTGTTTGGCGAAGACGACCGAGAGACCCGCCTGCCGATGCTGCGCGATGCGGAAGGCCATTGGCATGTTGAAGTGGCGGGCGTCGGCGCGGGCGCGCGCTACGGCCTGCGCGCCGATGGCGATTATGATCCCGACGAGGGGCTGTGGTTCGATCCCGACAAGCTGCTGCTCGATCCCTACGCGAAGGCGATCGACCGCGTCCTTCGCTACGATCCGGTGCTGGCCGCGCGGCGCGGCGAGGGGGTAGATACGGCCCCGCTGATGTCCAAGGGTGTGGTGACCGAGCCGATGCCGGCACGCCCGGCCCACGCACCCCGCTTCACCCCCGGCGGCCTGATCTACGAGGTTCAGGTGCGTGGCTTCACCATGTTGCATCCCGATGTGCCGGAAGCCCGGCGCGGCACCATAGCCGCGCTGGCGCACCCGGCCATCATCGCGCATCTCAAGGCGTTGCATGTCTCTGCGGTCGAACTTATGCCGATCAACGCCTGGATCGACGAGCGTCATCTGGGGCCGCTCGGCCTCACCAACGCCTGGGGTTATAATCCGGTGAGCTATTTCGCGCTAGACCCGCGTCTGGCGCCGGGCGGGATGGCCGAACTGCGTGATACGGTAGAGGCGCTGCACGATGCGGGCATCGGCGTCATCCTCGACATGGTCTATAATCATGACGGGGAGAGCGATCGTTTCGGTCCGACCCTGTCGCTGCGCGGGCTGGATGGGCGGGGCTATTTTCGGCGGGACGGCGAGGGCCGGCTCATCAACGACACCGGCACCGGTAACAGCATCGCCTGCAATGCGCCGGTGACGCAGACGCTGATCCTGGAGTCGCTCTCCTGGTTCGTCGAGCAGGCGGGGGTGGACGGGTTCCGCTTCGATCTCGCGCCGGCATTGGGGAGAATGGAGACGGGCTTTGATCCTGATGCGCCGTTGCTGCGGGCAATGCGCGCCGACCCGCGCCTGTCCGACCGTATCCTGATCGCGGAGCCGTGGGACATTGGGCCGGGGGGCTATCAGCTCGGGCAGTTCGGTGACGGCTGGCTCGAATGGAATGACCGCTATCGTGACGATGTACGGCGCTTCTGGCGCGGCGACGATGGCATGATTGGGGCGCTCGCCACCCGACTGGCCGGATCGTTCGACGTGTTTTCGGGCGACGCAACTAGGAGCGTCAACTTCCTCGCGGCGCATGACGGTTTCACCCTCGCCGACCTGACGGCTTATAAGCAGCGACACAATGAAGCCAATGGCGAGCATAATCGCGACGGCCATCATGAGAATCTGAGCTGGAATAACGGCGTCGAGGGGCCAAGCGACAACCCGGCGGTGCTGCCCGCCCGCCGGCGCGACATCATGGCGCTGCTCTCCACCCTGTTCCTGTCGCGCGGCACGATAATGCTGACCGCCGGTGACGAGTTCGGCCGCACGCAGCAGGGCAACAACAATGCCTATTGCCAGGACAACGCGATCGGCTGGGTCGATTGGGCGGGACGCGACGCTGCGATCGAGGCCCATGCCTTCGCCCTCGCCGGATTACGCGCCGAAACGCCGGCATTGCATGGCACGGCCTTGCTCTCGGACGCCGATGTCGAATGGCTGGACGAGCAGGGCCAGCCCCTCACTACAAGCCAGTGGGAGGAGCCGCAGCGCCGTCGGCTGTCGCTGCGTTTCCGCAACGGCGGCCTCGCGCTGTGCGTCAACGGCGCGGCTGGACCCTGCGCCTTCCTTTTCGACGGAGAGACGATCGACGTGCCCGCCCGTTCGATCCTCCCCTACCGCCTCGATCGCTGAACCTCCGACGCATACCCCAAACAGGGCATGCGGATTTCGCCGGGCGTCCTATTAATCCAGTCACCTAAGGGCTTAACGCCCAACTAATGATGGTGTGTGGAGAGGGACGATGGCGGACTATACCGGCGATGCCGACAATAATGTCTATACCGGCACGAGCAGCGCGGATATGATTTCAGGCGCGGGCGGGGATGACACGCTATCGGGTCTGGGCGGCAACGACACCATCAACGGCGATAGCGGTGACGACCTTCTCGATGGCGGCGACGGCGATGATCTGCTGAACGGCGGCGACGGCAATGACGAGATCATCACCGGGTCGGGCAATGACACGGTCGTGGGTGGCGACGGCGCGGACTATATTGATGTCGGCGCCAATCTGAACGCGCTCGACCGGATCGACGGCAGCAGCGACCTGTCCGGCGGCATCGACGTGCTCGCCATCTACGGCATCTACAATAGCTACATCCTGTTCGATGCCGATACCGTCCGCAATGTCGAGCGTTTCTCGATCGGATCGGGGCAGGTGAAGCTCACGCTCCACGCGCAGACCAACGTCACCTGGATCGACGCCGGCGGGCAGTTGCAGACCGACTATCTGTACCTCAATGGCGCGGCTGCCACCAACAACATGCAGATCACCGGCGGGGCAGGCAGTGATATCATCACCGGCGGCAGCGGCGCGGATGTCATCATCGGCGGCCTCGGCCAGGATGTGCTGAACGGCGGCGGCGGCAATGACCAGATCATCGGCGGCCTCGACGGCGATACGCTGAGCGGCGGCGCCGGCAATGACGTTTTCACCTTCACCTACAACACGCCGCGATCGGACAGCTCGCCCTCGACCATCGACACTATCCTCGATTTCGAGGGGGCCGGCGTCACGGGCGGGGACAAGATCGACCTGCCCTCCTACGCCTATGGCCGTGGGATCGTGTTCAACGCGACCCCGATCGACTTCACCTTCGTTGTCGGCGGCGGCGCATCGGGCGTGCAACTGCCCGCCGCGCTGGTGGGTGACGGCTTCGCCGACGTCGTCTGGAAGAATAACAGCAGCGCGGGCCGGGTCGAGCTGTGGGTCGATGTGGACGATAACGGGCAATTCTCCGAACTCGACATCTACACCTATATCAACGGTGCGACCTCGCTGACGCAGGAGGATTTCACCGACACCTTCCCGGTGTGGCGCGGCACGCTGGGCAACGACATGCTGCTGGCGAGCGCGGGGGCGATCACCGCCTATGGCCTTGGCGGCAATGACAATATGCGTGGGGGAGACGGCAACGACGTGCTGTTCGGCGGCGACGGCGCGGATGTCATCCGGGGCGGCAACGACAATGACTCGCTGAATGGCGGCGCGGACAATGACACGCTCTATGGCGATGCCGGCAATGACAGCCTGGCGGGTGGTGCCGGCGACGACGTGCTGGTCGGTGGCGCTGGATCGGACAGTCTCTATGGCGAGGATGGCAACGACATCATCACGGCCGGGACGGCGGGCGGCTATGTCGATGCCGGCTATGGCAACGACACGATCACCGGCAGCGCGGTCGCCGACAATCTCAACGGCAGCTACGGCAACGACACGATCAATGCCGGGGCGGGCGACGATTATGTCGACGGCAGCTACGACAACGACATACTGAATGGTGAGGCCGGCCACGACACGATCAACGGCAGCTATGGCGACGACATCATCACCGGCGGCGACGGCAACGATACGCTGAGCGGCAGCTATGGCGTCAACAGCATCAATGGAGGCGCGGGCGACGATATCGTTGCAGTGGGAACCGAGGCGAACAGCCGCGACACAGTGACCGGCGGCAGCGGCGCGGACATATTCCGCCTGTCGACCTACTGGACCTATGGCAGCTTCAGCGCACCGCATGTCATCACCGACTTCAGCCGGGCCGATGGCGACAAGCTGTCGCTGATCCACTTCGACGGCGACAATAATGGTGCGGTGGACAATAACGGCACGCCTTTGGTGTTCCGGGGCGAGCTGTCGTCGTCGCTCTATTATGACGGCGCGCCGCTTCCGGGCGGCGACCTTGGCAGCGGCTTCACCCAGGTCTGGTGGAGCCGGATCGGCAGCGGCGGCACGGCCAAGACGGTGCTGATCTTCGACTTCGATCGCGACCTGACGCTGACATCGGCCGACTATGTCTTGGAGTTCTCCGCCGGCACCATCGCCAATGTGCAACTGTCGGACTTCAGCGGCAATCACTTCCAGGCATTCGCTGGCACGGCCGGCGATGACAGCTATACCGGTAATGCCGGCAACAACCTGATCTACGGTCTGCTGGGCAACGATACTTTGTCGGGGCAGGACGGCAACGACACGATCACCGGCAATGACGGCAACGACACCCTCTATGGCGACGCCGGGAGCGACAATCTGTCGGGCGGAGCCGGAGCCGACATTATTTACGGCGGCAACGACAATGATTCGCTGAACGGCGGCGCGGACAACGACACGCTCTATGGCGATGCCGGCAATGACAGCCTGGCGGGCGGGGCTGGCGACGACGTGCTGGTCGGTGGCGCTGGATCGGACAATCTCTATGGCGAGGATGGCAACGACATCATCACCGCAGGCACGTCAGGCGGCTATATCGATGCCGGCTATGGCAATGACACGGTCACGGGCAGTTCGCTCAACGACAATATCAACGGCAGCTATGGCAACGACACTGTCAATGCCGGAGCCGGCGACGATTATGTCGATGGCAGCTACGACAATGATACGCTGAACGGCGAGGCCGGCCACGACACGATCAACGGCAGCTATGGCGACGACATCATCAGCGGCGGCGACGGCAACGATACGCTGAGCGGCAGCTATGGCGTCAACAGCATCAATGGAGGCGCGGGCGACGATATCGTTGCAGTGGGAACCGAGGCGAACAGCCGCGACACAGTGACCGGCGGCAGCGGCGCGGACATATTCCGCCTGTCGACCTACTGGACCTATGGCAGCTTCAGCGCACCGCATGTCATCACCGACTTCAGCCGGGCCGATGGCGACAAGCTGTCGCTGATCCACTTCGACGGCGACAATAATGGTGCGGTGGACAATAACGGCACGCCTTTGGTGTTCCGGGGCGAGCTGTCGTCGTCGCTCTATTATGACGGCGCGCCGCTTCCGGGCGGCGACCTTGGCAGCGGCTTCACCCAGGTCTGGTGGAGCCGGATCGGCAGCGGCGGCACGGCCAAGACGGTGCTGATCTTCGACTTCGATCGCGACCTGACGCTGACATCGGCCGACTATGTCTTGGAGTTCTCCGCCGGCACCATCGCCAATGTGCAACTGTCGGACTTCAGCGGCAACCATTTCCAGCGGATCATCGGCACGCCGCAGGACAATGTCTTCGACGATACCGACGACGCCCATGTCTATTATGGCGTCGACGGGAACGATACGATCAACGGCAATGGCGGCAACGACACGCTGGTCGGCGGCGCGGGCATCGACATCATCACGGGCGGGCAGGGCAATGACGCGCTCTATGGCGGCACTGGCAATGATAATCTGAACGGCGGGGTCGGTACCGACAGCCTCTATGGCGAGGATGGCGACGACCTGATCCGGGGCGGCGACGACGCCGACTATATCGTCGGCGGCGCGGGCAAGGATGAACTGCGCGGCGAATTCGGCGCGGACCAGATCTACGGCGAAGGCGGCGACGACAGCCTCTATGGCGGCGCGGACAATGACTATATCAGCGCCGGTGATGGCGCGGACTATGTCGAAGCCGGCGATGGTGACGACACGGCCGACGGCGGCTATGGCGCGGACCGCATCGTCGGCGGCGCGGGCAACGATACTCTCAGCGGCAGCTATGACAACGACATATTGGAAGGCGGCGAGGGCAATGACACGTTGATCGGCTCCTATGGCTGGGACATGGCCAGCTATGCCAACGCCAACCAGGCTGTCACCATCGACCTGAGCGCCGCGTCCAACGTCTATGCGCTGGGCGGCAACAGCGGCACCGACACGCTGATTGAGATCGAAGGCATCATCGGTTCGGCGTATAACGACACGCTGATCGGGACAGATGGCGACAATGTTTTCGAGGGCGGCGCAGGCAACGACTGGCTCGAAGCGCGCGGCGGCGTCGACACCCTGAGCTATGCAAGCGCGGCCGCCGGGATCACCATCTCGCTCGCCTCCACCGCGGCGCAGGCGACGGGCGGGGCGGGGACCGACACGATCAGCGGGTTCGAGAATCTGACCGGGTCTGCCTATAACGACATCCTCACCGGATCGACCGCGAACAATCTGCTGCTGACCGGCGCCGGCGACGACCGCGTCTTTGCCGGCGACGGCGAGGATATCGTGCGCGCCGGCGATGGCGCCGACGTGCTCCGCGGCGAGAATGGCGACGATCAGCTCTTCGGCGAGGTCGGCAACGACGCGCTGCTGGGCGGTATCGGGCTTGACCTTCTATATGGCGGCGAGGGTGACGACAACGTCAAGGGCGAGGCCGGCAACGATCGCCTCTATGGCGAAGCGGGCGACGATCTGCTCGAGGGCGGGGAGGGCGACGATCTGCTCCTGGGCGGAGAAGGCAGCGACACTGCGACCTATGCCGCCGCGGCGGCGGGCGTGACCGTCAGCCTCGCGATCGGACTGGCGCAGGATACAGTGGGGGCGGGCACGGACACGCTCGGCGGGATCGAAAACCTCACCGGATCGGGCTTCGCCGACCTTCTGACCGGCGACGCCGGCGCCAACATCCTGACCGGCGGCGGGGGTGACGATACGCTGGACGGCGGGGCCGGCGCGGACCGGATGGTCGGCGGCCTCGGCAAAGACATCTACATGGTTGACGATGCGGGCGATGTGGTCGCCGAATCCGCTAGCCAAGGCGACGATCTGGTCCGCACCACGCTCGCCTCCTATACGCTCGGCAACAATGTCGAGCGGCTGACGGGGCTGGCGTTGACCGGGCAGGCGCTGACCGGCAACAGCCTCGCCAACAGCATCGTCGGCGGCGCGGGCAATGACGTGCTGAACGGCGGCACTGGGGCGGACAGCCTGAGCGGCGGGCTTGGCGACGACGTATATGTCGTCGACAATGCCGGCGACGCCATCACCGAACTGGCCGGTGAGGGCGTGGACGAGGTCCGCACCAGCCTCGCCAGCTACACGCTCGGCGCGACGCTCGAAAATCTGACCGGCACTCTTGCCACCGGGCAGACGCTGACGGGCAATGGCCTTGCCAACATCATTACCGGTGGCGCAGGGGCTGATATGATGACCGGCGGACTGGGTGATGATGTCTATTATGTCAACAATATAGCCGACAAAGTGATCGAGAATAGCGGCCAGGGCTCTGACGTCATCTTTAGTTCTGTCACCTATGGTCTCGCCGGTCGCAATGTCGAGCAACTCACTCTGACGGGTTCCGGGGACATCAATGCAACAGGCAATTCCCTGTCCAACAGTCTGGTCGGCAATAATGGCGCGAATGTCCTGAACGGTGGCGGCGGCGATGACATGATGGCGGGCGGTCTCGGCAACGATCTCTATTATGTTGACGAGGCTGGCGACGTAGTGATCGAACTGGCGGCGCAGGGCGTTGACGAGGTGCGCACCACCCTGACAAGCTATGTTCTGACCACGAATGTCGAAAATCTTATCGGCGTGAATGCCGCCGGCCAGTCCCTCACTGGCAATGCTCAGGCGAACGACATCATCGGATCGACCGGCAATGATATCATCGACGGGGGCGCGCTGGCCGATATGATGACGGGCGGCCTGGGCGACGACATCTACTATGTCGATCATGGCCTGGATAAGGTGGTCGAAGCCAATGGTGAGGGCAGCGACACCATCTTCGCATCAGTAAGCTATGGTCTTGCTGGTCGCGCTATCGAGCAGCTGACGCTGGTCGGCAGCGACAATATCAATGCGACCGGCAACAGCCTGGTGAACGGCCTGACCGGAAACAGCGGCGCGAACATCCTGAATGGCGGCACCGGCGCGGACACCATGACGGGAGGTCTGGGCGACGACACCTATTATGTCGATGACGCGGGCGACAAGGTTATCGAAGCAAGCGGGCAGGGCTATGACACGATCTTCAGCACCGTCACCTACAATCTCAACGGTCGCGCCGTCGAGCAACTGACGCTGACAGGAATCGCCAACATCAATGCCACCGGCAACACGCAGGCCAACGGCCTCTCGGGCAATAGCGGGGCCAACCTGCTGGACGGCGGGGCTGGCACCGACACGCTGACTGGCGGTGCAGGGCAGGACCAGTTCCGCTTCTCGACCGCACTGGGAACGAGCAATGTCGATCAGATCGGCGACTTCAGCGTCGCTGACGACACGATCGTCCTGTCCGCGTCCATCTTCGCGGCAGCGGGGCCGGCCGGAACCTTGAGCGCCGGGGCGTTCGTGATCGGATCGGCGGCGGCGGATGCCAGCGACCGGATCATCTACAACAGCGCGACCGGCACGCTCTTCTACGACGCAGACGGCACTGGTGCGGGCGCAGCGATAGCCTTCGCCCAGATCGGTGCGGGTCTTTCGCTGACCAACGCCGATTTCCTGATCGGTTAAACGGGGGAGAAGGCCGCTCGCGCCACCCGGCGCGGGCGGCCTGCATCTCATCGCAATTTCAATAACGCCAATCCCAGCGTTGTCATTCCCGTTTTGACGTTTGAGACGGGCGCCACTGATCAAAGGGAGTTCTGCCGAGGCTAGTAGCTGGCAAAATCTCTTGAGGAAGCTGACTGAATACCGGCTCGTGAAAATTTATAAAATTTAGCAGTTCTGGAGTGTTTTTGAAATAACCTTTCCAGAGTTTCATTAATCCGATGAATAACCATTGGGAGAAATCACAAAGGATGTGATCTAAATCATGATCTGATATAACGGACGCTCCATCCGGGAAGGCTTCCTTGATCTTGTAGTAACGAAAATGTTCTATGTCGTTAACCCTTGGGGGCGAGGTGGGCATGTTCGCCATCGATCCGAATCGGGTCGTCGGTACGTTCAAGAAACTTGTATATAGAAGAATGTTGAATTTTGTGAACGGGACCACCGTCAAAAGTCTGTCTACAAAATGAGGTTCTGGTCTATTCTTGGCGCAAACGACGACATGAATCATCAAAGAGCAGGATTTCTTAGGATAATTTTCGCAAATAACAACCGGATTTTTTATCTTCTTTGATATATCATATACAGGATCGTCAAGATCGGGGCACAATATAGACTTAACAGGCCATAAAAGATATTCAGAAGAATCATTTATAAAAGCTGCGCTTGTTCTAATAGTTCCATCATCTATTGTAACCGTTTCCTTTATTGTCCTGCCATTTTTGGTACTGTTTTTGCTAAGATGTATCGAGATTCTAAGCTCATTTAGAACCGAACTTGATGTCGGATGCATTCCGTCCGTGATGCTCTCTCCGCCGCGCAAAATGACGGTCAACTCACCTGAAGGCTTTTCGACAATCGAGAATATCTGCCGATACTTACCATTCGATACTACCACAAAAGGCGTTGCTCGTTTGACCATAGTACCCCCCGTAAATGAGTGTCATAAACCGATATGGATTGCGGAACTGGAACAGTGTCGCACATACTGACCGGCGAGATGCTATGGAATGACGAGATCAAAGGCTTCGGCCTTAAGATCACACCCGCAGGCGCAAAGACCTGCGTGTTTCAGTATCGCATGGGCGGGTGCTCAGCTAAAGCGTCCTCATTGTCGGCCGTTCAGCCTAGCTCGGGCCGCCTCCAGCACCTCCCATTGGTCCATCCGCCTTTGCACGGCGCTCGCGATAGCTGACCTTGGGACGAAGCATTCCCTCCCTCGTAATGCGGAAGGCGGCAGGTTTTTCCATTGGCAGACGAACTATCACCAGCTTATCAATCGCAAGTAGGTGCTGCAAATGGCTCGTGTTCCGAGTAGCGAAATCTCGCGATAGCCGAGCCTTGCCAGGTCATCGGAATACAGAAATACTGGGTTTGTAGATCAAATCTTCAACTGCCGGGCGGCCTTTGATAAGGCCGCCAGCCTGCGCGTCTCGGCGATCATGGTCGAGGCCGCATCGGCCCGCGACTGGCCTATGCCGCGTTCGACCCGTTCGATGGCGATGGAGATGTCGTCACCGTCACACGCGCGGGGCTGGCCGCTGCCTATCGCATCAGCGACACTGTCGATGTCAACGCCGCCTTCAGCATCGACACAATCAACAATCCCGGCGAGGGTGGTAGCAATGATTTCCTGACGTTCGACGCCTATGTCACGGTCTTTCCAAGCGACAGATGGCGTATCGATGCCGGGGTGCAGCGGTATCTGTTCGATAGCGATGCCACCCTGCGCAATCGACTTGTCGCCGAACAATATAAGGCTTCGGTCGATTTTCTGCCTACTGAACGAACGCGAATTACGGCACGCTTTGCCTACGGCAATTATTCGGACGGCAACCGCCAGCTAGGATGGCAGGCCGAAGTTGAACAGCGCATCATGAGCGAACCCAAGGTCCATGTCGGTCTTCGCTATTCCGGCACCGACTTCAGACTGGTGAATCAACCGGGCTATTTCAGCCCTGACCATTATCAATCTGCGGAAGTGTTGATGCGTGTCGACTGGCGTTTCGGTGAGCAGACCTATTTCAGCGTCCGGGCCGCCGGAGGAGGCGAGCGGGAGTTAGGCGGGGCCGACCGCTTCATCGTCAGTGCATCGACCTATCTGCGCCGGGATCTGACCGATCGCTTTGCGGTGGAGGCGGCTTATGATTATTCTTCGTCACGCACGATGTCGGCCAATGGCTTCGAACGCGGCATCGGCAGGCTGTCGCTAATCACGCGATTTTGACCTTCGGCTGGTGCAATCGTCGAATGATGGGAAGCTACAAAGCGGTAAATTCTTCAGCCACCTATGTGTGCCAACTGGCAACCGGCCAATAAGCAGTCAGGCTGTTTGCGATAACCCGCCGGCAGCGCGTCCTCTTCGGTAACGCGATATATGCCGATCAACTCCGCAGCCTATCGACCGAGTAGCGCGGCGCGACGCCGCGATGCTGCCCGTCAACATTTTTGGTGAGCCCTGCTGGATTCGAACCAGCGACCTACTGATTAAAAGTCAGTTGCTCTACCGACTGAGCTAAGGGCCCGCATGGGGTGGTCGATCCCGTAGAGGGGGGCGGGGCGATGGTCAACCATTTGCGCGGGCTTTTTGCAGGCGGGCGCGCAGGTGGCGGACGGTAAGGCCCGTCACCGGATCGCGCCAGTCCGGGACGATCGCGACAAGCGGATCGAGTACGAAGGCGCGTACGCGGAAAGCGGAGTGGGGCACTACGAGCGTGCGGCTGCGCCAGGCTCCGCCCGACCAGAGGGTGATGTCGATGTCCATGCTGCGCGCGCCCCAGCGGCGATGGCGGCGGCGGCCGAGCTGGACCTCGATCGCCTGAAGCCACGCCAGCATCGCCGGCGGGGGCAGGGCGCTCTCCACCAGCAGCGCTGCATTGGCGAAGAACCGCGCGGAAGGGCCGAGCGGCGGCGTCGTGAATATCGGCGAGACGGCGATCAGCCGCACTTCCGCGCCGATTAGGGCCGCAGCTTCGGCCAGCAAGCGCGCAGGCGTGCGGCGGGCGGACAGCGGGCGGTTCGATCCCAGCGCCAGCGCATAGATGTGGCTTGTGTCGGTCACGCCCTAGCGCCTATCTGCCCGGCGTGACCTTGCAAAGCCCTCAAGACCGCTCGCCACTGCCTGCCGGCGAACCGCCGCGTGACTGCCCGCTCTGCCCGCGCCTGGTGGCGCTGCGGGAGCAATGCCGCGCCGAATATCCCGACTGGTGGAATGCGCCGGTGCCCGCCTTCGGTGATCCCGCCGCGCGCATCGCCATCATCGGCCTTGCGCCCGGCAAGCATGGAGCGAACCGGACCGGGCGGCCCTTCACCGGCGATTATGCCGGCGACCTGCTGTTCGCGACACTCGCCAAATTCGGGATGGCGGAAGGGGTCTATGAGGCGCAGCCCGACGATGGGCTAGCGCTGCGCGACATCATCATCGTCAACTCGGTCAAATGCCTGCCGCCGCAGAACAAGCCGGAGCCGGCCGAAATCCGCAATTGCCGGCCTTTTCTCGCGGCCGGCGTAGCGGCGCTGCCCAATGCGCGAGTGTTCGTGGCGCTGGGGCAGATCGCGCACCAGTCGGCGGTGAAAATACTCGGCGGGAAGCTGCCAAAGGCGCGCTTCGCCCATCTGGCCGAGCATCGGATGCCCGACGGGCGGATGCTGGTCGATAGCTATCATTGCTCGCGCTACAATCAGAATACCGGGCGGCTGACGGCGGCCATGTTCGAGGCGGTATTCGCGCGGGCGGTGGAGCTGGCGCGGGCGGTGGAGCTGGCGCGGGGCGCGATATAATCGCCGTCAGTGCACCGCGCGCCGGTATGAATTTGGCGAAACGCCGATGCGTTCGCGAAAGAAGCGCGAGAAATTGCCCTGTGACGAAAAGCCAAGGTCGTAGGCCAGAGCCCCAAGCTGAACATCGTCCTGCTTCATCTCGTTCAGCGCCTTTTCGATTCGCAGCACATTCCAATAGATGCGCGGCGTCATCCCGGTCTGCTGAACGAACAGGGCGAAGAAATGCGGTCGCGACAGGCCCGCGTGGCGCGCCACGCTATCGAGCGAGCAGCGGGTGTCGAGGTTGCGCTGCATGAACTGCATCGCCTTGCGGATGCGGAAATCCGAGCGCGGCAGCGGCAGGGTTTCGTCGCTTTCATCCTGCTGCGCGAGCGCTTCGTCGAGGAGCCGGTTGAGATAGAGTTCCAGTTCGACGACCAGCATATCCTCCAGCGCATAGCCGGTCAGGATCGCATCGACGAACGAATGGGCGCGGGCCCGCAGTTCCGGGTCGAGCCGGATCTTGCGTCGGTGGAACGGACGGACAACGCTCAGATCATGGCGCCGCGCCAGCCAGGCAGGGTCGATATAATAAAGCAGGAAGGATGGCTGCGCGTCCCGCTCCGGCGCGTGAAAACTGTGCACTTCCAACGGATTGATGAAATAGCCCGTGTCGTCGTCCAGCGCATAGAGTTCGGAATCGACAAAGAAGGTTTGCCGGGGCGTCCCGCTGAGCGGAATGATGATATGGGGCTCCTTATGGGCATGGGGCACCAGATCATTGCCGAGCCACAATATCGCCGCTCTCCCGAACGCGCCTTCGATGACTCGAGTTTCTCCCTGCACCTGCCCTCTCCCGCGTGGCTTTCGGCTCATGGCCTAATCGCTGCAACGCCAATGGCGATTAGACGCCTTGGACCGTTATTACCTGTTTTTCAGGGGCGTGAACAGGAAGAGCTTTGGCGCGCGCCCACTTATACTAACGCGCGCTGGGACTGACTCACGGGAGGGATTCCCAAGCTGCTGAA
>NZ_JAVHPD010000061.1:0-52838 GCF_036170395.1 Sphingobium sp.
AGATCGTCTCGACCTTCAGCCGCAAGCCGGTGTTCGGCTATCTCGGCATGGCCTACGCCATGGTCGCGATCGGCGTCGTTGGCTTCGTGGTCTGGGCGCACCACATGTTCACGACCGGCATGTCGGTCAATGTGAAGATGTATTTCACCGCCGCCACCATGGTCATCGCCGTGCCCACGGGCGTCAAGATCTTCTCCTGGATCGCGACCATCTGGGGCGGCTCGATCAGCTACAAGACGCCGATGGTCTGGGCGCTGGGCTTCATCTTCCTGTTCACCGTGGGCGGCGTGACCGGCGTGGTGCTGGCCAATGGCGGCGTGGACGATGTGCTGCACGACACCTATTATGTCGTCGCCCACTTCCACTATGTGCTCTCGCTGGGCGCGGTGTTCGGCCTGTTCGCCGGCTTCTACTACTGGTTCCCGAAAATGTCGGGCCGCATGTATAACGAGTTCCTCGGCCAGCTGCACTTCTGGGTCTTCTTCATCGGCGTGAACCTGCTGTTCTTCCCGATGCACTTCCTGGGCCTCAGCGGTATGCCGCGTCGCTACCCCGACTATCCGGAAGCGTTCGCCTATTGGAACAAGATCGCCAGCCACGGCTATGAGATCATGGCTGCGGGGATGCTGATCTTCTTCGTCAACCTGATCTGGTCGCTCGCCGCTGGCCGCAAGGCGGAGGGCAATCCCTGGGGCGAAGGCGCGACCACGCTGGAATGGACTCTGTCCAGCCCGCCGCCCTTCCACCAGTTCGAGACGCTGCCGGTGATCGACGACGCCGCGCACCATTGAGGCTGTGACTTTCGCCGGGGGCGGACGCGATCCGTACCCCGGCCCAGCATGAAAGCCCGCTTGTTGCGCGGGCCGGAACGATTATGACGACCGCGATCCTTTCCCCTGTCTCCCTGCCTGCCGACTGGCGGGATTTCGTGGCTTTGACCAAGCCGCGGGTGATGACTCTGGTCGTGTTCACGGGCCTCTGCGGCCTGCTCGCCGCGCCGGGGCATATCCACCCGGTCCTCGCCTTCACCGCCATCCTGTGCATCGCGCTCGGCGCGGGCGCGGCCGCCGCGCTCAACCAATGGTGGGAGGCCGATCTCGACGCCAAGATGAAGCGCACCGCGTCGCGCCCGCTGCCGGCCGGCCGGATGGACCGGCAGGCGGCGCTGCATTTCGGCGTCGGCCTCTCTTTCTTCTCGGTCATCCTGATGGGCATGGCGACCAACTGGCTCGCCGCCGGGGTGCTGGCCGTTTCGATCCTCTTCTACGTCTTCGTCTATACGATCTGGCTCAAGCCCCGCACGGCGCAGAATATCGTGATCGGCGGCGCGGCCGGGGCGTTTCCGCCGGTGATCGGCTGGGCGGCGGTGACCGGCGACGTCAGCGCGCTGCCGGTTGCCCTGTTCATGCTGATCTTCTTCTGGACGCCGCCCCATTTCTGGGCGCTCGCTTTGTTCGTAAAGACCGATTACGCCGCCGCCGGCATCCCGATGCTGCCAGTCGTGTCGGGCGAAGTGGCGACCCGTCGGCATATCTGGGCCTATACCGCGATCATGGCGGTGGCCGCGCTCGCGCCGGTGCTGCTGCGGCTCACCGGCCTCATTTATGGCGTGACGGCGCTGGTCGGCACGCTCATCTTCGCCGCGCTCGCCTTCCAGGTCTATCGCCGGCGCGAAAGCGATCCCGCGCGCATGGCGCCGGAGAAGCGGCTGTTCAAATTTACGATCCTCTACCTGTTTCTGCTGTTCGGAGCGGTGGTCGTCGACCGCTGGCTGCTGGCATGACGCCCGAGGAGCAGGAACAGATCCGCGCCCGGCAGAAGAGCCGCGCCATCATGACCGGGCTGCTGCTCGGCTTCCTCGCCATCCTCTTCTTCGCCATCACGCTCGCGAAGATCGGCGCGAGCCATAATATCTGATGGCGACCTTGCCGCCTTCGCCCTTCGACCGGGATCGGCGCAACCGCCGAACGCTCGTCGCCATGGCGGGGGTGGGCCTTGCCATGCTGGGCCTCGGCTTCGCGTCCGTCCCGCTCTACCGCATCTTCTGCGAGCAGACCGGGTTCGGCGGCACCACCCAGCGCGCTGACGCGGCGACGAGCGTGCCGGTGGCGACCGGGCACAGCATGTCGATCCGGTTCGATTCCAACATCGCCCCGGGGATGCCCTGGCGCTTCCAGCCCGAGCGTCGGACCGCGACGGTGACGGTGGGCGCCAAATCGATGGCGATCTTCGTCGCGAAAAATCTCTCCGACAAGCCGGTCACGGGCACTGCCGCCTTCAACGTCACGCCGACGCAGGCCGGCGCCTATTTCACCAAGATCCAGTGCTTCTGCTTCACCGAGCAGACGCTCATGCCGGGGCAGGAGGTGCGGATGCCCGTCCTCTATTATGTCGATCCCAAGATATTGGCCGACCCGGACAACAAGGATACGCAGCAGATTACGCTTAGCTATACCTTCTACCCTGTTGAGCAGGGCCGGAAGGCGAGCTAAGGACGACACGATAACAGCCACGGGGAAGAGCAGGACATGGCCGGCGCCAAGAATCACGATTACCATATTCTCCCGCCCAGCATCTGGCCGCTGTTCGGCTCCATGTCGGCGCTGGTGATGGCGTTCGGCGCGATCATGTGGATGCACCCCGATGCGATGGGACCGGGCGGCGGCTGGGTGTTCCTGATCGGCGTCGCGGGCGTGCTCTTCACCTTCTACAGCTGGTGGGGCAATGTCATTGCCGAAGCCCATGCGGGCGATCATACCCCGGTGGTGCAGCTTCACCTGCGCTACGGCATGATCCTGTTCATCGCGTCGGAAGTGATGTTCTTCGTCGGCTGGTTCTGGGCCTTTTTCGACTTCTCCCTGTTCCCCAGCGAACTCGCGCCGATCGAGGGCCTGTTCCCGTCCAAGGGCGTGGAGGTGATGAACGCCTTCGAGCTGCCCCTGCTCAACACGCTGATCCTGCTCTGCTCGGGCACTACGGTCACCTGGGCGCACCATGCGCTGATCCATGGCGACCGCGACGGCCTCATCAAGGGGCTGTGGTGCACCATCATCCTGGGCGCGATCTTCTCGTGCATCCAGGCTTATGAATATGCCCATGCGCCCTTCGACTTCGGCGGCAATCCCTACAGCTCGTCCTTCTACATGGCGACCGGCTTCCACGGCTTCCACGTTCTGGTCGGCACCATCTTCCTGATCGTCAATCTGGTGCGCGCCTATAAGGCGCATTTCACCCCGCGCCAGCATTTCGGCTTCGAGGCGGCGGCCTGGTACTGGCATTTCGTCGACGTGGTGTGGCTGTTCCTGTTCGTCGCCGTCTATGTCTGGGGCGGCTGGAACGCGCCGGTCCACGGCGGCTGATCGGCGGCGGCGGGCGATGACGCAGGCCGTCTGGCACCTCGCCCAGATCAATATCGGCCGGCTGGTCGCCCCCAGGGGCGATCCGCGGGTCCAGCCCTTCTTCGACGCGCTCGACCGCATCAACGCGCTGGCCGAAGCCTCGCCGGGTTTCGTCTGGCGGCTGAAGGACGAGGGCGGCAACGCCACCGACATGGCGCTGGGCGGCGATCCGCTGCTGATCCCCAACATGTCGGTATGGACCGATGCCGACGCTTTGTTCGACTTCGTCTATCGCAGCGCCCATACGCCGGTGATGGCGCGGCGGCGCGACTATTTCGAACGGTTCGAGGGCGCCTATCAGGCGCTCTGGTGGATCGAGGCAGGCACGGTGCCCACGGTCAATGACGGGCTGTCGCGGCTCTGGCTGCTCGATCGGCTCGGCCCGTCGCCCCAGGCCTTCACCTTCAAGGCGCGCTTCCCTGCCCCCGATGAGGCTGGACCGCCGATCGATCACCAGCCCGATCCCTGGTGCATGGGTCGTGCCTGATACAGGCGGCGGCACGCGGCGCATTCCCGTCATTCCGACGATCATCGTCGCGGCCGCCATCCTCACAATGATCGCGCTCGGCGTCTGGCAGCTCCAGCGGCGGGGCGAAAAGGCGCAGGCGCTTAGGTTGGCCGCGACCAATCCCGCGCAGCCTCCCGTCGCCTTTCCCTCCTTGCCGCCGGTCGCGCCCGACCTGCTGTTCCGCCGCTCCTCGGTCCACTGCCTGCGCGTCGTGGGGTGGCAGGTGGAGGCAGGGCGCGCTGCCGACGGCTCGACCGGCTATCGCCATATCGCGCAATGCGCCACCGGAGCGGAGGGGCCGGGCGTGCTGGTCGCGCTGGGCGTCGGCCAAAAGCCCGACCAGAAGCCGAGCTGGACCGGCGGGCAGGTAGAGGGCTGGATCAGCGAGGAGCCCGATCATCGCGCACTCCTGACCCGCATCGCCGGTAACGCCGCCCCGCTGCGGCCGATGCTGATCGCGAAAGCCGCGCCGGCCGGTCTCAAGCCCGTCGCGCCGCCGACTGCCGCCGACATTCCCAACAACCATTTGGCCTATGCGGTGCAATGGTTCTTCTTCGCCGGGGTCGCCGCCATCATCTATGGCCTGGCGTTGCGGCGGCGGAATATCGCGGTTTCGGGGTCGCAAAAGCCTTAATTGCTTGCCCCTTTGCCGGGCCGGCGCTACCGCGCTTCCCCATCATGCAGTATCAGAGCAGCAGAGGGAGCGCGCCGGCGCTCGGGTTCGAGGATGTGACGCTGGCGGGCCTGGCGTCCGACGGCGGGCTTTACCTGCCGACCGAATGGCCCGCCTTTTCGCCCGAGCAAATCCGCGACCTTGCCGGCCTCTCCTATGTCGAGACGGCGGTGCGGGTGATGACCCCCTTCGTCGCCGGATCGCTGAGCGAAGACGAACTGCGCGATCTCTGCGCCGCCGCCTATGCGCGGTTCAGCCATAATGCGGTGACGCCGCTGGTGCAGCTCGACCATCAGCACTGGCTGCTGGAGCTGTTCCACGGCCCGACGCTGGCGTTCAAGGATGTGGCGCTGCAACTGCTCGGCCACCTGTTCGAGCGCTTCCTGTCGCGCCGCGACGATCATATCACCATCGTCGGCGCGACATCGGGCGACACCGGATCGGCGGCGATCGATGCCGTGGCGGGCCGGGCGAAGATCGACATCTTCATGCTCCATCCCGAAGGCCGCGTGTCGGACGTGCAACGTCGGCAGATGACGACGGTGCTCGCCCCCAACGTCTATAATATCGCGATCGACGGCAGCTTCGACGATGCGCAGGCGCTGGTGAAGGCGATGTTCAACGACGTCGATTTCTCCGGCCGCTTCAACCTGTCGGCGGTGAACAGCATCAACTGGGCGCGGCTGATGGCGCAGGTGGTCTATTATTTCTACGCCGCCGTGCGCCTGGGCGCGCCGGAGCGGCCGGTCGCCTTTTCGGTCCCCACCGGCAATTTCGGCGACGTGTTCGCGGGCTATGTCGCAGCGAAGATGGGGCTGCCGGTGGCGAAGCTGATCGTCGCCACCAACGTCAACGACATCCTCCACCGCGCTTTGTCCGATGGCGACTACAGCCAGGGTCAGGTGGTGCCGACCGCGACGCCCAGCATGGACATCCAGGTCAGCTCCAACTTCGAGCGGCTGCTGTTCGACGCCGGCGGGCGCGACGGGCTGGCGCTCGCGGCGCAGATGCGCGGGTTCGAGGCGACGAAGGCGATGCGGCTCACCAATGCGCAAAGGGAGGGCGCGGCCCACCTGTTCCGCTCCGCCCGGATCGATGCGGACGGCATGACGACCGCGATGCGCTGGGCGCATGATGGCGCAGGGCAGATCATCGATCCGCACAGCGCCATCGGGCTGGCGGCGGCGCGCGCGGCGGCGATCGATGTCGACGTGCCCGTCGTCACGCTGGCGACGGCGCATCCCGCCAAGTTCCGAGACGCGGTCGAGCGCGCGACCGGCGTCCGCCCGCCGCTGCCCGGCCGGGTCGGCGACCTGTTCGCGCGCGAGGAAAGCTATGCAAAGCTCCCCGGCACGTTCGACGCGGTGACCGCCTATGTCGCGGAGCGGGCGACGCCGCGCGGCTAATCTCAGCATCCGTTCGGTTCGAGCTTGTCGAGAACCGGATGCCCATGGTTCTCGCCCTTCGACAGGCTCAGGATTTCGAACCGAACGGGACTGGTATGGACCTCAAGACCCTCATCGGCGAACCCTGGCCCGATTATGGCCTGCTCGATTCGGGCGACGGCCGCAAGCTGGAGCGCTATGGCCGCTTCCGCTTCATCCGGCCCGAGCCGCAGGCGATGTGGAAGCCCGCGACGACCGACTGGCGCGCCGACGCCGAGTTCATCCCCGGATCGGACGAGGATGGCGGCGGGCGCTGGTATTATGAAAAGCCGGTGCCGGCCGAAGGCTGGCCGCTGCGCTGGCGCGAGGTGACATTTCAGTCGAGCTGCACCCCCTTCCGCCATCTCGGCTTCTTCCCCGACATGGCGCCCGTATGGGACGATCTGCGCGCCGCCATCGCCGACAAGCCCGATGCCGAGGTCATGAACCTCTTCGGCTATACCGGCGTGGGCACGCTGGCACTGTCGGCGGCGCGCGCGCGGATGGTGCATGTCGATGCGTCCAAGAAGTCGGTGGCGCAGGCGCGCGCCAACGCCGCGCTGTCTGGTATGGAGGATCGCCCCGTCCGCTGGATCGTCGAGGATGCGGCAAAGTTCGTCGCGCGCGAAGTGCGCCGCAATCGCCGCTATGACGGCATCCTGCTCGACCCGCCCAAATATGGCCGCGGCCCCGATGGCGAGGTGTGGCGGCTGGAGGAGGATCTGCCCGGCCTCATCGCCAATTGCCGCGCGCTGCTCGACGCCGACAGCCGCTTCCTGTTCCTGACCGTCTATGCCGTCCGCATGTCGGCGCTGGCGATCGGTGAATTGTTGCGCCAAGCCTTCGCCGACCTGCCCGGCACCGTGGAAGCCGGCGAGCTGGCGGTGCGCGAAGAAGCGCGGGGGATCGCGCTTCCCACCGCTATCTGGGCACGGTGGAGGCGCTGATACCACGCCAGTGACTATCTTTAGCCCCTCTCCTTCAGGGAGGGGAGGAGTCCTGCTCAACACAGCTTGGCATGAGCCGTCACGCCATCGTCACGTAGATTTCCGCTTCGATCACCCAAATGCCGCCCACCTCTCGCCACTTGGCGCTGTAGCTGCCGGACGCCTGAGCGATGCCGCCGAGGACGCCCTGCCAGACGCCCAATTCCATCGCGATCGGTTCGACCGGCGAGACGCTGACCGTCTGCGGCGTGCGCGCATAGATCATCCGCGCCTTCGCCGCGAATTCGCGCTTCCATGCCTGAAGCTGCGCCTTGCGTCCGGCGATCACGGCGCTGTCAGTGCCCGTCACCATGACCACATCGGCGCTCAGCAGCGGACCGATCGCGGCAAGGTCGCCCTCCGCCAGCGCCCGGTTGAAGCTCGCCCGAGCGAAACGGATGGCGAGGTCGGCGGCGGCGATCATGCCTTAGTCATTCCATCAGCCGTTCGTTTCGAGCGAAGTCGAAAAACGGGCAGGATAGGCCAACCGCTTCTCGACAAGCTCGAAGCGAACGGAGGTAGGCAATCAGCCACACCGCGCGGACGTAATCACCATCGCCTCGTCATAGCTGACCGTCAGCCGATCGGGCCGATAGTCCATCGTCATCGCCATGCCGGGGCCGCCCCAACGCAGCGTCCGCGCGCCCGAAGCCTTGAGCAAAGCCGCGCCGGTTTCCGCGCTTGCCTTCTGCCCGACGAAGGCGTCCAGGCCATTGTTGCGGCACGGCCCTTCGGCGGTCGCAGGCGGCGTCGCCGGCCCCTTCGCGCCGGCGCAAGCGGTCAGGCCCAGCAGGCACACCAGCATCATCGTCCGCATCGCCGCTCTCCTCATTCCGTCCGCGTCATCTTGAGCCGGCCATTCTTGACCGCGAACGCCATGCGTCCCTCGACCAGATCGACCGCGTCGCGCCCGAACTGCTCGTAGCGCCAGCCTTCGAGGATCGAGAGCCCGTCGCGCACGCCCGCCGCCAGCGCGTCGATATCGTCGGTCCGCGCGATCAGCCGCGCGGCGACATTGATGTCGCGCGAGCGGATTTTCAAAAGCAGCTTGAGCAGGTCCGCCACCAGCGCGCCGTCCTTGCCCAGTCCCGGCCGGCGCGGCTCGCGGTCGGGCATCTCGTCGCGGCCGAGCGGCTGCGCGCTGCGGATCGCCGCCATCAGCCGCGCGCCGATATCGTTGGTCTTCCAGGTGGCGGAGAGGCCCCGCACCTTGCCGAGGTCTTCCTGCGTGCGCGGCGGGTGGCTGGCGATATCGGCGAGCGTCTCGTCCTTGACGATGCGGCCGCGCGGCAGATTCTTGTCGCGCGCCTCGATCTCGCGCCAGGCGGCCAGTGCTTTCAACCGGCCCAGCACATCGGGCTTCTTGCTGGCGATCCGCACGCGCTGCCAGGCTTCCTCCGGGTCATTCTCATAATTGGAAGGATCGCTGATCCGCTCCATCTCCTGATCGAGCCAGTCGCCGCGCCCGGTCTTGCGCAATTCGTCCAGCATCCGGGGGAAAATCTGGATGAGGTAGGTGACGTCGCCGATTGCATAGTCGATCTGGCGCTTGTCCAACGGACGGCGCGCCCAGTCGGTGAAGCGCGCGCCCTTGTCGAGCTGCACCCCCATCCACGCATCGACCAGATTGCCATAGCCGATCTGTTCGCCCAGCCCCAACGCCATCGCCGCGATCTGGGTGTCGAACATCGGGTGCGGCGTCTTGCCGGTCAGATTGTGGACGATCTCGATATCCTGCCCGCCGGCATGAAAGACCTTCAGCACATCCTCATTGTTCACCATGAGGTCGAGCAGGGGCGTCATGTCCAGCCCCGGCGCCTTGGGGTCGATCGCCGCGGCCTCGTTCGGATCGGCGACCTGCACCAGGCAGAGTTCGGGCCAATAGCTATTCTCGCGCATGAACTCGGTATCGACGGCGATGTAGGGGGATTTCGCAATGCGGGCGCAGAAATCGAAAAGCGTCTTGCTGTCGGTAATCAGCGGATGGATTTGCATATGGTCTTCGATCTTATTATGGGCTGGCCCGCTCCCCGGCGGGCTGGTCGAACTTCGACATCTCCGGCCATAGCGGGGCTGCAACACTTTGTCATTTCCGTAAAACGAAGCCGAAAGACCAAAACGCCATGCACGCCTATCGCACCCATACCTGCGGCGCCCTGACCACGGGAGAGGTCGGGAATGACGTGCGGGTGTCGGGCTGGGTCCATCGCAAGCGCGACCATGGCGGCGTGCTGTTCGTCGACCTGCGCGACCATTATGGCATCACCCAGATCGTGGCGAAGGCGGACAGCGAGCCGCTGAAAATGCTCGAAACGCTGCGCCTTGAGTCGGTGGTGACGATCGAGGGCAAGGTCGTCGCCCGCGCGGCCGAAGCGATCAACCCGAAGATGGCGACCGGTGAGATCGAAATCGTGGCCGATCGCGTGACGGTGCTGTCGACGGCGGCGGAGCTGCCGCTGCCGGTCGCAGGCGAGCAGGACTATCCCGAGGATATCCGCCTGCGCTACCGTTTCCTCGACCTGCGGCGCGAGACGCTCCACGCCAACATCGTCAAGCGCACCCAGATCATCCGCGACATGCGCCGCCGGATGGAGGATGCGGGCTTCACCGAATATTCGACGCCGATCCTGACGGCCTCGTCGCCGGAAGGCGCGCGCGACTTTCTGGTGCCGAGCCGTATCCATGCCGGCAAATTCTACGCCCTGCCCCAGGCGCCGCAGCAATATAAGCAATTGCTGATGGTCGCGGGCTTCGATCGCTATTTCCAGATTGCCCCCTGCTTCCGCGATGAAGACCCGCGCGCCGACCGGCTGCCCGGCGAATTCTACCAGCTCGACCTCGAAATGAGCTTCGTCACGCAGGAAGATGTGTGGAACACGATGGAGCCGGTGATCGCCCAAGTGTTCGAGGCGTTCGCCGACGGCAAGCCGGTCACCCCGGCCGGCAGCTTCCCGCGTATCCCCCACGCCGAAGCGATGCTCAAATATGGCAGCGACAAGCCCGACCTGCGCAACCCCATCCTCATTCAGGACGTGACCGAGCATTTCCATGGCTCGGGCTTCGGCATCTTCGCCAGCCTCGTGGAGAGCGGCAGCGTCATCCGCGCCATCCCTGCGCCCGGCGCTGGCGCTGGCAGCCGGAAGTTCTTCGACGACATGAATGTCTGGGCGCGGGGCGAGGGCTATTCGGGCCTTGGCTATATCAATATCAAGGACGGCGTGCCCGGCGGCCCCATCGCCAAGAATCATGGCGAGGAAGCGACCGCGAAGCTGATCGCGGCGCTCGGCCTCGGCCCCAATGACGGCGTGTTCTTCGCGGCGGGCAAGGAAAGCCAGGCGGCCAAGCTCGCCGGCCTCGCCCGCATCCGCATCGGCGAGCAGCTCGACCTCATCGACAAGGACCGGTTCGACCTGTGCTGGATCGTCGATTTCCCCTTCTACGAATATGACGAGGACGAGAAGAAGATCGACTTCGCGCACAACCCCTTCTCGATGCCGCAGGGCGGGCTGGAGGCGCTGAGCAGCCAAGACCCGCTGACGCTCAAGGCCTATCAATATGACATGGTCTGCAACGGCTATGAGATTGCGTCGGGATCGATCCGCAACCAGTCGCCCGAAGCCATGGTCAAGGCGTTCGAGCTGGTCGGCCTGTCGCAGCAGGATGTCGAGGATCGGTTCGGCGGCCTCTACCGCGCGTTCCAGTACGGCGCGCCGCCGCATGGCGGCATGGCCGCTGGCGTCGATCGCATCGTGATGCTGCTGTGCGGCGCGCAGAATCTGCGCGAGATCACGCTGTTCCCGATGAACCAGCGCGCCGAAGACCTGCTGATGGGCGCACCCAGCCCGGCGGAACTCAAGCAGCTGCGCGAACTCCACATCCGCGTCGTGGAGCCGCAGGCGAAGGCGTGACGCCTTCACTTTCCAGTTCCGTTCGGTTCGAGTAGCCTTCGAGCGAAGCCGAGTAGGCGTATCGAGAACTGGTTCTCGACAAGCTCGAACCGAACGGGACTGAGGCATTGACCATCGACCTTGCCGATTACGAAACCGGCGCGAAATATAAGGGCGATTATGACGCCGATCTCGCCGCGCTCCAGGAGCGGCTGGCGAAGATACAGGTCGCGCACATCCTCCACGACCGGCGCAGCGTCATCCTGCTGGAGGGCTGGGACGCGGCGGGGAAGGGCGGGATCATCAAGCGGATGAGCGCCGACTGGGATCCCCGCTATTATCAGGTCCATCCCATCGCCGCGCCGAGCGAGGTCGAACGCGACCATCATTTTCTCTGGCGCTTCTGGACCCGCCTGCCGGCCCGGCGCAACATCGCGATCTTCGACCGCAGCTGGTATGGCCGGGTGCTGGTCGAGCGGGTCGAGGGCTTCTGCTCGAAGAAGGAGTGGAAGCGCGCCTATGACGAGATCAATGCGTTCGAGAAGCAGCAGGCGCAGGCAGGCACCAACCTCGTCAAGCTGTTCGTCCACATCACGCAGGAGACTCAGGACGAGCAGCTCGCCCAGCGGCTCGATACGCCGTGGAAGCGGTGGAAGACCGGACCGGACGATTATCGCAACCGCGCGCGGCGCGCCGACTATCTGGATGCGATGCACGCCATGTTCGCCAAGACCGACAGCAAATATGCGCCCTGGCATGCCATCGACAACAACAACCGCAAGGCCGGCCGCATCGCGGCGCTAACCTATGTTGCGGAGCGGCTGGAGCGGCTCGTGCCGATGACCTTCCCCGATCCGGACCCGGCGGTCGTCGCTCTGGCGCGCGAAGCGTTCGGCTATCAGCCGGCCGGCGCGTGAAGGCCGCAGAAAAACAGGCATTGTCACGTAACTGTCACGAAATCCTAACCCCTCATTTACCATTGACCGGTAGGTCGGGTTTATGGCTTCCACCGCCCGCCTCATCGCGCCCGACCCGCTGCCAGCGCCGACCCTGCGGGCGGAGCAGTGCCCCGTCGTCCGGCTGGGCCAGCCGCTGAGCGACGCGGTCGATCAGTTCCAATATGATTCCGGGCTGCGGCTGCTCCCCGTGCTTGATGGGCGCGACCGGCCGGTCGGCGCGATCTACGAGCGGGACATGCGCCGCATCCTCTTCAACCCGTTCGGCCATGCGCTGCTGCGCAATCCCAGTTTCGGCGGGCGGCTCGACGATCATGTCCGGCCCTGCGCCACGGCCGAGCAGAGCGAGAGCATCGAGGCGCTGGTCGATCTCTACGCCGCGCAAGGAACGGGATGCGAAGGGCTGATCGCCACCCGAGCCGGTGTCTATGTCGGCGTTCTGGGCGGGCCGCTGCTGCTGCGCCTCACCGCCGAACGCGACGCGCGGGTGGCGCTGGCGCGGGCGGCGCGGGCGGAGCGGGTCAGCCGCGAAAGCGCCGCCTTCCGGGAAGATATTGCCGCGATGATCGCCGACATGGCGAAAATGGCCGACAGCCTCGCGGGACTGGCGGCGCAGGCGGCGGAGCGCGCGGCCGGCGACGGGGCGGACTCGGCCGCGATGGCGGTCGCCGCTGCGCAGACCGCCGAACGGCTCCATCAGCTCGCCGCCGGCGGGGCGGAACTGGGACAGCTTTTCCGAGCGATGGAGGCCGAAGCGCAGGCGGCGGGCGCCGCGATCCGCGAGGCGGCGGCGCACAGCCGCTCGGGCGCGGCGCGCAGCGCGGCGCTCAGGGCCGACGCCGACAGCATCGGCGAGGTCGTGGCGCTGATCGACAGCATCGCGCGGGCGACCGCCATGCTTGCGCTCAACGCCAGCATAGAGGCGGCACGCGCCGGCGAAGCGGGGCAGGGCTTTGCGGTCGTCGCGCGCGAGGTCAAGTCGCTCGCGCAGCAGACGCGCGACGCCGCCGCCAGCATCGCCGGGCGGATCGATCATATCCGCATCGGCATCGGCGACGTGGCGGCCGGGCAGGCCCATATCGACGCCACCATGGCGCGCGCGGACAGCCTGTCCGCCGCGATTTTCGACGCGGTCGCGCGTCAGAGCGCGTTCAGCCGCACCATTGCCGATAGCGTCGCGGAAGCCAGCGCATCGAGCGACCATATCCGCGCCGGCGCCCGGCAGATCAGCGACAATGCCCAGGCGAGCGTGGTCGCGGTGGGCGGCCTGCGCGACGTGGCCGACCGGCTCGCGGGCGAGGCGCACCGGCTGGAACAACGGGCGGGCGGCTTCATCGCCGCGATCCGGGCGGCCTGAACCCGCTGCAAAACTAGGACTGGCGCGGCGCTTCAAAGCCGCTAGGCTGCCTCTTCAAACAGAAGGAGAGGCACGCCATGCTCGTGATGTTCGTCGGCACCGACCGGACCCAGACCGCGATCAACCCCGCCCAGGTCACCTTCGTCACCCAGGTCAGCGACGGCACGCGCATCCGTTTCGGCGAAGGGCGCAGCGTCACCGTGACCGAGCCGATCGACGCGGTGCTGGACAGCCTCAACCGCGCGCTGCGACCGCACGAATAGGCTATTTCCCCAGTTCCTCGCCCAGTGCCGCCTCCGCCCGCTCGGCATAGCCGCGGCAGGGCGCGGCATAGGCGAAGGGATTGGGCGTGCGCCGCGCCGCCAGCCGCTTGAGCCGCTCTTCGTCACCCTCCTGCGGGTGGGAGGCGATGAGGATGTCGCAGGGCTGCGCCTTCATCCTGGCGATGCTCGCGCGGAAGGCGTCGACGAAGCGGCTGTGCGCGGGATCGGCGAAGCGCCAGCCGTCCGCCGCGATCGGATTGAGGCTGGCGGCGAACAGCATCGTCTTGCAGGATTTCCTCTCGCAACTCCTCCAGCGCCAGCTCATGCTGCCCAGCGTATGGCCGGGGGTCGCGATCGCCGTGACGGCGACATCGCCCAGCCGGATCGCTTCGCCGTCGCGCGCGGTGCGCAGCCGGGCGACGCCGGGGAAACGCTCCAGCCAGGCCGCCTGCGGATCGTCGGGATCGCCGCCACCCTGCTTCAATATCGCCGCGCCAGCCGCGCTGGCGATCACCATCGCTCCGCTGTCCCGCGCCAGCGCGGCGATGCCGCCGGCATGGTCGAAATGCGGCTCGGTGCTGAGGATCAGCTTCACGTCGCGAATCGAAAAGCCCAGGCGGCGGATGTTCGCCTCGACGTCCGCCACCGCCTGCGGCACCGCGCCGTCGATCAGGATGAGGCCCGCGCTGGTGCGGATCAGCGCCACGTTGAGCCCGCCGAAGCCGACTAGATAGCTGTTGCCATATAGCCTTATCGGCGCTTGCGGCGTGAGCCAGCGCTTTGCGGATTGGGGCGCGATCGGCCGCGTGAGCGGATCGTCCGCTTGGCTCGCACCCGTCGACATTATCCCAGCCAGGCTAATAGCCAGCGCCGCCACCATCCGCATCCGCCCATCTCCTTCATCGCTCGACGGCAAAATTGCCGGCATCATGGCCCGTCCGCAAAGCATCATTTCTCGACATAGCCATTAGCTTGGCTTATGACGGTTGCCCATGGACCGCGCCCGCTTGCCGCTCAACGCCCTGCGCGCTTTCGAGGCGGCGGCGCGGCATCTCAACTTCACCCGCGCCGCGATCGAGCTGTGCGTCAGCCAGGGCGCGGTCAGCCAGCAGGTCGCGCAACTGGAGGCGCGGCTCGGCGCGCCGCTGTTCCGCCGCTTGCCGCGCGGCCTGATGCTGACCGACGAAGGCCGCGCGCTGCTGCCGGTGATGGGCGAGGCGCTGGACCGGATCGGCGCGACGCTGGGCCGGATCGAGGGCGGCCGCCCGCGCGAGATCGTGACGCTGGGCGTGGTCGGCACCTTCGCGACCGGCTGGCTGCTCGACCGGCTCGGCGATTTCGAGCGCGCCTGCCCGCATATTGACCTCCGCATCATGACCAACAACAACCGCGTCGATCTGGCGGGGGAGGGGCTGGACCTCGCCATCCGCTTCGGCGACGGGGCGTGGCACGGCACCCATGCCGATCCGGTGCTGCGCGCGCCGCTGACGCCGCTCTGCGCCCCGGCGGTGGCGCTGCGGCTCACGGAGCCGGCGATGCTGGCGGGGGAGATGCTGCTGCGCTCCTACCGCGCCGACGAATGGCCGCGCTGGTTCGCGGCGGCCGGCGCGCCCTGCCCGCCGCTGCGCGGGCCGATGTTCGACAATTCGGTGGGCATGGCGCTGGCGGCGCAGCGGGGACTTGGCGTCGCGCTCGCCCCGCCGGCGCTGTTCGCGCGCGATCTGGAGGCAGGGCGGCTGGTCCAGCCCTTCGCCATGGCGGTCGATCTCGGCGGCTACTGGCTCACGCGCCTCATGTCGCGCGCGGACAGCCCGGCGATGGCGGACTTCCGACGCTGGCTGATCGACGCCGCGACAGCCACTGATCGTCCTCACGCCCGCCAGTAGCGCGAAGGTCGAATCAGCTGTTCACTTCGCTGTTCCACTTAAGGCGAAAATGCCTGCGATTTACGATGGATAGGCGATCGCTAGCACCTCATATTCCTTTTCGCCCGCCGGCAGCGTCACCCGGCGCAGATCGCCCACCGCCGCCCTGCGCAAGGCGCGCGCCAACGGCGACCCCCAACCGATGCGCCCGGCGTCCACATCGGTCTCGTCATTGCCCACGATCGTGACAGTGCGCTGCCTGTCATCCTCGTCGGCGATGGTGACGGTCGCGCCGAAATAGACCCGCGCCTTGTCGGGCTGCTGGCGCGGATCGACGACCTTGGCGTCCTTCATCTTCTTCGACAGCCGCTTCAGCTGCCCGTCAATCTCCCGCATCCGCTTGCGGCCGTAGAGATAGTCGCCATTCTCGCTGCGGTCGCCATTGCCCGCCGCCCAGCTCACCACCTCGACGACGCGCGGCCGCTCGACGCCCAGCAGATGGTCATAGTCTGCCCGCAACTTCGCGAAGCCTTCGGGCGTGATGTAATTGGGCTGATTATTCACTGGATTTAATTATCCTGCGTTAATATTGTCATCAACAACGGGCAACAGTCCGGTCGGTCGCGTCGCAACTATAACAGAAACAAGACGGCAACATCGAATTTGGGGGATTCCAATGCGTTTTAACCTTGTCCCGGCCGCGCTTGCGGCCGCTTTCATCCTGTGCGTCCCCTCCGCTTGGGCGCAGAGCGGGTTGGAGGGTACGCCGATTGATCCGTGCGCGACAGTGGGCAACATTCCCACCCTTCCCAACTTGCCTTCGCAGCAATTTGCACGAAGTGGCGCTCGGCAGGGCGGCTCCTGGCGCGAGGGGCTGATGCAGCGTCAGGTGGCGCAGACCGGCTGCGACACGATCGCCTATGGCAATCCCAACAGCGTCCAGATGCAGGCATTCCAAACCGCGCTCGGGCTGGAAGAGTTCGAGCCCGAGGTGCCGATGGCCGACGTCGACGCGATCGGCCTCAACGGCACCTACTGGAAGGCGGGCGGGCAGGACGGCCAGCGTATCGACGGCTGGTATCGGCATGGATCGCGGATCGCCGAAGGCAGCCGGACCCGCTTCGTCATCGACCTGCCGGTCAGCGTCGTGCGCGCCAATGCGGAAGGCAGCGGGTTTTCCCGCCTGCCCGTCCGCACCGCTTTGCTCGCCACCCTGTCGGCCGGCGTCGAGTTCCATGCGACGCCCGACTGGACGCTGACCCCGCGCGCGTCTTACGGCATGGTCGTTGCCGACAAGGCGTTCGGTGGTGATCGCGAACTGGTGACTGCCTCGCTCAGCAGCCTCTACCGGATCAGCAATGTCGGTCGCGGCGTCGTGACGATCGGCAACATGGTCGGATACAGCACGACCACCGGCGACATATTGCTCAACGCGCGCGATGCGGGCCAGACGCGCAACTGGATGTTCCGCAACGGCGTGGCCTATCAATTGCCGCTTCAGGGGCGGGTCTTCGGTCGGGCCGGCACGTTGCGCGGCAGCTATAGCTATTCGATCCTGACCAAGGATGTGGTGCCCTATGACGAGGTGCACCAGGCGGCGATCAGCCTGGGCGTGCGTGGACGGGAGGGCGGGCAGACCTCGGCCTTCGAGCTGCTGCGCATCGGCCTCATGTACACCCATGCCGATCATCAGTTCCTGCCCAATGCCGGTTTCGACGCCGTCACCCTGACCCTGGGCTATCGCTTCTGACGCGCAGCCGGCGCCGGGTCACCCCGGCGTCGACTTGCCCAGATAGCGGCTGAGGACGGCGGTCGCGCCCCGGAACCGCGCCCGCTCGGGGTTCATCGCCTCATAGACGACGGCATTCTCCAGCACGCGCTGCACATAGTTGCGCGTCTCGAAAATCGGGATCTGCTCGATCCAGCGCAGCATGTCCGCGCCGGCGACCCGCGGATCGCCATTGGCCCTGATCCACTTGTTCACATTGCCCGGACCAGCATTATAGGCCGCCACCGCCAGCGGATAGCTGCCGCCATAATAATCGAGCATCCGCTGGAAATAGCCTGAGCCCAGCAGGATGTTGTAGCTGGGATCGTTGAGCGCGCCGGGATTATAGCTCATCCCCAGCTTCCCCGCCTGCTCGCGCGCGGTGCCGGGCATCAGCTGCATCAGCCCGCGCGCGCCGGCATGGGACACGATCTGCCGGTCGAACTGGCTTTCCTGCCGGGCGATGGCATGGACCATGGTCCAGTTATATTGCGCTTCCGACGGCACCGGCACGCGCGGGAAGGCGCTCTGCCCATAGCCGGTCAAGCCGCTGGAGACGGCGCGGCGGCCGACCATCACGCCCATGTCGGGCCGGCCGATCTTCTGCGCCAGTTCGGCGGCGAGGAAATGATCGGCGTCGCTGTCGGCATTGTTGGCGATGGCGCGGGCGAACTTGCTCTGATCCTCCCAATAGCCCATCTGCCCCAGCGCCCGGACGGCGCGCACCACGGAACGGTTTTCGAACGCGGCCCGCTCGGCGGCGGAGATCGGCACCGGCCGCTCGACCGTGGCGGGGGCGGGGATGGGGCGGCCCAATCGCTCCAGCGCGAGCTGGCCGTAAAACTGGTCGGGATAGACGCCGGCCTGGGCGAAATAGCTGCTGGCGCTCGCCGCGTCGCCCGCCTGGAGCGCGGCGCGACCGGCCCAATAATAGCCCTTGGACTTGGTCTGGGGCGACTTGGCCGCATTGGCATAGGCGCGGAACATCGTCACTGCGTCGGTCGGGCGGTTGAGGTTGTAATAGGCGGTGCTGCCGGCCAGCCAGGCGAGGCTGGTATAATCGTCGCGCACGCCGATCGGCTGGGCGCTGAGGTCGACGCCCGGCGGCACCGCGTCGTCGATCCTGCTGGCGATCCCGTAGGCGAAGCTCCACTGGCTGTCATTGGCGGCGGCGCGCGCCTGCCCCAGCAGCACTTCGTAGAATTTCTCGGGATTGCTCGGCCGGTAGGTGGCGACGGGGCGGTTCGCCAGATATTGGCGCGCCGCGATCCAGTTGCCGCTGTCGCGCAGCCACAGCGCCTTGTCGGCGACATAGCCCGCGTCGCTCATGCCGGTCGCCTCGGCGCCCTGCATCAGCATCGCCGCGTCCGGGCTCTTGCGGCGGAAGGCGATGCGCGCCTGGAAGGCCGGGCGGCGCGCGGGGCTGACATAGGCGATCATGCGGGCCGCGCCGCTGGTGTCGTTGACCCAGAGCAGCGCGTCGGCGCGCTGGTCGTGATCCGCGCTGGTGAAGGTGGAGCCAAATAGCGAGAGCAGCCGCGCCTCGTCCGTCGGCGTCAGCGACCCGCCGATCCAGGCGTTGCGCGCGGCGACCCGCGCTTCGTCCATGCGCCCAAGCTGCATCAGCGCGACGGCGTTGCGGGCATGGCCCGTGGCGGTGCGCGCCGGGAAACGGGCGAAGAAGGCAGCCACCTGACCCGGATCGAAACTGTCGGGATTGATCCCGCTCTCGGCGAGCTTGCGCATCCGGTCCTCGCCCGGCCAGCCGGGGTTGGCGATCAGGAAATTCGCATACGTGGAAAAGCTGAGGCCATCGCTTTGCTGGAGCGCGCGCCACTGGCTGATCGTGCCGGCGATGCCGCTGTCCTGCGCGACGCCGATGCGGCTCTGCACCTGCTGCCAGGGGCTGGGTCCGCTACTGGCGCCGGGCAGCGGCTGCACCACCGGGCCGGTCGGATATTCGGGCGGGATCGGCTGGACGACTTCGGTCTGCGCGCCCGCGCCGGCGGTGATGAGCAACAGGGCGACGATCGGCATTCGGACAAGGTAACTTTCAACATGGGATGAGGCGCGCATGCTGGACATTATCCCCATTGCATCCTTATCAGGCCCTGAATGGCGCGCTATAGCGCCCCGCTTGGTCGATCATGCCCCGGCCGCCCGGAGAATAGAAGGAGTAAAATCATGTTTTCCGGCTCGATTCCGGCTCTGGTGACCCCGTTTCGCGACGGACGGGTGGACGAGGCGGCGTTCCGCGCCTTCGTCGACTGGCAGATCGCCGAAGGATCGAGCGGCCTTGTCCCCTGCGGCACCACCGGCGAGAGCGCGACCATGACGGTCGAGGAGCATAACCGCGTCATCGCCATCTGCGTGGATCAGGCAACGGGCCGCGTGCCGGTGATCGCCGGCTGCGGCTCCAACGATACGCGGATCGCGCTCGAACATATGTATGCAGCGCAGGCGGCAGGGGCGGACGCGGCGCTGGTGGTCGCCCCTTATTACAACAAGCCCAATCAGGACGGCGTCTACCAGCATTTCGCCTATCTCGCCGAACGCTGCGACCTGCCCATTGTGCTCTACAACGTGCCGGGCCGCACCATCACCGACATCGGCGTGCCGGTCATGTACCGGCTGGCGGAGGAATATCAGTCGATCGTGGGCGTCAAGGACGCCACCGGGAATCTCGGGCGGGTCACCGCGCAGCGTCTGGCCTGCGGCCCGGACTTCTGCCAGCTGTCCGGCAATGACGAAACGGCGCTGGGGTTCAATGCGATGGGCGGCCGGGGATGCATCAGCGTCACCGCCAATGTCGCGCCTCGTCTGTGCGCCGATTTTCAAGCGGCCTGCGCGGCGCACGATTGGGATGGCGCATTGGCGCTTCAGGATCGTCTCTACCCGCTGCACGATGCCCTGTTCAGCGATTCTTCACCCGGCCCGGTTAAATATGCGCTCACGCGGGTCCGCCCCGACATGCCCGGCGACGTCCGCCTGCCGATCACCTGGCCGTCGGAATCAAGCCGGGCGGCGGTGGACCGGGCGCTGGAGATTGCGGGACTGGTGTGAATCCCTACATCCGTTCGGTTCGAGCTTGTCGAGAACCGGAGCGACAGGGTTCTCGACAAGCTCGAACCGAACGGAAGTTAAGTAGAATATCATGGCCCGTCCCCGCCCAGAAACCTTCGACAAGAAGAAGATCGTCGCCGAAAACCGGCGCGCGAAGTTCGAATATTTCCTGGAGGACGTGTTCGAGGCCGGGATCGCGTTGCAAGGCACCGAGGTCAAGTCGCTGCGCTTTGGCGAAGGCAATATCGCCGACAGCTATGCCGAGGTGAAGGGCAATCAGGTGTTTCTGGTCAACAGCAACATCCCCGAATTCAGCCATGGCAACCGCTTCAACCATGAATCCAAGCGCCCCCGCAAGCTGCTGCTGCACGAGCGGGAGATCGCCCGGATGCACGGCGCGGTCGAGCGCAAGGGCATGACGCTGGTGCCGCTTTCGCTCTATTTCAACAGCCGGGGCAAGGTGAAGGTCGAACTGGCGCTGGCCAAGGGCAAGCAGAACCACGACAAGCGCGAGACCATCAAGGAACGCGACTGGAAACGCGACCAGCAGCGCATCATGAAGGCGCACGGCTGATGGACAATCGCCTGACCCGCTGGTGGCACGCCAACGCCCCGACCCGCGAGTCGCTGGAAAAGAGCAAGGTGCTTGCCCCCGTCGCGCATCGCGTGCTGGAGCCGTCGCTCTGGCGCTTCACCCGGCGGTCGGTGCCGCGCGGGGTGGCGCTCGGCCTCTTCGTCGGCATCTTCCTGCTGATCCCCGGCGTCCAGATCGCGGGCGCTGCGCTGCTGGCGCTGCCGTTCCGCGCGAACATCCCGGTCGCGGCGGCGATGACCTTCCTCTCCAACCCCGCCACGACGCCGCTGATCCTGATGGCCTCCGTATGGGTCGGCAACTGGCTGCTCGGCCGCAGCGCCGATGCGTCGGGCTTCATGGCGCTGGTCGATCGGCACGCCTCGGTGCGCGAATGGTGCGGCTGGCTCTTTTCCGAGGCCGCGCCCGCGATGCTGATCGGCCTGTTCCTCATTTCGCTCGCCTGCGCGGTTATCGGCTATGTGATCGCCGACCGGGTCTGGCGGCACCGCATGGGCCGCAAATGGCAGGCGCGTAAATTGAGGATTGGCAAGGTCCACCAAAGCGGCGCATTGGAGAAGGCAAGCGTCTGATCGGGCGCGGTCCTTTTCCGGTGTTGCAGGGGCGATGGGATTGAAACGGGGTGAGCAAGCCTGGCTGATCCAGCCGCGCTCGCGCTTGGCGCTGCCGCTGCTGATCCTTGCCGCCTTCGCGTCCGCCGGCCTTGTCCTCTACGCCGCCGGCAGCTGGGCGCTGGCCGCCGGCTTCGGCGCGACGATCCTGACCGCCGCCGCGTTGATGAGCTGGTATCAGCATCTCTACCCGCCCGAACCCGCCGACCGGGAAGCGATGCCCGACTGGACCGTCGCCCGCGCCGCCGCCGATGCGTCCAGCATGGCGATCGCGGTGACGGACCGGGCCGGGCGGCTGGTCTGCGCCAGCGACTTGTTCGGCGAATGGTTCCCCGGCTACCCGACCCCGCCCGCCATCGCCGCGGACGAAGCGCTGGCCGACAGCCTGGCGCGCGCGGCGCGCGCCGCCTGGCGCGATGGCGCGGCGCGGCATGAGGGCATGGTGCATGGCGCGCTGCGGCTGGATGTCGAGATCATGCGGACCGGGCGGACCGAGGATTATCTCCTCTGGCGCTTCACCCCCGTCCGCCAGCCGAGCGCGCTCGACGATGTCCACCGCTTCCTGACCGGAGAGGCCGGGCGGCAGCTGGGCGAAGCCGGCATCATGGCAGTGATGATCGGCGGCGAGGGACGCATCCGCGCCGCCAACGGGGCGTTCCTGTTGCGGGCGGCGGGGCGGATCGACGCCAACATCACCGGCCGCGATTTCGCCGCCCATATGCGGGTCGATGACAAGGGCCGGCTGTTCCTGGCGCGCGAGGAACAGGGCGGGCTGCCGCTGCGCCTGCTCCAGGTGCCGCTGAAACGCGCCACTCAGCCCAATGGCGCGCAGACATCGGCGCAGGACGGGCCGATGCTGCTGCTGCTGATCGACGAGCCGGCGGGGGGCGGCGGCACCTCGGCGCTCTCCTATATCGAGACTCTGCTGTCGCTGTTGCCCTTCGGTCTCGCCATGGCCGACCGCGACGGGCGCGTCCTCTTCCTCAACAATGCGTTCGCGCGCGCGGCGGGGCTCAAGGCGGGCGACAAGCCGAGCTATCCGGGCGATCTCGTCGTGCGGGAGGATCAGGCGGCGGTGGCGGACGCGGTGCGGCGCTTTGCCGTCGGGCCGCAAATGTCGGGCGACATTGCGGTCAGGATGCGCGACAATCCCGACGATCCCGTCGCGCTCAGCCTGGCCGGCGTCCGGGGCCTCGGCGAAGCGGCGGTGCTGCTCAGCCTCAAGGACAATAGCGAGGAGAGCAAGCTCAAGCGGCAGGTGGCGCAGGCGACCAAGATGCAGGCGATCGGCCAGCTCGCCGGCGGCGTGGCGCACGACTTCAACAATATCCTGACCGCGATCATCGGCCATTGCGACCTGATGCTGATGCGCCATACGCCGGGCGACAGCGACTATGACGATATCCAGCAGGTCAAGTCGAACAGCAACCGCGCCGCCGGCCTGACCCGCCAGCTGCTCGCCTTCTCCCGCCAGCAGACGCTGCGGCCGCAGATATTGCAGCTGCCCGATATCGTCGCCGATGTGTCCAACCTCTTGAAGCGGCTGCTGGGCGAAAATGTGAAGCTGGACGTGACCCACGGCCGCAATCTGGGCGCAGTGCGCGCCGATCCGGGCCAGATGGAGCAGGTGATCGTCAACCTCGCCGTCAACGCCCGCGACGCCATGCCCGAAGGCGGCACGCTCAACATCCAGACCTACGCCGTCCCCGCCGCGAAGGTGCGCGAGATGCACCAGCAGATATTGCCGGCGGGCGACTATAGCGCGCTGCGCGTGTCCGACACCGGGCTCGGCATCCCGCCCGACATATTGGCGAAGATTTTCGAGCCCTTCTTCACCACCAAGGAACTGGGCAAGGGGACGGGGCTGGGGCTCTCCACCGTCTATGGCATCGTCAAGCAATCGGGCGGCTATATCTTCGCCGAATCGGAACTGGGGCGCGGCGCGAGCTTCGTCATCTACCTGCCCGTCTATAGCGGCGCTGACGCCGACCTGCCGGTCGCGCCGCCTGCACCCGTGCGCCGCACCGAAACCTGGGGCACTGGCACGGTGCTGCTGGTGGAGGACGAGGATATGGTCCGCGCCGTCGCCGAGCGCGCGCTGACACGGCAGGGCTATCGCGTGCTGACCGCGCAGGATGGGGAGCAGGGGCTGGAGGTGCTGGGATCGGGCGAGACGATCGACCTCCTGATTTCCGACGTCGTCATGCCGAACATGGATGGCCCCGCCATGGTCGCCCGCGCGCGCCACAGCCATCCCGACCTCCCCGTATTGTTCATGTCGGGCTATGCCGAGGAGCAACTGCGCAAGTCGATCGACATCGCCAATGTCGCCTTCCTGCCCAAGCCCTTCTCGGTCAGCCAGCTCGCCGAAGCGGCGCGTGATGCGCTGGCGATGCGGCCTGCGGCGGAATGATCTTGCGCCGGGTTAAGCTGATTCGACTGGGCAATTCTGCGCGGATCGGCTAGCGAACCGGCTGGGTTAGCAGGGACGCGCAGCATGTCGGACGCCAAGAGCATTTTGATCGTCGAGGATGAAGCGATGATCGGCATGATGCTGGAGGATTATCTCGACGCCCTCGGCTACCGGCTGCACGCGGTCGCCTCCACGGTCGACGAAGCCTGCGCCCATGCGCGCGAAGGCGGGTTTGACGCGGCGCTGGTCGACTGCAACCTCCAGGGCGAGAAGAGCTGGCCGGTCGCCGACATATTGGCGAAGTCCGACATTCCCTTCATTTTCGCGACCGGGGGCATGGCCGACGATCTGCCGCCCGATCATGCCGACCGTCCTACCCTTGCCAAGCCCTTCACGATCGGGGCGGTGGAGCGCGCTTTGGGCAGGGTTCTGAGCGAATAACCGGCTGCGCAAGACGCGGATAGGAAATTTCCGTTCCCCTCTTGTTCCGATAGAACAAACAGGATACATCATCGTCCAGGGACGACGCGGATTCGCATGCCGCTTGACTTAAGGACCGGCCGATGACTGCACTGCTTTCACTCATCGATTCCAAGAAGACGGGGAATATGGACAGACAGAAAGCATTGGACGCGGCGCTCGCGCAGATCGACCGCGCGTTCGGCAAGGGCAGCGCGATGAAGCTCGGCAGCCGGGAGAAGCTGGAGATCGAGGCGATCCCAACCGGGTCGCTCGGCCTCGACATCGCGCTGGGCATCGGCGGCCTGCCCAAGGGGCGGATCATCGAGATTTACGGCCCGGAAAGCTCGGGCAAGACGACGCTGGCGCTCCACGCCATCGCCGAAGCGCAGAAGGGCGGCGGCACCGCGGCCTTCGTGGACGCCGAACATGCGCTCGATCCCGTCTATGCCAAGAAGCTGGGCGTCGATATCGACGAGCTGATCGTGTCGCAGCCCGACACCGGCGAGCAGGCGCTGGAGATTGTCGATACGCTGGTGCGGTCGAACGCGATCGACGTGCTGGTGGTCGATTCGGTCGCGGCGCTGGTGCCCCGCGCGGAAATCGAGGGCGAGATGGGCGACAGCCATGTCGGCCTTCAGGCGCGCCTGATGAGCCAGGCGCTCCGCAAGCTCACCGGCTCCATCTCCCGGTCGAAATGCATGGTGATCTTCATTAACCAGGTGCGGATGAAGATCGGCGTGATGTACGGCAACCCCGAGACCACGACCGGCGGCAATGCGCTCAAATTCTACGCTTCGGTCCGGCTCGACATTCGCCGCACCGGCCAGATCAAGGATCGCGAGGATGTGGTCGGCAACGCGACCCGGGTGAAGGTGGTGAAGAACAAGGTCGCCCCGCCCTTCAAGCAGGTCGAATTCGACATCATGTATGGCGAGGGCATCTCCAAGATCGGCGAACTGCTCGATATCGGCGTCAGGGCCGGGTTGGTGGAGAAATCGGGCGCCTGGTTCTCCTACGACTCGGTTCGCATCGGCCAGGGCCGCGAGAATGCCAAGACCTTCCTGCGCGAGCATCCCGAACTGTCGGAAAAACTCGAAAAAGCCATCCGCGCCCAGACCGAAAAGGTCGCCGAAGGGATGATGACCGGACCCGATGCGGAGGATGATGGCGAATAGGCCCGACCGCCCTCGCCGGACGGATCATCCGGTCGAGGGGATCATGGCTCCCGCCCGCCTTGCGCGTCACGCACCGAAAAGGCCCGCCCATCGTGGCGGGCCTTTTACCGTTTCGGCATGCGGCCGCGTCTCGACCGAGAACAGCGCAAGCGAGCGCAGCCGCCTTGCGCCTTGCCGCGGAGGAGGCGGAGCCCGTAGCGGACTCATCGCTCGCGGCCAGCCTCCGCTCCGGCTTCGACCAGCGGCGAAAGCAGATATTGGATGATCCGCCGCCGTCCTGTGCGGATTTCGGCCTGTACCCGCATACCCGATGTCAGCCGCAGCATATGGCAGTCGCGCGATCCGGCGCTGCAATCGCCCGAGCGCAGCATGGTGTCGGCAAGGCGCACCCGCACTTTGAAGCCGGTCGGGGCGGCGGGGTCCGGCCGCGCCTCTTCGTCCAGCCCCTGCACCGAATCGCGGCCGATCGAATGAACGGCGCCGCGAAGCATTCCGTAATCGGTGAAGGGATAGGCATCGACCTTCACCTGCACCCGTTGGCCCAGGCGCACGAAGCCGATCTCCGCATTGGGCACCAGCGCCTCGACGAACAACGGCCCCCGGCTGGGCACGATGCTGAGCAGCGGCTGCGCGGCCTGCACCGTCCCACCGACGGTCCGCACCCGCAACTGCTCGACCGTGCCGTCCACCGGCGCGCGAATGTCAAGCAAGGCGCTGCGCCGCTGCGCCTTCGCCAGGTCGCGCGCGCGCAGGCTGGCGTCGTCGCTCGCCTTGCTGAGGTCGGCCAGGCTGCCGCGCGTAAGCGCTTGCCGCAACTGCTGCCGCTGCTGCGCCAGATCGGCAAGGGAGGCGCTGGCCTGCGCGGCGAGACTCTCCTGCTGCTCCATGTCGCGCAGCCGCTCGATGCGGACCTGCTGGATCTGGTAGAGCGAGACCTTCGACTGATAGCCCTTGGCCGCCAGTTCGCTCCGCATCGCGATCTCCCTGTCGAGCAGCGCCAGCGTGTCGGCCAGCATCGCGCGCTGGCGCTGCGCCGATTGCAGCTGCGCCTGCTTTTCCGCCTGCTGCTGTGCGATGCTGGCGGCGCGCGCCTCATATTCGCCGATGGTCGATTGGACGAGCTGGCGCTGTACAGCCATTTCAGCGGGCGACAGGCCGGGAACGGCGCGCATCTCCGCCCGGCCGCCCGCCAGATAGTCGACAAGCGCGCGCGAGCGGGCCGCCTCCACCTGCGCACTGTCGAGGCCGCGCCGCGCCTGGTCGGACTCCGCGCTGACGATCGTGGGATCGAGCGAGATCAGCAGCTGCCCGCGCCGGACGCCATCGCCCTCCGCCACATGCAGCGCGCGCACGACCCCCACCGTTCCCTCCGCCCCGTCGCCCGATCCGCCCCAGCTCACGGTCTGGACGCTGTCGAGCGGCGCGATCCGGCCGGGCGCTGCGACGATGATGTCCACCCTGGCCAGGATGCTCCAGAGCAGCGCGATGCCGAGGAATGCGCAAAGCAGCCACAGCAGCAGCCGGCCGACCGGGCTTGGCGGGCTTTCGATGATCTCCAGCGCGGCCGGCAGGAACTCGGTCTCGCGCCGCTCCGGCCGACCCGCCGCCGCCGCGCGGTCGAGCGCCAGCGCCTCGCGCACCATATCCCAGTGGCGGCCGATCGCCTCCCTCATGCCGCGCCCCCGCCAAGGCCCATCTGCGATCGGAACAGCGCGGCATAGCGCCCGCCGGCGGCGAGCAGCGCGTCATGATCGCCGATCTCCGTAATCGCGCCGCCCTCTACCGTCATGATGCGGTGGCACTGGCGCACGGCCGACAGGCGGTGAGCGATGATGATGACGGTGCGTCCCGCCGCGATCGCCGCGAGATTCTGCTGGATGATCGCTTCGGATTCGGCGTCGAGCGCTGACGTCGCCTCGTCCAGGATCAGGATGCGCGGGTCGCACAGCAGGGCGCGGGCGATGGCGATGCGCTGCCTTTGCCCGCCCGACAGATTCGCGCCGCGCTCCTCGATTGGCGTGTCATAGGCGTGCGGCAGCTCCAGGATGAAGTCGTGCGCGCCGGCGAGCCGCGCGGCCGCGATCACCCGCTCCATCGGCGCGGCGGGATCGGCGAGCGCGATATTGTCGCGCACCGATCGGTTGAACAGCTCATTTTCCTGAAGCACCACACCCATCTGCCGCCGCAGCCAGGCGGGATCGACCAGCGTCAGGTCGGTCCCGTCCACCAGCACCCGTCCGCTGGTCGCGACATAAAGGCGCTGGACCAGCTTGGTGAGCGTGCTCTTGCCCGATCCCGAGGGGCCGACGATGCCCACCATCTCCCCCGCCTCGATGTCGAAGCTCAGGTCGCGCAGCGCTTCGGGGCTGTCGGGGCGGTAGCGGAAGCGCACCCGGTCGAAGCGGATGCACCCTTCGAGCGGCGGCAGCACCGCCTTCGTCGGGTCGTGCTGCGGTTCGGGCCGGGTGTTGAGAATATCGCCCAGCCGGTCGATCGAGATGCGCACCTGCTGGAAATTCTGCCACAGCTGCGCCAGACGCAGGATCGGGCCGGACACATGGGAGGACAGCATGTTGAAGGCGATCAAAGCGCCGACGCTCATCGCCCCGCTCATCACCTGCCGCGCGCCGAAATAGAGAAGGGCGATCATCGTCAGCTTCGACACCAGCTGCACCAGCTGTCCGCCCCAATTGGCAAGCTGCGCGACGGCGAAGCTGGTGCGGGTGTAGCCGGCGATCTGCCGCTCCCATTTCTCGCGCATCTGCGGTTCGACCGCCATGGCCTTGAGCGTCCTGACGGAGGTGACGCTTTCGACCAGGAACGCCTGATTGTCCGCGCCGCGCGCGAATTTCTCGTCCAGCCGGCGGCGCAGCGGCGGCGTGATGACCATCGAAATGGCGACATAGGCGGGGATCGAGAGCATCACGATCAGCGTCAGCAGCGGCGAGTAGAGCAGCATGACCGCGAAGAAGACGAGGGTGAAGAAAACGTCGAGGATCAGCGTCACGGCATTGGAGGTCAGAAAATCGCGGATCGTCTCCAGCTCATGCACCCGTGCGACGCTGTCGCCCACGCGGCGCGATTCGAAATAGGCGAGCGGCAGGCTGAGCAGATGGCGGAACATCTGCGCGCCCAGTTCCGCATCGACCCGGCTGGTGGTGTGCGCGAACAGCCAGGTCCGAAGCCCGCCCAGCGCCACCTCCCAGAGGCTCACCACCAGCAGCGCGAAGGCGAGAACGGCGAGCGTCGTCATCGCGTCATGCGCCAGCACCTTGTCGATCAGCAGCTGAAAGAAGAGCGGGGTCGCCAGCGCGATCACCTGAAGCACGAAGCTGGCGACGAACACGTCGCGCAGCGCGGCCCGATATTTGACCAGCGCCGGGATGAACCAGCTGACATCGAAACGCCGCGCCTCGCCCGCAATCTGCTCGCGCGTGGTGAGGAGGATCAGGCTGCCGCCATATTCGGCCTCCAGCGCGGCCTGGTCCCATATTTCGGGCGCGGGCGCATCGGGCCGCTGGACCAGCGCGCCCCCGGCCTCATCGACCTTCCCCAGGATGAAGAAGCGGCCGTCCCGTCCCTCTGCGATGGCGGGCAGGGGCAAGGTCGCCAGCGTCTGGACCGGCGCGCTGACCTGCCGCGCCTTGACCGACAGGCGGCGGGCCATGCGGACGATGTCGTCGGCGTCGAACGGATCGTCGCTCCGGCCGCGCTCGCGCTTGATCTGCTCGGCATCGGCGGGGCGGCCGTGGAAAGCAAGCAGCAACACCAGCGACGCCAGTCCGCTGTCGATCGGCTGCGGCCCCGCGTCCTGCGGCGCCAGCGGCATTTCATGCCCCATCATTCACCTGTTGCCGCGACCGACGCGGGCGCTCCCCCGACATATCGGCGCAGCATCGCATAATCGGGAAAAGAGGCAAGGCGTCGGCGCGCCTTGCCTCGCGCATGTCCCAGTTCAGACCGCCTGCAAATGCCGGCGGTTGAGCCCGCCGGACGAGGCGAGCAGCAGGTCGCGGGTCGGCAGGCCGTAGCGGCTGGGCCGGTCCATCTGCGCCGCGCCGCGATCCGCGCCGAAGCTGGCAAGACCAGCGACCAGATTCTGCAACTGCGCTTGCTGGCTGACTGGCGCGGACGCAGCCGGCGCCGGAGCGGGGGCCGCCGTTTCGGCCGGCGGATCGCCGATCAGCAGATTGCCGAAGAAGCCGCTGGTCGGGCTGTTGATCGTCAGCGACATGAAGACGCGCAGGTTGAGCGTGTTGCTGCTGTAGAGCGACGCGCTGAGCGAACCCAGATCGACCGCGCGGTTGGTGAAGTAGCTGACCGCCGCCGCCTGCGATCCGAAGCTCTGGTTCAGCAACGTCGAGCCATTGGCGGTGATCGTTACCGTCACATTGCTGACGCCCGTGCCGAAGCCGCTGCCATTGTAGAAGCCGACTACCAGATTGTCGCGCGAGGGCAGTTTGGTGAGATCGACGGTCAGATCGACCGTGCTGTTGACCGTCTGTGTGCCCACGCCCGCCGCGCTGTATCGCCCGCCCATCTGCGCGATGGCGAAATAGGAGGGCGACTTGGCCGTGAAGGCGGCGTTGATGTTGCTGTTGCCCGAGAGGATCGCCGTCACGTCCGCATTGGTCGGCGCACCGAAAATCTGCGCGACGCTTTGCTGCGTGGTGGAGTTGCTGGCGGACAGGCCGAGCGACGCGCTGGTCAGCGCCCGCGACGTATCGACGATGCTGCTGGTGCCGTAGAGATTGGCATAGGCGTCCGCCCGCACCCCCGTCACCAGTTTGCCGGCGAAGTCTGACGCGATCGAGGTGGAGCGGAGCGTGCCGCTATTGCCCCTGGCATAGGCCAGCGCATCCGCTTCGCTCTGCGTGCCCCTGCCGCCATCGGCCCAGGCTTGCGAGTTGACCGCCTTGCCGGTGACGAGCGATCGGGCATCGGCGGAACTGCCAGCGCCGTTGCTGGTGCTGCCTGCCCCGCCGTCGCCGCCCACGGCGGTCGCGACGACGCTGGCGGTGTTCGCCGCCGTCAACGTGCCGTAAGCGGTCGCATCGGCGCCCGCGCCGCCGACCTTGTTGCCGTCGCCGCTGCCGCCATAGGCGTTGACGGTCATGCCGACGCTGGCGCTCTGGGTGGCGTTGGCGGTATCGTCGAAGGTCAGCTGGCTCGATGCGGTGCCGCCCGCGCCGCCATTGCCATTGTAGGAATAGCCGCCATTGCCCGCATAGGCGCTCTGATTGAGCGCCAATGTGCCGCCGTTGCTGGAGCCGGTGACCTTGTCCAGCAGAGTGACTGCGCCACCCGCGCCGCCATTGGCGGTGTTGTAGCCGGTGCCGCCCGTGCCGCCATAGGCGTTGAGCAGCGCCGTCACCGAGCCCGCGCCATTGCTGCGGGCTTCGGCGGAGGACAGGCCGTTGACGCTCCCGCCCGCGCCTGCGGACCGGCCAGCGCCCGAGGCCGAGCCGCCGTTGCCGCCATAGCCATAGGCGTTCGCGGATACAGGGTTGGCAAGAGTCGTGGTGCTGATCGCCGCCAGCGACACGCGGCCATTGCCGCCCGCGCCGCCATTGCCGCCGAGCGACGACTGACCGCCCGCGCCGCCATTGGCGCTGCTGACCGCCTGGACCGCGCGCGCGCCCCTGATGGTGCTGATGCTGATCGCCGATGCGCCATTGCCGCCAGAGCTGTTCGAGCCCGTGCCGCCGCTGCCGCCCTGGGCGGAGATGGTGGCGTAGATTTGCGCGCTCTTGTTGGTCTGCGTCGTGTCGTTGAAGTTGAGGTTGGAGGTTGCGGAACCGCCCGCGCGCGCGGTGCCGGTATCGCTGCCGCCGCCATTGCCGCCGACCGCCCGCTGATTGAGCGACAGGGTGCCGAGCTTGGTCGAGCCGCCGACCGCGTCCACCAGTGAACTGGCCGCGCCCGCGCCGCCACTGGCCCCGCTGGCGCCGTTGCCGCCCGTGCCGCCGGTCTGGGTTACGCTGGCCGAGGCGCTGGTGCCTGCGCTGTCCGCCCGCGCGGTTGCGCCGCTGGCGACGCCGCCCGCGCCTGCCGTATCGCCTGACGCATGGCCGTCGCCGCCCCGGCCGCCGAGCGCGGTCATCGTGGCGCTGACCGTTTCGGCGCCGGTCGTGGTGGACGATGCGGTGGCCGATCCGGCCGCCGTGCCGCCAGCCGCTCCGTTGCCATTGGACTGGGCGTAGCCGCCTGCGCCGCCGCTGGCATTGCTGGTGAGCGATACGCCCCTGGTGGCCGTCACCGAGGCATTGCTGGTGGCCGCGCCGCCGACCCGGCCATTGGTGCTGCTGGTGCCGCTGCCGCCTGCGCCGCCGATGGCGGCACTGTTGACGTTGAGCTGGTTGCTTTTCGTGCTGCTGGCGGTGTCATCGACATTCAGGGTCGATGCCGCGCCGCCGGCCGCGCCGGCGATGCCGCCATAGCTGAAGCCGCCCGACCCGCCGTACAGCGACTGGTTGAGCGTCAGCGTGCCGCCGTTGGTGGAGCCGCGCGCGCGGCTGGTCGCGGCCACCGAAGCGCCTGCGCCGCCGGACGCGCCGCTAAAGCCGGTGCCGCCGCTACCGCCATACATATATAGCGTGCTCGTGGCGCTGGCGGTCCCGCCGGAATAGGCGAAGGCCGAGGATGCGGTCGAAACCCCGCCGCCATCCCCCGCGACATTGCCGCCGCCAGAGGCGCTGCCGCCATTGCCGCCGCTTGCGGACGCATAGGAGGACGCAGAGTCGCCGTTCAGCGTGCCCGTGCTGGTGCCGGTGGATGACGCGCGCGCCGTGCCGCCGTCCGCGCCATTGCCCCCGGCGCTCGATGCGCCGCCCGCGCCGCCAGTGCCATAGGCGCTGGCGTTGACCACGCGGGTTCCGGTGATCGACCCGATGCTCGTCGCGCCGCCGCCGGCGCCGCCATTGGCGTTGGCGCCATTGCCGCCGCCGCCGCCGGTTGCCGTGGTGGTGGCGTAGAGGCTGTTGGTCTTGTTGACATTGCTGCCGTCGTTGAAGGTGAGGCTGGAGCTTGCGTCGCCGCCGACCCCGCCGACCGCATCATTGCCGCCGCCGCCAAAGCCGCCGCGCGCTTGCTGCGACAGGCTGAGCGTGCCTGCCTTGGTCGACCCGCCGACAGCGTTGGTGAGACTGCTCGCTGCGCCCGCGCCGCCGGTCGCGCCGGCATAGCCGACGCCGCCATTGCCGCCATATTGGTTGACCGTGGCCGCCGCGCTGGTGCCGCCGCTGTCGGCACGGGCCTGCGACGCGCTGGCGATGCCGCCCGCGCCGCCGGTCCTGCCCGCGCCCGATCCGCTGCCGCCGCTGCCGCCCGTAGCGGTGGCGGTCGCCGTGACCGAGTCGGCGAGCGTGGTCGTGCTGTTCGCCGTAGCGGTGGCGGTCGCGATGCCGCCGGCCGCGCCACTGCCATTGTCCGACGCATAGCCGCCGCCGCCGCCCGAGGCGCTGGCCGAGACGCCGAGCGCTCGGGTCGCCTTGCCATTGGCGGCTGCGGTCGCGCTGCCGCCGACGCGGCCCGGCGTGCTCGCCTGGCCGCTGCCCCCCGCGCCGCCGGTCGCGCCGGCCGCGACTCCGACGCTGTTGCTCTTGGTGGCGTTGGCGGTGTCGTCGAAGGTCAGGCTGCTGCTCGCCGACCCCGCTGCGCCCGCCGTGCCGCCATAGGAATAGCCGCCGCTGCCGCCGATCGCATTCTGGGTGAGGGCGAGCGAGCCGCCATTGGTCGATCCCGTCACCTTGTCGACGACCGACGCCGACCCGCCCTTGCCGCCCGCCGCGCTGGCAAAGCCGGTCCCGCCGCTGCCCGCGGTGAGGTTGAGCGATGCCGCGACCGCGCCCGTGCCGGCGCTCCGTGCGCTGGCCGAGGAGGAGGAGCTGACCGCGCCGCCGCTGCCCGCCAGCCGGCCGGCGCCGCTGGCGCTGCCGCCGGTGCCGCCATTGGCATAAGCAGTGGCGTTCACTCCGTCGCCAAGCGTTGTCGTGCTGGTGAAGCTGATATTGGCCCGGCCGGTGCCGCCAGCCCCGCCATCGCCGCCGGTGGACGCGCCGCCGCCGGACCCGCCGTTGCCGGTGACGCTGCCCTGCATCGCCCGCGCGCCGGTGATGGTCCCGCTTGCGACGCCCGACCCGCCCTTGCCGCCGTCGGTGCCGTTGCCGCTGCCGCCGCCGCCGCCATAAGCAGCGCTATAGGCGTAGAGCAGGTTGCTCTTGTTGGCATTCAGCGTGTCGTTGAAGGTCAGCGCGGAGCTTGCGTTGCCGCCGATCCCCGCGACGCCTGCCTCGCTGCTGCCGCCGCCGCCGCCATAGGCATTCTGGTCGATCGATAGCGTGCCGCCCTTGGTCGATCCGCTGACGGCGTTGGTGAGGCTGCTCGCCGCGCCCGTGCCGCCATTCGCGCCGCCATAGCCTGCGCCGCCGCCGCCGCCGCGCTGGACCGCGCTGGCGCTCGCCGCGACGCCGCTGCTATGGGCGCTCGCGCTCGCGCCGCTCGCCACGCCGCCCGCGCCGCCGCCATGGCCCGCGCCCTGGGCGCTGCCGCCCGTGCCGCCGTTCGCATTGGCGACGGCCGAGACCGGATCGCTGCCGCTGACAAGGCTGGTGGTGGTGCTGGTGGCGCTGGCCGACGATGTTGCTGCGCCGCCCGCGCCGCCATTGCCATTGGCACTGCCATAGCCGCCGGTGCCGCCGGTCGCATAGCTGTTGATGCTGACCTGCTTGGCCCCCTTGCCGGTTGCGCTGGCGCTGGCCGAGCCGCCATTACGGCCGTCGGTGCCGTCCTGCCCGCTGCCGCCCGCGCCGCCCGCGGCGTTGATTGACATGGACAGATATTTCGCCTGGGTGGCGTTGGCGGTGTCGTCGAACGTCGCGCTGGACGTCGCCGATCCCGCCGCGCCCGCAATGCCGCCATAGCTGTAGCCGCCGGTGCCCCCCGTCAGCGACTGGCCGAGGTAGAGATTGCCGTTGCGGCTCTGTCCGTCGACCCGATTCGTCAGGCTGACCGAAGCGCCCGCGCCACCATTGGCGTTGGAATAGCCCGTGCCGCCATTGCCGCCATAGCCGGTGACCGTCGCACTGCTGTTGCCGCCGCCACCGCTTGCCGAGGCGTATGTCGTGCCCGCCACGCCGCCGCCATTGCCGCCGGTCTCGCCCGCGCCGGTGGCGTAGCCGCCTGTGCCGGCCGCGACATAGGCGGTCGCGGTCGTGCTTTCCAGATTGACCGTGGTGCTGGTGGCGAAGGCGCGCCCGGACGCGACCGCGCCGGCGCCGCCCGATCCGTTCGCCCCCGCGCTGCCGCCGCCTCCGCCCACGCCATAGGCATAGGCGGTAACCTCGCGATTGCCGGTCGCATTCGCCAGAGCCGTGCCCGAAGCGCCGTCCACACCGTCCGATCCCGAGCTGCCCGCGCCGCCGGTGCCGCCATAAGCCGAGCTGTAGACGTTGACGAGGCGGCTCTTGTTCGCGCCCGAATCGTTGAACGTCAGCGAGGAGGACGCTGCGCCCGCCGTGCCGGCAATGCCGCCCGCGCTGCTGCCGCCCGACCCGCCATAGACATTCTGCGACAAATAGAGCGTGCCGCCATTGGTCGATCCGGTCACGCGGTTGGTAGCCGATCCCGCAGCGCCAGCGCCGCCGGCCGCGCCGTCATAGCCGGTGCCGCCATGACCGCCGCGCAGGGTCAGCGTCGCGCTCGCCTGACCAATGCCGGCGAGGCTTGCCGAAGCGGACGAACTGCCCGAGGCCGCGCCGCCCGCGCCGCCGGTGCGGGTGGCGGTGTCTCCATAGCCGCCATTGCCGCCCGTGGCATAGACCGTGCTGGTGACCGAATCGTTGAGCGTGGTCGTGCTGCTCGCCGCGCCATTGGCGGTCGCCGCGCCGCCATTGCCGCCGCTGCGATTGTCGCTCGATCCGCCCGCGCCGGCGCTGGCGCTGACCGACAGGCTGATATTGCGCGCGCCGTTGATCGTGGCGGCGGACGTCGCGTCGCCGCCGATCGCGCCCGCGCTGTTGCTGCCGCTGCCCCCGCCGCCGGCGTTCGCCGTCACGCCGACATTGAGCTGCGCGCTCGTCGTGCTGTTGGCGGTGTCGTTGAAGGTCAGGCTGGACGCCGCCGCGCCGCCGCCGCCGGCCGTGCCGCCGGTCGATCCGCCGCCGGCGCCGCCTGTCGCCGTCTGCCCCAGGTTCAGCGTCCCGCCGTTAGTGCTGCCGCTGACCGCATCGATCAGGCTGCTCGCCGCGCCCGCGCCGCCGCTCGCGCTGGCATAGCCATAGCCGCCGCCGCCGCCCGATTGGCTTACCGATGCCGACGCGCTGGTGCCGGTCGTCTGCGCCGATGCGGTCGCGCCGCTGGCGATGCCGCCGCCGCCCGCCGCGCGGCCCGCGCCACTGGCATAGCCGCCCGAGCCCCCGGTTGCGTTGGCAAGGGCGCTGACCGTGTCATTGCCTGCCGTCGTGCTGACCGCCTGCGAGCTGCCCGTTGCAGCCCCGCCCGCAGCGCCATTGCCGTTGCCGGACGCGCCGCCGCTGCCGCCGGTCGCGTAGACATTCGCCTGCACGCTGCGCGTCCCCGTCAGCGAGGCCGATGCGGTGGCGTTGCCGCCGGTCCGGCCGGCCGTGCCGCTATTGCCGCTGCCCCCGGTGCCGCCCTGCGCGGTGATCTGGCCATAGACCAGCGCGCTCTTGGTGCTGTTCGGCACGTCGGTGAAGGTTAGGCTGGAGGTCGCCGACCCCGCCGTGCCGGCCGTGCCGCCATCCGAATAGCCGCCATTGCCGCCGGTCGCGTCGTTATAAAGGTAGAGATTGCCGCCATTGGTCCGGCCGGTGGCGGCGTTGGTGGTCGTGGCGGACGCGCCGCTGCCCCCGTTCGCGCCCGAATAGCCGGTACCGCCGCTGCCGCCGACTCGCCGCGCGCTGGCGACGACGCTGCCCGCGCCGTTGCTGATCGCCGTTGCGGTCGCCGCGCCGGCCGCCGCGCCATTGCCGCCCTTGCGCCCTGCGTTGAGGCCCGAGCCACCGCTGCCGCCATAAGCAACCGCTGTCGCTTCGACATAGTCGCTGGTGGCGGCGGTGTTCGTCGCGCTGGCGCTTGCCGATCCGGTGCCGCCATTGCCGCCGCTGCCGCCGAGGCCACTCGTCACGCTGCCGCCGCCGGGGCTGCCGCTGCTGCCGCCCGTGCCGCCGCTGCCGGTCGCAACCGCGACCGCGCTGCCCGCGCGGGATGTGGTCGCGGTCGCCGATCCATTGCCGCCGCTGCCGCCAGAGCCGGCATTGCCGCCGGTCGTGCCGCCGCCCCCGCCACTGCCGCCGCCGCCGCCCTGGCCGCCCTGCGCATAAGCGCGATTGTCCGCGTCCGCCGGCGTGCTGGTGACGGCGCTGACCGACTGTCCGGTGCCGCCATTGCCGCCGGACGCGCCGGGGCTCGATCCATTGGAACCAGCAGTGCCGGTCGTGCCGGTGATTGAGACGTTAGACATAGCAACAGCCCCTTTATGCTTGCAGGGGCGACCCATCATCCGCTCAGGCATCCGGCGGACATTTTTTGTGCGGTTGCTCGTTAGCATGGCGGGCCAAGGGGCCGCAAGCGGCCATGTTGCCGCGTCCTGCCGAGCAGGGTCAATTCGTCGCGTTTTGAGCCAATATGTCGCGCGCACGCGGCGCGAGCCGGTCCAGCGCGGCGGCGTGGATGCCCGGCGCGCAGCAGAGCAGGCCGAAGGCGGTCGGCTGCGGCCGGTTGAAGCGCAGCGGAGCGCCCAGCGCGTCGGTCACGATCGCGCCTGCCTCCTGCGCGATCAGGGCGGAGGCGGCGACGTCCCACTCACTGCCCCAGCGCACGGTCGCCACCAGGTCCGCCTCATCCGCCGCCACCATCGCCATCCGCAGCGCGATGCTGTTGGGCTTGGGCACGGCAAGAAGATCGCGGTCGATGCGGGGAAGCTGGTCCGCCGGCACGCGCGCGCCGGGCAATATGGTGCGCGTCCCTGCCCGCAGCGCCCGGCCGTTGCGAGTCGCGCCCTTGCCCGCCTGCGCGATCCAGAGTTCGTTGCGGGCCGGCGCGGCGAGGATGCCGATGCTGACCGCGCCATGCTCCACCAGCGCCACCGACACGGCCCATCCCGGCCGGCCGCGCAGATAGTCGCGCGTGCCATCGATCGGGTCGACCACCCACACGCGCGGGACGCCCAGCCGATGGACCGTGTCGGCGGTCTCCTCCGACAGCCAGCCCGCATCGGGATCGATCGCCGCCAGCTGTTCGCGCAGCATGGCATCGACCGCGAGGTCCGCCTCGCACACCGGATGGCCGGGCACCTTCTCCCATTGCCGCACGCGCGTGTCGCCCCCGGCCCACAGGGTCAGCGCATGATCGGCCGCGTCCGCCACGGCGAATACGATCGCGCGCAGCCGGGGATCATCCACCGGCAACGGTCATCCCGTCGATGCGGATCGTGGGCACGTTCATGGCATAGCGGAACTGGAGGTCGTTGGCGGGCACCAGCGCCTTGAACATCTGCTTCAGGTTGCCGGCGATGGTGATTTCCGAAACGGCATGGGCGACCGCGCCATTTTCGATCAGGAAGCCGGCCGCGCCCCGGCTATAGTCGCCGGTGACGCCGTTCACCCCCATGCCGATCAGTTCGGTCACATAGACGCCGCGCTTGACGTCGGCCATGAGGTCGCCCGGCGATATGGCGCCTGGTTCCATATGGACGTTGGTGACGCTCGCGCCCGGTGCGCCGCTGCCGCCCCGGCTGGCATGGCCGGTCGGCTCCAACCCGAGCTGCCGCGCCGATGCGCTGTCCATCAGCCAGCCGGTCAGCACGCCCCGGTCGATAAGCGCGCGCCGTTCGACCGCCAGCCCCTCGCCGTCGAACGGGCGCGAGCGCAGCCCGCGTGGCAGCAGCGGATCGTCCAATATGCTGACGCCCGTCTCGAAGATCGCCTCGCCCAGCATGTCGAGCAGGAAGCTCGACCGCCGGGCGATCGCGGGGCCGACGATGCCGCTCACCAGATGGCCGAGCAGGCTGGAGCCGATGCGGGGATCGAAGATCACCGGCATCACCCCGCTCTCGACCTTCACCGGATTGAGCCGTGCCACCGCGCGCTGGCCGGCGCGCACGCCGATCGCTTCGGGATCGTCCAGATCCTCCAGATGGCGGACGCTGTGGCTGGCATGGTCGCGCTGCATCTGCGCGCCGCTGCCGGCCAGAACGCTCGCCCAGCTCGAATGGGTGGTGCCGGCATAGCTCCCCGCAAAGCCATGGCTGGTGGCGAGCGCGACCTGGCTGCGGCCATGCGACGCGCCGCCGCCCTCGCTGTTGGTGATGCCGGGCACGGATCGCGCCGCTTCCTCGGCGATCAGCGCGCGCTCGCGCAGCGCGGCGGGCTCCGGCTCGGCCTCGTCGGCCAGGTCGAGCGCCGGCGGGCGGCGAGTCAGCAGCCGATCCTCGGGCGCAAGGCCGGCATAGGGGTCTTCGGGCGCTTCGCGCGCCATGGCGATGCAGCGGTCAACCAAAGTGCCAAGTGTCGCCGGGTTCATGTCCGACGCGGAAATGCTCGCCGACCGCTGGCCGACGAAGACGCGTAGGCCGATCTCCTCGCCCTCCGACCGCTCGACATCCTCCAGCGCGCCCAGGCGCACCGACACGTTGGTCGATGCGTTGCAGGCATAGATGGCGTCGGCCGCGTCCGCGCCCGCCTTGCGCGCGGCGCTCACCAGATCCTGCGCGCGCGACTGGGCTTCTTCTAGACTGAGCATCGCGGGGAGATAGTCCTTATGTCGGCGAAAGGAAGAGGCCGGGCCTTACGCGCTCGGGCCGTCGGGGGCAACGCCGGCCAACCAGTGATCGAGCAGATGCCAGGCGACCGCCATCTGCGGCGGCGCGAGGAAGGGGGCGTCGGGTTCCTCCGCCATGGCGGCACGCACGCCGGCGGCATCGCACCAGAAGGCATGTTCGATCTCGGTCTCGTCGAGCGTCAGCGCATCGTCCTGCGCCGTGCAGATGCAGGCGATCATCAGCGAGGAGGGGAAAGGCCAGGGCTGGCTCATGACATAGCGGACGGAGTGGACCCGCACGCCCGCCTCCTCATGCAGTTCGCGCGCCACCGCTTCCTCGATCGTCTCGCCCGGCTCGACGAAGCCGGCGAGCGCTGAATAGCGACCTTGAGGCCAGCTATGCTGCCGCCCCAGGAGGACGCGCCCGTCATGTTCGGCCAGCATGATGACGACCGGATCGGTGCGCGGGAAATGTTCGGCGTGGCAGGCGGTGCAGCGCCGCGCCCAGCCTGCCTTGGCCGGCAGGGTCGCAGCGCCGCAGATCGAGCAGAAGGGATGGCGCGCGTGCCAATGGACGAGGCTGCGGGCCGTGCCATAGAGCGCGACTTCCTCGGCCGGAAGCTCCCCGGCAATGGCGCGGCTGCGCGGCGTCGGAATGAGGTTGGGGCCGAGATCGGCGACCAGCCGAGCGAAGATCGGGCGGCCTTCGGTATCGATGCCGAGCAACACATGCTCCTCGACCCGATCGTCCGGCTCCAGCGGCTCCAGCACCAGATGCCCGTCCGCCGCGACCGGTTCCAGCCCGTCGAGCAGCAGCAGCCGTGCGGCGGGATCGGCGAAGGTGTCGGCCAGCAGCGCCGCATTGGTGCGGATATGGTCCGCCCGGTCGAGCGTGCCGCCGACGAAGCCGGGCAGCGGTTTAGGCGCTTGGGTTCCGTGCATCCTTGTCCTTTCGTACCGCCTCTGCCGCGCGGGCGAACAAGGTCGGCAGCCCCGCCGCGTCGATCCGATCGACCGGCCACCATTCACCCTCGCCCGGCGGCGTCGTCTCCACATGGGCATGATGGATCGTCAGCGCCAGCGAGAAATGGGTGAAGACATGGGCCACCGGCGTGTCGATCCTGGTCCAGCGCGCCGGAGCGGGCGGGGTAATGTCGGGCGCAGCGCTCCAGTCGGAACTGGGCAGCGCGCGCATCCCGCCGAGCAGCCCTTTGTCGGGTCGTCGCACCAGCCAGACCCGGCCGTCGCGCTCCATCCACCAGCCATGGCCCAATCGGTGCGGTTTTGGCTTCTTCGCCGCCTTCACCGGAAAGGCGGCCGGATCGGCAGTGCGCACGGCGGCGCAGTCCTGCCGCAGCGGGCATATGCCGCAGGCGGGATTGCGGGCCGTGCAGATGGTCGCGCCCAAGTCCATCATCGCCTGCGCGAAATCTCCGGCCCGCGCGTCCGGCGTGATCCGGTCGGCGGCGGCGTGGATCGCCGGGCGGGCGGCGGGCAGCGGCGTCGCTATGGCGAACAGCCGCGCCACTACCCGTTCAACATTGGCGTCCACCACGACCGCCCGCCGCCCAAAGGCGATGGCGGCGACAGCGGCGGCGGTGTAGGCGCCGAGGCCCGGCAGGGCGCGCAGCCCCTCCTCCGTATCGGGGAAGCAGCCGTCATGATCGCGCACAACAGCACGCGCGCAGGCGAGGAGGTTGCGCGCCCGCGCATAATAGCCAAGCCCCGCCCAGGCTGCCATCAGATCGGCGTCGGCGGCTGCGGCGAGCGCCTCGACCGTGGGCCAGCGCTGCGTGAACTTCGCAAAATACGGCCCGACCGCCGCGACCGTGGTCTGCTGGAGCATGACTTCGGACAGCCAGACGCGATAGGGATCGGCGGCGTTGCTGCCGGGCGGCGCGCGCCAGGGCAGGCGGCGCGCGTGGACGTCATAATGGGCCAGCAGATCGGCCGCGATTTTTCTGTCTCCGCCCTCGACGCGCATGGCGGCCCTATGCCATTAAGCAGGGCATGACGGAAAGCCCGCCCAGCCCGAAAATGAAGACTCGCGCCATCCCGGCGGAAGAGCGGCCGCGCACCGGCGCGCCGCGCCAGATCGCCGACCTGATGCCCGACATCGGCCGCGCCGCCTTCCGCAAGTTCGGGTTCGTCCAGTCGAGCATCGTCACCCGCTGGCAGGAGATTGTCGGCGCGCATTATGCCGCGATTTCCGCGCCCGAATCGATCCGCTTTCCGGTCGGGCAGAAGGCGGGCGGCACGCTCCAGCTGACAGTGATGAGCGGCCATGCGCCCATGATCCAGCACGCGCTGCCCGATATCGTTGAGCGGGTGAACCGCTTCTTTGGCTATGCCGCCGTGGCGAAAGTGGCGCTGCGCCAGGGCGACATCCGCCCGACCCAGCCCGAACGCCGGCCTCCACCCCGCAACCTCAAGCCGATCCCGGTCGATCTCGGCGATTCGCTGCGCGACATTGGCGACCCGGAATTGCGCGCGGTGCTCGAATCGCTGGCGCAGGGCATCGCCAACAGCAGCGGCCTCCCCCGGATCGGCTGAGGTTTAGCCGCTATTCAGCTCTTCTTTCCTATCGGATATGCCATGATTAGAAAGTTCCTGCCGGTCGCGCTTCTTGCCATTCCCATGTCGCTGGCGGCGGCCCCTGCCGCCAATTGGGTAAGCCGTATCGCGGTGTCGTCGATCGGCGGGCATGTGATGGGCAATCCCGCCGCAAAGACCAAGCTGGTCGAATATGTGAGCTATACCTGCTCGCATTGCGCCCATTTCGTCGGCGAGGCGACCCTGCCGCTCAAGACCCAATATGTGAAGGGCGGCACCGTCAGCGTCGAGGTGCGGAACGCCGTGCGCGACAAATATGACCTGACCGCTGCGCTGCTCGCCCGCTGTGGCGGCCCGGCGCGGTTCATGGGCAATCATGAGGCGCTGTTCGCCAACCAGACCGCCTGGATGGACCAGATCATCGCCTATGATCGCGACGCGACCAAGCCCGCTGAGCAGATCCCGGCCTTGCAGGATATCGGCCAGAAGACAGGCCTCTACGCGCTGATGGGCAAGCGCGGCTTCACCCCCGCCCAGCTCAACGCCTGCGTCGCCAATCCCGCGTCGATGAAGCAGATCCTCGCCATGACCGACGAGGCGTGGAACAAGGTCAAGATCGGCGGCACGCCGGGCTTCACCGTCAACGGCGCGAAAGTGGACGGATCGAGCTGGGATGTCGTGAAGGCCGCATTGCCCCCTGCCTCGCGCTGATCTAAACCGCCGTCACCCTGTAATCGGAGCCTAGTCCGCCGTGAAAGCCCTGCCCGCTCTCGTTCCCATTCTCGCCCTCAGCCTGACCCTCGCCGCCTGCGGCAAGAACGAGGAGGGAGCAAAGCCGAGCGGCGCGCCGGTCGCCGAAGTGAAGGCGCCGGCGGGCAGCAGTTGGTCGGAGACCGTGGCGGCGACCCCGGAGGGCTATTTCGTCCTGGGCAATCCCAATGCCGCGGTGAAGCTGGTCGAATATGGCTCCTACACATGCAGCCATTGCCGCGACTTTTCCGTCGAAGCCTCGGAGGAAATCCGCAAGATCGTGGATACGGGCAAGATGAGCTACGAGTTCCGGCCCTTCCTGCGCGACCCGATCGACCTCACCACCGCCTTGCTTGCCCAGTGCGGCGGCAAGGATGTCTTTTATCCCCTGACCGAGCAGTTCTTCGCCAACCAGACCGCGATGTTCGAAAAGGTGCAGGCGGCAGGGCCGCAACTCCAGGCGGTCGAGCAGATGCCGCCGGCGCAGCGGCCCGTCGGCATCGCCCAGGCGCTCGGTCTGGTCGAATTCGCGCAGCAGCGCGGCATTTCCGCCGATCAGGCGAAGCAGTGCCTGGCCGACACCGGCGCCGCCACACGCCTTGCGAAGGGGGTCGAGGCCGCCGGGAAACAATATAATATCGAAGGCACGCCGACCTTCCTGCTGAACGGGGTGATCGTGCCGAACACCTCCACCTGGGCGACGTTGCAGCCCAAGCTCAAGGAAGCAGGCATCTGATTGGACCGGCGGGGGCGGACATCGGCAACGGGGGCTGACGGGGGCGGGGCAGGCTGCTCCGGTTTATCCCCGTGCAGATAAAGCGGCTCAAGCTCGCCGGCTTCAAGAGCTTCGTCGATGCGACCGAGCTGCGCATCGAGCCGGGCCTCACCGGCATCGTCGGCCCCAATGGCTGCGGCAAGTCCAATCTGCTGGAAGCGATCCGCTGGGTCATGGGCGAATCCAGCGCCAAGTCGATGCGCGGCGCGGGCATGGAGGATGTGATCTTCGCCGGCACCGCCAGCCGGCCGCAGCGCGATTTCGCTGAAGTATCTTTGCTGACGGTGCAGGAACAGGGCGAGCTGTTCTCGACCGTCGAAGTCGGCGCGGACGGCGAGCTGGAAGTGACCCGCCGGATCGAACGCGGAGCCGGCAGCGCCTATCGCGCCAATGGCAAGGATGTGCGGGCGAAGGACGTCTCGCTGATCTTCGCCGACGCCGCGACCGGTCCGCACAGTCCGGCCCTCGTCAGCCAGGGCCGCATCGCTGCCGTCATCGCCGCCCGCCCGCAGGAGCGGCGCGCGATGCTGGAGGAAGCGGCCGGGATTGCCGGGCTGCACGTCCGCCGCAAGGATGCCGAACAGAAATTGCGCGCGGCCGAGGCCAATCTGGCGCGGCTGGACGAAATATTGCTCGACATGGACACCCGCGCCAACGCGCTGCGCCGGCAGGCGCGGGCGGCCGAGCGCTATATCCGCCTGTCCGACCAGATTCGCGTGGCGGAGGCGCGAACGCTGTTCGCAAGATGGCGCGAAGCCAATGTGAGCGCCGAGGCGGCGCGCGCCGAGGCGAGGCAGGCGGAAGCGGCCGTGGCGGCAGCGCAGGCGGCGCAGCTGGCTGCTGGGGCGGCGGCACAGGCGGCGGTCGCGACGCTGGCGGAGCGGCGGGCGGCGGCGCAGGCCGCCCGCGACGCCGCGAGCGAGGCGGGACACCGGCTGGCGGCGCTGCGGACAGAACGCGAGTCAGCGGTTCGCCGCCTTGCCGACCTCAGCCAGCAGGCAAGCCGGCTGGAGGAAGACCGCACGCGCGAAGGGACTCTGGCCAACGATGCCGCCGACGCGATTGCCCGGCTGACGGGCGAAGTGGCGACGCTCAAGGCGCGCATTGCAGAGACTGAAAAGCTTCGGCCCGATTTCGCGGCGCGCATCGCGGTCGCAGAGGCAGCAGCGCGGGACGCCGAACTCGATCTTGCCCGCGCCATGGCGACGCAGGCGGCCGAGCAGGCGGAACTGCGCGTCGCCGAGGCAGCGGTGGCGGCGGCGCGTCAGCGGCTCGATCGGGCGGCGCGGGAACGGGGACGGCTGGAGGCGGAAGCGGCGGCTCTGCCCGATCCCGCCCCGCTGGCGGCGAAGCGCGACGCAGCGCTGACCGATCAGCAGCAGGCCAGCGCGGACCGCGATGCGGCCGAGACAGCGATCGGCACTGCCGATTCGCAGCGCCAGGCGGCAGCGGAGGCACGCGCGGCGGGCGAGGCGGCGCTCGCCTCGGCGCGCGCGGGGCTGGCGGCGCTCGACAGCGAAGCGTCGGCATTGCGCCGCGCGGTGGAGAGCGGCGGCGCCGGCCGAGGGTGTGCGCTCGACCGGCTGAAGGCCGCACCCGGCTATGAGCGGGCGCTTGCCGCCGCGCTGGGCGACGATCTGGAAGCGCCGGTCGGCGCGGAGGGCAAGCGACGCTGGGGCGGCGCGGAGCCGCTTCCGGGCGATCCGGCGCTGCCAGACGGCGCATCCGCCCTCGCCGACCATGTCGCCGCGCCGCCGGAACTGGCGCGCCGCCTGGCTCAGGTGGCTGTGGTCGAGAGCGATATCGGTCAATCGCTGGCAGTGGGGCAAAGGCTCGTCACCCTCGGCGGCCAGCTGCGTCGCTGGGACGGCTATGTCGCGGCCGAGGGCGGGGCGGCGGCGGCAGAGCGGCTGATCCGGCTCAACCGGCTCGATGCGCTGGCGGCCGCGCGGCCCGCCGCCGAGCAGGCCGTGGCGGAGGCCGCCGCCGCGCAGGATCGGGCGCGAGCACAGGAGCAAGCCGCCGCTCAGGCGCTTGCCACCCACCGCGCTGCGCTGACGCAGGCGGACCAGCGGCTGCGCACAGCCCTCCGCGCGGCCGACGAGACGACGACGGCGCTGGAACGGCTCGCAGGGCGGCGCGAGGGGATCGAGGAGCGGCTGAGCGAAGCACGGCAGGATGATGCAGCGGCGCAGGCAGAGCATGAGGCGGCGCAGAGCGCGCGCGCTGATATGCCTGACGGCGCAGAAACGCGCGCGCTGGTGGCTGCGCTCGCGCAAGCGAGCGAGAAGGCGCGCGCTGCCGTCAGCCAGTTGCAGGCCGATCAGGCTCTCGCCGACCGGGCTCTCGCCAGCGACCGCGAACGGCAGGCCGCGGCTGAGGCGGAGGTCAAGGGATGGCGGGCGCGGGCCGGCGAGGCGGCGCGGCGCATCGCCGCCATGGTGGCGCGCGCCGAAGAGATCGGGGCCGAGCGCGGCGTGATCGAGCACCGGCCGGATGCTCTTGCGACGGACATCGCCGCGCTGGCGGACCAGGGCGCATCGCTGACGCACGCCGCCGAGGAAGCCCGCCGCGCCGAACAACAGGCTGACGTTGCCCTGCGCGCCGCCGAGCAGCAAGCGGCGCAGGCGGGCGAGACGCTGGCCGGCGCGCGCGAAGCTCGCGCCACCGCATTGGCGCGCGCCGAAGCCGCGGACGAACGCCGGATCGAGACCAACCGGCTGTCGGGCGAGCGCTTCCAATGCCCGCCGCCCGTCCTCCCCGAACGGTTGGGCTTCACCAGCGCGGACATTCGCCTGGCGCAGACCGAACTGGCCGAGCATGACCGGCTCCATGCCGAGCGCGAGCGGATCGGCCCGGTCAACCTCGTCGCCGCGCAGGAACTGGGGGAACTGGAAGCCACCCAGGCGACCAGCCGCGCCGAAAGCGCCGAACTCACGACCGCGATCAATCAGCTTCGCGGATCGGTCGGCAGCCTCAACCGCGAGGGTCGCCAGCGCCTGCTCGCCGCGTTCGAGGCGGTGGACGGCCATTTCCGCCGCCTCTTCACGACCCTCTTCAACGGCGGGCAGGCGCATCTGGAGCTGATCGACAGCGACGATCCGCTGGAGGCGGGCCTCGAAATCATGGCCCAGCCTCCGGGCAAGAAGCTGGCGGCGCTGACCCTCCTGTCCGGCGGGGAGCAGGCGCTGACCGCCGTCGCGCTCATCTTCGGCCTGTTCCTCACCAACCCCGCGCCGATCTGCGTGCTGGACGAGGTCGACGCGCCGCTCGACGACGCCAATGTCGAGCGCTTCTGCGACCTGCTCGACGCGATGGTGGCGCAGACCGCCACCCGCTATCTCATCGTCACCCACAATGCCGTCAGCATGGCGCGGATGCACCGCCTGTTCGGCGTCACCATGGTCGAACAGGGGGTGAGCAGGCTGGTGTCGGTCAACCTGGAAAGCGCCGAGGCATTGCTGGCGGCGGAGTAATTGTTGTAGTTACGGATATTGACGATCGGTCACTGCAGTGGCATAGAAGCTACGGCCTTTCCATTCCCGCCGCTGAGTTATCAATCCAAATTGTTGGGAGCGGGAGATGGAATTAAGCTTCGATCCGGCGAAGCGGCGAAAGACTCTGGAGGAAAGAGATCTGGATTTCGCCGATGCCGCGAAAATTTTCGCCGGGCGGACCCTCACCGCGCTCGATGATCGCGATGATTATGGTGAGGACCGTTACATCACCTATGGTTATCTCGAAGACCGTGCGGTGATATTGGTGTGGACGCCCCGTGATGAAACGCGCCGCATCATCTCAATGAGATATGCCAATGACCGGGAAAGACATTTCTACGAAGCAGCCCTGGATTGATCCGGACGACGCGCCTGAACTGGATGCGTCCTTTTTCCGGCATGCGGAAATTCGGATGGACGATCAGGTCGTTCGTCCGGCTTCCGGCACGCTTACTCGCCCCGGCCGTCCTCCCTCCCCCGATCCCAAGCAGCAGGTGACGCTGCGCCTTGACCGGGCGGTGCTCGATGCCTTTCGCGCCACCGGGCCTGGTTGGCAGAGCCGCATCAACGCCGAACTGCGGAAAGTCCTCGGACTCTAAGCGCCAGCCGCGCCGCACTGGCCCTTGCCTCCCGCCGGCGCGCTGGGGAGGATAGCGGCCATGGTCAACCTACCTCCCTTCGCGCTCGATCACTGGCTCTCCGCTCATGATTTCGCCACGCCGCCGATCGCCTATAATCTCGCGTCGAGCACCGGTCCGCGCTGGAGCGTGGGGGAGATCGCAGCGCTGGGCGACGCGCCGCTCGATCTGACCGACACGGTCTTGAGCTACGCGCCGCCGCAGGGGAGCGCGCCGCTTCGTCGGGCGATCGCAGCCTTCCATGGCGCCGATCCCGACCATGTCGTCGCCACTACCGGCGCGTCCGAAGCGCTTTCCATCCTCTTCTGCCTCGCCGCCGAGCCGGCCGCCAACATCGTCGTGCCCGATCCGGGCTATCCGGCCTATGAAGCGGTGGCGCAGGCATGGGGTCTTGCCACTCGCGCCTACCGGCTGGAGCGCGCCGACGGTTTCACCCAGCGGGTCGAGGCCATTTTGGCTGAGGTCGATGCCGGCACCCGCCTCGTCATCCTCAACACGCCACACAATCCCACAGGTTCGGTCATGCCGCGCGGCGAGATCGAAACGCTCGCCGCTGCGCTGGCGGCGCGTGGCGTGCCTCTGCTGGTGGACGAGGTCTATCATCCACTCTACTTCGGCGCGCCGCAGCCCTCAGCGGCCGGCATCCCCAACGTCATCGTCACCAGCGACCTGTCGAAAGCGCTGTCGCTGCCGGGGCTGCGCACCGGCTGGCTGATCGACGCCGATGCGGAGCGCCGCGCCCGCATCATCGATGCGCGCAGCTATTTCACCATCAGCGCATCGCCGTTGCTGGAGCGTCTTGCGGCCCACGCGCTCACTCACGCCTCGGCGATCCTCGATCGGCTCGAAGCGGTGGCCGGCGTCAACATCGCTCTGCTGGACGAGCTGATGGCAGGATCGCGGGGCAAGCTCGCCTGGGTCCGACCGCAGGGCGGCACCACCGCTTTCCCCTGGCTCGCCGACGGGCGGGACAGCCGATCCTTCTGCCAGACGCTTGCCAGCGCGGGCGTGCTGCTCGCGCCGGGCGACTGTTTCGGCCATCCCGCGCACATGCGGCTCGGCTTTGCGCAGCAGACCGACGGGTTCGACTTCGCCGTCGGCCGCATTGCCGATGCTCTCGCCGCGCTTTAGCTGCGCCCGAACCAGCCCCGCATCCGCCGGAACAGCCCGCGTTCGCTCACCGGCTCGAACATCTCGTCTGGGCCTTCCGGGTCCAGCACCTCATGGTCGGCCAGCCACGCCTGCACCTCGTTCAGGTCGGGCGTTACATAGGGGCGCAGCGTGCGCCCCGGCTTCTGCCGCAGTTCCTCGATTCCCGCGATCAGCCCGCGCTGCGCGATCACGGCGCTTACCCGCTCGCGCGGCAGGTCCAGATGTTCGGCGATAAGGTCGTCGCGGATGCGCAGGATCGTCGGCTGCTGTCCGTCATTGGCCGGCAGCGCGGTGTCGATGCAGACGTCGCATTCGGTATCGAGCCGCATCGACCGATTGTTCATGTTGGAGGAGCCGACGCGGATCAGCCGGTCGTCCACGATCAATATCTTCGCGTGGACATAGATCGGCGCGCCGCGCTGGGTGAAGGGGTGATAGATGCGGAAACGGCCGTCGACGTCGCGGCTCTTGAGCGTCTCGAACAGGCGCGCGCGCGCCGTGTCCATCGCCTGCTGCTCCAGCCAGCCGTCAGCCTGTTCGGGATTGACGATGACGATATCCGGCCCGTCCGGTTCGGCGATCCGGGCCGCGATAGCCTCGGCGATCCGGCGGGAGGCGAAATATTGGCTCTCGGCATAGATGTGCCGCTTTGCCGCCGCGATCTGCTTGAGATACAGCGCCTCGATCTCGGTCAGTTCCTCCTGATCGTCCATTTTCGGTGCGGTGCGGGCGATAGCGACATCGACATTCTCGAACATCACCGGCAGCGCGTCGGGCCAGCAATCGAGCACGCCCCCGATCGGTTCCAGCGGATCGCCGCCGGCGCCCGCCCAGCGCATCCGCGCATGGTCGCCCAGCGCCGCCGCGACCGGTCCTTTCAACGCTGTCGTCGCGTCGTGCCATGGGCCGTAGGGCGACCCGTCGGGATGATGGCGGCCGGGGTCTTCGTCGCGGTGGTGGCGCGTGTCCCAGCGGTCGCCGGTCATGTCGATCCCGCCGCAAAAGGCGAAACAGTCGTCGATCACCACGATCTTCTGATGGTGGGAGGCGGCCGGCGGATGATGGCTGTCCAGCTTCACCGTGACGCGCGGATGCGCCATCCACTTCAATGTCGTGAAGAGGTTGGTGGGCCGCACCATGGATTTCATCGCGCCCACGTCCCAGCGCAGCAGGAAAATCTCCAGCTCCGGCGTCCGCTCGACCAGCCAGGTGATGAATTCGCCGATCACCACAGGCGCATCGTCCTGTGCTTCATCCTCGCGGATCAGGCTGATCGCGGCGTCGAAATCCCAGCCGATCAGCATGATGCGATGCTTCGCCTTCATCATCGCGGCGCGGGCGTGGCGGAAATAGGCGTCGGCGTCGATGATGACGCTGGCCTTCTCCGCCCGCTCGATGCGCCAGCAATCTTCGCCAGGGTGGGGCGGGGTCATGCGGCGCTCCCCACGGTCAGGCAGGCGAGAAACATCAGCAGGCCCGCAAAGCGATTGGACCGGAATTTCACGAGCGGATCGATGCCGTCCTCCTTCAAAGTCATGACCTGCCAGCCCAGATGCGCCGCCATCGGCAGAAGCGCGACTAGCGCCAGCCCCTGCGGCCGGACCTGCCAGATCGCACCTGACCATAGTATGAGCGCCAGCGTGTAGCAGATCGCCACCCCTGTGCGCACATGCCGGCCCATCGACAGAGCGCTGGAGCCGATGCCGATCAGCGCATCGTCCTCCCGGTCCTGCAACGCATAGATAGTGTCATAGCCCACGACCCAGAAGATGCAGCCGGCATAGAGCGTCAGCCCTGGCATGGTGAGCACGCCTTTGACCTCGCTCCATCCCACGAGCGCCGCCCAGGAAAAGACAAGACCGAGCCAGATTTGCGGCCATCCGGTGATCCGCTTCATGAAAGGATAGGCAGCGACCAGCGCCAGGCTGCCGAGCGATACCATCCGCGCATAGAGGTTCAGTTGCACCAGCACCAACAGGCCGATGAGGCACAGCCCCAGCAGCCACGCCCAGGCCGCCTTCACCCCGATCGCGCCGCTGGCGAGCGGGCGGACGGCGGTGCGCGCGACCTTCCGGTCGATGTCGCGGTCGACGATGTCGTTGAACACGCACCCCGCGCCCCGCATGGCGATGCTGCCGAGCAGCAGCCACGCGATCAGCGGCCAGCGCGCGAAGCCGCCGCCGGCCAGCGCCACCGCCCAGGCGCCCGGCCAGAACAGCAGCCACCAGCCGATCGGCCGGTCCAGCCGGGCGAGCTGCGCCAGGATGCGCGGCGTTTCCGGCAACCGCGCCAGCAGCCCGCGCGCCTCGCTGTCCGGGACGATGGTTTGGCTCAACGCTTCACTCCGCCAAAGCCGCTTGTCGCGGCTGCCATTCCTCAAAAAGACCGTCGCGCTTGTCGCGGCTGCCGTTTCCTCCAAAAGCCGCTGAGCTTGTCGAAGCTCCCTGTTCCTCTAAAGACTAGAGCCGCCTACGGGCAAGTTCAGTCGGACGAAAGAGACGAAATGACCGCCACCCCCGCCTGGCCGCCGCAAAGCGCGCCGCGCCTGCATGTCGAAACGCAGTTGGGGCAAGGGGTCGTAGTGCCGGTGGACGGCAACCCGGCCCACTATCTCATCAGCGTCATGCGGGTGAAAGCGGACGACATCGTCCTGCTCTTCGACGGTCGATCGGGTGAATGGGCGGCGCGCGCCCGCGATATCCGCAAGCGCGATCTTGTGCTGGAATGTGTGGCGCAGACCAAGCCGCCGGAGGTCGTGCCCGACTTCTGGCTCTGCTGCGCGCCGATCAAGAAGGGCCGCATCGACCTGATCGCGGAAAAGGCATGCGAACTGGGCGTCGCGCGGCTTCAACCCGTGCTCACCCGGCGCGCGGTGGTGGACAAGCTCAATTTCGATCGGCTCCACGCCCATCTGGTCGAGGCCGCGGAGCAATGCGGCCGCACTGCGCTGCCTGAGCTGGGCGAGATGGTGAAGCTCGACGTGCTGTTGCGGGACTGGCCCAGCGGCCGCCACCTTTTCTTCGCCGACGAGACCGGCGGCGCGCCGCTAGAGGAGGCGCTGCGCGCGCATACCGGCCCCGCCGCTTTCCTCGTCGGGCCGGAGGGCGGCTTCGACCCCACCGAGCGCGACGCGATCCGCGCCGTCCCGCAAGCCGTCCAGGTCTCGCTCGGCCCGCGCATCCTGCGCGCCGAAACGGCGGCCATTGCCGCCACCTCGGCCTGGATGGTGATCAACGGCGACTGGCGCTGACCCCTCAAAATAGTTTCATTCCGCTATGTTGTTGCGCTTGAGCGTAGCGCAACTTATCTGTCGCCCGCGCGCTCTGGTTTGACGCGCCGGGGGGAAGGATTAAGGGCGGGGCATGAGCACCAGAACCGACTCAGGGGGCAATGATCCCGTCATCGAAAGCCGCGAGCAGCTGATCGCGGCTTTCGCCAAGGGTGAAAAGCCCAAGGACCGCTGGCGCATCGGCACCGAGCATGAGAAGTTCGTCTATGCCCGCTCGGATCATCACGCCCCCTCCTATGAGGAGAAGGGCGGCATCCATACGCTGCTGATCGGTCTCACCCGCTATGGCTGGCAGCCGGTGTTCGAGGGCGAGAATATCATCGCCCTGTCCGGCGCCGACGGCACGATCAGCCTGGAGCCCGCCGGGCAGCTCGAACTCTCCGGCGCGCCGCTCGAAAATCTGCACCAGACCTGCGCGGAGACCGGCCGCCATCTGGAGCAGGTCAAATATGTCGGCGACATGCTGGGCCTGGGCTTTCTCGGTCTTGGCATGTGGCCGGACAAGAGCCGCGAAAACCTGCCGATCATGCCCAAGGGCCGCTACGAGATCATGCTGCGCCACATGCCGCGCGTCGGCTCGATGGGTCTCGACATGATGCTGCGCACCTGCACCATCCAGACCAACCTCGATTATGGCAGCGAGGCGGACATGGCGCAGAAGTTTCGCGTCAGCCTCGCGCTCCAGCCACTCGCCACCGCGCTGTTCGCCAACTCGCCTTTCACCGACGGCAAGCCCAACGGTTTCCTCTCCTATCGCAGCCATATCTGGTCGGACACCGACCCGCACCGCACCGGCATGTTGCCCTTCGTGTTCGAGGACGGCTTTGGTTATGAGCGCTATGCCGACTATGCGCTCGATGTGCCGATGTATTTCGTTTACCGCGACGGCAAATATATCGACGCTGCGGGGCTCAGTTTCCGCGATTTCCTCGACGGCAAGCTCTCGGTCCTGCCGGGCGAGAAGCCGACCGAGAAGGATTGGGAGGATCATCTCTCCACCGCCT
>NZ_JAVHPD010000062.1:0-52781 GCF_036170395.1 Sphingobium sp.
ATAACGGCCAGCCGGTCGAATATGACCAGCCGCTGATCGTCATCGAATAAGGCCGGCACGCTCATGGCCATCGAAAAGCTGCTGATCGCCAATCGCGGCGAGATCGCGCTCCGCATCCACCGCGCCTGCCATGAAATGGGCATCAAGACGGTGGCGGTCCACTCCACCGCCGACGCCGACGCCATGCACGTCCGCCTCGCCGACGAAGCGATCTGCATCGGGCCGCCGGCCGCGCGCGACAGCTATCTCAACATCGCCGCCATCATTTCGGCGGCGGAGATCAGCGGGGCGGACGCCATCCACCCCGGCTACGGTTTCCTGTCCGAAAACGCCAAGTTCGCCGAGATCGTGGAAGCGCACGGCATCGCCTTCGTCGGCCCCAAGCCCGAACATATCCGCACCATGGGCGACAAGATCGAGGCGAAGCGCACCGCCGGCGCATTGGGCCTGCCGCTCGTCCCCGGCTCCGACGGCGCGGTCAGCGACCTTGAGGAAGCCAAGGCGATCGCGGAAAAGGCCGGCTATCCCGTCATCATCAAGGCCGCCTCGGGCGGCGGCGGCCGGGGCATGAAGGTGTGCAATTCGCCCGACACGCTCGAAACGCTGATGCAGCAGGCGGGCAGCGAGGCGAAGGCCGCCTTCGGCGACGCCACCGTCTATATCGAAAAATATCTCGGCAACCCGCGCCATATCGAAATCCAGGTGTTCGGCGACGGCAACGGCAACGCCATTCACTTAGGGGAACGCGACTGCTCGCTCCAGCGCCGCCACCAGAAGGTGCTGGAGGAAGCCCCCTCCCCCGTCCTCTCCGCCGCCGAGCGTGAGCGGATCGGCAGCGTTTGCGCGAAGGCGATGGCCGACATGGGCTATCGCGGCGCGGGCACGATCGAATTCCTCTGGGAAAATGGCGAATTCTACTTCATCGAGATGAACACCCGGCTCCAGGTCGAACATCCGGTGACGGAGATGATCACAGGTCTTGACCTCGTGCGCGAACAGATCCGCGTCGCCGAAGGCCGCCCGCTCTCGGTCGCGCAGGAGGATCTGCGCTTCACCGGCCACGCGATCGAATGCCGCATCAACGCCGAAGACCCCAAGAGCTTCGCGCCTTCGCCGGGCACCGTCACCAGCTATCATGTCCCCGGCGGCATGCACGTCCGCGTCGATAGCGGCCTCTATCAGGGCTACAAGGTGCCGCCTTATTACGACTCCATGATCGGCAAGCTGATCGTCTACGGCCGCACCCGCGAAGGCGCGATCATGCGCCTGAAGCGCGCGCTGGAGGAATATGTGATTGAGGGGATGAAGACCACCATCCCTCTCCACCAGGCGCTGCTCACCGACCCCGACTTCCTCGACGGCAACTACACCATCAAATGGCTGGAGGAGTGGTTGGCGCGGCAGGAGGGCTGACCCCAGAGTGCGTTGACAGAAATCAAGAGTTTCCTGTTCCCCGGCGGAGGCCGGGATTCAGTCCCGCCCCATCCGCCTCGCACCTCTTGCACCTCTTGCACCCTTCCATATTTCGACTAATATCGAAATATGGAATCGTCCGCCGCCATCGACGCCCTGGGCGCCCTCGCTCACCCCACGCGGCTGGCGCTGTTCCGCCTGCTCGCCACCGCGCCCGACGCGGGTCTTGCGGCCGGCGACATCGCAGAAAAGCTCGCAGTCGCGCCGTCCACCCTGTCGCACCATCTCGCCGCGCTGGAGCGGCCCGGCCTCATCCGCCATCGCCGCGACCAGCGCCGGCTGCTCTACAGCGTCGCTCCGCCGACCGTCAGCGCGCTCATCGCTTTCCTGACCGACCAATGCTGCGGCGGCCGCCCGGACCTGTGCGGAGGCCGGCCATGAAGCGCGTCTGCGCCGCCGAAGCGCTCGGCACCGCGCTGCTCGTCGCCACCGTCATCGGCTCGGGCATCATGGCGGAGCGGCTTTCGGGCGGCAATGTGGCCGTCGCCCTGCTCGCCAACACGCTCGCCACCGGGGCGGCGCTCTACCTCCTCATCACTCTGTTCGCGCCGATCAGCGGCGCGCATTTCAACCCGGTCGTCAGCGCCCTCGCCGCGTCGCGCCGCGAATGGCCGCATCGCATGGCTGCGCAGGTCGCCGGCGGCCTCGCCGGCACGATTCTCGCCCATGCGATGTTCGGCCTGCCGCTGCTCGCCCTCGGCACGAAGGTCCGCACCGGCCCCGACCAGTGGCTCGCCGAAGCCGTCGCCACCTTCGGCCTGCTCCTCACCATTCGCCTGGGATCGGCCTTCCGCCCCGCCGCCATCCCCGCTCTGGTCGCCGCCTGGATCGTCGCCGCTTACTGGTTCACCGCTTCGACCAGCTTCGCCAACCCGGCTGTCACGCTCGCCCGCGCCTTCACCGACAGTTTCGCCGGTATCCGCCCGGTCGATGTCCTGCCCTTCGTCGCCGCCCAGATCGCGGGCGGGGCGCTCGGCCATCATGTCGCCGGCTGGCTGCTCGCTGCCCCCTCCCACCCACTGGAAAGCCCGACCCATGAAAGCCACCATCTGGCATAATCCCGCCTGCGGCACCTCGCGCAAGACGCTCGCGATCCTTGAGGAGACGCCGGGCGTGGAGGTCGAGATGATCGAATATCTGAAGACCCCCTACAGCCGCGACAAGCTCGCCCAGCTCATCGCCGACGCGGGCCTCACGCCAGCGCAGGCGATCCGCAGGATGGGTACCGATGCCGAGGAAAAGGGCCTGCCCGATCTTGACGCGGACGCGATCCTCGACGCCATGGTCGCCAACCCCGCTTATGTGAACCGCCCCTTCGTCGAAACCGACAAGGGCGTCCGCTTCTGCCGCCCGCAGGATGTGGTGCGCGAGATACTCTGATTTCATTTCGATACCGAAACAAAACGGCATCGAAAGTGCGAATCAGCTGTCCCACTCGCTGTTCTCTTAAGCCCTCGCCATCCTGTCACGATCCCGTAACAAGGCCATGATTTCAGCCTTGCTTTAGGCGCGGGATTGCATAGCCTGCGGCCATGGCAAAGGAACCGGCATTGGCGACCATCGCCGTCTACAGCCTCAAGGGCGGCGTGGGCAAAACCACCTTCTCGGTCAACCTCGCCTGGACGTCGGCGACCATATCGAAGCGGCGCACTCTCCTCTGGGATCTCGACCCGCAGGCGGCGTCGAGCTGGCTGCTCTCCACCGACCAGACCAGCCGCGACGCCGCCCAGGCGATCTTCAGCAAGGATGTCGAGGTCAGGAAGCTGATTCAGCCCTCGACCGTGCCGGGGCTGGACCTCATCGCCGCCGACACCTCGCTGCGCGGCCTCGACCATCTGTTCCGCGAACTGGACAAGAAGAAGCGGCTCGCCAAGCTGATCGAGAGCCTGGGCAAGGATTATGACCGCATCATCCTCGATTGCCCGCCGGGCCTCACTGAAACCAGCGAGCAGGTGCTGCGCGCCGCCGACCTCATCGTCATCCCGGTCATCCCCTCGCCTTTGTCGCAGCGCGCCATGGGAGAAGTCGCCCGCTATCTCGTTCAGCGCGGCGGCGCCCATGCGCCGATCCTGCCGGTCTATTCGATGGTCGATCGCCGCCGCAGCCTCCACCGCAAGGCGATGGAGGCTCAGCCCGGCTGGGGCGTCATCCCGATGGCGAGCGGGATCGAGCAGATGACCGTCCGCCGCAAGCCGCTCGGCGCCTTCGCCCCCGCCTCGCCCCCGGCGCAGGCGTTCGCGTCGCTCTGGACCATGGTCGAACGGCAGCTCAGCGCCGGCTAAGCCTTGATGCCGATCGGCATCGTTTGAACCTTTTAGCCTGTTGTTCCCCGGCGAAGGCCGGGGCCCAGTTCCACGCTCTCGACTGGACCCCGGCCTGCGCCGGGGAACGCAATCCGTTCGTCAGATCCCCGGATCAACGCACTTTTGTTCACCCCACCGCCCGCTGCAACGGCGGCGGGAACAGCCGCGCCGCGTCCTTCGCCAGCATCGGCCGCCCGAAATAATAGCCCTGCACCTTGTTGCAGCCCAGCCGCCGGACCATGTCCAGCTCCGCCTGCGTCTCCACGCCCTCGGCGGTCGTCACCATCCCCAGGCTCTCGGCCAGCGTCACCACCGCCCGGATGATCGCCAGGCTCTCGGCGGTATTCTTCGACGCCCCGACCACGAAGCTGCGGTCGATCTTGATCGTGTTGAACCGGGTCCGGCTGAGATAGCCGAGCGAACTGTAGCCCGTCCCGAAATCGTCGAGCGACAGTTGCACCCCGAGGCCAATCAACTGGTCGAGCAGCTTGAGCGCCCCGGTATCGTCGTTCATGAACAGGCTTTCGGTGACCTCCAGCTCCAGCCGCCGCGCCTCCAGCCCGCTGCTGGCCAGCGCCGAAACGACCGCCGCGACGAAGCTTGGATGCGCCAGCTGCTCGGCCGACACATTGACCGCGACCCGCACATCCTCGGGCCAGTTCACCGCTTCCATGCAGGCGGTGCGCAGCACCCATTCGCCGATCGGGCCGATCAGCCGCGCCTCTTCCGCCACCGGCACGAACTTGGCGGGCGAGATCGGCCCCAGCTCCGGGTGAGTCCAGCGCACCAGCGCCTCGAACCCGACCACCACCTCGCGCCCGGCATCGACCACCGGCTGATAAACGACATGCAGCTGCTCCTTCTCCAGCGCCTCGCGCAGCGCCATCTCCAGCTGCCGCCTTTCCTCGGCCTGGGCATGGAGCTGCGGCTCATAGGCGCAATGCTGCCCGCCGCCGTCGCCCTTGGCGCGGTAGAGCGCCAGGTCGGCGCTGCGGGTCAGCGCCTCGGCGTCGCGCCCGTCCATCGGCGACATCGCCGATCCGACCGACGCGCCGATATGCAGCATATGCTGATCGACCTGATAAGGGGCCGACAAGGCAACGATGATCGCCGACGCCAGCCGCGCCACCGCCGCCTCATTTTCGACATGGGGCATCACCACCGCGAACTCGTCCCCGCCGATCCGCCCGCAGAAATCGCCATTTTCGCACAGGTCCAGCAAGCGCCGCGCCACCTGGCTCAGCAGCCGGTCGCCGGTCTGGTGTCCCAGCGTGTCGTTGATCGCTTTGAACCGGTCGAGGTCGATCATCAGGAAGGCGCAGCCAGGCATGCGCTGCTTGGCCCCCTCCAGCGCCTTATCCAGCGCCTCGCGCAGATGGCTGCGGTTAGGGAGGCCCGTCAGCGGATCGAAGCGGGCGAGCTGCGCGATCTTGTCGGCCGACTCGCGCTGTGCCGTCACATCGGAACCGACCCCGCGAAAGCCCAGGAACGCGCCTGTCTCATCATAGCGGGGCGAGGCGGACAATTCCCACCAGCGCCACTGGCCCTTCACCTCGACCGGCAGCACCAGCGCGCTGAAGCTCTCCCGCCGCTTGAGATAATCGGCGAGGGTGTGAAGCCCCGCCGCGAACCGCCCCTTGTCCCACCCGCTCCCGGCGAGCAGCTGCACTAGGGGCGCGCCCTCCACCTGACCCGGCGGCAGGCCCAGCGTCTCGGCGAAGCGCGCCGACACGCCGCTGATCCGCCGCAGCACGTCGGTCTCCCACAGCCAGTCCGATCCCCCCACCTCATATTCGCGCAGCAGCAGGCTCACCACCTCGCTCTTTTCCACCAGCTGCGCAGTCGTGCTGTGCTGGCGGGCGAAGGTGCGGGCATAGATGATGCACCCGGCCAGCAGCGCCAGGGCATAGCTGATCGACAGCGCGCGCGACGGCGCTTCGCCGCTGCCGTCGAACATGCCGAACAGGCCGACGATGCAGGGCAGCAGGAAGGCGGCGGCGGACAGCGGCACCGGCGCATAGCTGATCGCGCCGCACACCATGACGCAGCTGATGAGGGTCCAGAGCGCGACCAGCTCCTCTGTCTCGCCCGACCAGCCGACCAGCATCATGCAGGCGGCCCAAGCCAGCCCGCTCAGCAGAGCGCCCAGCGCATGGCGGCGCAGATCGGCCGCCGTCACCCCGCCGCCGCTGGCGCGACGGCCCCGGTCCAGAAGCAGCCCCGCCACGGCCGCGCCTACCAGCCCGGCGGTGAGACCGCTCAGCAGCAAGGGGGAACAGCAATGGGTGAAAACCTGCCACAGGAACAGCACCCCGCAGATGCTCATGCCGTGCCGCAGCGGCGCGATGGCGTCGGCGGACCGAAGCTGCGCCTCCGCCACCCGCAGGTCGGATCGTCCGGCGAGGCCAATGAGCCCCATCATCGCCCGCAGCGACGCGCGCCCATTCTGCCCTTTGCGGGCGCTTATCGTTTCATTGTCGACCACATGCCGGCCTTAGCAGGCGCGGGTTAGCAATCGGTAACCCGCCCGCTAAGCATGGCGCCGGCGCGTCAGGCAGCGATGTCGTAGGGCCGGATTTCCCCGGTCAGATAGAGGTTGCGGGCCTTGGACCGGCTGAGTTTGCCCGAGCTGGTGCGCGGCAGCGTGCGCGGCGGCACCAGTTCGACAACGCAGTTCATGCCGGTGATCGCCCGCACCCGCTCGCGGATCTGGTCGCGCAACCGGGAGCGTTCTTCATTGTCGGACGTGCGGCAATGGACCAGCACGGCGGGCGCTTCCTCGCCGCCCGGCGTCGTGATGGCGAAGGCGGCGATGTCGCCCTGCTTGAAGCCGGGAAGCTGCTCCACTGCCCATTCGATATCCTGCGGCCAGTGATTCTTGCCGTTGATGATAATCATGTCCTTGGCGCGGCCGACGATGTAGAGATAGCCGTCGGACAGATAGCCCATATCGCCGGTGTCCAGCCAACCGTCGGCCATGCACGCCTTCGTCGCCACCTCGTCGCGGAAATAGCCGACCATCAGGGATGGCCCGGTAGTCCACACCTTGCCGATCTGACGCTCGGCCATCAGCCCGCCATCCTCGTCGCGGATTTCCACGACCATGTCCTTGGCCGGCTTGCCGCAATTGACGATCGACCGATAGCGCTGCGGCCGCCCTTCGGGCGCGTCGCCGCCCGACAGGTCGGTTTCCTCGACCAGCTCGACGATGATGCCCTCCCCTGGCGGCATGATGGTGACGGCCAGCGTCGCTTCGGCCAGGCCATAGCTTGGCAGGAACGCCTTGGGCGAAAAGCCCGCGTCAGCGAAGGCGTCGACGAAGCTCTGCATCACGTCGGGGCGGATCATGTCCGCGCCATTGCCCGCCAGTCGCCAGCGCGACAGGTCGAACCGATCCTGCGCCTTGGTCTGGCTCGACATGCGCCGCGCGCAAATGTCGTAGCCGAAGGTCGGCGAATAGCTGATCGAGGTGCCTTCATTGCGGCTGATAAGATCGAGCCAGGCGAGCGGGCGGCGCGCGAAATCCTCGGTCTTCATATAATCCGCCGACACCTGATTGGCGACCGGCGACAGGAAGCAGCCCACCAGCCCCATGTCATGATACCAGGGCAGCCAACTGATGCAGCGGTCGCTCTCCACCACTTCCATGCCATGGCTGTGCGCCGACAGGTTGCTCAGCAGCGCATGATGGGTGACAGCGACGCCATGGGGGAAACGGGTGGAGCCGCTCGAATATTGCAGATAGGCGATGTCCTGCGGCTGCGCCTGCGGCAGATCGCGAGGCTCGGCTTCGCGGGCGACAAAATCCTCGAAGGCGATGCTGTCGACCGACTTCTGCCGCCCGGCCTCGCCCGCCATCTCTTCCAGTTCCTTCGGGAACAGGAACAGCATCGGGTCGCAGCTTGTCAGCTGGACGTTGAGCTGGTCGATATAGCTTTCCTTGCCGCCGAAGCTGGTGGGCAGCGGCAGCGGCACCGGCCAGGCGCCGGCATAGACAATGCCGAAGAAAAGCTGGGCGAAGTCCACGCCCGTTTCCGCCACCAGCGCCACCCGGTCCTGCGGCTTGACGCCATGCGCGATCAGCCGATGCGCGCAGGCGATGGCGTCCTCGCGCAGCTCGGCAAACGGATAGACGCGCGCCAGATTGCCGCGCGCGTCATGGAAATTCAGGCCCCGCTTCCCCCGCGCGGCATAATCGAGCGCTTCGCCCAGCGTCCCGAAATCGGAGAAGCGGCGCGGCAGATCGTCATAGGTCGGCGTCGGTGCCATCATCTCTTGCGAACCCGTCATATTGGTTTCACCCAATGTCATAAATCGTTGAAGCGCGGCCGCTAGCAGCTTTGCGGGCCGCGCGCACCGGATAGTTACAGTCCAGCGTCACTTCTATCCGACAAGGCAAGGTAAAATTCGGACCCGACTGTGGCATAAAGATGGCGGCTGATCCATGGTGCGCCGATGCCCGGCAAACGCCCGCCCCCGCCGCTCGACGCGGACGCCTTGCGCGATCTGGCGCTGCGCCATGTCAGCCGCTTCGCGCTCAGCCGGGGCAAGCTGCTCGCCTATCTCAACCGCAAGCTGCGGGAGCGCGGCTGGGCCGGGGACGGGCCGGCCGCGCCGGAGGCGCTCGCCGACCGGTTCGTGGACCTCGGCTATATTGACGATGCCGGCTATGCCGCGATGAAGAGCGCGGCGCTTGCCCGGCGCGGCTATGGCGCGCGCCGCATCGACGAGACTCTGCGCGCCGCCGGCATCGCCGAGCCAACGCGGCAGGAGGCCGGCGCGCAGGCGGATCGCTGGGCAGCGGCGGAGCGCTTCGCCCGGCGCAAGCGGATCGGCCCCTATGCCGATACGCTCCCCGATCCCAAGCAGCGCGACAAGGCGATCGCCGCCTTCCTGCGCGCCGGCCATGATTATGACCTCGCCCGCCGCTGGGTCGATGCGCGGCCCGGCGAGCCGCCCGAGGAAGCGTAATCAGGCGGCGACAGCAACGCTTTCCGCCAGCGCCTTGAACTGTGCGATCATCTGGTCCCAGCCGGGATGGAAGCCCATCTCCAGATGGCGCTGCTTGGCTTCCGCATCCCAATGCCGCGCGGTCGCGGTGAAGCGCGTGCCCTCCCCTTCGTCGGCGAAGCTCCAGATGGCGGTGAGGAACGGCGTCTGCGGCAGCCAGCCGACGCGATAGGCATCGGTCGTCACCACCCGTTCGCCGGGCACGACCTCCAGGAACACGCCCTCCATCGGCCCGGTATCCTCGCCATCGGGACCGAACATCTGGACCGCGCTGCGCCCGCCGGCGCGCATATCCTCCGCGATCACCTCGGCGCGCCACGGCTTGGGGCAGAACCAGTCCGCCTTGCGCTCCGTCCACACCCGCCAACACAGGTCGCGCGGCGCAGCGACATAGGCCGTCACCGACAATTCATGCTCCGCGCCGCTCATACCGTCTCTCCCTCGAAAGCCGCCTGCATCGCGACGGTGTCCAATTTCCGCATCGTCATCATCACCTTCATCATGCGAGCGATGCCGGCCTCGTCGCCGGTGCGATACTTCGCCATGATGCCGCTCGTCACCAATTGCCAGGACAGGCCATATTTGTCCTTCACCCATCCGCACGGTCCGTCCGAACCGCCATCGGCAGTCAGCGCGTCATGATAGCGGTCCAGTTCCGCCTGATCCTCGCACGCGACCGAAAGCGACACCGCCTCATTGAACTGGAAGTGCGGGCCGCCGTTCAACGCCTGATAGCCTTGCCCGTTCAGCGTGAACTCGACCAGCAGCACCCGGTCGGACGGCGTCGGCGCCGGGGTCATATTCTCCTCGGGATAATGGCTGACATGATCCACCGACCCGCCGAACACCGAAACGTAGAATCGCGCGGCTTCCTCCGCCTGCCCGTCGAACCACAAGCATGGAACGATGCGGTCCATCACGCCGCACCCCTCGACCCGACCAGCGCAAACATCGCGCCCTGCGGATCGGTCGCCTGGATGATCCAGCCGCCGCCCGGCACTTCCATCGGCCCGTTCAGCACCTGCCCGCCGCCGGCCTTGACCTTCTCGACCGCTGCGTCGATGTCGCCCACCACGAAGTAGAAGAGCCAGACCGGCACCGGCACTTCGTTCGGGCGCGGCATGATGCCGCCGTCCATATTCTGGAAGTCGGCGCCGCCCGTTTGCGACACGAGTTGATAGGTGCCCATCGGCCCCATATCCATGGCCTCTCCCGTGCTCCAGCCGAACTGGCCGGTGTAGAAGGCCAAGTCCCGGTCGAAATCGCCGCTATAGAGTTCATGCCAGCCGACATGCCCCTGGGCCATGGGCGGGGCGGGCTCCATGCCGTCGGGACTGTTGCCCTTAAGCAGCATGAAGGTCGCGCCGCCCGGATCGTTCAGGACGGCAAAGCGCCCGACGCCAGGAATATCCTCCGGCGAGCGCATCACCTTGGCGCCCGCCTCGGTCAGCCGCGCAGCGTCGGCATCCACATCGGGCGACCCGATATAGCCGCCCCACCAAGGCGACAGGCCGCAATCCTTGGCTTCCGCCGGGATCGCCATGATCCCGCCCAATGGGCCTGCGCTGCCGGACACCACATGATAGGGATCGTCGGTCCGCTCGCCGCCGAAAGGCTGCGCGGTCCAGCCCAGCACGTCGCCGTAGAAGGCCAGCGCCCCCTGCGGATCGCTGGTCATCAGTTCGTACCAGAAGAATTTGCCGTTAAGATCAGCCATCGTTCCTCTTCCCTTTCAGCCTTTGTGATCGACCAGAACCGCAAAGCCGCCATAGATCAGCCGCGCGCCGGAAAAGGGCATCTCATCCGGGCCTTGATCCATCCGGGGGTCGGCCATCACCTTTGCGGAGCCCGCATCGCGCGTTTCCTTGTCCGGCCATTCGATCCAGGAAAAGACGACCTCCTCCTCTTCCTCGGCAAGGACCGCGGTGCGGAAGTCATTGACCTTCCCCGGCTTCACATCGTCCTGCCAGCATTCAACGACGCGCGTCGCGCCATGTTCGATGAAGATCGGCGCGGCAAAGGCCGCCAGTTCCCGATAGCGCTCCTTGTTGCCCTTGGGCACCGGGATCACGAAACCATCCATATAGGCCATCGTCTCTCTCCTTGGCGAAGGTCGGCGGCTGCCCAGTGGCAAGCGACTCACCGCTTGAACTTTGTGCGCGCGATGCTTAACCAATGCAACTTGTAAGTTAGAAAAGATAACCAATGACGACCGAAACACGCAAACGCGCCTATCAGGACGGCTGCGCCACCGCGCATGCGCTCGACATCATCGGCGATCGCTGGGCGATGCCGATCATGCGCGAACTGATGCTGGGACCGAAGCGCTTCACCGACATTCGCGCCGGCCTGCCCGGAATCAGCGCCAATGTGCTCACCCAAAGGCTGGAGGAGCTGGAAGCGGCGAGCATCCTCGTGCGCCGCCGCCTGCCTCCTCCGGCCGCGGTCCAGGTGTATGAGCTTACGGAATGGGGCCGCGAGTCGGAGATATTGTTTCAGGTGCTGGGCCGCTGGGCGTGCCGGTCGCCGACGATGCAGCCGGGCAAGCCCATGAGCCAGGCGTCGGTCGTGCTGTCGATGCGCACGATGATCGACCGCAGCCGCATCGGCGACATGAGCGCGACGATCGGCTTCCGCTTCGGCGCGGAGGAATTTCGCGCTGTCATCGCCAGGGGCGACTTCCAGATGGATCGCGGAGAGGCAAGCGGCGCGGACCTGATCCTGTCGGGCGACCAGAATGCGCTCGCCGCCGTCCTTTATGGCGGGGCATCGTTCAAGGATGTCGCCAACGCGCTCCATGTCGAGGGGGACAGGCGGCTGGCCGACCGGTTCGCCCGGCTCTTCCCCCTGCCCCCCAAGGCCCCTTCGACGGTCAGTGCTGGTTGAGCGCGGCGAAGACCTGCTCGAAATCGCCGCGCCTGGTCGCTTCGCTCAGGAATTTGACGCGTTCGACGTGAATTTCCGAAGGGGTCGGCTGCTGCCGCAGCAGCGCCATCGTTTCGGCGATATAGTCGGCGAGCGGCATCATCTCGGGATTGTCGGCATGGCCCGGCATCAGGTCGGTCTGCACGCCCGGCGGCACGATCTCGATCACCTCGACCCGGCCTTTGAGCTGTTCGCGCATCGAGAGCGACCAGCTGTGGATCGCCGCCTTGGTCGCGCTGTAGGTGGGCGTCGCCGCCAGCGGCACGAAAGCAAGGCCCGATGAGACGGTCAGCAGCGCCGCGCTCGCTTGCGTTTCCAGATGGGGTAGCAGCGCATGGGCGAGCCGGATCGGTCCCAAGAGGTTGGTCGCGATCGTCGCTTCGGCCGTGGCAAGGTCGATACCCTGCTCCGCCACCATGATGCCGGCGTTGAGCAGCGCGGCATTGAGCGCGGGAAATTGCGCCACAATCTCCTTGGCGAACGCTTCGATCGCAGCGGAGCTGGTCATGTCGAGGGTCATCGCCGCCATGCCGGGATGATCGGCGACGACGGCGTCGAGCGCCGCCTGCCGCCGTCCGGCGATGATGACCTGATTGCCGGCCGCGTGAAATTCATGCGCCAGCGCCGCGCCGATGCCCGATCCGCCGCCGGTGATGAGGATGGTGTTGCCTGAACTCTGCATGGGAAAGCTCCTTTCAATGCTCTGCGATCCCATGTAAATCGACACTCTCTTTTTGAAAGTAGGCACGTCAAAGTGCCATAGTCACCGGACAGTAAGCATGAGCAAATCCGCCGCCCGCTTTTCCGCCGATACGATCGCCGAAGCCGAAACCTACCTCGCCGGGCCGGATGAGGAGACGACCGACCCGCGGGTAGAGCGACTCGTCAACGATCTGATTGGACGGGTCGCGGACAAATGGACCCTGCTGGTGCTGGAGGAACTGGAGGAGAAGGGCGTGATGCGCTTCACCGAAATCGGCCGCGCCGTCGAGGGAATCAGCCAGAAGATGCTGACCCAGACGCTGCGGCAGATGGAACGCGACGGACTTGTCCGCCGCACCGTCCATCCGGTCGTGCCGCCCCATGTCGACTATGCGCTGACCCCGCTGGGCGAGAGTTTGAGCGCGGCCTTCTGCGGCGTGTGGATGTGGGCCGAGCGGCATCTGGAGCAGGTGGAGGCCGCGCGCGCCACTTTCGACGCGCGCGACTGATTATTCGTTGCCGGCGGGCAGCGGCTGAACCACCAATTTGGGCGCGCTGTTGTCGGGCAAGGTCCGCGCCGGCGCCGGAGGGCCGGACGGCGTGCCCGAAGGGGTCGTGACCGGCGTGGTCGGCGTCACCGGAAGGCTGGTCGGCATACCGGGGGTCCAGCCGGCGGGCACTTCGGCCGGGGGCCGCGGCGGCGGCGGCAGCGGCGTGGGAGACAAGGTGAGAGTCACGGTCGCTCCGAACCGCGACTGCCATTCCGCCAGCCGGCGCAGATAATCTTCATAGGCGGCATAGAAGTCCTGGAAGGGCTTTTCCAGTTCGGCCAGCAGCGCGGGCGCTTCCACCAGCAACTGGGTGGACGGGATCGCCAGCACCTTCGCGCCCACCGTCACCGCGACCGGGCAGAAATTCTTGATGACCGGCGGCAGGGCGAAGAAATTATAGACGATCGTGTTCAGCCGCTCGCGCGACTGGAGCGCGGCATTGCCATAGGCGGCCTTGTAATTACGGTCCACCGCAGAGTTGGCGTCGCCCAACATGTCCTTATGCACCGTCAAAATCTGATTATACTGGTTGCGCGCGGTGCTGCCATATTTGTCGCAGTTGAGCGCGGCGACGTTGAGCGCCATGCGGACATGCCACAGGGCGGTGTTCGAGGTGACGCCGCGGTTTGCGGTCAGGAATTTGCCCGTCTCGTCCTTGCCCGGGATGCTCATCCCTTCGGCGGCATTGTCCGGCGGGACGGGGCGCACGGTCGGCACCACCGGCGGCGGCGGGGTGGGCGGCGGCGGCGGTGGCGGCGGGGTCGAACAGGCCGCCAGGACCGCCAGCGATACCAGCGACAGGCGGCCGAGGATGCGGCGCGAAAGGGGCATCAAATTCTCCGATGAAGCTTTGCGCCGGTCATGCCGGGCATTGAGACATGAGGAAATATGCCGAACGCTCCGTTCACCGCAAGCCTTCACGCGGCTCGCCGCTCCAGCGCTTGCGCGGCCTCGTCCAGCAGCTGCGCGATGATCGCCGCGACCGGCTCCTCGCGGGTCACCATGCCCACCGACTGTCCCGCCATCAGCGATCCGCCATCGACATCGCCGTCGATCACCGCGCGGCGCAGCGCGCCGGCCCAATAATGTTCGATCTGCAATTGCGCCTCTGCCATGTCCACCTTGCCCTCGTCGAGCAGGGTGGCGACTTCGCGCTGCTTGGCGGTGAAGGCTTCGGTGCCGGCATTTTTAAGCGCGCGCACCGGGATCACCGGCAGACGCGGGTCGATCTGGACGCTGGCGATAGCGTCGCGGGCCGAGGCGCGAAAGAAGGCTTTCTTGAAGGCGGGATGGGCGATGCTTTCGGTCGCGCAGGCGAAGCGGGTGCCAAGCTGCACGCCCGCCGCGCCCATTTCCAGATAGGCGGCGATCGCTTCGCCCCGGCCGATGCCGCCAGCGACGAACACCGGCACCTGATCGGCCATTTCGGGCAGGATTTCCTGCGCCAGAACGCTGGTGGCGACCGGGCCGATATGGCCGCCCGCCTCCATCCCTTCCACCACCAGCGCATCGACGCCCGAGCGCACCAGCTTCTTCGCCAGTGCCAGCGCAGGCGCGAAGCAGATGAGCTTGGCGCCCTTCTGCTTGATCGCCTCGATGCTGCCCTTGGGCGGGAGGCCGCCAGCGAGCACGACATGGCCGACATCATGCCGCGCGCATATGTCGATCAGGTCGAACAGTTGCGGGTGCATGGTGATGAGGTTGACGCCGAACGGGCGATCGGTGAGCGCTTTCGTCGCCGCGATTTCCCGGTCCAGGAGGTCGGGGGTCATCGCGCCGCAGGCAATGACGCCGAAGCCGCCGGCGTTGGAGATGGCGGAGACGAGGTGCCGCTCCGAAACCCAGCTCATCGCGCCGCACAGGATCGCGGTTTCGCAGCCCAGAAAATCGGCGCCGCGCGCCATGAGGGACATGAGCTTGCTTTGCGTGGTCATGATGCGCTGTCTTCCTTCCCCGGCCCCGGTGGGTCGCGCCTATCCAGGGCATCGGCGGCCGATGCAAGCGCAAAATGGCGGCGTAGCGATGGCGGCGACGCGCTCAATCGACCCGGTCCATCAGGTAAAAGTCGCGCAGCGCCCGGGCATCATGCAACGCATTATGCGGCACGCGGCTGTTGGCGGCGGCGCTGAAACCGGCGGCGTTGATGAGTTCGAGGCGCAGGCCGAAATCGACCCCGGCCATCCTGCCCGGCCCCGTCACCAGCAGCGCGCAGAAATGGGCGAGATCCTCCGGCCAGTCGGCGATGATGAGCGGATCATCGTCGCCCGCGAGATAGGCGGCGACCATGTCGGCGGCATCCACCCGATCCAGTTCATGATCGACGCCGGGCGGCACGAGGCGAAGGTAGGGCACGACATTCTGCGCAACCCAGGGTTCCAGAACCTCCGGCAGCGGCAGCGAGATATAGAGTTCCTGGTCGCCATGTTCGGGCACCAGCGCGACGCTGATGAGGCCGCCGCCAAAGCCGTTAAATTCGGTATCGAGAAAATAGCGCATCGCGGGTGCCTGTAGCATTTGCGCCGATGTTGCCAAGCTGCCATGCGGCGCGACGCGGCAAATGGAAGGACAGGCATCATGATCCCGCGGGAATATCTGGGCTCGGCGCTGGTGCCGGGCGGGCAGGAGCTGAAGCTCTACCGGCGCGGCGCGGACCATATGATCGTGCTCGACCGCAACGAACTCATGAGCAGCCGGATGAGCGGCTCCGAGAAGCAGCTGGCGCTGATGACGATAGAGCGGCTGAAGGGGCGGAAAAGCCCGCATCTGCTGATCGGTGGCTATGGCATGGGGTTTACGTTGCGGGCGGCGCTGGGGGTGCTGGATGGGTCGGCGCAGGTGACGGTGGCCGAACTGGTGCCGGAGATCATTGCATGGGCGCGCGGGCCGATGGTCGAGCTGATGGCGGGGTGCCTGGATGATCCGCGCGTGGACCTTTTGATCGAGGATGTCGTGCCGGTGATCGGACGCGCGCGGGCGAGCTATGATGCCATCTTGCTTGATGTCGACAACGGGCCGGACGGGCTGACGGCGGCGGCGAACGACCGGCTCTATTCGGCGGCGGGGCTGGAGGCTGCCAAGGCGGCGCTGAAGCCCAGCGGCATATTGGCGGTGTGGTCGGCGGGATCGGACGAACCCTTCGCCCGCCGCTTGCGGAGCGCTGGCTTTCTGGTCGACGAGGTGGCGGTGAAGGCGCGCGACAATGGCAAGGGTCCGCGCCATGTGATCTGGTTCGCGCAGAAGCGGTGAGGGGCGAAGTATACAGTGTCGTGGGGCTTTTTGGGGCTTAAGCGCCTGCGACGCGCTCGCGACGCGCCTGCAAGGCGACGGGTGGGTCACGGTGACGCGCCGCCGATGCGCCGCTGACGCTTCACCCGCTTGACGGGCGTTATTTTGCGAACGGAAGGTCGGCGAGGGGGTCATCGCCGAGGATAGATCAGAGAAAATCCTATTTTGGAAGGGGTTGGCTGCTGCGGCTTGCGTCCGCGCTTCCCAAGAAGCGGGATGCCGGGTCGAGCCCGGCATGACGGGGAGGTGATACTGAGCGCCATGTGATGATCGTCGGGCTTGCCGACATTTCATGGTGCGGTAAGCTTCGCGCCATGAAGATGCCTGGAAAAGCCGTAGCCGGCGGTAGCCTGCGTATTGGATTGCCCATCATCATCCTAATCGCGATCGGTGTCTATTGCGCTTTCCCGCACCCGACGCATAACCGAGCGAAATTGAGGGCGATCGCTTCGGAATCTCAGCGGCTGATGGCAAAATATCCTATCGGCCCTCGTGGCGAGGCTGTTACTATCCGAGAAGGTGAATGGCCGCCGGCCATCGTTGGATTGAAGCCTTATACTGTGATCGTTTTCGATGGCTCGGTGCATATCGGCACGAGGCCCTTCTTCGATGGCGGCTGGGGATATGGCTATGCGCCTGACAGGCGCAACCTTGGCATGCTCCCCCAATGCTGGTCGGAACTGGGCTCCGGTATGTTCTGGCATGGTCCGTGCTGAAGGAGCGACGACCAGCGTCCTCTCCATTATCGTCATGCCAGCGAAGGCTGGCATCTCACTTCTTTTGGCGCTGCGGTGAAAGAAAAGAGAGATCCCAGCATTCGCTGGGATGACGATTTTGGGGGTGTCTCTTGCACTATTCAGCCGTTTCCCAGGCTGCGCCATATCTTCAATGAAAATCCCGCGAACTCGGTAGTATCCGCACGTCCCTCGGGTGCCGGCGCGGGGAAGGCGCGGCTCTTGGGTGGCCCGGATGCGTGACTTCGTCGCTGCGGCTCATTGGTTGTTCGTGCAGCCAGTCGAGCGCGCTGCTGGCGTCGGTGACGCGGTCGACCATCAGGTGGACGACATTTTCCTTGCTGCGCTGGATCGTGCCGTCGATCAGCATCAGGCGAGCAGCCATGACGGCGCGGCGCTGTTTCTCCATGTCGCGCGCCCAGAGCAAAGCGTTGACGATGCCGCTTTCATCCTCGATCGTGATGAAGACGGCATTGCCCTTGCCCGGTCGCTGGCGGATGAGGACGACGCCCGCCACGCGCACCTTCGCGCCATCCTTGGCGGCGTTGACGGCGGCGCAGTCGATGACGCCATGGCGCGCGAAGCGGGCGCGCAGGAACTGCATGGGGTGGCCTTTCAGCGACAGGCGATGGGTCTGATAGTCGATCGCGACTTCCTCCGAGAGGGGCATGGGGGGCAGCGCGGCGTCGGTTTCTTTTCCGAGTTCGGGCAAGTCCTGCGCGGCGAAGAGGGGGAGTTGCGCAGGCGGCACGCGGCGCGCCTCCCACCCCGCCTGCCGCCGGTTCTGGCCAATGGATCGGAGCGCGTCGGCATCCGCCAGCAGGTGAAGCGCGCGCGCCGGCATGTCCGCGCGGCGGGCGAGATCCTCCATGTCGCGGATCGGCGCTTGCGCGCGCGCGGCGATCAGGGTTTTGGCCCATTCCTCGCGGAAGCCGTCGATACGATGGAGGCCGAGGCGCAGGATGCGCGGCCCTTCCAGCGTGCTGTCCCAATGGCTCGCCTGCACGTCGATGGGTCGCACCTCCACGCCATGCTCCTGCGCGTCGCGGACGAGTTGGGCAGGCGCGTAGAAGCCCATCGGCTGGCTGTTGAGCAGCGCGCAGGTGAAGACGGCGGGATGATGGCATTTGAGCCAGGAGGAGACATAGGCGAGCCAGCCGAACGCCTGGGCATGGCTTTCGGGAAAGCCATATTCGCCGAACCCCTCGATCTGCTTGAAGCAGCGTTCGGCGAAGTCGCGCTCATAGCCGCGTTTCACCATGCCTTCGATGAGAGCAGTCTGGTAATTGCTCACCTGCCCGGTGCGGCGGAAGGTCGCCATAGCGCGGCGCAGTCCGTCGGCCTGTTGCGAGGTGAAGCCGCCGGCGACCATGGCAAGGCGCATCGCCTGCTCCTGAAACAGGGGGACGCCGAGGGTCTTGCCCAGCACGTCCTTGAGTTCGTCGGGGTTGCCGGGCGGACCGGGCAGTTCGGCGGCTTCCTCTCCGTTGCGGCGGCGGAGGTAGGGGTGAACCATGCCGCCCTGGATCGGGCCGGGGCGCACGATCGCGACCTGAATGACGAGGTCGTACAACTCCTTGGGTTTCATGCGGGGGAGCATGGCGATCTGGGCGCGGCTTTCGACCTGGAAGGTGCCGATGCTGTCGCCTTTTTGCAGCATCTGGTAGGTGGCTTCATCCTCCAGCGGGACGGTGGAGAGGTCGATGTCGCCCAGGCCATGCTCGCGCATCAGGTCGAAGCTCTTGCGGATCGCGGTCAGCATCCCCAGCGCCAGCACATCGACCTTCATGAGACCGAGCGTGTCGAGATCATCCTTGTCCCATTCGATGAAAGTGCGATCGGGCATGGCGCCGTTATGGATCGGGACCAGTTCGTCGAGCCGCCCTTCGCTGAGCACGAAGCCGCCGACATGCTGCGAGAGGTGGCGGGGCGTTTCGTAGAGGCGATCGGCCATGTCGCGCAGGCGGGCGAGTTCGAGGTTTGCGGGGTCGAAGCCGGCTTCGGCCACGCGGCTTTCGGGCAGCCCCTCCCCGCCCCAGCCCCAGACGGTGCCGGAGAGGCGCGCGGTCACATCCTCGGTGAGGCCGAGCGCCTTGCCGACTTCGCGCAGGGCGCTGCGCTGGCGGTAGCGGATGACGGTGGCCGCGATGCCGGCGCGGCCGCGGCCGTAGCGGGCGTAGATATATTGCATCACCTCCTCGCGCCGCTCATGCTCGAAATCGACGTCGATGTCGGGCGGTTCGGTGCGCTGGTCGGAGAGGAAGCGGGTGAAGAGCAATTTTTCGCGCACCGGGTCGATCGGGGTGATGCCGAGCAGGTAGCAGACGAGCGAATTGGCGGCCGAACCCCGCCCCTGGCAGAGGATCGGCGGATCGAGGCTGCGCGCGTAGGCGACGATGTCGTGGACGGTCAGGAAATAATAGGCGTAATTCTTGGCGCGGATGAGGGTGAATTCCTCGATCAGCGTTTCGCGATATTTAGGGGGCAGGCCGTCGGGGAAGCGCTCTTTCGCCTTTTCCTCCACCAGATGTTCCAGCCAGTCCTGCGGTTGCCAGCCTTCGGGCACGGGTTCGTGCGGATATTCGTAGCGTAGCTGGTCGAGGGTGAAGGCGATGCAGGCGAGCAGATGCTGCGTCGCGGCGATCGCTTCGGGGCAGGCAGCGAAGAGGCGGGCCATTTCGGCGGGGGCTTTCAAATGCCGTTCGGCATTGGCGGCGAGACGGCGGCCGGCCGTCTGCACGGTCAGCCCTTCGCGGATGCAGGTGAGAACATCCTGCATCGGGCGGTCGTCGGCTTCGGCATAAAGGGCGTCGTTGGTGGCGATCAGGGGCACGCCTGTTTCGGCGGCCAGCCTTTTGCGCTTCGCCAGCATCCGGGCGTCGCGGCCGGCGCGGTGCATCGTCGCGGCGAGCCAGAGATGGGGGGTCGTTTGCCTCAATTGCTCCAGCAGCGTGGCGTCGCCGTCCATCGCGATCAGCGCCATGTCCTGCGCATGATCGATGAGGTCGGGGAGGCGCAGCTCGCATTCGCCCTTGATCGTGCGCCGGTTGCCGAGCGTCAGCAGCCGGGTCAGCCGGCCCCAGCCGAAACGGGTCATGGGATAGGCGACGATGTCGGGCGCGCCGTCCGCGAATACCAGCCGCGCGCCGACGATCAGGCGCATCTCGCCAGCAAGCGCGCCCAAGTCTTTGAGCGCCTGATGCGCGCGCACGACGCCGGCCACCGTGTTGCGGTCGGCGATGCCGATGGCGGTCATGCCGAGATAGGCGGCGCGGCGCACCATTTCGCGGGGGTGCGATGCGCCGCGCAGGAAGCTGAAATTGGTGGCGGCGACCACTTCCGCAAACGCCGTCATGCGAAGAGGCCGTGCAGATACCAGCCGATGTCGGCTTCTTGCCCAAACAGGCCGTGGCGGAACATCCAGTAGCGGCGGCCGTCGCTGTCCTCGATCCGGTAATAGTCGCGCGTCCGCCCTGCCCCGCCGGCATGGTGGCCGCCCTGCCTGCGCCACCATTCGGCGGCGATCCGCTCCGGCCCCTCGGCCAGCACCACTTCATGCAGCCTGCCGCGCCAGCGGAAGCGCTGCGGCGGGCCGTCGGGGACGCCGGCGATCACGGCGACGCTCTGGGGGGGATCGAACAGCAGCAAGGGGCGTGGCGGACGGCCGTCGGTCGGGGGCCAGCCGGCGGCGGCCGCCTGGGCGGCGGGAACGAGGCGCTGGGCCGCTTCGGGGAGGTGCCGGTCGCGCGGTTGCAGGCGGCGGATGCGCTGCGGGCCGAGGCGGACGCCGAGCCGGTCGATGAGCGCAGTCACGCCTTCCCGCGCAGCCTCCTGCGCGCCGCCGTCCAGGCTGCGCTGGCGGTCGGCGAGCGGCTCGGTCCAGGGGACGGCGAGATGCACCGAATCGAAACCGAAGCCAGGGTCGATCGGGTCAGCGAGCGTATCGATCCGCTCGCGCAGCAGGCGCAGCACGGCGGCGGGATCGCGCACCGGCTGGGCGGTTTCGATGGCGAGATCGCGCCGCGCACCGTCGCTGCGGATCAGGCGGACGAGGAAGCGGCGGCCGCCGATGCGCCGTTCCTCCATCTGCCGCGCGGCCTCGGTCAGCAGATGCTCGATCACGTCCATGACATCATCGGTGCGGGCGATCGGCTCAGGGAAGCGGGCGTGGGCGCGGATCGGCGTTTCTGCGCGGCGCGGCGCGATGGGGCTGGCGGCTTCGCCGAGGATCTGTCGCAGGCGGGTGACGGTCTGCTCGCCGAAGCGGGCGGCGATCATGCTCATGGGCCGGCGGGCGAGATCGCCGATCGTGCGCAGCCCGGCGCGCCGCAGCGCCGCGAGCGCGCGATCGTCCAGGTCGAGCGCCGTGACGGGGAGCGCGTGGACATCGCTGTTCTTGCCGCCATGGCGGGCGAGCGCGCGGGCGGCGGTGGCGTTGGGACCGAAGCCGCAGCGGCTGGCATAGCCAGCCTCCCGCCGCGCCGCGCGGGCCAGCGCCTTCTCGCCGCCGAAGAGGTGGGCGCAGCCGCTGATGTCAAGGATCAGGCCGTCGGGCGGGTCGAGCGCCACCATTGGCGTGAAGCGCCGCATCGCCACGGCCAGGCGATCCAGTTCGCGCGCGTCGGCTTCCGGGTCGGCGGCACAGGTGGCGAGCGTCGGGCAGCGCGCGCGGGCATCGGCCAGGGTCATGCCAGCGACCAGCCCTTGGCTCTGCGCCTGGGCGTCGAGCGCCGCCAGCCGCAGCGCATTGCCGGTGCGCGTCACCAGCGCCAGCGGCGCGTCAGGCGACGCGGCGTCGGGGATCGTCCGCCGCATCCGCTCGCAAGCCAAGAAAGGGAACCACAGCGCCAGGCATTGTCTCCCATTGGGGCTGGAACCGGGCGGCATCGCGAAAACATCCATGGTCCATGTCCCAGATCAATCGCCATCGCGTCCCGGCGGGGCCGCCCCGGCAGCGCAGCAGTTCCGCGTCGATCGCGGGCCACCCCGGCGCATCGGCCTCCAGCGGCACCGAGGGCGCGCTGGCGACCGTCCAGCGGGTGCGCGCCGCGCTCGATCGCGGTTCGGCGTCCACGCGCAGCAGAATGACGCAGGCGCGGGACGCCTCCGCCGCCAGCACCAGCCGGCGGCTGGCGGTGAGGTCATAGTCGGCGAAGCGGCCCTCGCTTTCGATCAGCACCGCCGCCACCCCGGCGCAGCGTGCGGCGTCCAGCCCCGCGCGCAGCATGTCGATCTCGCTTGCCGGCTCGACCAGAGTCAGCCGGGCCGGGTCCAGCCCGAGCAGCGCCAGACCGTCGCCCGAAAAGAGCGTCGGCAGGCGCGATCGCCCCGGCACCCGCAGCGCGACGATCGCGCCATCGGGGGCGAACACACCCATCGCCAGCGCGAAGGCGAGCGCGGCGGCGCGATCCTCTCCCTCCGCATGGATTTCATGCAGTTGCCCTGCTTCCAGCGCCGGCAGAGGCGCTGGTTGCTGCGGCATGATCCGTTCCGAAGAACGGCCGCCGCCAAGGGGTGCAATCGAATCCATATCCCGAATCATCCACGATGTTCACTTTATGTTCCATCGCAGAACGCAGGTCCAGAGGATTTGAGCCTCTGTCCTTTCGGTCAGGAGTCATACCTCGTCAGAGTTCAGTCGAGAGCGCGGGACTGGACCCCGGCCTGCGCCGGGGAACAGGTAGACAGGCCTGGTGTCAGGCGGGGAGGAGCGCCTGGTTTTCCGCTGCTTCGGCGCGGCCATGATCGGCGACTGCTTCGCCCACCAGCAGCAGGGTCGGTTCCCTGTCGCTGACCGCCTGAACGAGAAAGGCGAGCGCGGAGAGCTTGCCGCGGATCAGTCGCTCGGTGGGCAACGAGACGTTGACCGCGACCATGACGGGCGTGTCGGGGTGACGGCCCGCCGCGATCAGGTTGCGGCTGATCTCGCCCGCCGCTTCGCGCCCCATATAGATGCCGAGCGTGCCGCTGCCGGCGAGCGCCGCCCAGTCGAGCGCGAGCGGCTCGCCGGCGCGCAGATGCGCCGTCACCAGCGTCAGTCCGCGCGCCACGCCGCGCAGGGTGAGCGACATATGGCCGCTGGCCGCCGCCGCGCTGGCCGTGGTGATGCCGGGGCAGATGTGGACGCGGATGCCTTCGCGGCCGAGATGTTTCATTTCCTCGGCGGAGCGGCCGAAGATGGAGGGATCGCCGCCCTTCAGCCGGACGACGCGGCGGCCCGCCCTGGCTGCCGCCAGCAGCAGGTCGTTGATGCTGCCTTGCGCCTTGCTGTGGCGGCCGGAGCGCTTGCCAACGCTGATGCGCTCGACGCCGGGCGGGATCAGGTCGAGCACGCCCGGCCCCACCAGCGCGTCGTAGAAGATGATGTCGGCGGCGGCGATCAGCCGTTCGGCCTTGCGGGTCAGGAGGTCGGGATCGCCCGGCCCCGCGCCGACCAGCCAGACGTCGCCAGACGCGATCAGATCATTCTGCGGCATGGAGAGTCTCCTGGGTGGTCTGGGCGAGGATGTTGGCGAGCGCGGGGCGGCAGGAGCCGCAATTGGTGCCCGCGCCGATCGCCTGGCCGATGGCGGGCACGTCGACGAGGCTCTGGTCGCGGATCGCGGCGACGATCTGGTTCAAACCGATGTCGAAGCAGACGCAGATGGTCGCGCCCTTGTCCGGCCGAGCGCCGGGGCCGCGCGCGGCGAGGACGGATGCGGTCACCTGTTCGGCTTCGAGCTGGCCGATCAGCCAGTCGCGCGAGGGCAGCAGGCCGGTGCGGGTGACGAAGAGGACGGCGGCGAGCCGTCCGTCGCGCAGGATCGCGATGCGGCGCGTGCCGCGCGTCTGGTCGATCGCCTCGACCCTGTCGCCCTTGGGCAGGCAGGTTTCGAGGCGGGCCGGATCGCCATTGCCGGCAATCTCGTAGAGCGTGCCGCCCGAGACCGTGACTCGCGTGGCCCAGAGGCAGGGGAGCGTCACCGGCTCCGTTCCGCGCAGGATGAGGAAGCCCTTCCATTCGGCCGTGACTTTGGCGAGGCTGGCGGGCGTGGACTTGAAGCCGGGCTGACCCGAATGGGGATCGACCAGACGGCGAGGAAGCAGGCCGGTGCGGCCGCCGGTGGAGACCTGATCGGTCCAGTGGATCGGGGTGAAGATTTCGCCGGGGCGCTGGCCTTCGGTAAGGTGGGCGCGGAAGAGGCTGTCCCCTTGCGGCGTGGCGACGCGGGCGAGGTCGCCGTCCGCAAGGCCGAGCGCCTGCGCGTCGTCGGGATGGACCTCGACCAGCGGTTCTTCGCGGTGACGGGCGAGTTTGGGGGACAGGCCGGTGCGGGTCATGCTGTGCCACTGGTCGCGATAGCGGCCGGTATTGAGCGTCAGCGGCCAGTCGCGCAGGGGCGGCTGGAGGTCCATCTGCTTCGTCAGGACCAGCCGCGCCTTGCCGTCGGGCGTGGGATAGCGGCCATCGGCGAAGGGCGCGCCGCCCCAGCGGAAGGGTTCCATCGCGTCATAGGCGTCGTTGCCGATGGTCGCGTGGGCGCGCAGGTTCAGCAGCCGCGCCCCGTCATTCTGATAGGCGGTGAGGCGCGCATGTTCGCGCCAGATGTCGGCGGGCCGGTCATAGGCGAAGGCGCTTCGCCAGCCCATGCGGCGCGCGACCTGGGTGACGATCCACCAGTCGGGCCTGGCCTCGCCGGGCAGGGGCAGGAAGGCGCGCTGGCGGCTGATCGTGCGATCGCTATTGGTGACGGTGCCGTCCTTCTCGCCCCAGCCGGCGGCGGGCAAGCGGACATGGGCGTGGGCGCTGCTGTCGGTCTGCGCCATGATGTCCGACACGATGAGGAAAGGGATCGAGGCCAGCGCCTCGCGCACGCGGGCGGCATCGGGCAGGGAGACGGCGGGGTTGGTCGCCATGATCCAGAGCGCCTTGATCCGGCCTTCGTTGATCGCGCGGAACAGGTCGACGGCTTTCAGGCCCGGCTTGGTCGCCATGGTGGGCGCGGCCCAGAAGCGGCCGACGCGGGCAACATTATCGGGCGCGAAGTCCATATGCGCGGCGAGCGTGGAGGCGAGGCCGCCGACTTCGCGGCCGCCCATGGCGTTGGGCTGGCCGGTGATCGAGAAGGGCGCGGCGCCCGGCTTGCCGATGCGGCCGGTGGCGAGGTGGACGTTGAGGATCGCGTTCACCTGATCGGTGCCGCGGATCGACTGGTTGACGCCCTGGCTGAACAGGGTGACGGTGCGCGGGGTGGCGGCGAACAGACGGAAGAACTGCTCCAGTTGCGCGGGCGGCAGGTCGCATGTTCTGGCCGTGGTCCAGAGATCGTGGCCGGTGCGGATATGGTCCCAGAAGCCTTCCGGCACGGTCAGATGGTCGGATGACGCGATGCCTTCCCGATCACACCATGCCAAAAGGGCGTTCATCAAGGCTACGTCGGTTCCGGGCTTGAGCGCGAGGTGCAGGTCCGCGCCTTCGCAGGTTTCGGTGCGGCGGGGGTCGATGACGACCAGCTTCGTGCCGCGCGCGGCGCGGGCGGCCTGGATGCGCTGATAGACGATCGGATGGCACCAGGCGGTGTTGGAGCCGACGAGGACGATAAGGTCGGCTTGGTCCAGATCGTCATAGCTGGCGGGGACGATGTCTTCGCCGAACGCCCGGTTGTGGCCGGCGACAGCGCTCGACATGCAGAGGCGGCTGTTGGTGTCGATATTGGCCGATCCGATGAACCCCTTCATCAGCTTGTTGGCGACATAATAATCCTCGGTCAGAAGCTGGCCCGAGACGTAGAAGGCGACGCTGTCGGGGCCATGGCGGTCGATCGTGTCGCGGAAGCGGCGGGCGACGAGGTCGAGCGCCTTGTCCCAGCTTGCGCGCTTTTGGCGGATCATCGGGTACAGCAAGCGGCCCGCGAGGCCCACCGTTTCGCCGAGATGCGTGCCCTTCGAGCATAGGCGGCCGGCGTTGGCGGCGTGGGCTTCGTCGCCTTTGATCGTGACGGAGCGCGGGCCGGTCGGCGTCGCGGCGATGCCGCAGCCGACGCCGCAATAGGCGCAGGTGGTGCGGATGGCACGATCCATTACCCCTCCCCTTCAGGGGAGGGGCAGGGGGTGGGGTTTTGCCGGGTGGCGCTGCGCTTGGGGCCAGACCCCACCCCAACCCCTCCCCTGAAGGGGAGGGGCTTTTTGATGTATTCGCTCACGCCGCCGCCCTCGCCGGCTCGGGGCGGGCGATAAGGATGCGCTCGCCCGCCATCCGCACCGCCACTGTCGGCGTGCAGCCCTTGTCCGCGCCTTGTGCTTCGCCGGTCTTGAGCGCGATGGTCCAGTTGTGGAGCGGGCAGGCGACGCTGTGGCCATGGACGATGCCCTGGGAGAGCGGCCCCTTCTTGTGCGGGCATTCGTTGACCAGCGCGAAGACCTGGTCGTCGCCGGTGCGGAAGACGGCGATTTCCTTTTCGCCGACCATATGAACGGTGCGCGCGCCGCGCGGGGGGATGTCGGCCAGCGTGCCGATGTCGATCCAGTCGGTCATGGTCTTACTCCGCAGCGATGGCGATAGGGGCGAGCGGCTGGTGCAGGTCGGCGCGGTCGCCGGCGGCGCGCTCCGCCCAGGGGTCGTCCTGGCTGAAGCTCTGCGCATAGAGGAACCGCGCCCGCAGCGCTTCGCGGCCGGCGTCGTCCTCGACGATCCGGCTCTTCACATAATCGATGCCGACCCGCTCGATCCAGGGCGCGGTGCGCTCCAGATAGCGGGCTTCCTCGCGGTAGAGCTGGATGAAGGCGGCGCAGTAGTCGAGCGCTTGCCTCTCGGTCGCGACCTTGCAGAGCAGGTCGGTGGCGCGGACATGGATGCCGCCATTGCCGCCGACATGGAGTTCATAGCCCGAATCGACGCAGACGATGCCGAAATCCTTGATCGTGGCTTCCGCGCAGTTGCGGGGGCAGCCCGACACGGCGATCTTGAACTTGTGGGGCATCCAGCTGCCCCAGGTCATCCGCTCGGTCTTGACGCCAAGGCCCGTCGAATCCTGCGTGCCGAAGCGGCACCATTCGGAGCCGACGCATGTCTTTACCGTGCGGAGCGACTTGCCATAGGCGTGGCCCGAGACCATGCCGGCGGCGTTGAGATCGGCCCAGACGGCGGGCAGATCCTCGCCCTTGATGCCGAAAATGTCGAGCCGCTGGCCGCCGGTCACCTTGACCATCGGCGCGTTGTATTTCTCGACCACGTCGGCGATGGCGCGCAGTTCACGGGGATTGGTAAGGCCGCCCCACATGCGCGGGACGACCGAATAGGTGCCGTCCTTCTGGATGTTGGCGTGCATCCGTTCGTTGACGAAGCGGCTCTGCTGGTCGTCCTGATAGTCGCCGGGCAACGCGCAGAGCAGGTAATAATTGAGCGCGGGGCGGCAGGAGGCGCAGCCGTCCGGGGTGGTCCAGTGGAGCCGCTGCATCACTTCGGGGATGGAGCGCATCGACTGGGCGACGATCTCGCGCCGCACATCTTCATGGGTGAAGCTGGTGCATTTGCATAGCGTCTTGGGGCCGGCCTTGACCTCCGCGCCCAGAACGACGCTGAGCAGATTTTCAACGAGGCCGGTGCAGCTGCCGCAGCTCGCCGACGCCTTGCAGGTCGCACGCACGGCATCGAGGCTGCATGCGCCCTGGTCTATGCAGGCGACGACCTGGCCCTTGGATACGCCGTTGCAGCCGCAAATCTCGGCATCGTCCGAGAGCGCCGCAACGGCCGCCTTAGGGTCCAGCGCGCCCCCTCCCTGGGCGAAAGCCTGGCCGAAGATCAGCAGGTCGCGGATGTCGGCGATATTCTCTTCGCGCCGGAGCAGGTCGAAATACCAGCCACCGTCCGCCGTGTCGCCATAAAGCACCGCGCCGACGATGCGGTCGTCCTTGACGACAACGCGCTTGTAGACGCCGCGCGACGCATCGCGCAGGACGATGTCCTCGCAGCCTTCGCCGCCCGAAAAGTCGCCGGCGGAGAAGACGTCCAGCCCGGCGACCTTGAGCTTGGTCGAGGTCACCGAGCCCTTGTAGCCGCTATGCCGGTCAGTGAGGCCGTCGGCGAGACTGCGGCACATGTCCCACAGCGGCGCGACCAGGCCATAGACATTGCCGTCATGCTCGACGCATTCGCCTACCGCCAGCACGGCGGGGTCGCTGGTGACCATATGGTCATCGACCAGGATGCCGCGATTGACCGCGAGGCCGGCTTCACGGGCCAGCGCGGTCGCGGGGCGGATGCCGACCGCCATGACGACGAGGCTCGCGGGAATGTCGCGCCCGTCCTTGAGGCGCACGCCTTCGACCTTGCCCTCTCCGTAAATCTCAGCGGTGTTCGCGCCGGTCAGGATCGTCTGGCCCCGCGCCTCCAGCGCGCTCTTGAGCAGCCAGCCCGCCGCTTCGTCGAGCTGCCGCTCCATCAGCGTGTCCATGAGATGGATGACGGTGACCTTCATGCCGCGCAAGGACAGGCCGTGCGCGGCTTCGAGGCCGAGCAGGCCGCCGCCGATGACCACCGCGTCGCCGCCTTTCCCGGCGGCCTCCAGCATGGCGTCCACATCCTTCATGTCGCGGAAGCTGATGACGCCGGGCAGATCCTTGCCCGGAACCGGGATGATGAAGGGATCGGAGCCGGTGGCGATCAGCAGCCGGTCATAGCCCAAGGTGCGACCCGATCGGCTCGTGACGGTTTTGGCGGCGCGGTCGATCGCGGTGACGGGATCGCCGGCGATCAGCTCTATGCCATTGTCGGCATACCAAGCGGCGTCGTTGATGACGATCTGATCGAACGTCTTTTCGCCCGCCAGCACCGGCGAGAGCATGATGCGGTTATAGTTCACATGCGGCTCTGCCCCGAAGATGGTGACGCGGTAACGGTCCGCGTCGCGCGCCAGCAGTTCCTCGACCGCGCGGCATCCGGCCATGCCGTTGCCGACGACCACCAGATGTTCGCGGACATCCTCGAACGGGACGAGCATGTCGTCCTCCGCCCCTGCCCTGCTGTCGTCTCTGACCTGCGATTCCATTGCCCGTCCCTTTTCCGAAACAAAAAAGGCCGCCATCCAGACACTCGGGCTTGAACCCGAACGTCTGGATGGCGGCCTTGCCATCATGAGCGCCTTGTCGATCCGTCCGTGGATCGTCGCGGCTATGGGAGCGAGGACAGCCTTGTCCTCTTGCGGTGCAGCATAAGCCGATTCGCTTACCGGCTCAAGCAGGAATTGGCGCGTGCCGATACTATCGTTCCCCGGCGCAGGCCGGGGTCCAGTTCCACGCTCCCGACTGGACCCCGGCCTGCGCCGGGGAACAGCAAGGGTTGCGGCATTAAGACGCGGTCAGTAGGTCCAGTCGGCCTGGAGCCAGAGCTTCTCCGTGTTTGTCCCCAGCGCCTTGGCGTCATAATGGGCGTAGCGGACGGACAGCATCGTCTTCTTCAGCTTGGCCGAGGCGAGCAGATTCCATTCGTCGCCATAATAGAGGTCGAGCCGGTCGCTCTTGAAGCGATGCCAGGTCGCCGACAGGCTGACGCCCGCGAGCGGCCCCAGTTGTTTCCAGCCATAGCCGCCGCCGACATAGAAATCCCGTACACCGTTGGCCGGGGTGGTGAGGAATTTGTCGGCCCAGCCCTGGAATTTGAAATTGGTGCCGAGCGGGGTCTGGAAGCTGGTGAGCGCCGCCCCCTTGTCCGCGCCCAGCACTTCATAGCCAGCGTTGAGCTTCCATCCCTTCACGTCCAGCGTCGCGTCGGCCAGCCAATAGTCGGCGCGGTAGTCGTTGGGGTTGCGGTGATAGTCGGACTGACGCGCGTGGCTCAACTGGTAGGAGATTTTCGCCGCTTTGGAGAGCGACTGGATTCCGGCGAGCCGCAGGCCGTAGGTCTGGCTCGACAGGCGGAAGCCCTGCACCGCTGCTTCGTCCTGATCGACCAGATAGGCAAAGCCCGTCAGCGTGCCCACCGGCGTCGCGTAGGAGAGGTTGGCGAAGAGATTGTCGCCGCTGATCGCCTGCTGCCGCGCGCCCTTGCCGTCTATGCCCCAGATGGTGCGGACGCTCCAGGCATAGGCGAGGTCGAGTTTCAGCCCCTTGGCCGGGGTGAGTTCGGCGCGCACGGCGTCGAAGGTCTGGGCATTGTCGCGGAAGGCAACGTTGCCGACGAAGCGCTCGTCGTCCAGCGATAGTTTCTGGCGGCCGGCGGTGAGGGCCAGCGCCTTGGTCTGATAGCGAAGCTGGGCGATATAGAGGGCGATATTCTGCGGGTCGGCGACGATCGGGCGAGTGGCCGCGTCGTTCACGCCGTCATAATAATCGTCGATGAGGGCGAGGCTCCCCTGCCCCACGACTATCGCCGATAAGCCGCCGCTGGCGGCGGTGACGCCGGCGCGGAGGCGGGCGGTGAGTGCGTCGCTCGTTTCGGTGGGAAGGCCGTCCTGCCGGGCCTGTTCATAGCGCAGGCGGGCTTCGGCGACGGGCTTGAGCGCGATTTGCTGGGCGCAGGCCGGCGCTGCGACGGCCATGGCGGCCGCCGATGCGAGAAGATATTTCATCGGATTATTGTCCCCTCTAGGACAGGCAATCAGTGCTCCGGCGAAAGCCGGAGCCCAGGGTCTCAGGCGCACCGCACTGACGCCCTGGGCTCCTGCTTTCGCAGGAGCACGGCGGCGATCAGATGCGCGCGCCGCTGGTCCAGGTGGCGCGCCACTTGCCCTTGACGAGGGCGAGGCCGATCAGCGCCGCGACCGCGAGGCCGGCGAAGATCAGGAAGCCGGGGGCGAAGCTGCCGGTCAGCTGTTTGGCGAGGCCGAGCGAGCTGGCGAGGTAGAAGCCGCCGACCCCGCCCGCCATGCCGACAAGGCCGGTCATGACGCCGATCTCCGCCTGAAAGCGCTGCGGCACCAGCTGGAACACCGATCCGTTGCCGGCGCCGAGCGCCAGCATCGCGACCACGAACAGGCCGAGCGCGCTGGCGAGGGTGGGCGCGAAGCCCACGCCGGCGAGCGCGAGGGCGGCCACGACGAAGACCATCATCAGCGCCTTCGACCCGCCGATCCTGTCGGCGAGCGCGCCGCCCATCGGCCGCACCAGCGATCCGGCGAAGACGCAGGCGGCGGTGCAGTAACCGGCGATGACCGGGGTCAGGCCGAACTGGTCGGTGAAGTAGATCGGCAGCGACGCGGCGAGGCCCACAAAGCCGCCGAACGTGACCGAGTAGAAGGCCATCAGCCACCAGGCGTCGGCCTGCTTCAAGGGCTCGAAATAATCGACCAGCCGCTTGGCCGGCGGCGCGTTTGGCGCGTCCTTCGCCATCAGCATATAGGCGACGAACACGATAGAGAGCGGGATGCAGGCGAGGCCCAGCACCGCGTTCCAGCCGAACAGCTTCGCCAGCATCGGCGCGAACAGGGCGGCGAGCACCGTGCCCGAATTGCCCATGCCGGCGAGACCCATGGCCTTGCCCTGATGTTCGGCCGGATACCAGCGGCTGGCAAGCGGCAGGGCGATCGCGAAGCTCGCGCCGGCAAAGCCCAGGATCACGCCCAGCGCCAGCGTGCCGCCGAAGCTGTTGACCCCCATCGCCCAGGCGCAGAACAGGCCGGCGATGACGATGATCTGGCTGATCGCGCCCGACCGTTTCGGCCCGATGCGGTCGACCAGCAGGCCGTTCACGACGCGCAGGAATGCGCCCGCCAGCGTCGGCGTCGCCACCATCAGCCCCTTTTCTGCAGGGGTCAGCAGCAAAGTCTTGGAAATCATCGGCGCGAGCGGGCCGAGCAGCACCCACACCATGAAGGCGAGATCGAAATAGAGGAAGGCGGCGATCAGAGTCGGCGCGTGGCCGGCCTTCCAGAAGCTGGTCGCGGCGGCGGGCGAACTGTCCTGCGTGTCGCGATCCCAATAAGCGGTAGCCATGATACGTCCCCCAATAAACGGAAATGGACATGAAAAAAGCCGCAGGCCGGACAGGCGCATGTGAGGCGTGTCCGGTCAGCGGCTTTGCTGCGATGTGGAGAGGATGCGCGGCCCGCCCTTGGGACGACGCATCCAAATAAGCGCGCTTCGTCGCGCGACCCTGATGTTATCCCGCGATTCGCTTCATGTTGCAAGGCACAAAATTGCGCCTGGTTTCAGCGGGGCGGCGGGAAGCCGGCGAGATAGTCGTCGATGCGTTCGGGATCGAAAATCCGGCCGTCGAAGAATCGATCCGGCCCCAGCGTCAGTTCGCCGCGCCGCGACCCGACGCCAAGCGGGCGATCGACCGCGCCCTCCACTTTCATGCTCGCGCCCGGCATCGCGACATCCAGGTTGGCAAGCGCGCGGCGATAGACATCCGGGCGGAACACCCCGCCCGCCTTCGTTGCCGCGACCGGATCATGGGGCACCATGTTCCAGCGGACGAGCTGCGAATAAATCCACAGCGCCTGGCTGCGCCAGGGGAAGGGCGTGGCTTCCCGGGCAAAGAGCATGAAATCGGGATGGGCGATCGGCCCCTCCCCTGCGCGCGCAACGATCTGGCCGGAGAGGGCGCGGGCGATGAGATCGGCGGGCTGGTCGATATATCGGCCATCCGACAGCATATCGGCGAGCGCGGCATGGTTGGCCGGATCGTCGCACCAGGCCGCCGCCCGCGCCAACGCGCGCAGCAGCCGGTCCACGGTATCGGGATTCTCTTCCATCCAGCGCTCGCGGAAAGCCAGCACCTTCTCCACCCCGCGCCGCCAGATGCGCTCGCCGGTCGCCACGGTTTCGGCAAGGCCCGCCTCGACCGCTGCGCTGCCCCAGGGTTCGCCGGCGATGAAGCCGTCAATCTCGCCCGCGCGCATCGCTTCCACCGTCAGCGAGGGCGGCAGCACGCGCAGCAGCACGTCGCGGTCGGGATCGACGCCCGCGCTCGCCAGCCAGTAGCGCAGCATCAGCGCATGGCTGGAGAAGCGATGGACGACGCCGATCACGGGCTTGCGCCGCCACAAGCCGATCGCGGCGGCGAAATCATGCGCGGCGGCGAGCGGATCGGCGATGCGGGCGGCGACGTCCGGCTCCAGCGCCTTGGCGAAGTCGCTAGCCATCACCAGCATGTTGCCGTTGACGCCGAGCTTGTAGGGCGCGGCGATCGGCGCGGCCTGCTGGCTGAGGCCAAGCGTCACCGCAACCGCGAGCGGGGCGAGCATGTGCGCGGCGTCGACCTGCCCGAAGACGAGCCGGTCGCGCAGCGTCGCCCAGCTGGTCGTGCGGACGAGATCGAGGGCCAGCCCCTCGCCTTCCGCAAAGCCCTTTTCCCGCGCGGCGACCAGCACGGCGGCGTCGTTCAGCGGCAGGAAGGCGATCTTCAGATGAACGGTCATAGCCCCCCTCCGAGCAGGTCGCTGGCGGTTATCAGCGCCTGCGCGACATCGACGATCTTCTTGCCCTGGTTCATCGCGCTCGACCGCAGCAGGGCGTAGGCATCCTGTTCGGAAAGGCTGCGCTGGTTCATGAGGATGGACTTGGCGCGGTCGATGATCTTGCGATCGTGCAGCGCGGTGCGCGCTTCCTCCAGTTCCGCCTGCATTTTCGAGAAGGCGTTGAAGCGGCGGACGGCGAGTTCGAGCACGGGCTTGACCCGCTCCTTGCGGAGGCCATCGACGACATAGGCGGAGACGCCGGCGTCGATCGCCGCGCCGATCATCGCTTCGTCGGACTGGTCCACGAACATCGCGATCGGGCGGGCGAGCGCGCGGCTGACGGTCAGCATCTCCTCCAGCGTGTCGCGGCTGGGGCTGCCGAGGTCCATCAGCACGACGTCGGGGGCCATGCGCTCCAATCGGGCGACGAAGGCGCCGCGCGGGGGCACGATATGGATATCGTCATAGCCCGCCTCGCGCAGCCCATCCTCCAGCACCGTGGCGCGCAGGCCGCTGTCGTCGATAATCACGATTCGCATGAGGCTGGACCGCCGGGCATGGGGACGAGCAGGTCGGGCAACGGCGCGGCAAGGTCAAGAGGCAAGCGCTTGCCGTAGCGGCTTCACCCGCTATTCAGCGCGGGTTTGCGAAACCGTGATGGAGATGATGATCCTGTTCCGTCTGTCCCTGCTCGCCATCCTGCTGTCGTCCGGCCTGAGCGCGGCGGCCCATGCCGAGACCTATTTCATCGATTCCCGTGTCGGCGACGATCGCGCCAGCGGGACGGCGGCGGACCGGCCGTGGCGGTCGCTGGCGCGGGTCAATCGCCAGCCGCTGAAGGCCGGCGACCGGATATTGCTGGTGGCGGGATCGGTCTGGCGCGAGGCGCTGACGATTACGCGGTCGGGCAAGAAGGACGCGCCGATCAGCGTGGCGGCGACCGGCGCGGGACCGCGGCCGCGCATCGATGCCGGCGGGGTGTCGGCCCATGCGGTCGGGATCATCAACGCCGAATATGTGACGCTGAGCGGGCTGGAGGTGACGAACGACGCGCCGACGCCGGCATTGCGGCATGGCGTGCTGGTGTCGGCGGAGGATCGCGGGGTGACGCGCGGCATCCGGGTGCAGGACATGTATGTGCATGACGTGCGGGGCATCAACAGCCGCAAGGATAATGGCGGCATTGTCTTCCGCGCGGTGGGGCAGAAACGGCCGACCCGCTTCCACGACCTGCGGATCGAGCGCAACATCGTGTGGAAGGTCGACCGGTCGGGCATCGCCGGGATCAGCGACCGCGTGACCGCGCGCGACTGGTTCCCGAGCGAGCGGGTGGTGATCCGCGACAATCTGGTCGAGGATATAGGCGGCGACGGCATCGTGCCGCGCGGCACCGACGGGGCGCTGGTCGAGCATAATATCGTCCGCTACGCCGGCAGCCGCGCGCCCGGATATAATGCGGGCATCTGGCAGTGGAGCACCGACAATAGCCTGATCCAATTGAACGAGGCCGCGCATACCGTCACCCGCTATGACGGGCAGGGGTTCGATTCCGATTTCAATTCGCGGCGGACGACGATCCTCTACAATTACAGCCACGACAATGCCGGCGGCTTCCTGCTGATCTGTTCGCCCCGGCCCAACGACAAGGATAATCTGGGCAACCGCGGCACGGTGGCGCGGTTCAACGTCAGCCGCAACGACGGGACGCGGATCTTCCAGCTGTCGGGCAATGTGTCCGACGCGCTGATCGAGCGCAACGTGATCCATGTCGGGAAAGGCATGGACGTGCAGATGGTGGTGGCGACCAACTGGGACGGGTGGGCGCGCGACGTGCGGTTCGTTGGCAATGTCTTCAATGTCGCGGGGACGGCGCGCTATGGCAGCGAGAGCGGGCGGAGCGGGCCGGATTATCTCATCAGGGCGGGGTTCGATCCGGCCAGTTTCATCCGGTTCGAGAAGAATGATTTTTATGGGGCGCATGTCGATCGGCCCGGCGAGGATGCGGGCGGGTCCACTCTGCCCTATCGCGACGTGCCGGCGGACTGGGCGGTGCCGGTGTTCGATCCCGCCAGGCCCGACGGCTTCCCCGCCTTCATGGCGCAGCATCGCGCCTGGATGCTGGCGATGCTGGCGCGTGAGCTGGGGGAGCCGGTGCGGTTGCGGCAGCCGAGGCGGATTTCGATCTTCGAGGCGCGGTAGGAGATTACCGGCTTCACTTTTATCGTCACCCCGGAACAAGTCCGGGGTGACGGTTTAGTCGCTATCTCGATCATACACATCGGGCAGGAAGCGCACACCCTGGTCGGTGGGGACGGCGGTCAGGTAGGTGAGATAGACGGGCACGGGCTGGGGTAGCGGGAGATGCTGTTCGGGCGCGCTTCCGTCTGCGGCGGGGGGCTTGCCGAAGAACCAGCGGCCGAGGCGCTGGGCGTCCTCCAGCCGGACGCAGCCATTGCTGTAGTGGCGATCCTCCTTGGCGAAGAGCGCGCGCTGGGGCGTATCGTGAAGATAGATGCCAAGGTCGTTGGGGAACATGAACTTGACCCGGCCCATCGCATTGTCGCCGCCGGGAAGCTGGCGGACGCGCACCTCCTGCCGGCCCGCCGCCACCGCGTTCCAGTCGATCGCGCTCTGGGCGAGCGGCGCGGGGTTGGCGCTCCAGTCGGCCAGCGCTTCGTAGCGCATGGCTTTGAGCGAACCGCCGCCGAGGATCTTGGGCGCGACCTTGCGCTCGACCAGTTCGGGCGGGATGTTCCAATAGGGGTTGAGCGTCGCGTAGCGGATCATGCCCGCCATCATCGGGGTCTGGCTCTCCTTCGCGCCGGCGACCACCTTCATCGTGCCGTCGAGCGCGCCCTTGCTATAGTACCAGAGGCGAGCGGACGCGGCGTCCACCACCACATGGCGAGTCCCGGGGCCGGGCAGCAGGCGCGCGCGTTCGAGGTTGAGGGCGAGCGCCTGCTCGTAGCGGTCGCTCCCCTGGTTGAGCGCGGCGATGGTCATCGCGCCGGCGACGCCATCGAGGTGGAGGCCATGATCGGCCTGATAGGCGCGGACCCTTGCCGCCAGCGCCTTGTCGTAGCTGGCGCCGTCGGGCAGGCCGAGGCGGTAGCGGAGCATTGCCACAGCCTCGCCTTTGCCGCCCGGACGCAGCTTCACGCCGGCGGGGATTAGGACCGCCGGCAGGTCGCCCCATTTGCGGCCATAGTCGGCGCGGGCGCTGCGCAGGCGCATGTAGAGCGGGCTCATCCAGCCGGCGCTGCGGATATAGTCGGTGAGCGAAGGGGCGAGCGCGGCGACGCGCAACGTGTCCGACGGATCGGGGTCGCGCGGTTCGACCTCCCGGTCGAGATAGCGCATCCTGAGACCGCGCGCCGGGCGGCGCATGTCGGCGACAAGGCTGGCGAAGCTGCGCGAGAGAGCCAAGTCGGCGCGGGCGAGCGCCTTGGGATCGGCGGAAGCGTCGGCCTCTTCGATCAGGCGGCGGAGGGCGCGCGCGTCATAGTCGCGCGGATCGAGACCGTCGACTTCGACATCATCGATGAGGGCGAGCAGCGCGTCCGCCTGGGGGCCGAGGCGGTCCTGCTCCACCCACAGCGGCCAATAGCCGCGCGGGGCGTAGAAATCCTTATATTTGCCGCCGACCTGCGCCCGTATCTCGGCCGCGACGCTCGACCGGGCAGCCTGTGCGGCGTCCGGTTGCGCGGCGGCGCTTTGTGGGAGCGCCGAAGCGGCGATCAGCAGCAGGGGAAGAAGCGAGCGGGCGCGGCGGGATCGCCGCGCCCGATCCGATGCGTGGATCAGCCGCGTTCTCCCCGGCGCGGCGGCGGGGGCGGCGGCGGCGGCGGACAGGGCGGACCCTGAACGGCATGATAGATGCCGTCGGCGGTGTAATAGCCGTCGACATAGCCGTCGCCGTCGCGATCGGCCGCGACGGTGCCGGCGATCGCGCCGGGGCCGATCGGCGGCGCGGTGGTGACCGGCGCTTCATTCCTGGTGCAGGCGCCGAGCGCCAGCAGACCGCCCGTGGCGATTGCCAGATATTTTAGGTGCATATCATCTCCCTGGACGTGTCGGGCGCAGAGGCCGTCACGCCTTTTGACTTTGATGCCGCGACCCGTGCGGCTGGACGCTAACGCCCGACCGGGCGATTTAATCCATTACCGCAGCGAAATGACGGCAGGCCGTTATACGGGAGCGCCGAGCCGTTAGTCCATGACCCAGTCGGCGGCGGCGATGCCCTGCGCGTAAAGCAGGACCGAAAGGTCGCCATGGACGATCTCCGCCGCGGCCGCTTCACGGGTCTTGGGCTTGGCGTGATAGGCTACGCCGAGGCCAGCGCCCTCGATCATCGGGATGTCGTTCGCGCCGTCGCCGACCGCCAGGGTGAGCGCCCGGTCGATGCCGCTGGCGATCGCCGCCTCCAGCTCGGCCCGCTTGCGCGCGGCGTCCACGATCGGGGTCTGGACTGTGCCTGCGAGCGCGCCATCCGCGATGTCCAGCACGTTGGAGACATGGGTGTCGAAGCCGATCTCCGCCGCCACCGGGCCGGTGAAGCGGGTAAAGCCGCCCGACACCAGGAGTGTCCTTGCGCCGCGCGCCTTCATCGTGCGGACCAGCGCCTTTGCGCCGGGCATGATCCTGACGCGCTCGGCGCGGCACTGGTCGATGGCGCTGTCGGGCAAGCCCTTGAGCAGCGCGACGCGGCCATGCAGCGCGCCCTCGAAATCCAGTTCTCCGCGCATTGCCCGCTCGGTGATTTCGGCGATCTGCGGCTTGATGCCGGCATAGTCGGCGAGTTCGTCGATACACTCCACGGTAATCATTGTGGAATCCATGTCGGCGATAAGGAGCGATTTGGCGCGGGTGGCGGCGGGCTGAACGATGACGTCGATGCCCTCGCCGATGTCGGTGAGGACGGCGCGGGCGGTGACGGGGTCCATGCCGAAGAAGATGTCGGCGGCCTTCCCCTCGTCCAGCCAGACGCTTGTCGCAGGCGTGCAGCCGGCGGCGCCGAGCCGGCCGGTCGCTTGCGCAATATCCCCCTGCCCCATGGAGCCACTTGCCACTAAGGTCGCGACGAACATGCTTACTCCCGAACCCAGAACCGGCGAATCCCGCCCACGGGTCGCGCTTATTGCCGGGCCGACCGCCAGCGGCAAGAGCGCGCTGGCGGTGGCGCTGGCGAAGGCGGCGGGCGGGGTCGTCATCAATGCCGATGCGAGCCAGGTCTATGCCGACCTGTCGATCCTGTCCGCCCGGCCGACGGTGGAGGAAATGGGCGACGTGCCGCACCGGCTGTTCGGCCATATCGACGGGGCGGAGGCGTGCACCGCCGCGCGCTGGGCGGGCGAGGCGAAGGCGGAGATCGAGGCGGCGCATGAGGCAGGCCGGCTGCCAGTGCTGGTGGGCGGGACTGGGCTTTATATCCGCACCTTGCTGGACGGGATCGCGCCGGTTCCTGACATCGATCCCGCCGTGCGAGCGCAGGTGCGGGCGATGCCGGTGGCGGAGGCCCATGCAGCATTGACCCGCGAAGACCCGGAGGCCGCCGCCCACCTCGCCCCCGCCGACACGACGCGGGTCGCGCGGGCGCTGGAGGTGGTGCGATCGACGGGACGGACTCTCAAAAGCTGGCAGGCGCACAAGGCGGGCGGGATCGGCGACAGGATCGCCCTTGCACCGCTGATCCTGCTGCCGCCGCGCGCGTGGCTGATGGAGCGGTGCGACCGGCGGTTCGGGCAGATGATCGAGCGGGGCGCGGCGGCGGAGGTCGCAGGGCTGCTGGCGCGCGGGCTCGATCCCGCGCTGCCGGTGATGCGGGCGATCGGGGTCCCGGAGATCGCCGAAGCCCTTAAAGCGAACAGCGAGTGGGACAGCTGTTTGGCCAAAGCGCGCACCGCGACGCGACAATATGCCAAGCGGCAATATACCTGGTTCGCGCACCAGCCGCCCGACCAATGGCCGCGCGAATATCGCGCAATAGATGACAAAATCATCTCTGAATTGGTAATTAAATTTCAAAGTTAGCTATTGACCTGCCATTTTATGTCCACTAGAGGCAGGCGCCTTGCCATCGCCGGCGCAGGCGCGCAAAGGCGCGGTCTGTATATCGAAGGAGTTATCTCGTGGCCGAAAAGAGCGGCGCGGACATTTTGGTCGAATGCCTGGTCGATCTGGGCGTCGAGGTCGTGTTCGGCTATCCGGGCGGCGCGGTGCTGCCCATTTATGACGCGCTCTACAATCATCCCACGATCCGGCACGTCCTCGTCCGCCACGAACAGGGCGCGACCCATATGGCGGAGGGCTATGCGCGCTCGACCGGCAAGCCCGGCGTCGTGCTCGTCACCTCCGGCCCCGGCGCGACCAATGCGGTTACCGGCATCACCGACGCGCTGATGGATTCGATCCCGATGATCGTCATCACAGGCCAGGTTCCGACGCAGCTCATTGGCACCGACGCTTTCCAGGAAGCGGATACGGTCGGCATCACGCGCCACTGCACCAAGCATAATTATCTGGTCAAAGATCCGGCGAAGCTGGCGCAGGTCGTCCATGAGGCGTTCCATATCGCCACCACCGGCCGCCCCGGCCCGGTCGTCATCGACATTCCCAAGAATGTCCAGATCGCGACCGCGCCCTATGCCCGGCCGGCGCTTCAGGTCCATGCCAGCTATCGCCCGCAGACCAAGGCGGACGCCGCGGCGATCGACGCGGCGGTCGAGATGCTGGCGGCGGCGGAGCGGCCGATCCTCTACACCGGCGGCGGGGTCATTAATTCGGGGCCGGAAGCCAGCGCGTTGCTCCGCGAACTGGCGGCGCTGACCGGCGCGCCGGTCACGTCGACGCTAATGGGGCTGGGCGCCTTCCCCGCCTCCTCCGACCAGTGGCTGGGGATGCTGGGGATGCACGGCACCTATGAGGCCAATTGGGCGATGAACCAGGCGGACCTGATCCTGTGCGTCGGCGCGCGCTTCGACGATCGCGTTACAGGGCGGCTGGATGCGTTCGCGCCCCATGCACGCAAGATCCATATCGATATCGACCGCAGTTCGATCAACAAGATCGTGGACGTCGATGTCGCGGTTGTGGCCGATGTCGGCAGCGCGCTCGATGACATGATCGCGCTCTGGAAGCAGCGGGGCCACAGACAAGCCGACCTCGCCGAATGGTGGGCGCGGATCGCGGGCTGGCGCGCCAAGCGCAGCCTGGACTATGCCGAAGACGGCGTCGAGATCATGCCGCAGCGCGCGATCGCCGACCTTTACAAGGCCTGCGTCGCCACGGGCAAGGATGTCATCATCACCACCGAAGTCGGCCAGCACCAGATGTGGGCGGCGCAGCATTTCGGGTTCGAGGCGCCGAACAAATGGCTGACCTCGGGCGGGCTCGGCACCATGGGCTACGGCTTTCCCGCCGCGATCGGCGCGCAGATGGGCAATCCCGAGAGCCTCTCCATCTGCATTGCGGGCGACGCCTCGATCCAGATGAACATCCAGGAAATGGGAACCGCCAGCCAATATCGCCTGCCGGTCAAGATCTTCATCCTCAACAATGAATATATGGGCATGGTCCGCCAGTGGCAGGAGCTGACCTATGAAAGCCGCTATTCCAACAGCTATTCCGACAGCCTGCCCGACTTCGTGAAGCTGGGCGAAGCCTATGGCTGGACCGGCATCCGCATCGAAGGGCCGCAGGAACTGGAGAGCGGCATCCGCCAGATGCTGGAGACCGACGGGCCGGTGATCGTCGATTGCCGGGTGGCGAAGCTGTCCAACTGTTTCCCGATCATCCCGTCGGGCGCGGCGCATACCGACATGCTGCTCGATCCCCGGCAGATCGCGGGCGTCATGTCCGACGAGGCGAAAGCGCTGGTATGAGGATCGTGCAGTGACTGGGCATCTGAAGCTGCGCATCCATGTGACCGAGCCGTGGGATTTCGATCGTGAGGCGGGGACGGCGGAACTGACCGGCTGGACTGTGGATCATGCCGACCCGGAAAACGAGGAATGGGAAGTGCATCTCGACCATGGGTTCGACTTCCACAAGCGGCACATCGGGACGCTGCTGGTGGGGCCGCGCTATGTCGGCGAGCGGCTGGAGCGGATGTTCGACGCGGTGGCGGGCTTCCCGGTACGGCTCGCCCACCGGCTCGACAATGACTGGCATTTCGCCTTCGTCGCCATGATTTCGCAGCGGCACGACAGGGTCGCAGACGACCATCAGGATCACGGAACCAGCATCTGATGCATATCCAGGAAGAAACCAGCCAGCGGCACGTCCTGTCGCTGACAGTGTCGAACGAGGCGGGCATATTGGCGCGCATCGCGGGGCTGTTCACCGCGCGCGGCTATAATATCGACAGCCTGACTGTGGCGGACATCAGCGCCGACCATGCGATCAGCCGCATCACCATCGTCACCAACGGCCCGCCCAAGGTGATCGACCAGATCATCGCGCAGCTCGACCGGCTGGTGCCGGTGCACAAAGTGACCGACCTGACCGAGGAAGGCCCCTTCGTCGAGCGCGAGCTGGCGCTGGTGAAGGTGGCGGGCACGGGCGAGGACCGGATCGAGGCGCTGCGCCTGGCCGACGTGTTCCGCGCCAAGGTGGTCGACACGACGATCGAGAGCTTCATCTTCGAGATCACCGGCACGACCGAGAAGGTCGACAATTTCGTCGGCCTGATGCGGCAGATCGGGCTGGTCGAGGTCGGGCGGACGGGTGTCGTCGGGCTGATGCGGGGGAAAGAGGCGAACTAGATTCCCTCTCCCCCTGGGGGAGAGGGTTGCGGAGACTCGGGCACGCAGTGCCCTAGTCGCAGCTGGGTGAGGGGGCGCGGCGCGACTGCCCCCCTCCAACTTCATCTAGGACCGGCTGCGCCGGCCCAAGATTTCGTATCCTCCCCCCTTCAAGGGGGGAGGGAGATATTGGAACGGGAAGAGACGAGACATGAAGGTTTATTACGACCGCGACGCGGATATTGGCCTCATCAAGGGGAAGAAGATCGCCATTCTGGGCTATGGCAGCCAAGGCCATGCCCACGCGCAGAATCTGCGCGACAGCGGCGTCGCCGAAGTGGCGATCGCGCTGCGTGCCGGTTCGCCGAGCGCCAAGAAGGCCGAGGGTGCTGGCTTCAAGGTACTGCCGAACGCGGAAGCGGCCGCCTGGGCCGACGTGCTGATGATCCTCGCCCCCGACGAGCATCAGGCCGCGATCTACTCCGCCGACATCCACGCCAATCTGCGCCCCGGCGCGGCTCTGGCCTTCGCCCATGGCCTCAACGTCCATTTCGGGCTGATCGAGCCGCGCGCCGACGTGGACGTCATCATGATCGCGCCCAAGGGGCCGGGTCATACCGTGCGTAGCGAATATCAGCGCGGCGGCGGCGTGCCCTGCCTGATCGCGGTCCATCAGGATTCGACCGGCAACGCGCATGACATCGCCCTCTCCTATGCTAGCGGAGTCGGCGGCGGTCGCAGCGGCATCATCGAGACCAATTTCCGCGAGGAATGCGAAACCGACCTGTTCGGCGAGCAGGCGGTGCTGTGCGGCGGCACGACCGCGCTGGTGCAGGCGGGCTTCGAGACGCTGGTCGAGGCCGGCTATGCCCCGGAAATGGCCTATTTCGAATGCCTGCACGAGTTGAAGCTGATCGTCGACCTCATGTATGAGGGCGGCATCGCCAACATGCGCTATTCGATCAGCAACACCGCCGAATATGGCGACATCAAGACCGGCCCGCGCATCATCACCGAAGAAACCAAGAAGGAAATGAAGCGCGTATTGGCCGACATCCAGTCGGGCCGCTTCGTCAAGGACTTCGTGCTCGACAACCGCGCCGGCCAGCCGGAGCTGAAGGCGAGCCGCATCGCCTCCAAGCGTCACGCGATCGAGGAAACCGGGTCCAAGCTGCGCGCGATGATGCCGTGGATCACGGCCAACAAGCTGGTGGATCAGGAAAAGAACTGACTTTGCCTAACCCTCGGCAAGGAGGGCGGCGAACCCAGCCACGTCATTCCCGCGAAAGCGGGAATCCATCTCCCGACCCCACATCAAGAGGATAGCGCTGGAGATGGATCCCCGCTTTCGCGGGGATGACAATTGAGGTGATTACGCCTTCCGCAAGGGACGGAAGGCGCATCATCGCGCCGGCATCCTCACCCCAGGATGAAATCCACCCCGGCCTTGGCGTGGATGTGGGTGCAGTCGTAGATGGGGAGAACATTGGCCTTCACATCGACGATCAGTTCCAGTTCGGTGCAGGCCAGCACCACCGCCTGCACATCCTGCTTGGCGATGTCGGTCAGTTCCGACTTCATGAAGCGTTCGGATTCCTTGGATGGCTTGCCCACGGTCAGTTCGTCATAGACGATGCGGTCGATCCGGTCGGCGAGGTCCATGTCGGCGGGGAGCAGCGACACGCCCTTCGCCACCAGCCGCTGGCGGTAGAATTTCTCGGTCATGACGTTGCGCGTGCCGATCAGCGCCGCGCGCTCGATCCCGTCCGCCTGCATCCGGTTGCCCACCACATCGGCAATATGGATGATCGGGACGCCGACCTGCGCCTGCACCTGATCGTAAACCCGGTGCATCGAATTGGCGCAGATGAGCAGGGTTTCAGCCCCGCCCTGCTCCAGCCGGCGGGCCGAGGCGATCAACTGCCCGGCGGCGCAATCCCAGTCCTGCTGCGTCGCGCAGCGGGCGACTTCGGCGAAATCGAGGCTTTCGATCAGCAGCGGCGCGCTGTGCTGGCCGCCCAATGCGCGGTGCACGGCCTGGTTGATGATCTGATAATAGCGGGCGGTGGACGTCCAGCTAAGACCGCCGATCAGGCCGAGTTTGCGCATTATGATCCCTGTCTCCCTTTGAGCGGCCACGCCGGCGGGCGCGGCCTTCGCCCTACCCCCTCTTAGCGCAAGCGAAGGGAGATGCCAGCGCCCAGAAGCGGCGCTGCCTTGCCAGCGCCGCTGTCCCGGCGCAAAGGGGTTTGGGGCAAAAGAGAGGAATTGGGGCGGATATGGGCGCGGGATCACGAGCGCGGTTCGTGCGGGAGACACCCGATGTGCGGCGGCAAGCGCTGATCGAGGCGACCGCGCGCTGCCTCGCCGAAAAGGGCGTGGCCGGAACGTCGGTGCGGGCGATCTGCGCGCGGGCGGGCGTGTCTTCGGGGCTGCTTACCCATTATTTCGACGGCGTCGACGCGCTGATCCTGGCGACCTATCGCGATGTCGGCGCGAAAGTGTCGGCGACGCTGGACGCTGCGGTCGAAGCGGCGGGGGACGATCCGCGCGACCGGCTGCGCGCCTGCCTCCAGGCCAATTTCACCGGGCCGATCCTGGACCCGGACCTGCTCGCGACCTGGATCGCCTTCTGGAGCCTGGTCAAGTCCGACCCGTCAATCGCCGCGGTCCATGCCGACGTCTATGGTGCGACGCGGCGGCAGATGGAGCAGCTTCTGTGCGCCGCAGCGCCCGCCATGTCGGCGCAGCAGGCGCGGATCGCCGCGATCAGCCTGCAGGCGCTGGTCGATGGGCTGTGGCTGGAGCTTTGCCTCGACCGATCCGCCTTTTCGCCGGAAGAAGCCCAGGCGATGGTCGCCGATGCGATGGAGCGGTCGCTTTCGCCGCTGGACGGAAACGACGATCAAAGCAGCCTCGATTAATCGCTTTTCTCACTAAGCAGGTTAGAGAAAACCAATTTCCCATCGCCTTGCAGGCTTCCTACATGCTGCGTCGCAACAGCAACCCCTTCAACAAGGAACTGGATAGCCCATGGCTCTTATCAACACCCCCCTTCAGCCGTTCAAGGCCACCGCGTACAAGGAAGGCAAGTTCGTCGACGTCACCGATGCCGATGTGAAGGGCAAGTGGGCCGTCTTCTTCTTCTACCCGGCCGATTTCACCTTCGTGTGCCCGACCGAGCTGGAAGACCTGGCCGATATCTACCCCACCCTTCAGGGCATGGGCGTGGAAGTCTATTCGGTGTCGACCGACACGCATTTCTGCCACAAGGCGTGGCACGACACCTCGCCGGCGATCGGCAAGATCAACTATTATATGCTGGGCGACCAGAATCACGCGCTGTCGAACCAGTTCGGCGTGCTGCGTGAAGGCGTGGGCCTCGCCGATCGCGGCACGTTCGTGCTCGATCCCGAGGGCGTGATCCAGCTGGTCGAAATCACCCCCGAGGGCGTGGGCCGCAACGCCGCCGAACTGCTCCGCAAGGTGAAGGCGCTTCAATATTGGGTCAGCCATCCGGGCGAAGTCTGCCCCGCCAAGTGGGAAGAAGGCGCCGAGACGCTCGCGCCGTCGCTCGACCTGGTCGGCAAGATCTAAGCCGCCGACAGGCATCGCCGGGACGGGTCGCGCTGACGCGCCCGCCCGGCGAGACTTTCCAATAACAGCCGCATCCGCCGGGTCTTCGGGTCGCACCGTCCGGCGCATGGGCCTTCGCGCCTCTCCGGCAGGCGCGCCATCAACGGAGCTACGATCATGTTGGACGCAAATCTCAAGGGCCAGTTGAAGGCCTATATGGCGAACATCACGCAGCCCATCGAGCTGGTGGCGTCGCTGGACGACAGCGCTAAGTCGCGCGAAATGAAGGAATTGCTGGGCGAAATCGCCGAGCTGTCCGACAAGGTGAGCCTCACCACGGGCAGCGACAGGCGTGTCCCCAGCTTCATGATCCGCCGCGTCGGCACCGACATCGGCGTGACCTTCGCCGGGCTGCCGATGGGGCATGAATTCACCAGTCTCGTGCTGGCGCTGCTTCAGGTCGGCGGGCATCCTTCGAAGGCGGCGCAGGATCTGATCCAGCAGATCAAGGATCTGGACGGCGACTTCGCGTTCGAGACCTATTTCTCGCTCTCCTGCCAGAACTGCCCCGACGTGGTGCAGGCGCTGAACCTGATGAGCGTCTTGAACCCCCGCATCAGCCACGTCGCGATCGACGGCGCGCTGTTCAAGGAGGAAGTCGACGCCCGCAAGATCATGGCGGTGCCGACCGTGTTCCTGAACGGCGAACCTTTCGCCAGCGGCCGGATGGAACTGGAGCAGATCGTCGCGAAGATCGACAGCGGCGCGGAAGCGCGCGCGGCCGAGAAAATCCGCAAGCAGGAGCCGTTCGAGGTGCTGGTGGTCGGCGGCGGTCCCGCCGGCGCGGCGGCAGCCATCTATGCGGCGCGCAAGGGCATCCGCACCGGCGTTGCCGCCGAGCGCTTCGGCGGGCAGGTGCTCGACACGATGGACATCGAGAATTTCATCTCCGTGAGCCGCACCGAAGGGCCGAAGCTCGCCTCCGCGCTGGAGGCGCACGTCAAGGATTATGACGTCGAGATCATGAACCTCCAGAAGGCGGCGAAGCTGATCCCGGCGCGCGCCGAGGGCGGCTATCATGAGGTCGTGCTGGAAAATGGCGCGAGCCTGAAAGGGCGCACCGTCATCCTTTCGACCGGCGCGCGCTGGCGGCAGATGGGCGTGCCGGGCGAGGAGGAATATAAGAATAAGGGCGTGGCCTATTGCCCGCACTGCGACGGTCCTTTGTTCAAGGGCAAGCGCGTCGCGGTGATCGGCGGCGGCAACAGCGGTGTGGAGGCCGCGATCGACCTGGCCGGCATCGTCGCCCATGTGACGCTGATCGAATATGACAGCCAGTTGCGCGCCGACGCGGTGCTTCAGCGCAAGCTCGCCAGCCTGCCGAACGTCAAGATCATCACCTCGGCGCTGACGACCAGGGTCGATGGCAATGGCGAGCGGGTGACGGGCCTTTCCTACAAGGATCGCAATCACGGCACCGAGCATGATGTCGAGCTGGAAGGCATTTTCGTCCAGATCGGCCTCGTCCCCAACACGGAATGGCTGAAGGACGCGATCGCCCTCTCCCCGCGTGGCGAGATCGAGATCGACGCGCGCGGCGAGACGAGCCAGCCGGGCATCTTCGCGGCGGGCGATTGCACCACGGTCCCTTACAAGCAGATCGTGATCGCTTGTGGAGCGGGATCGACGGCGGCGCTGTCCGCCTTCGATTACCTCATCCGCCTGCCCGCGAGCGAAGAGGTGGCGCAGGCCGCCTGACCTGGGCAAGCCGAGCGGGGTGACCCTCGTCATCCTCCCCTGGAAGGGGAGGTGGATGGCCGCAGGCCAGACGGAGGGGTGTCCCCATTTCGATAGGGTGACACCCCTCCGTCACGCGCTTCGCGCGCGACACCTCCCCTTACAGGGGAGGATGGTGATGGCGCCTTACTCCGCCGCGTTGCTTGCATTGTCGGCGGCGGGTGGCGCGGGTTTCGCGCCTTTCACCGGGAAGGTGCGCAGGCTGTCGAGGACAGTGCCGGACATGGCCTGATATTGCTCGCTCAGCATTTCGGGATAGACGAAGGTCGCGGACACGATCGCGCCGTCGGGCTGGCGCAGCAGGCGGACGACGACATTGTTGCCTTCGCCGTCATTGGCGGTGCCGCGATATTCATTCTCGCCGATGAAGTCGCCGTCCACCCCCTCCGAGGCGCCGTTCACCGCCTCGACGATCTGCTGGAGCGTTTCGTCATTGTCGTTCTTCTGCCAGAAGACCCGCACGTCCGCGCCTGCGCCCGGATCCTGATAGACGACGCCGTCGGCATTGCTCGCCGCCTTGTCGATCGTCCACCCCTCCGGCAGGGTGATGGAGAAGCCCCGCGCCTCGTTCACATAGTTGCGGCTTTCGGCAGCGTCGGCCTGCGCGTTGGCGAGCGCGGTCGCGGCGGCGGCGTTGGCGGCGGCGGCGAGCTGTTCCTGGCTCGGCATGTCGCCCACCGGCTCGGTGCGGCCGCAACCGGCAAGCAGCAGGAGGGGAAGGCTGGCGGCGAGAAGAGCGCGTGTCATGCCATGCTCCAAAGCATAGCCGGGCGGAACATTCAACGCCCGTGGTTCAGGCGGCGCTGTCGATGCCCAGTTCGGCGAGCTTGCGATAGAGAGTGGATCGGCCGATGCCGAGCCGCCGCGCGACCTCCGTCATGCGGCCGCGATAATGGCCGATGGCGAGGCGGATGACATCGGCCTCGATCTCGGCGAGCTGGCGGACATGGCCGTCGCCCTCGAACAGGGTGATGCCCGCGCCGTCGCGATGCGGCTGTTGCACGGCGCGCGGGCGCAATTGATGCACCTCGGCGCTCGCCTGCGCCTCGATCTGGGCGGCGATCTGCGGGAAATCGAGCGGGGTGAGCGCGTCGCCCTCGCACAGCACGGCGGCGCGGAACAGGGCGTTCTGGAGCTGACGGACATTGCCCGGCCAGCCATGCTGCATCAGCAGCGCGAGCGCATCGTCGGTAAGGCCGAGGCTGCGGAGGCCTGGCTGAGTCGCGATGCGGGCAAGCAGGTGGCGGCAGAGCGCGGGAATATCGCCCATCCGCTCGCGCAGGGGCGGAACGGTAAGCTGGACGACGTTGAGGCGATAATAGAGATCCTCGCGGAAGCGGCCCGCCTCTATCTCCTCGATCAGCCTTTTGTTGGTGGCGGCGATGACGCGCACGTCGACATGGATCGGGCGGCGCGCGCCGATGGGCTGCACTTCGCCATCCTGGAGCACGCGCAGCAGTTTCACCTGCGCGTCGAGCGGCATTTCGCTGACTTCGTCGAGGAAGATGGTGCCCATGTCGGCGGCGGCGAATTTGCCGACATGCCGGTCGAACGCGCCGGTGAAAGCGCCGCGCTCATGGCCGAACAGCTCCGATTCGACGAGATTGGCGGGGATCGCGCCACAATTCACCGTGACGATCGCCTGTTTGTGGCGCGGCGAAGCGGCATGGATCGCGCGGGCGATCACATCCTTGCCGACGCCGCTCTCGCCCTCGATCAGCACGGGCACGCGGGCGCGCGCCGCCTTCGCCGCGATGGCGAGCGCGGCGCGGAATTGCGGGGCCGAGCCGACCACATCCTCGAACGAGAGCGGTGCGGTGATCTTTTCGGTGAGCGGGCGCAACTCCCCGGCATTCGCCCCGTCCGCCAGCGTCGCGTTGAGCGCGGCGAGGAGGCGATCGGGCGCGATCGGCTTAGAGAGATAATCGGTCGCTCCGGCCCGCATCGCCTCCACCGCGACCGCGACATTATTGTGCGCGGTGAGAATCAGGATCGGCAGCGCAGGGCGGCGCGCACGGATTTCGCGGATCAGGCCGGAGGGCTGATAGTCCGGGCTCCACTGGTCGAGAATGATCGCATCCAGCATCATCCCGTCCTGCGTGCCCAGGGTCGCGATCGCCGTTTCGCCGTCCGCCGCGAAGATCGTCCGCCACCCGGCGCGGGCGGCCAGCGCCGACACGAGCCGCCTCTGGGCCGGCTCGTCGTCGATCAGCATCAGCATGGGAACGCCCTCGCGCGCCATGGCCACCCCTCAATTGCAACAGGCGACCGACCCTAGGGCGCAGGGGTAAAGGCGCGCTTAACCCCGAAAGATTTTCTTGTGACCCTGCGGGTTGAGGGGGGGGCGGCTTGTGGATAAGAGATTCGCCAATCGCTGCGAAAGGGAGTGAAAATGGCGTCGAACGACATGAAGGCCGCGAACGAAACCTATGCGGGGTTCGTGGGGCTGATGAAGTGGGGCACGATCGCAAGTGTCGCCGTGGCCGCTCTGGTGGTGCTGCTGATCGCGACCTGAAGCGGGATCGGCAACAGGGGAGGATATAACGATAATGAAGATAGCGGTGGTAAAGGAACAGGCGGCGGGCGAGAAGCGCGTCGCCGCCACGCCGGAGACGGTGAAGAAGTTCATCGGGCTGGGGGCCGAGGTAGCGGTGGAGGCCGGGGCTGGCCTGACCGCCTCGATCGCCGACGCCGACTATGCGGCGGCGGGCGCGACCGTGGCGGACCGCGCTGCGGTGCTGGCCGGGGCCGACATCGTGCTGGGCGTGCAGGGTCCGGCGGTCGAGAGCCTTGCCGGCGCGAAGCCCGGCGCATGGATCGTGGCGGGCCTCAATCCCTTTGGGGAGCGGGCGCGGGTGGATGCCTACGCCGCAGCGGGCTATGAAGCGCTGGCGATGGAGTTCATGCCGCGCATCACCCGTGCGCAGTCGATGGACATCCTCTCGTCCCAGTCGAACCTGTCGGGCTACAAGGCAGTGCTCGACGCCGCGGCCGAATATGGCAAGGCCTTCCCGATGATGATGACGGCGGCGGGCACCGTGTCGGCGGCCAAGGCGTTCATCATGGGCGTCGGCGTTGCCGGCCTGCAGGCGATCGCCACCGCGCGGCGGCTGGGCGCTCAGGTCAGCGCGACCGACGTGCGCGCCGCGACCAAGGAGCAGATCGAGTCGCTCGGGGCCAAGGCGATCTTCGTCGAGAAGGTCGCCGGCATCGAGGGCGAAGGCACGGGCGGCTACGCCACCGAAATGTCGGACGAATATAAAGCCGCGCAGGCCGAACTCGTCTCCGCCCATATCGCCAAGCAGGACATCGTCATTACCACGGCGCTGATACCGGGCCGGCCCGCGCCGCGCCTCATCACCGACGCGCAGATCGCGACGATGAAGCCGGGCAGCGTCATCGTGGACCTCGCCGTCGAACAGGGCGGCAATGTCGAGGGCGCTGTGCCGGGCGAAGTGGTCGAGCGGCATGGCGTGAAGATCGTGGGCCACCGCAATGTGCCATCGCGGCTGGCGACCGACGCTTCCGCACTGTTCTCACGCAACCTGTTCAACTTCCTGTCCGCCTTCTGGGACAAGGACAAGAACGCACCCGTGCTGGACGAGGAAATCGGCAACGCCATCCGCCTGACACAGGGCGGCAGGGTCGTGAACGAACGGTTGTTGGGGTGATGCTGGGCTTGGTCCCCATCCTCCCCTGCAAGGGGAGGGGGACCGCCAGCGAAGCTGGTGGTGGAGGGTGTCCCGCTATCGAGAGGGTGACACCCCTCCGTCAACCCTGCGGGTCGCCACCTCCCCTTACAGGGGAGGATGAGGGTGTTGCAGGGGCGGATGGATCGGGCACGGCAGCTTCGGCGCGAGATGACGCTGCCCGAAGTGAAGCTCTGGCAAGTCCTGCGCCAGCGCCCTGGAGGTTTCAAATTCCGTCGTCAACACCCCTGTGGCCCCTACGTCGCCGACTTCTATTGTCACGAAGCGCGGCTCGTGATCGAGGTCGATGGCGAAGCACATAATCGCGGCGGCGCGCCGCAAAGAGACGAGCAACGTGACGGCTGGTTTGCGGCTAAAGGACTTACCATTCTTCGCATACCGGCTGTCGATATTTTGAACGAACTGGAGGCTGCCGTCATGGGCATTGTGACGACGGCCAAGGGGCAAATAGGGGAGGACTAGAATGGACTTCATTTCCATCCTGTCGGTTTTCGTGCTGGCGTGTTTCGTCGGCTATTATGTCGTGTGGTCGGTGACGCCGGCGCTCCATACGCCGCTGATGGCGGTCACCAACGCGATTTCGTCGGTCATCATCGTCGGCGCGCTGGTCGCATCGGCGGAGGCCGGCAGCATCGCGGCCAAGGTGCTGGGGCTGCTTGCGGTGGTCTTCGCATCGGTCAACATCTTCGGCGGCTTTGCCGTTACCGAGAGGATGCTGGCGATGTACAAGAAGAAGGAGCGCAAGTGATGCACGAACTTGCGCCCGTTTCGCCCTTCGTCGCGCTCGCCTATCTGATCGCCGGCGTCCTCTTCATCCTCGCTTTGCGCGGCCTGTCCAGCCCGGCGACCAGCCGGCGCGGCAACCGCATGGGCATGGCCGGCATGGCGATCGCCGTCGCCACCACCCTCTACACCCATGATGTGGTGAGCCTGCCCGAGATCATCGGCGCGATCGTGGTCGGCGGCGGCATCGGCTTCATCATCGCCCGCCGCATCGCCATGACCGACATGCCGCAGCTCGTCGCGGCCTTCCACAGCCTGGTCGGCCTGGCGGCGGTGTTCGTCGGCGCGGCGGCCTATCTCAACCCCGGCGCGTTCGGCATTCTCGATCCGCTGACGGACGAGATCCACAATGCCAGCCGGGTCGAGATGGGGCTCGGCGTCGCGATCGGCGCGATCACCTTTTCGGGATCGGTCATCGCCTTCCTGAAATTGAACGGCAACATGTCGGGCAAGCCGATCATGCTGCCGGGGCGGCATATCATCAACCTGGGCACGCTGGCCGCGATATTGGGCCTCGTCGCCTATTTCGTGACCGACCAGAGCCCCTGGGTGTTCTGGACCGTGACGGCGCTGAGCTTCGTCATCGGCTTCCTGCTCATCATCCCGATCGGCGGGGCGGACATGCCGGTCGTGGTGTCGATGCTGAACAGCTATTCGGGCTGGGCGGCGGCCGCGATGGGCTTTACCTTGGGCAACAGCGCGATGATTATCACCGGCGCGCTGGTGGGATCGTCGGGCGCGATCCTCTCCTACATCATGTGCAAGGCGATGAACCGCAGCTTCATCAGCGTGATCGCCGGCGGCTTCGGCGCGGA
>NZ_JAVHPD010000063.1:0-51874 GCF_036170395.1 Sphingobium sp.
TGATCTGCCCCCCGCTGAGTGGCCCAGAGACTATGATAGTCTGGACCACGAAAGGGACGATGAATGCCGAGCAAGAAGCACAAGCCGGAAGAGATTATCGGCAAGCTGCGTGAAGTTGAGATTGTGCTGGCGCAGGGAGCGAGCACGGCTGAAGCCTGCCGCCGGATCGCGGTCAGCGAGCAAACCTATTATCGCTGGCGGAAGGAATATGGCGGCCTGAAAACGGACCAGGCGCGGCGTATGAAGGATCTGGAGAGAGAGAACCAGCGTCTTCGCCGGGCGATTTCGGACCTGACGCTGGACAAGCTGATCCTGCAGGAGGCTGCCAAGGGAAACTTCTGAGCCCTGCGCGGCGGCGGCGCTGCATCGATCATGTACGACGAGAGCTTCCGGTGTCCGAGCGACGGATATGCCGGGTGCTGGGTCAGCATCGATCGACACAACGCAAGGTGCCGCGCGGGGCGGATGACGAGCAGGCGCTGACGGAGGACATCATCGCAGTGGCAAAGCAATATGGTCGATACGGCTACCGCCGGGTGACGGCGTTGCTGTGCCATGCGGGTTGGACGGTGAACCATAAGCGGGTCGAACGGATCTGGCGGCGTGAGGGGCTGAAGGTTCCGCAGCGCCAGCCAAAGCGCGGGCGTCTATGGCTCAATGACGGATCCTGCATCCGCCTGCGGCCGGAATATCCGGGACATGTGTGGGCCTACGACTTCGTCGAAGGGCGCACGCATGATGGCCGCAAGTTCCGCATTCTGACCATCATCGACGAGGCCAGCCGGGAGTGCCTAGCGCTCGTCGTGGCGCGTCAGCTTAAGCATGAGGATGTTCTGGCGGCCTTGGCCGATCTGTTCATCTCGCGCGGTCCGCCTGCGCATATACGGTCCGATAATGGCAGCGAATTTATCGCGACCGCCGTCCAGAAATGGCTGGGCCAGATCGGCGTGAAGACACTGTACATCACACCGGGATCACCATGGGAGAATGGCTATAGCGAAAGCTTCAACGGGTCACTTCGCGACGAACTGCTCAACGGCGAGATCTTCTACAGCCTTGCCGAGGCCAAGGTACTGATCGAGGCATGGCGGCGGCATTACAACACTGTTCGCCCTCACAGCAGCCTGGGCTACCGACCACCGGCACCAGAAACGGCGACACCGCCATATCCGGCCTCCGGTTCCGCTTCGCTCCACCTCCGTCCGGATATGGCGGCGATGGGCTTAATCCACTAACAAACAAATCGGCCCACTCGGCGGGGGCAGATCACTGATCGCCCTTGCTCACGTCGGCGATGATCGACTTGAGATGCTTTTCTTCCAACTCGGCCATCGAACATCCCCTTCAGCTGCTCGTGTCAGCTACACATGTTGCGCAATCCTCTTGATGACAGCGGCGGCCCCTATGGACCCTTAGCCGCCTCAGCTTACCTCTTCATCAAGTTCGTCGAGCAAGTCCTGCAGATCGCGCGCGTTCTTGAGCTCGTCGAGCTTGCGCTTGGTCGCTGCGCCTTCCGCGTCGCGGATCGTCTGCGCGCCGCTCACCCCTGCGTCGATCACGCTCGCCACGTCCTTACCGCCGCTGCCGATATTATATTGGAGTATCATCGGTTCGCCCGACGCGCCGAACTCTGCGCCCACCGTGCGCCCGCCAAAGATGCTTCCGCCGGTCCGCATCGTGTACAGGCGCGATAACTGGGGCAGCTTAACGCTGCCGCTGCCCGACGCATCCGCAGCGGCGACCCAGGTCTCGTCGGCCTCGCACACGGTTGCAGCCGCGCACGGCGCCGGATTGGGCCACAGCTTCACGCTGGCCGGGATCGGACGCACGAACACGAGATCACGGGTGGGTAGCGGATCGGTCTTGGCCACCTCGGCAGCGCAGGCCGACGCCGCGGCGGCCTTGGGATCACAGCCGAACCAGGAGGCGAGTTTCGCGTCCGGCGCGATCCGGACCTGATAGCCATAGAGTCCCGGAATGCGCGGATCCTGTTTCTGGAGCAGCGCAGCGATGCTGGGCTCGTGCTCCGTAATCGCATACCGCGCCTCGCGAACCTCCTTGCGTACCGCCGTAACGCGGAACCAGCGGCTGATGTCGGGCGCCGGGATCTGGCCGGCCAGATTCGCGATGCTCGCATCAGCGGCAAGCGCTGGGGCGAGCCCCCCCTTCAAGGTGGCGTTGATCGTCAGCGCCGCTTCCAGCGTGCTGACTTCGCTTCGCCGCAACGTGAGCAGATCCTGGGTTGTCGTCGAAGCATCGCCGCCGATCACCCGCGCCTCAAGCGCTGCCACATCTTCGCGGCGCTCCTCCAACTCCTTGAGCTGCTCGATCACCTTTGGCTGGCACTCGAGATACCAGCGGGTCGCAAAATAACGTGGCCGAGCGACCGGCCGGTCGAGGCCCTCCGCCACGGCGGCGTTCGGCCGAATGGCTGCCGCCGCGGGACCGACGCCAAGGATCGGATTGGCGGACATCGCCAGAACCGCGGCACCTGCCTTGATCAACGAGACGAGGAGCGGGCCGCCTTGGCCGGTGGTCCTGCCGTTGAAGGTCTTGAGGTACCAGTCCTCATTGAACTGAACCTTGGTCTCGCGGTCCACTAGGAACCCAGTCTCCGCGTCCAACCGGACAAGGCGCCGCGGCGCTTGCTTGCCAGCGATCGCGACCTTGTAGGCGAACTCCACCCTCAATCCCTCGGCGCCGGTGGCAAGGCCCGCCTGCGCCTCGGCGCTCGTCGGGCATTTCGTGATGCGCTGCGCGACGCCTGCCGTCACCGTCACCCCCGGCAGGACATAGTCGATCGTCACCGGATCGCGCGCGTGCGCCGGAAACGATCCTAGAAGGATCAGGCTGAGCGCCGCCGAGAAGCTCCGCATCATTTCCCCGTTTCTGCAGCTCGCTGCCTCCAGCAAGTGAGCTCGCTTTGGCAAGCAAGCTGTCATCGCATCCGCACGCTTCGCGAATCAAAGAAGACCCCAGGTTACTACTTGGATTAGTCTGTCACACCGGTCCGTGTCTGCAAGCAATACGTTAGAAAATCAGGTTCGTTCTGGAACAACTAACAAAGCGTACCGCAGCACCGGCTCTGACGAACGCCGGCGGGTCACTCCTCAGGGATCTGGAGGACGTGCTCGCCGATGCACAGCACGTCCTTTTCAGCGCCCCTGTTAAAGGCACCACTCTTGGATGCGCACTCGGGGGGATGAGCGGATAGGCCCGGCGGCCATAGCTGCTGCGCCTTGTTGACGGCAGGGACGAACGTCCACTTTTCAGGATCGATCGAGCAAGCGCCAACGGCGACCTGGAGGCAGAAGCTGACAACCGCAGATACTATTGAGCAGTGCGCTTGCCGGCTGGTAATTGGTCGATCAGTATCGTCGAATTATCAACGGCGGCGCAGCACGGCGCACGTCGGCAGCGGACGCCCAGCGGCGGCTCTATAGTAGTGCAAACGGCAATACATATTCGTTATGCTTATCCGGCGCGGGGCGCCATCTCCAGAAAATAAAAAATCATCCTCCTGTCGAAATCGCCGACGCTCGCGTGTCATCCGATCGAGCAGCGCGATGGTCGCGTCTGCCTCGCCACGGAGACGTGTCATGACGACCCTCGCTTATCCGCCACAAACCGGCCTGTTCCGGACGTCCATCGGCCTTGCCCTCGGGTGGAACATCTTCGGCTGCATCCAGTGCATTGCGACCGTCAGCGCTGATCCGGCTGCGTTGATGGCGCGCGGCATGAGTTCGAGCCAGGCGGCGCTCTATACCGGGCTCCCGCTCTGGATGCACCTTGCCTTCGTCGCGGCCGTGTTCGCCGGGACGGCCGGGTGTGCATTGTTGCTGTTGAAGCGGCGGGCCGCTCTGCCCCTGCTCGCCTTGTCCCTTGCCGGCTATGTCGCGCTTACGGCAGGCGACACGCTGCTCGGCATCTTCGCCGCTTTCGGCCTGCCCCAGATCATCATCGTCGGCGGCTCCACCCTGGTCGCGGCCGGCGCCCTGGCCGCCGCCTTCTTCACCGGCAGGAGCAACCGGCTCGCCTGAGCCGGCGCTTTTTCATTCCCCTTCCGACACAATCTACTATCACGGACATCACGCAGAGGAGATCATCCCATGCAATATATGCTGCTGCTCAACGAAACCGCCGAGGAATATGGGCGGAGCAACGATCCCGAACAGGCGCCGCTCTACTGGGGTGCATGGAATGCCTATATCGGCGCGCTGCGCGAGGCGGGCGTCATCATCAATGGCGACGGGCTGCTGGGTCCGCATACGGCCACGACCGTGCGCATCCGCGACGGGCAGCGGCTGGTGCAGGACGGCCCCTTTGCCGACACCAAGGAGCAGCTGGGCGGCTATTTCGTGATCGAGGTCGCCGATCTCGACGCAGCGCTCGAATGGGCGGCGCGCGCGCCCTGCGCGGCCAACGGCTCGGTCGAGGTGCGCCCGGTGATGCCGCCGCCCCCCGGCATGGCGGGGTGAGCGAAGCAGCGGCGAGCCGGCGCGCGGCGGAGTTGGCGGCCCGCGCCTCCTACGGCCGGCTCGTCGCCCTGCTCGCCGCGCGCACCCGCGACATCGCAGCGGCGGAGGATGCGCTTGCCGACGCCTTCGCTGCCGCGCTGCGCCACTGGCCGCAGCGCGGCGTGCCAGCCAATCCCGACGCCTGGCTGATGACCGCCGCTAAGCGGACCCTGCTCAATGCGGCCCGCCACGACAACATGCGCACAGCAGCATCGGGGGAGGTCGAGCGCCGCACCATCAACCGGCTGAGCGATACGGAACAGGCCATGATCCCCGACGAGCGGCTGAAGCTTCTGTTCGTCTGCGCGCATCCCGCGATCGATGCGGCCGCCCGCACGCCGCTGATGCTTCAGACGGTCCTTGGCCTTGACGCGGCGCGGATCGGCGCGGCGTTCCTGATCGCGCCGGCCACCATGGGCCAGAGGCTGGTGCGCGCCAAGGCCAAGATACGTGACGCCGGGCTTCGCTTCACAGTCCCGGAGCCGGAAGCGATGCCGGAACGGCTGGGGCCAGTGCTTGACGCGGTATATGCCGCCTATGGCGCGGGTTGGGACGGGCTGGGCGGGGACGATGCGGCGGTCAACGGCCTTGGCGAGGAGGCGATTTTCCTTGGCCGGCTGCTGGCCGAACTGCTGCCCGATGCGCCCGAAGCCAAGGGACTGCTCGCGCTCATGCTCTATTGCGAGGCCCGACGCGAGGCTCGGCGCGACCTCAGCGGCCGGTTCGTGCCGCTTGCCGATCAGGACGCGCGCCTGTGGTCCGCGCCGATGATCGCGGAGGCTGAAAGGCTGCTCACCGCTGCGTCCCGTGCGGGGCAATTCGGTCGCTATCAGTGCGAGGCCGCGATCCAGTCGGTCCATGTCCAGCGCCCGATCGAGGGCTCGGTCAATCATCGGGCGCTGCTGACTCTCTATGATCTGCTCGCGGCGCACGCCCCGACTGCCGGCATATTGGTGGCGCGCGCCGCCACTCTGCTCCAGGCCGGCGATCCCGCCGCAGCGCTTGCGGCGCTCGATACGTTGACGGGGCAGGAGCGGATCGCCACCTATCAGCCCTATTGGGCGACCCGCGCTCACGCCCTCCGCGCGACCGGCGCGACCGCTGCCGCCAGGAACGCCTTCCACAAGGCTGCGGGCCTTGCGACCGATCCCGCGATCCGCGCCTGGCTTCTGGCGGAGGCGGCTGGAACGGCCTGACCCGCGCTCAGGCCACGATCTGCGCGATGCCGCAGCGCCGCTCATGCACGCGCACATCGGCCGATCCCACCCGCACGCCCAGCGTCGCCGTGACGCTGGTCAGCAGCGAGTCGAGCAATGGCGCGGTTGTTCCAAGCAGGCTGCCCACCAACGGACTGAGCGGGCTGTTGCTGACGGTCAGCCCCAGGACCGATATCTGGACCTGGGTCTGGCCTGCGAGGCTCGCCGCAATCCCTTGCGTCAGATCCTGCGTGCTCACCGTCTTGACCTGCCCCGCGCTGATCTCGGCCGGCGAGAAATGGACGCTCTGCGGCTGCGTGCCACCCAAAGCGATACGGGTGAAGGCGGTGACGCGCGTGCCCAGCGCCTGCGCCAACAGAGCAGCACGCGGGTTGGGCGGGGTGGAAAAGTCGGTCAGCGCGCCGACATCCACATCGCCCAGCACCGCCGATCCGACCGACGGCGTCACCGCCAGCGTGACGCTCCCGTTCGGCCCGCAGACAATGTCGGACAGTCGCGCTTCCGCCGCCGCCAGTTCGACGTAAAGCGGCACCCGCACCGTTCCCAGCCCGCCGAGCAAGGTCGCGACCGATGTTTCGAGATAGATGCGCGTCTGCGCCGTCCGCAGCACCACATCATGCTTCGCGGTGACAGTCAGCAGCGGCGATCGCGTCTGCCCTTCGCCCACCACCAGCATCAGCCTTGTGCTGGCAAGCCCCGGCACGGCGACCCGCAAGTCCATCGGCACCGACATGCCCGAAGGCGGGCTCAGCACCATCCGCAGCATCGAAAAAGCGTCGAGCAGGATGTGCGGCTGGCCGGTCGCATTGCCCGCCGACGCCATCGGCCCCAGATCGATCATGTCGCTCAGGCGCACGCTGCGCCCCGCTATTCGCCCGGCCAGCGCCTGCAAGGTGGCGGCAGCGGGGCTGCCGGCGCTGGCGTCGGCCATGGCCGCGAGCAGGTCGCCGATCGGCACCTGCCGGTCGAACAATTCGCCATAGCTCTCCCCATCGCGGCCCAGCCGGACCTTCAGCGCATCGGCGACGTGCAGCAGGTCGAGGTTGGCGTCGACCAGGCCATTATAGTCCATCACCGACAGGTTGAGTTCGGTCCCTGCGAGATTGGACAGGATCATGTTGGGCAGGCCGCCGCTCAGCGAAGCCAGCCCGGTTCCGAGCGAAAAGGCCGCCGCATCGCTGCGCGCCGCAATCGCGCGGGCAGACAGATCCACACCGTCGCGCCCCACCAGCAGCCGCCCGAAAAACAAAGGCACCCGCCGCTGCACCGCGATCCGGGTCGCCCCGCCCGCGCCGCCGGTCTGGAAGCGATCCGCCACCGGCACCGCGCCATCGGCGGCATAGCTCCCGCTCTCTACGCTGGCGATGGTCACGCCGCTAACGCCGCTCTGCGCCAGCAACTGTTCGGCGGCGGTGCGCCCGCCATCCGCCGCCGCCAGCGCTGCGGCGTCGGCAATCCCCTGAAGCTGGCGGCGCGCAAGATAGACCGAGCCAAGATCGACCGCCACCGTCGCCGCGCCCGCCAGCATGAACATCGACCCGGCGACCAGCACGCTGATCCCGCCCCGCCGATCGCTGGCCAGCCGCGCCGTCATTGGCTGCTGATCCGCACGACCGCGCTGCGCTCCAGCACGCCGCCGGGCACCGGCACAGGGATGGCAGCGAAGATCGGTGCGTTGGTCAGATTGAACCGGAGCGTCACGGTATAATATCCGCCGCTCTCCCCCGTGCCGACGCTGATCGTCTGCGCGCCCGGCATGGGGAAAGCGGCGCGCGCTGCGGTCACGCTCTGATCGACCAGCGCGCGCCGCTCGGTGGTCGTCAGCCCGGCGACGGATGCGCGGGCGGCATCGTTGGCCGCCTGTTGCAGGCTATGCGCCGTCATGAACCAGCAGCCATAGGCCCAGATCCCGCTCAGCAGCAGGATCAGCAAGGGGATGGCAAACGCCGCCTCGACCAGCACGCTGCCGGCCTGGTCGCGCGCCATGCGGCGGGGCGATGAAAGGGGAGGGGCGGGCATTGCTGTCATGCCCTTATGCTATGCGGCCGCGCTCAACAGCCGGTTGGCGCGGTTGGCTGCGCAAACCCCGCAATTTGCGCGGTCCCGTTCCACCCGTTGGAGAGGCTTTGGCGACCTGCACGAAGCGATTGCGGAAATGTCGTCGCCTCGGTCCAGAATGGACGCGATTTCATATATTCTCGTCGCCCGGCTGCGGCGTCATGAGGATGATCGCCCCTTCCGTGCCATATATGCCGTGCAGCCGCGCGATCGCCGCCTCCACGCCGGCGATCGTGCCGCCATTGGTGAGGAGCGGGATCGTCGCCCTCTGGTCGCCGTCGCCGCGCAGCACCCGCTCCAGCTGCTCGCGGAAGGCGGGCCGTCCCGCCAGCCCGACCAGGTCGGCGAGCGCCACCTTGGTCAGCCGGTCGATCGGCAGCCCCACCATCGCGCAGAAATTATCGTCGGCAATCTCGATGAAGCCCCGCGCCGACACCCGCACATAGGACACGCCGCCATGCACGCTCATGGCCTTGAGGATCGCCGATTTGACGTCGGCCAGCCGGTGCCGCTGCATGTCGGCGGTGATGTCCCGCATCATCAGAGCTACCCCTTGCGCGAAGGGAAAAGTCTGCACATGCAGCCAGTTATCGTCGCGGAAGGGGGAGGGGATGTCGGCTGCGCTCGCCTCGCCCGACGCCAGGCTGTGGCGGATATGCGCTTCGGTCAGCGTGCCGCTGATCTCGGGGAACACGTCCCAGAGCAGCTGCCCTTCCAATTGCCGGTCCCAGCATTTAGTCATGGCGAGCGCCACGCCATTGGCGTAGCTGATGCTGAGGTCGGCGCGGCACAAAATCAGCCCCTGATGGATGCGCGCCGCCAGCTCGAAGGTCCGGTCCGGCGCGGCCGCTTCGGCATCGCTCACCGCCAGCGTGCGGAACCGGTCCACCCCCATGAAGATATGCGTTTCGCGGCCATGATGGGTCACCATCACCGGCTCGCGCGATCCGACCTCGCGCCAATGGGCGAAATTGCGGACCAGTTCAGCCGCGGGCACGCTGCGTCTGCGACGATCGTCAAGCATAAATCCTTGAACTCCCTGCTTTTTGCAGGGCCAAGGATAATCGAAATGGCGGATCGCCTAAGCGGATTTAGGTCCGTTTCGCTTGGGATCGTGGGTCAGAGGCCGCGCTGATATTCCAGTGCGTCCAATATCTTGCCGCCCGCCATGAACACCGCGCCCGAGCAGGCGAGCGCCAGCAGCTTGCCGCCAAGCCCCGGATATTGGTCCAGATAGACCAGCCCCCGCTGCGTCGCGCCCAGCGCCAGTGCGTAGATCACCAGAAACGCCTCGAACTTGGTCTTGATGATGAAGAGGCTTTTGATCCGTTCCATGGCGACTCGTCCGGTGACATCCCCCGATGCTCAAGGGATGAGGTCGCCGGAAAGCTGCAAATGGTCAACAAGCGTTAACCATGATTGTTCGATCCGGGCGATCAGCGCCGCGTCGTTCAGGTCGTCGGGCGCGATATTTTCCGGCCAGTAGCGGTCGACGATCGCCGCGATCCCGTCCAGCTTCGCCTCATCCACCAGAAAGCGCGGATCAATCTGCGCCGGATCGGCGACGACGCGGAGCCGCAGGCAGGCCGGCCCGCCGCCATTCGCCATCGACTGGCGCACATCGACCGGAACCAGCCGCCGGATCGGCCCGTTGCCCGCGACCATCGCTTCCAGCCAGCGCCACACCGCCGGCGTCTCTTGCGCTTCGGTCGGCAGCACCAGCGCCATGCCGCCATCGGGGAGAGTCACAAGCTGCGCGTTGAAGAGGTAGGAACGGATCGCATCGGCCAGGCTCACCGCGCTCGCTGGCACCTCGACAATCTCGACGCAGGGGAGGGCGACCCGCAGCGCGGCATAGAAGCCGTCCTTGTCGGCGAACGCCTGCTCATGGGCGAAAAGCACATGCTCGTTCGCCACCGCCACGACATCATTGTGGAACGCGCCCGCCGCGATCGCCTCGACCGACTGCTCCACGAACAAAGTCCGCGCCGGATCGAGCCCATGCAGCCGCGCCACCGCCTTGCTCGCCTCGACATGCTGGCGCGCAGGAAACGCCCCGCCCGATCGCCCATAGACGAACACTTCGACGCCCGGCGTTCCATGGCTCTCCGCCAGCCGCATATGATTGGCCGCGCCCTCATCGCCGAACGGCGCGGGGATTGGATCATGCACCACGAAATGGCGCGTGTCGGAGAAGGCGAGGCGCAACTGCGCCAGCGTCTGCGGCCATTCGTGGCTGCGGTGCGGCATGGTGACGAGATTGGCGACGGTCAGATGCGTGCGCCCGTCCGCCGTGTCGCTCGCCGGCGATACCGTCGCGGCATTGGCCGCCCACATGGAGGAAGCCGACATCGCCGCCGCGCGGATGTGCGGCTCCGCGTGGCCTACATCGGTGCCGAGCTTCGCCAGCCATGCGGTGTCGGGCCGCCATTGCGGCAGGAAGATGCCTTGGCTGAGGCCGAGGCGGATATTGCCCCGCATCTTCTCGATCCCCTGGAGCGCCGCCGCGCGCGGATGCGACACCGCGCCGGCATTGCGCGCCGACGCCAGATTGCCGAGGCTGAGGCCCGCATAATTGTGACTGGGACCGATGATCCCATCGAAATTAATCTCGCGCACGCTCATGCCCGCCCTGCCATCGTGAATGCGTCCCCCGGTTGCAGCCCCAGCCGCGCCGCGCTCGCCGAGTCGATCGACAGGCCGCCATTGTCGCTGTCCTGCACGAAACCCCAGGTGCAGCGGAAATGCGCCAGCGTTCCGGTCGCGATCAGCATCTTGTCGCCGCCGCTGGCATGGGTCGCGCCCAGCGTCACGTCGCGCGCGCTCGCGATCGTCCGCAGCTGGTCCACCTGACCCACCATCGTCGGCCCGCCGTCGAATATATCGACATAGCCCGCATTCTCGAACCCCTCGGTCTCCAGCATCCGCATCGCCGCGCGGCCATTGGGGTGGGGCAGGCCGATGACGGCGCGGGCGCTGTCGGTCAGCATCGCGGTATAGATCGGCGTCTTGGGCATCAGGTCGGCGATGAACTGGTTGCCGTTCACCGCATTGAACTCGTCCGCTTCCTGAAAGCTCATGCCGAAGAAGCGGCCGGCAAGCCCGTCCCAGAAGGGCGATCCGCCCGCCTCGTCGATCACCCCGCGCAGCTCCGCGATCACCCGGTCGCCGAACCGCGCCCGATGCGCCCGGATATAGAGATAGCGGCTGCGCGCCAGCAGCAGCCCCAGCCCCTCGGCGCGCTCACGCGGATGCAGGAACAGGCCGCCCACCTCCACCGACCCTTCCAGATCGGTGGTGAGCGAGAGCATCTGCGCGCGAAAGGTGCGCCCCAGCTCGCGGCTATGCTGGGTCAGCACGCCCAGGCGATAGGAATAGAAGGGCCAGCTCTGCCCCACGGTCGAGAAAATCTGGCATGTGCCGCGCACCTGCCCTGTCTCGACATTCTCCAGCACCATGACGATCAGCTCGTCCTCGATGCCCTCGCTCGTCCGCGCCAGCGCCTTCTCGGTCCGCTCCAGCTTGGCGGCGAGCGCCTTGCGGTCGGGCGGCAGGTTGGTGAAACCCCCGCCGGTCAGCTTCGCCATTTCATACAGCGTCTGCAAATCGTCCGCGCGCGCGATGCGCATGATGAAGCTCAAGCGGCCATCCCCCTCTCAAATTCCCCCCGTGCGATCCGCCAGATCGCCAGCGCCGACAGCTGCGCCCGCTCGGCCAGGCTCTCGGTCAGCAGAAACTCGGCGTCGCTATGGATTCTGCCCCCGCGCACGCCCATCGTGTCGACCACCGGCACGCCGCAGGCCGCGATATTGTTGCCGTCGCACACGCCGCCGGTATCGCGCCAGCCGATCGGCAGCCCCAGATCCGCGCCGCAGCGCTTCACCAGCCCGAACAGTCGCTCCGCCTTCGCGTCCATCGGCTTGGGCGGGCGGCCGAAGCCGCCATGGAGATGCAGGCGGACGTCATGATCCCGCGCCACCGCCGCCATGGTCGCTTGAATGAGCGCGCGCGCCGCGATCTCGTCCGCCGGCGTTCGCGGCCGGAAATTCACGCGCAGCACCGCATGGTCGGGCACGACATTGTTCGGCCCACCGCCGTCGATTTTCGCCGGGTTGCACGAGCAGGCCGCGCCGCTCCCCGCCTTCAGCCGCAACGCCAGATCGGCGGCGGCGACCAGCGCGTTGCGGCCCTCTTCCGGGTTGCGTCCGGCATGGGCGCTGCGGCCGGTGACGATGATCGAGAAGTTGCCGCTCCCCGCCCGCGCGCCCGCCAAAGTCCCGTCCGGCAAGGCCGGCTCATAGGTGAAGGCGGCGACCTTGCCCGCCGCCGCGTCCCGCAGCAGCGCGGCGGAGGAGGGGCTGCCGACCTCCTCGTCGCTGTTGATGACGACCGTGTAGCCGAGGGTAGCGGCGGCATCGGTCGCCTCGATCGCCCCCAGCGCCGCCAGCATCACCGCGATCCCGCCCTTCATGTCGGCGACGCCCGGCCCGTTCAGAATTCCCGGCTCCAGCCATCGTTGCGCCTGAAACGGATGGTCGGCGGCGAACACCGTATCCATATGCCCCGTCAGCAGCAGCTGCACCGGCGCATCCGGCCGCACCGACAGATGGAGGTGCCGACCATGCTCGATCAGCGCCACCGTCCCGTCTGCCGCGACGCTCTCGACCGGGGCAGGCTCGACCAGCGTCAACGCGCCCGGCAGCACAGCGAAGGCATCCGCCAGCCGCCCCGCCATCGCCGCTAGCCCCGCTAGGTTGCGCGACCCGCTGTTGATCGCTGCCCAATCCTGCACCTGCGGCAGCATCGGGGCGGCGGCGGCCCTGTCCAATAGCTGCTGTTCGGCGGACGAAAGCGTCATCCCTATCCTCTACCAGAATGGGGAGTGTCCCTCCACCGTCGCACGATTATTGCGCGGTTTAGAAATCATATGTCAAGGTCAAGCGGCTCAGCGTGTCCAGCCCGCTCGGCTGGAGGATCGTCTCCGATTCATACTGCACCGTGTAGGTCAGGGCGGCGGAAAGCCGCGTGCTGACCTTTGACTCGATCGAACTCAGCGCGTTCAGCGAAAACACGTCGCTCTCCGCATAGCCCGCCGCCGTCTGTCGCAGCGTCAGCGTCGGCGTCGCGCGCCATGCGAACGCCATCGATCCGCGCACGCCCAGCTTCGTCTCCCGCTCGCCCAACGCATATTTGGCATGGCGGATCGACGGGCCGACATCCGCCTGAAGATCGACCGGCTTGCTGACGATCAGCTTATATCCGACGCCGACCGATCCGGTATAGCGCGCGTCATAGCCGATTGAGGTATCCCGCTCGAACTGCGCCAGGCCATAGGCGAAGCCGCGCGGGTCGAACTGGTAGCGCGGCTCGTAGCTGCCGAAATAGCGTTCGCGCGACGTGACCCCGTTGGCGCGGCGGTAATCGGCGCTGGCGGTCAGCTTGTGGCTCCACTGGATGCCGGTGCGGGTGGTCGTCGCGGCGACACTGATGCCGATTTCGCGGGTCGATCCGGTCGATCGAAACCCGCCCGCCTCGATCCGCCCGGTCCATAATTCGGTGAAGCGCGCCTCGCGCACCACCATGTCGCGCGTCGCCTTGGTCCGCTCCTTCCAGCGACCCACCATGCGCTGGATTTCGTCTGCCGACGCTGGGTTGGTCTGCACCGCGATCTTGGCGACGGTGGCGATCTCGGTCTCGTTGCCATTGGCGATCGCCGCCTCCAGCATTTCGCGCACGGCCGGCGGCAGCAGAGCGCCATCGGCGGCATAAGCGTGAGCAGGGACAGCGGCGATCAGCAGGGCGGGGGCGAACAGACAAAGGCGCATTTGTCCGTCATATCGCCCCGACCGGAGATTTTAAGCCCCTAAATAAGCGCTTTGAATTCCTGAAGAATGTCGCGGTAGAGCTTCTTCTTGAACGGCACGATCAGCTCCGGCAGCGATTCGGGCTCGGCCCATTTCCATTCCCGGAACTCGGGATGCTCGGTGTTGATGTCGATGTCGCTATCCTGCCCGACAAAGCGGGCGAGGAACCAAAATTGCCGCTGCCCGCGATAGCGCCCGCCCCACAGCTTGCCGACCAGCTCGGGCGGCAGGTCGTAGAAATGCTCGTCCTTCGCCTTGGCGATGATCTCGACATGCTCGCGGCCAATGCCCGTCTCCTCGCGCAGCTCGCGCAGCGCAGCGGTGCGGGCGTCCTCATCCGCGTCGATTCCGCCCTGCGGCATCTGCCACGCCTCGACCATATTATCGAGGCGCTGGCCGACGAAGACCTTGCCATCCATATTGACCAGCATGATGCCGACGCATGGCCGGTATGCCAATTCCTGTTCGTTCGGCGTCGAAGCCATCTGATCCCCAAAATCCGTCATGACCCGGCAAGGTGCGCCCCCTGACCTGCCGTCGACGCCCTGTCTCGTCGCCGACTCAGGATAAGCGGGGCGGCGCGCGGCGTCCATCGCGCGAATCGCCTGCGGCTTCATTTGGGATAAGCGGTGGGCGGCAATATGGCCCAAGGACCGCTTGGAACCGGGCGAGTGCGCGCGCATTGGCTTATGATGCCCGATCCCGTCCTGCTCTGGCTCCGCCAGGATCTGCGCCTGTCCGATCAAGCCGCGCTCGCCGCCGCGGTCGCCGAAGGGCCGGTCATCCCGGTCTATGTGCTGGACGATGAAAGCCCGCGCATATGGGCGATGGGCGGCGCGTCGCGCTGGTGGCTGCATCACAGCCTCGCCGCGCTGGACGAGTCGCTCAAAGCCAAGGGATCGCGCCTGATCCTGCGGCGGGGCACATGCGCGACGGTGCTGGCGCAGCTTGCGAAGGAGACCGGCGCGTCCCGCGTCCATGCGCTGCGCCATTATGAACACTGGTGCCGCAATGCCGAAAAGGCGGTGGCCAAGGCGCTCGACCTCTGCCTGCACGATGGCGGGTTGCTGTTGCCGCCGGGGGCGGTGCGGACGGGGGCGGGGGGCATCTACCGCATATACACGCCCTTCTCGCGCGCGGTGATGGAGCATATGCCGCCGGCCCCGCCCCGTCCCGCGCCGCGCCGGATCGACGCGCCGGCCCGCTGGCCGCAGAGCGACTCGCTTGCCGACTGGGGTTTGCTTCCCACCAAGCCCGACTGGGCCAAGGGGTTCGCCGCCGACTGGACGCCGGGCGAGGAGGGCGCGCGCCGCCATGTCGCCGATTTTCTTGACGAGGCGGGCGATTATCCCACCGCCCGCAACCTTCCGTCGGTCGAAGGCACGTCGCGCCTCTCGCCCCATCTTCATTTCGGCGAAGTCTCCCCCGCCTATGTCTGGCATCGCGTCTCCTCTTCGGGAAAGACTGCAGAAGTCTTCCTCAAGGAACTGATCTGGCGCGATTATGCCCATACGCAGATATGCGAACTGCCGGCCTATGGCTCGCAAAACGCCCGCGCCGAATTCGATCGCCTGCCCTGGCGCGACCTGCGGGAGGCCCGCGCCGACTTTATCGCCTGGAAGCGCGGTCGCACCGGCTATCCCATCGTGGACGCGGGGATGCGGCAGCTCTGGGCGACAGGCTGGATGCACAACCGCGTCCGCATGATCGCCGCCAGCTTCCTCATCAAGCATCTGCTGATCGACTGGCGGCATGGCGCGCAATGGTTCTGGGACACGCTGGTCGATGCCGACTATGCCAACAATAGCGTCAACTGGCAGTGGGTCGCGGGCAGCGGCGTGGACGCCAATCTCTTCACCCGGATCATGGCGCCATTGAGCCAGTCGGAGAAATTCGACGCTGCCGACTATATCCGCCAGTGGGTGCCCGAACTCGCCCCGCTATCGGACGCGGCGATCCACGATCCCGACGCGCATGACGCCCGGCCGCAGGATTATCCCGCGAAGATCATCGGCCACAGGGAAGGGAGAGAGCGGGCGCTCGCCGCCTATCGCCGGATGAAGGGGTGATTGCCGATCCCGGCCGCTTGCGGCAGATATGACGTCATGAATGCCACCGATCCCCGTCGCGGCCGTCCGGCCCTGTCCGTGCGGCGCCCGCCGATAAGCGGGCGTCCCACCCGGTTTTCCCGCTGGACCGCGCCGCTGTTCCACCGGATGCTCGACCGGATCGACGCGGGACTGGAGCAGGGGGCGCTGGAAGCGAGCCTGCCCGACGGCACGCGCCGGCTTCTGGGCGGCCGCGCCGATGGCCCGTCCTGCATCGTCAATCTGCATAGCTGGCGCGCGCTGCTCCGGCTGGCGAGCGGCGGATCGGCGGGCTGGTATCGCGCCTGGGCGGCGGGTGAGTGGTCCAGCCCCGACCCCGTGCCGCTCTTCGCCCTCTTCATGCGCAATGCCGCCGCACTGGGGCAGGTGGCCCGGCCCAACGGCCCGGCGCGCTGGATGGGCCGTCTGATCCACTGGGCGCGGCGCAACCATAGGCGCGGATCGCGGCACAACATCGCCTATCATTATGATCTGGGCAATGACTTCTACGGCCTCTGGCTCGACCGGAACATGCACTATTCCAGCGCCTTGTTCCGCGATCCTGACAGCCGGATCGAAAGCCTGGAACAGGCGCAGGGCCGCAAGGCCGACGCGATCCTCGACCGCCTCGACCTCCAGGATGGCGACGCTCTGCTGGAAATCGGCTGCGGCTGGGGGGCGCTGGCGGAGCGCGCCATGGAGCGCCAGGCGATCCGCTATACCGGCCTTACCCTCTCCACCGAGCAGGCGGATTATGCCCGCGACCGGCTTGGTTCCGGCGCGGAAATCTCTCTCACCGATTATCGTGACGCCCAAGGCAGCTATGACGCCATCGCCAGCGTCGAGATGGTGGAGGCCGTGGGGCAAGCCTGGTGGCCCACCTATCTCGCCGCGATTCACCGGCTGCTGAAGCCCGGCGGTCGTGCGGCGATCCAGTATATCCTGATCGACGACGCCATTTTCGATCGCTATGCCGCCGGCGCGGATTTCATCCAGACCTATGTCTTTCCCGGCGGGATGCTGCTGTCGCAAAGCCGCTTCCGCGCGCTGGCGGAGGCGCAGGGCTTTGAATGGCGCGATGAGAAACGCTTCGGCCTCCATTACGCCGAAACGCTGCGCCGCTGGCGCGAGCGGTTCGACCGGGCGATCGAGCAGGGGCGGCTGCCGGCCAGTTTCGACCAGCATTTCGTCGCCTTGTGGCGCTATTATCTCATCTATTGCGAGGGCGGCTTCCGGGGTGGCGGCATTGACGTGGCGCAGGTGACCTTGGTCAAGCCCGCCTGACGCTGATACGCTCCCCGCTCGGCGTGTCGCCGCTCACCAGATCGACGATCGTTTCGGCGACGGTCTCCGGCCCCTTGAGCGTCGCGGGATCTTCGCCGGGGAAAGCGCGGGCGCGCATCGCGGTGCGAGTCGCGCCGGGATCGACGATATAGGTGCGGATGGCGGAGATGTTCCGCACTTCCTCGCCATAAGCGCCGACCAGCGTCTCCAACGCTGCCTTGGACGCGCCATAGGCGCCCCAATAGGCGCGAGGGCGTGCGACCGAGGATGTCAGCGCCACCACCCGCGCGTCCTTGCTCGCGCGCAGCATCGGGTCGAACGCCGCGATCAGCGCCTGGGGTGCGCCGACATTGAGCGAAAGCAGCCGGCCGAACTCCTTGGCGTCGATCGCCTGCACCGCCGCCAACGATCCCAACGTCGCGGCGTTCAGCACGAGGATGTCGAGCGCATCCCATCGTCCCGCGATCGCCTGCGCCAGCCGGCCGATGCTGTCCCCGTCGATCAGGTCGAGCGGCGCGATCGTCGCGTGGCCACCGGCGGCATGGATGCGCTCCTCAACCTCCTCCAGCCCGCCCACGGTCCGCGCGGTCAGCACCACATGCGCCCCGGCCCGCGCCAGCGCCTCCGCCGTCGCCGCGCCGATCCCCCGACTAGCGCCTGTGACAAGGGCGAGTTTGCCGGAGAGGGGGAGAGTGTCTGTCATGCTAATTCCATTGGCCTGCATCATCGTCACCCCGGACCCTTCGACTGGCTCAGGACAGGCTTGATCCGGGTCCCGCTTTGTCGCGTAAGGAAGCGTGACCCCGGGTCAAGCCCGGGGTGACGGTAAAAGGAACTTTTTGGAGAGACGGCTAGACCACCCGTTCGGCGAGCAGCTCGAACTGGTTCTGCACCGCCACTTCGTCCTGGTCGGTCAGGGTCGTGGGATAATCCCCGGTGAAACAGGCGTCGCAATATTGCGGCCGGATGTCCGCGCGCTTCGCCTCGCCCAGCGCCTTGTAGAGGCCGTCGATCGAAATGAAGGCCAGGCTGTCGGCGTGGATGAAATCCTGCATCCCGCCAATGTCCAGCTTGTGCGCCAGCAGCTTGGTGCGCTCGGGCGTATCGACGCCGTAGAAGCAGCTATGCTTGGTCGGCGGCGACGCGATCCGCATGTGCACCTCCGCGGCGCCGGCTTCCCGCATCATCTGCACGATCTTGAGGCTGGTGGTGCCGCGCACGATCGAATCGTCGATCAGCACGATCCGCTTGCCCTCGATCAGCGCGCGATTGGCGTTGTGCTTCAGCTTGACGCCGAGGTGCCGGACCTTGTCGCCCGGCTGGATGAAGGTGCGGCCGATATAGTGCGAGCGGATGATGCCCAGCTCGAAGGGGATGCCCGATTGCTGCGCGTATCCGATCGCGGCCGGCACGCCGCTGTCGGGCACCGGGATGACATAGTCGGCCTCGACCGGCATTTCGATCGCCAGCTGCGCGCCGATCGCCTTGCGCACCGAATAGACGCTGGAGCCATCCACGATCGAATCGGGCCGGCTGAAATAGACATGCTCGAAGATGCAGGGGCGGGGATTGGTCTCGCCAAAGGGGCGGTGCGACCGGATGTCGCCGCCATTGGTCACGATCACCAGCTCGCCGGGATCGACCGTGCGCACATAGTCCGCGCCGACCACGTCCAGCGCCACGGTTTCGGACGCGAAGATCGTCGCATCCCCCAGCTTCCCCATCACCAGCGGCCGGATACCCAGCGGATCGCGGCAAGCGATCATGCCCTCGGGCGTCATCACGATCAGCGAATAGGCGCCCTCGACCTGGCGCAGCGCGTCGATGAACTTGTCGAGCAGCGTGCGATAGCTCGACGTCGCGACCAGATGGATGATGACCTCGGTGTCCGACGTCGACTGGAAGATCGACCCACGCCGAATCAGCTCGCGCCGCAGCCGCATCGCGTTGGAGATATTGCCGTTATGCGCCACTGCGAAGCCGCCCGACGACAGCTCGGCATAGAGCGGCTGGACGTTGCGCAGCGATGTCTCGCCGGTGGTGGAGTAGCGCACATGGCCGCACGCGCTTTCGCCCGGAAGCGCGCGAATCACCTCGTCCCGGTCGAAATTGCCCGCGACATGGCCCATCGCCCGGTGGGTGTGGAATTCATGCCCGTCCCAGCTGGTGATGCCGGCCGCTTCCTGCCCGCGATGCTGGAGCGCATGAAGCCCCAAAGCGACGATGGCCGAAGCGGTTTCGCCGCCCGAAACGCCGAAAATGCCGCATTCCTCGCGCAACTTGTCGTCGTCGAAGGGATTGGTGCTAATCATGGGTGCGAACCGGTTCCGTTGCCGTTTCTGGCGCGCCCACCGGGCCGCCCGTCGGCGCGCATATAGGGGCTAAAGGCTGGTTTGTCGCCTCCTTGTCACAAAAAAGCGGAACGGTGGCGGCAACGCAGCGTTTCGGCGGGCCTGACATCGGCAAAATGCCCCACTGGCGCGCTGCTTCGCGCGCCGCTACACACGCGAGCCTGATGCATCGTTTCGCCAATCCCGCCCGCTTCCTGAAGATCGCGCGTCCGCTCACCCCTTGGCTGTTCTGGTCGGGGCTGGCGCTGATTCTCGTCGGCGCGGGATGCGGCCTGTTCGTCACCCCGGCCGATTATCTTCAAGGGGATACGGTGCGCATCCTCTATATCCATGTGCCCGCCGCCTGGCTCGGCATGGGGGGATGGACCGGCATTGCGGTCGCCGGGCTGATGCAGCTCGTCTGGCGGCATCCGCTCGCCGCCGTCGCCGGTCGCGCGATTGCCGCGCCGGGCGCGCTCTTTACCGCCATCTGTCTTGCCACCGGTTCGATCTGGGGCCGGCCGACCTGGGGGACATGGTGGGAATGGGACGGGCGCATGACCTCCATGCTCGTCCTCCTCTTCCTCTATCTCGGCTATATCGCGCTCGCCAACGCCAGCGCGCGCGACGGGCAGGGCGGATCAAGCAGCGTCACCGCGATCTTCGGGCTGGTCGGTGCGGTCAACATCCCGATCATCAACCGCTCGGTCGTCTGGTGGAACAGCCTGCACCAGGGGCCGAGCATCACTCTGCGCGGGTCGAGCATCGAACCGGCTTTGCTCTGGCCGCTGGGGCTGACCTTGCTTGGCTTTTCGCTCTGGTTCGGTGCGATCGTGCTGATGCGGATGCGCACGATCCTGGCGCAGAACAAGGTGGAGGCGCGGATGCAGCGCCTCGCGAGAGGATAAGATGAACCAGTGGGCTTTCGTGATCGCCGCCTATGCGGTGACGGCGCTGGGAACCGGGCTCGTCAGCCTCATGAGCTGGCGCGCGATGCGCCGCGCCGAAGCGGCGGCCGAGGCGCTTTGACATGAAGGCGAAGCATCAACGGCTGATCCTGGCGCTGGTCGCGCTCGCGGCGATCGTCGGCGCGGGGTTGCTGGCGGCCTCGGCGCTGAAGGACGAGGCCGCCTATTTCTATGCGCCGGCCGATGTGAAGACCAAGGGCGTGGAGCCGGGCAAGGCGATCCGCCTCGGCGGCATGGTGGTGAAGGGCAGCCTCAAGCGCGCGCGCGACGGGGTCACCATCCGCTTCGACGTCACCGACGGCAAGGCGACCGTGCCCGCCACCTTCAGCGGCATCGCCCCCGACCTGTTCAAGGAAGGCAGCGGCGTCGTGGCGGAAGGGGCGTTCGACGGACGCGGCACCTTCGTCGCCACCAACCTCCTCGCCAAGCATGACGAACGCTACATGCCCCGCGAGCTGGAGGGGATGCAGTATGATGAAGCCACCCGCGAGATGAAGGTGGAGCGGTGATCCGGGTTGAATATACCGTTCGCCCTGAGCCTGTCGAAGGGCCAGACCGACCGAAGGGAGGTCACTTCGCTGCGCTCTGTGTAGGGCTTCGACTTCGCTCAGCCCGAACGGGCTTGGCAAGCAGGCAAAATCCATGATCGCCGAAGCCGGCCTCGCCGCCCTCTGGCTCGCCGCCGCCCCGGCGTTCCTTCCCTTCCAGGGGAGAGCGGGCCGCGGGAGAAGCCAACCCATGACGGGGGAGATGAGCTACAATGAATCCATCCATGAGATGAAGGTGGAGTGGTGAGGGGACAGCTGATGATCCTCCCTCTGAGGGGGAGGGGGACCGTTTGCGAAGCGAATGGTGGAGGGGTGTCGCCCTCTCGTGAACGGGACACCCCTCCGTCAACCCTACGGGTTGCCACCTCCCCTTCCAGGGGAGGATGGTCGATGCGAGATGACCACCCATGATCGCCGAAGCCGGCCTCGCCGCCCTCTGGCTCGCCGCCGCCCTAGCGCTGCTTCAACTCTTCCTCGCCTTTGCGGGGTTGAAAGGCGGCAAGCCCGACCTGCTCGCCGCCGTCCGCCCCGCCGCCGTGGCGCAGGGCGTGCTGACCGCCATCGCCTTCGCTTTGCTCATCGCCCTTTTCCTGCGGTCCGACATGTCGGTCCTGCTGGTCGCGACCAACAGCCATTCGGCCAAGCCCTGGCTCTATAAATTCGCCGGCACCTGGGGCAATCATGAAGGGTCGATGCTGCTCTGGGTCACGGTGATGGGTGTCGCCGGCGCCGCCGTCGCGCTGTTCGAGCGGGCGCTCACCCGCGCGACCCATATGGCGACGCTCGGCGCGCAGGCGGCGATCAGCCTCGGCTTCTATGCCTTCCTGCTCTTCTCCTCCAACCCCTTCGCCCGGATCGATCCGCCGCCGCCCGACGGACAGGGGCTGAACCCGCTGCTGCAAGACCCCGGCCTCGCCTTCCACCCGCCGACTCTCTATCTCGGCTATGTCGGCCTGTCGGTCGCCTTTTCCTTCGCGGTCGGCGCGCTGCTGACCCGCACCGTCGACGCCGCCTTCGCGCGCGCGATGCGCCCCTGGGTGCTCGGCGCCTGGGTGCTGCTGACGCTGGGCATAACGGCGGGCAGCTATTGGGCCTATTATGAACTGGGCTGGGGCGGCTGGTGGTTCTGGGATCCGGTGGAGAACGCCTCGCTGATGCCCTGGCTCGCCGCGACCGCGCTCCTCCATAGCGTCACCGTGCTGGCGACGCGCGATGGCCTTCGCGCCTGGACGATCATGCTGGCCGTCGTCGCCTTCTCCATGTCGATGGTCGGCACCTTCCTCGTCCGTTCGGGCATCCTCACCAGCGTCCACGCCTTCGCCGTCGATCCGACTCGCGGCAGCTTCATCCTGGCGCTGCTGGCGCTCTATATCGGCGGCGCGCTGGCGCTGTTTGGGTGGCGGATCGGATCGGTGCGCGAGGGCGCACCGTTCGAGCTGGTCAGCCGCGAAACCGCGCTGGTGGTCAACAATCTGCTGCTCTCGGTGATCCTCGGCATCGTGCTCATCGGCACCCTCTATCCGCTGATGACCGAAGCCTTCGGCCACAAGGTCTCGGTCGGCGCGCCCTATTTCGATCGGATCGCGGGGCCACTGGCGCTCGCGCTGATGCTCGTCATGGCGGTGGGGCCGATGATGCGCTGGCGGCGGGACGATCTTGTTTCGATATCGAAACGAATTTGGGTGCCTGTGGTAATAGCGATTCTGCTGTTCACTTCGCTGTTCGCTTTAGTGGGGCATCACATTGGAATATTGCCATTTTTCGGCCTTTTTGTCGCGATTCTGACAGGTTGCGCCAGTGTCCTTCCGCTGCTGCGCCGCAAGCTGCTGCGGACCCCGCTTTTCACCTGGGGCATGGTCATCGCGCATCTCGGCTGCGCCGTCAGCCTGGCCGGCATGGCCTGCGATTCGGCCTTCACCGTCGAGAAGCTGGTCGCCGCTCGCCCCGGCGACACCATCCAGACCGCCGGCTGGACTCTCCGCTTCGATCGTATCCTGCCGGTCGCCGGCGACAACTGGACCGCCCTCCAGGCCGACATGACGGTCGACCGGGGCGGCGCGGCGGTGGCGATCCACCCCCAGTCCCGCTTCTTCGCCTCGCCGCCGACCACCACCACCGAAGCGGCGCTGCTGACCCGCTGGAACGGCCAGCTCTACGTCGTTCTGGGTGAGGAGGTGGAGGGCGGCCGCTGGCAGATGCGCATCTGGTGGAAGCCCTTCGTTACGCTCATCTGGCTCGGCGGCATATTGATCGCACTGGGCGGCGCGCTGGCGCTGGTCGGGCGAGAAAAGCGCGGCTGGCTGGCGAAGTGGCGGTCACGGAGGGCGCTGGCGTGAGGAGGCTCTTCATCTGGCTGCCGCTCATGCTGTTGCTGGCCTTCGTCGGCCTGTTCGCGAGCGGCCTGTTCCGGCCCGACGACCGCGTCATCCACTCGCGCCTTGTGGGCCAACCACTCCCCGCCTTCTCGCTCCCGGCCGCCGCCAGCGACCGCCCCCCGCTCGCCAGCACGCAGCTTGCCACCGGCAAGCCGCGCCTCCTCAACATCTTCGCCAGCTGGTGCGTCCCTTGCGCCGCCGAAGCGCCGCAGCTCATGGCCTTGAAGCAGGCGGGCGTGGAGATCGACGCCATCGCCATCCGCGACGCCCGGCCCGATGTCGACCGCTTCCTCGCCCGCTATGGCAATCCCTATGCTCGCATCGGGCTTGACGCTCGCAGCGCCGTCCAGATCGCGCTCGGCTCGTCGGGCGTTCCCGAGAGCTTCGTCATCGATGGGCAGGGGCGCATCGCCTACCAGCATATCGGCGACATCCGCGCCGACGACGTGCCCATGATCCTCGATCGGCTGAGGGACGCGCAATGACCCGGCTTGTCGCCCTACTGCTGGCCCTGCTCGCCACGCCGCTGGCCGCGCAGACCGCGCTGCCGCCCGCCCCCTGGGCCGACCGCCAGATACCCGACCCGGCGCAGGAGCGGCAGGCCAGGGCGCTGATGGAAACGATCCGCTGCCTCACCTGCCAGAGCCAGTCGATCGCCGATTCGGGCGCGAGCATGGCCGGCGACATGCGCTCCCAGATTCGCGAGCGGATCATGGCCGGGGAGAAGCCCGAGGCGATCCGCCAATGGCTCATTTCCCGCTATGGCGACTGGGTCAGTTATGAGCCTACCGCCGCCCCGATCCTTTGGCCGCTCTGGGCCGCGCCGTTGCTATTGCTGGCGCTGGGGCTGCTGCTGCTGCGCGGCCGGATCAAACGAGGGAAGCAGCCATGACAGGCTGGATCATCGCCTTTGTCGGAGCGGCGCTCGCCTTCGCTGCGCTACTGTTCGTCGGCCGTATCCCCCGATCCGCGCGGGAGATCACCGCCGCCGCGCTGCTGCTCGGCCTTGCCGGCTATGCCTGGCAGGGGCATCCCGGCTTCGCCGGCGCGCCGCGTCAGGAGCGCGAGGCCAAGGGCGAGGGGTTCGACGAGGCGCTGGCCGAAAAACGGCGCGGCCTTGCCGAACGCTTCGGCCCGGCGGCGCAATGGATGATGCTCTCCGATGGTCTGGCGCGGCAGGGCAAGACCAGGGAAGCGGCCAATGTGCTCCTCTCGGGCCTGCGCGCGACGCCGAACGACCCCAATCTCTGGCTGGGCCTTGGCAATGCGCTGGTCGCGCATGGCGAAGGCGCGGTGTCGCCCGGCGCAGCCTTCGCCTATCGCCGCGCACTCGAGATCGCGCCTGAAGCGCCTGCGCCGCGCTATTTCTACGGGCTCGCGCTGGCCCGCGCCGGCGATCTTCAGGCGGCCCGCGACCTCTGGGCGCCGCTCGCCGCCAGCGCGCCGGCGGACAGTCAGGTGAGAGCGGAACTCGAAGCGAACATCGCGCGTATCGACGCCATGCTGGCGAGCCACCGATAACGCACCGCAGCCCGATTGCGCCGGGTCGGACGGCGTGATAGGGCGCGCGGCGATGCGGGGCACGATCTTTCCGTCAGCCGGGGGCGCGATGACCATTTGGTTTTTCCTCCATGGCTGATCTTCTGCCGAATGCGGCATCCTCTTCCGACGAGGAGCCGGGCGCGCATGGCCATGGCCGGCAGAAGGCGACGCTGAAGCTGGTCGCCGGCGCGATCGGCATCGTCTTCGGCGACATCGGCACCAGCCCGCTCTACGCCTTCCGCGAAACCTTCGCCGGCCACCACAAGCTCGATCTCGATCCCGACCATATATTGGGCGTCATCAGCCTGATGTTCTGGTCGATGATGCTGGTCGTGACGCTCAAATATGTCAGCGTCATCATGCGCGCCGACAACAAGGGGGAGGGCGGCAGCCTCGCCCTGCTGGCGCTCATCAACGGCCAGACCCGCACCCAGCGCTGGTCGCGCGGCATCGTGCTGCTGGGCGTTTTCGCGACCGCGCTCTTCTACGGCGACTCGATGATTACGCCGGCGGTGTCGGTGCTGTCGGCGGTCGAGGGGCTGGCGGTCTATAATAGCGCCCTGGCGCCCGCCATCCTGCCGGTCGCGGTGCTGATTCTGCTCGGCCTGTTCTGGCTTCAGGGGCTTGGCACCAATCGGGTCGCGTCCTTCTTCGGCCCGATCATGCTTCTCTATTTCGTGACGATCGCGACGCTCGGCATCGTCTCGATCATCAAGACGCCGGGCATCCTCTTCGCCTTCAACCCCTACTGGGCGTTCATGTTCTTCGTCACCGATCCGATGCCCGCCTTCCTGGCGCTGGGGTCGGTGGTGCTGGCGGTGACGGGGGCGGAGGCGCTGTACGCCGATATGGGCCATTTCGGCCGCAGTCCGATCCGCGTTTCCTGGCTCGCCTTCGTGCTGCCGGCGCTGATGCTGAACTATATGGGGCAAGGCGCGCTGCTCTTTCGCGAAGGCGCGGCGGCGCTGCACAGCCCCTTCTACAATCTCGCGCCGCAATGGGGCCAATTGCCGCTGATCGTGCTGGCGACGCTGGCGGCGATCATCGCGTCGCAGGCGGTGATTTCGGGCGCTTTCTCGGTCACGCAGCAGGCGATCCAACTGGGCTTCATGCCGCGCCTGCGGATCGAGCATACCAGCGCATCGACCGCCGGGCAGATCTACATCCCCCTCATCAACTGGGGGCTGATGGTGATGGTGATCGCGCTGGTGCTGGCGTTCCAGACCTCGTCCAACCTGACCGCCGCCTATGGCATCGCGGTGACTGGTGCGATGTTCATCGACAATGTGCTGCTGACCGTCGTGCTCTACCGGCTGTGGCAGTGGAAATGGTATTATGCCGCGCCCTTGCTGTCGGTCTTCTATCTGGTGGACGGCGCCTATCTGGCGGCGAACCTCACCAAGGTGCCCGATGGCGGCTGGGTGCCGCTGCTGATCGGCTTCATCGTCTTCACCCTGCTCACCACCTGGTCGCGGGGCCGGCGGCTGGTGCAGGATCGCTTGCGGGAGGCAGCGATGCCGATCCCCGTTTTCGTCGCCTCCGCCGCCAACAGCGCGGTGCGAGTTTCGGGCACGGCGGTGTTCATGACCTCAACGCCCGATGGCGTGCCCCATGCGCTGCTCCATAACCTCAAGCACAACAAGGTGCTGCACGAGCGGGTGATCCTGCTGACGGTCAAGATCAAGGATGTGCCGGTGGTCGATGATGATGGCCGCTGCAAGCTGGAGGATCTGGGCCGCGGCTTCTTCCGCATGGTGCTGCATTACGGCTTCATGCAGGAGCCTGATGTGCCCGCCGCGCTCAAACAGATCACCGGCTGCGGGCAGGCGTTCAAGATGATGGACACCAGCTTCTTCCTCGCCCGCCAAACGCTGCTTCCCTCGGCCAAGCCGGGGATGCCGCTGTGGCGCGAGAAGATCTTCGCCTGGATGCTGCGCAACGCCGAAAGCGCGATGGAGTTTTTCCGGCTGCCGACCAACCGCGTGGTTGAACTTGGAAGCCAGGTCGAAATATAGAAAAGGGCGCGGCCGCCGTGGCCGCGCCCCAAATGGCCTAGTCGACGCCTTCGATCAGGCGGCGCTGCGGTCCTGGGCATTGATGTCTACCAGCTGACCGCCATTGATGGCGATCTTCTTGGGCTTCATCGCCTCGGGCACTTCGCGCACCAGCTCGATCACGAGCAGGCCGTCGGCCAGGTCCGCCTTCTCCACCCGCACGAAATCGGCCAGCTCAAACCGGCGCTCGAAGCTGCGGTTCGCGATGCCGACATGCAGGAACTTCGAGCGGTCGTTCGCGGAGTCATCCTTGCGACCGACGACCTGGAGCAGATTCTGCTGCGCGGTAATGTCGATCTCGTCCGGACGGAAACCCGCGACCGCGAGGGTGACGCGATAGCGATCCTCGGACAGGCGCTCGATGTTGAAGGGCGGATAATTGTCGCTCTGCTGCAACCGGGCGTTGTTTTCGATCAGGTCGAACAGACGATCGAAACCGACGGTCGAGCGGCGATAGGGGGTCAGGTCAAAAGCACGCATTGTCATAGTCTCCTAAAGAGCAAAATGAACGATGCCGAACCCGAAACCGGCGTCCGGCGATACGATGCCCGGCCCCATAAGGCGACCGGACATGACGGATATGGTTGAGGAAAACCGGGTTTCAAGAGGATGCGGCGGGATGCTTTTTGGAAGGGTGGGTAGGACGCTTTGTCCCATCGCCACGTCGCCACCTGAGCAGTAGAACAAGCCCGAAATAAAAAGCACCCGGACCGTGGCATCACGATCCGGGTGCTTAATGGACGATTGCTCGTCTCCCCCTTGGCCTGCCTCGACCGCTTCTTAGCCCCCTAAGCTCGAAGCGGGATGCAGTATCCCTGAACCACGGCCATTTACCTGTGCTTCGATTGTCTTGCTATGCCCGGCGCGGGGGGCTGTCACGGCCAAAATCGGGGCGCTGTGATTTTGCGTGCGGCGCTGTGGCGAGGATGCAACAATTCGGCAATGCTTGCCGTTGACCGGCCCGCCGCCTAGAGCGGCACCACTCCACCAGCGAAGGGCCGCGCGCGCCGCATGATTCTCAACCGTTACGAACGCATGATCGCCAAACGCTATTTGCTGCCGGGCAAGGGCGAGGGCTTCATCTTCCTGGTGGCGGGGATCAGCCTGGTGGCGGTGATGCTGGGCGTCGCCGCGCTCATCATCGTCATGAGCGTGATGAACGGCTTCCGCGCCGAGCTGTTCGACAAGATCGTGGGCTTGAACGGTCATGCGGTGGTGCAGGGCTATGGCGGGCGGCTGCCCGACTGGCAGTCGGTGCTGAAGCAGGCCAAGGATACGCCGGGCGTCACCAGCGCCACGCCGCTGATCGAGCAGCCCCTGCTCGCGACCTTCCAAGGGCGGGTCGAGGCGGTGCTGGTGCGCGGCATGACCGTCCCCGACATTCGCGACAACAAGACGCTGAAGGGCAAGATCGTCGCGGGCAATCTCAACGCGCTGACCGCCAATGCCGGCAAGGTCGGGATCGGATCGCGGCTGGCGGAGAATCTGGGCATTCAACTCGGCGACAGCATCACGATCATCAATCCGGCCGGTCGCGCGACCCCCTTCGGCACGGTGCCGCGCCAGATCAGCTATCAGGTCGCGGCGATCTTCGAGGTCGGCGTCTATGATTATGACAAGGCGTTCGTGGTCATGCCGATCGAGGACGCGCAGACATTGCTGCTGCTGAACGATGTCGTCAGCATGATCGAGGTAGAGACGGTCAACCCCGACCGGGTCGGGCAGATATTGGAGCCGCTGGCCGGCAAGGTTGCTGGCCGCGCTGTCATCACCGACTGGCGGCAGATGAACGCCAGCCTGTTCGAGGCGCTCGCCGTCGAGCGGGTGGCGATGTTCGTCGTGCTCTCCATCATCGTGCTGGTGGCGGTGTTCAACATCCTGTCCTCGCTCATCATGCTGGTGCGCGCCAAGACGCGGGACATCGCGATCCTGCGGACGATGGGGGCGAGCCGGGGTGGCCTCGTAAAGATCTTCATGACGGTGGGCGTCACCATCGGCGCGCTCGGCATGGCGGCTGGCATGGTGCTGGGCTTCACCTTCCTCTTCTTCCGGCAGAGCGTGGTGAACGCGATCCAGTTCGTGACGGGGCAGAATCTCTGGGATCCCTCGATCCGGTTCCTGACCGAGCTGCCCTCGAAGCCCGATCCGGTGGAGATCGCGATCATCTGTATCATGGCGCTGCTGTTCAGCTTCCTCGCGACGCTTTACCCGGCGTTCAAGGCCGCCAATACCGATCCCGTGCAGGTGCTGCGTTATGAGTGAGATTTTACAGGTCACGGGGCTCGCCCGCAGCTTCACCCAGGGCGGCGTCACCATCGACGTGCTGCGCGGCGTCGATCTGTCGGTCGGGCCGGGAGAGATCGTCGCGTTGCTCGGGCCATCGGGGTCGGGCAAGTCAACCTTGTTGCAGGCGGTGGGCCTGCTGGAGGGCGGGTTCAAGGGATCGATCCGTATCGGCGGCGAGGAAGCGGCGAAACTCGACAATGACGGGCGGACGCGGCTGCGGCGCGATGCGCTGGGCTTCGTCTATCAGTTCCACCATCTGCTGCCCGATTTCAACGCGATCGAGAATGTGGTGCTGCCGCAGGTGATCCGCGATGTGGAGCCGGGTGCGGCGCGGGTGCGGGCGAAGGCGCTGCTGACGGCGCTTGGTCTCGGCCATCGGCTCGACCATCGGCCGAGCCAATTGTCGGGCGGCGAGCAGCAGCGGGTGGCGGTGGCGCGCGCGCTCGCCAACCGGCCGGCGCTGGTGCTGGCGGACGAACCCACCGGCAATCTGGACGAGCGGACGGCGGACGTGGTGCTTGCCGAGTTCCTGCGGCTGGTGCGGCAGGAAGGGTCGGCGGCTCTGGTGGCGACTCACAACGAGCGGATGGCGGCGAAGATGGACCGGGTGGTCCGACTGCATGAAGGGGTGCTGGAACGCGCCTGACCAGGCGCGATTGTCCACAGCTTTGATGCCGGAGGGGCTGGCATTGGATCGCAGGGCGGGCCACATAGGGACATGCCGCACGCCGCCTTCGTTCCCCTCCGCGTCTTTTCCTCCTTCACCATGCTCGAAGGGGCGATCGACCCCAAGAAAATCGCCAAGCAGGCCAAGGCGCTGGGTTTCCCTGCCGCCGCCATTACCGACCGCAATGGTCTTTACGGCTCCATGGCATTCTCCGACGCCTGCAAGGATGAGGGCGTGCAGCCGATCATCGGCGCGATGCTGGGGGTGTTGCGGCCGGGCCGCCCCGCCAACGCGACTCCGGTGCATGACTGGCTCGCGCTCTACGCACAGGATGCTGCGGGCTACGACAATCTCTGCGCGCTCGTGTCGATGGCGCATCTCGACCGGCCGGTGGAGGAAGTGCCGCACGCCTCGCTCGACGCGCTGGAGGGGCGGACGGGCGGCCTCATCGCGCTGACGGCGGGCGGGGAAGGGGCGATCGCGCGACTGTTCGCGGAGGATCAGCCCGACGCCGCCATCGCCTATGCCGAGCGACTGGAAGGGCTGTTTCCCGACCGGCTCTATGTCGAAATCTGCCGCCGGTTCGATCCGATCGAGGGCAAGGCGGAGGCGGCGTTGCTCGACCTTGCCTATGCCCGCGATCTGCCGCTGGTGGCGACCAACCCGACCTGCTTTGCCGAACCGCATTTCCATGAAGCGCATGACGTGATGCTGTGCATAGCCGACAGCGCCTATGTCGACACCGCCGACCGCCGCACCAGCTCGCCCGACGCCTGGATGAAGCCGGCGGGCGAGATGAAGCGGCTGTTCGAGGATCTGCCCGAGGCGCTCGCCAACACGCTGGTCGTGGCGCAGCGCTGCGCGGTGGCCGCGCCCAAGCGCAAGCCGATCCTCCCGAGCCTTGCCGGCGACATCGAGGGCGAGGCGGCGATGCTGCGGAGCCAAGCCGCGGCGGGGCTGGAGGCGCGGCTGGACAAGGCTGGGATCATCGGCGCGGACGCGCGGCAGCCTTATTATGAGCGGCTCACGTTCGAGACCGACATCATCATCCAGATGGGGTTTCCGGGCTATTTCCTGATCGTCGCCGACTTCATCAAATGGGCGAAGGACAATGGCATTCCGGTGGGGCCGGGGCGCGGTTCCGGCGCGGGGTCGCTGGTCGCCTGGGCGCTGACCATCACCGATCTCGATCCGCTGCAACTGGGGCTGCTGTTCGAGCGCTTCCTCAATCCCGAGCGCGTGTCGATGCCCGACTTCGACATCGACTTCTGCGAAACGCGGCGGGGCGAGGTGATCCGCTATGTTCAGCAGAAATATGGGTCGGATCATGTCGCGCAGATCATCACCTTCGGTAAGCTGAAGGCGCGCGCGGTGCTCAAGGATACCGGCCGCGTGCTCCAGATGAGCTATGGGCAGGTGGATCGGCTCGCCAAGCTGGTGCCCAATCATCCGACCGATCCCTGGACGCTGGAGCGGTCGCTCAACGGCGTAGCCGAGTTCCGGGCGGAATATGACAATGACAATCAGGTCCGCCGGCTGATCGACTATGCGATGAAGCTGGAGGGCTTCCCGCGCCACTCGTCCACCCACGCGGCCGGCGTGGTGATCGGCGACCGGCCGTTGCAGCAACTGGTGCCGCTCTACCGCGATCCGCGATCGGACATGCCGGTGACTCAGTTCGACATGAAATATGTCGAGGGAGCGGGGCTGGTGAAGTTCGACTTTCTCGGCCTCAAGACTTTGTCGGTGTTGCAGAAGGCGGTGCAATTGCTGGCGGCGCGCGGCGTCCATGTCGATCTCGACACGCTCGCCTGGGACGATCCGGCGGTCTATGAGCTGCTCCAGCGCGGTGACACGGTGGGCGTGTTCCAGCTCGAATCGGAGGGGATGCGCAAGACGCTGGCCGCTGTCCGGCCGACCAATTTCGGCGACATCATCGCGCTGGTCTCGCTCTACCGCCCTGGTCCCATGGACAATATCCCGATGTTCGGGCGGCGCAAGAACGGGCAGGAGGAGATCGAATATCCCCACATCCTGCTGAAACCGATCCTCGAAGAGACCTATGGCATCTTCGTCTATCAGGAACAGGTGATGCAGGCGGCGCAGATCCTGGCCGGCTACAGCCTGGGCGACGCGGACCTGCTGCGCCGCGCGATGGGCAAGAAGGTCAAGGCGGAGATGGACGCGCAGCGCTCCCGCTTCGTCGAGGGCTGCGCCGCGCAGAGCGACATCCCGGCGGCCAAGGCGAACGAGCTGTTCGACTTGATCGACAAGTTCGCCGGCTACGGTTTCAACAAGTCGCACGCTGCGGCCTATGCGCTGCTCGCCTATCAGACGGCGTGGCTGAAGGCGCATTATCCGGCGGAATTCTATGCCGGGTCGATGGCGTTCGACATCCACCTGACCGACAAGCTGACGATATTCGTGGACGATATGCGGCGCATGGGGCTGACCTGCCTGCCGCCCGACATCAATCGCAGCCAGGCGGACTTTTCGGTCGAGGCGGTGAGCCATGAGGGCGAGGACGCTCGGCTCGGATATGCCGTCCGTTATGCGCTGGGTGGGCTGAAGGGGGTGGGCGAGAAGGCGATGGAGCAACTCGTCGCCGAGCGGGAGGCGGCGGGGCCGTTCCAGTCGCTGGACGACTTCGCCGACCGGATCGAGCCGCGCCTGCTCAACCGGCGGCAGCTCGAAAGCCTGGCGGCAGCGGGCGCGTTCGATGGCGTCCATGCCGACCGGGCCGGCGTCCATGCCGCTGCCGAGACAATCCTGTCGGTTGCTTCGAGCAATGCGGCGGCGCGGGAAAGCGGGCAGGGCGGCCTGTTCGGCGATGTCGAGACGCCCCATGCCGATGTCCGCATTCCGCCGCATCAGGCCTGGACCGTGGCGGACCGCATGGCGCAGGAGAAGGAGGCGTTCGGCTTCTATTTCTCCGCACACCCGGTCGACCGCTACCGCCATCTGGCCGAAGCGCGGGGGGCGAAAAGCTATGGTCTCGTCTGCCAGTCGCCCATGCCCGCGCCCAATGCGGAGGGCCGCGCGATGACGATCATGGCGGCGATGGTCGAGGATGTGCGCTGGCGCGAGACCAAGCGCGGGGCGCGCTACGCCAATGCGACCTTTTCAGACCAGAGCGGGCAGTTTCAGGCGAGCTGCTTCGACGAGCCGGCGTGCAAGGCGATCGAGGAGCTGGCGCGCGACGGGGATTGCGCGCTGCTGATCGTGGAGCTGGACCGGCTGCCCGGCGAGGAGACGCCGCGCGTGACGGTGCGCGGGGTGGAGCCGTTCCGCAGCATCGCCAGCGCGTCGCGGATGGAGCTGGTGGTCGATTGCGAGACGGTGGCGGCGGTCGAGGCGCTGGCCGCGCTGCTGGCGAAGGCGGGCGGCGGGCGGAGCGAGGTGTTTTTGCGCGCGCCGTTGGCCGGCGGGCAGGCGGCGCGGGTGTTTCTGGGCGATAGCTATAGTCTGGGCGCGGATCAGGTGGATGTGATCGCGACGATAAAGGGGCTGACCATCCATCGGTTCGAGCGGATGGATGTGAAGGCGGATGGGTATCGGACGCAGCGGCGGCGGTCGGGGATGCGGTTGGTGGGGTGAGGGTAGGAGCAAGACCTCACAGTGGCTGTTCCCCCTCCCGCTTGCGGGAGGGGGTTAGGGGGTGGGCGGGTTGCCGCACGAGCCGCCCACCCCGCTGCGACTAACGCGCTCCGCGCGTAAGTCTCGCTGCCCCTCCCGCGAGCGGGAGGGGCACATGACCGCTTAAAACAACCGCATCTGGGCGCCTTCGGGGGGGCGGAAGAGGTCGGTTCGGAGGATGAGCTTTTCGCCGCCGAGGCCGGCGCGTTTGCGGGCTTTGAGGAAGCGGGCGCGCAGGAGGTCGGCCCAGACGCCTTGCCCTTTCATCCGGGTGCCGAAGCCGGGATCATTGTCGCGGCCGCCGCGCAGGTCGTGGATGATCGCCATCACCTTGGCGGCGCGGTCGGGATAGTGGGCGTCGAGCCAGGCGCGGAAGAGGGGCGCGACTTCGTGCGGCAGGCGGACGGGGATATAGGTGACTTCGCGGGCGCCCGCTTCGGCGGCGCGGGCGATCAGCGCTTCCATTTCATGATCGGTGATGGCGGGGATGACGGGCGAGATGCTGGCCGTGACGGGAACGCCGGCGTCGGAGAGGCGGCGGATGGCGTCCAGTCGGCGCAGCGGGTGGGGGGCGCGGGGCTCCAGCGTGCGGGCGACTGCGGGGTCGAGGCTGGTGACCGATAGCATCACGGCGGCGAGATTGTCGCGAGCGAGGTCGGCGATCAGGTCGAGGTCGTGGAGGATACGGTCGGACTTGGTGGTGATGAAGGTCGGATGCCGCGTTTCGACCAGCAGTTCGAGGATCGAGCGGGTGATGCGCCAGTCCTTTTCGATCGGCTGATAGGGATCGGTATTGGTGCCCATGGCGATGGTCGCGACTTGGTAGCTTTTCTTCGAGAGTTCGGCGCGGAGCAGTTTCGCGGCGTCGGGCTTGGCGAAGAGCTTCGTCTCAAAATCGAGGCCGGGGGAGAGGTCGTGATAGGCGTGGCTGGGGCGGGCAAAGCAGTAGATGCAGCCATGTTCGCAGCCGCGATAGGCGTTGATCGACTGGTCGAAATTGATATCGGGGCTGGCGTTGCGGGTGAGGATGGTCCGGGGGTGTTCGACCGTTACCTCTGTGCGGCGACGAGGGACGGGGCCGTCCAGCGTCTCGACCGAATCGAGCCAGTCGCCGTCCGCCTGCCGCTCCGGCAGGTTGAAGCGGCGGCTGTCGCTGTTCAGAGTCGCGCCCCGGCCCTTTTCGATCGCCATGGCCTATAAGAACATAGATAGAACATGAAGTAAAGCGAACAGCGAGTGGGACAGCTGAATCGCTGTTTTCGACTCGTATGTCGGGCAAGAAAATACAATTATTTCAATATGTTATCGTTCTAGCAGGCGCGGCATAAGCTCAACGAAGTTGCACGGGCGAAAACGGCTGTCGAGCTGGGTCGAAAGGATGCCGTCCCAGGCGTCCTTGACCGCGCCCGTGGAGCCGGGCAGCGCGAAGATATAAGTGCCGCGCGCGACGCAGGCGGTGGCGCGGGACTGGATGGTCGAGGTGCCGATGCTCTGATAGCTGAGCCAGCGGAACAGCTCGCCAAAGCCGGGGATTTCCTTGTCCTGCACCTGGGCCAGCGCCTCGGGCGTCACGTCGCGGCCGGTGACGCCGGTGCCGCCGGTGGTGAGGATCACGTCGATCTGCGGGTCGTCAATCCAGGCGTGGAGGCGAGCGACGATGGCGCTTTTTTCATCCCGTTCGATATAGCGGGCGGCGAGGATATGCCCGGCGCTTTCCAGCCGTTCGACCAAGGCGTCGCCCGAGCGGTCCTCGGCAAGGCCGCGGGTGTCGGAGACGGTGAGGACGGCGATGCGGACGGGGATGAAGGTCCGACTTTCGTCGATCGGCATCAGTGGGCGCCGCCGATCGCGCCGCCGCTGTCAGCCTGGCTGAGGCGGACGAGCTTCATGCCCTTGGCGGTGGGGAAGGTCGGCCACAGGCCCTGCGCCATGCCGGTCAGGCAATCGGCGCTGCCCTTTGCCTGGATCTGATACATCCAGTAGTTCCGCATGACGATGTTCACATAGGCGCGGGTTTCATAATAAGGCAGCGATTCCATGAAGAGCAGGGGATCGCCCTTGTCCTTCACCTGCGCGTTCCAGCGTTCGACCGGCAGCGGGCCGGCATTGTAGGCCGCCATCACCTTGGGCAGCAGTCCGCCGGTGGCGCGCATGTCGCGCAGCGCTTCGAGGTAACGCTGGCCATATTCCATGTTGGTGGAGGGGACGAAGAGTTGCGAGGCGTCGGCGAGGCCCACGTCGCCGGCGGTGCCGGGGCGCACCTGCATCAGGCCGCGCGCGCCGGCGCTGGAGACGACATCGGTGCGGAAGCCCGATTCCTGGAGCGTGTGGGCGTAGATGAGCGAGGGATCGACGCGCCAGCCGCCGTCGGGCTTCCAGTCGGGCGCGGGGAAGCGAGCGAAACTGGCGGGCTGGGTGCCGGCGGGGCCATTATGGGCGAGGTAGAGCTGAGTCGCTGGCAGGTTGAGCGCGCTCGCGAGGCGGAGCAGCGCGTCATATTGCAGGGTGCCGCCGATCTTCGCCTGATAGCGCAGCAATTCGTCGGCGCGGCCATTTTCGCCGATCGCCGAGAGCGCGATGGCGGCGCGGGCATTGGGGCTGGTCCGCAGCTTCTGCCACTCGGTCGCGCCGAAGCGGCCGGCGGCGGGCGCGCCGCCCAATGTCATGCCGAGCGATTCGCGGGCAAGCAGGCCGTAGAATGTCTCTTCGGAGCGGGCGGCCTGCTTGAGATAATTTTCCACCTTCTCCGCTTCGCCGCAGACCATATAGGCGCGCGAGGCCCAATAGGCGCCGGCGGCGCGCATGTCGGCGTCGCCCGCCATCGCGGCGACGTTGGCGAAGGCGGGGGCGGCGGCGCGGCAGTCATTCTGCCGCCAGCTTGCAAGGCCCGACGTCCAGTGCGCCTGCACCATCCAGTCGCCGCCGGCGCGGGCTTCGAGCGCTTTTGCGGCCATGCGACGGGCGTTGGCGTCGTCATTCTCGATATAATAGGCCCAGGCGACGCGCTGGCGCACTTCGGTCAACCCCTCGGGCGTCAGGCCGGTTTCGCCGGTAACGAGCAGCGCCTCGGCCCCGACGGGATCGTCATTCTTGACGAAGGTCTGAATCTGCCCGGCGAGCGCCTGCGCGGCGAGATCGGTCTTGGTCGCGGCGACATATTGGCGGCGCGGGGCGGAGCCGAGCCAGACAAGTTTCTGGATCTGCGGCAAGGTGGGGAGGATGGTCGCGCCGCGCTTTTGCGCCAGGCGGGAAAGCTGGTCCGCCTTGGGCAGCCAGGGCGCCTTGTTTACGAGGTCGAGCAGGTCGAACAGCTCGACCCTGGGCGATCCCTTCGCCAGATAAAGTTCGGAGAGAGCGACCGGGCGCACGGCGTCCTGCGGATCGAGCGCGGCGATCATCGCCTTCGCGTCATTCCATTGCTGGGCGGCGAGCGCGGTGAAGATGGCGCGGTAGCGGGCCTTGTCGCCGTCGCTCAGCAGCAAGGGCGAGGCGTCGGCGTTGATCGCGGTGGGCGGGAGATCGGTGCTGCTGGTGTCCGCCAGCGCGGGCGCGGCGGCGAGCCCGGCGGCGATGAGGGCGAGGCGAGACAATAGGGTCGCGGCGCGAATCACGGACGGGCTTCCTCGATCAGGCTTTGCAGGGCGCGCCAGCATTCCGCCTTGGCCATGGGCTGCCCCAGCAGCAGGCGCGGGTGAAATGTGGCGACGGCAGGCACAGTGCCGCCATCATGATTAAAATCGCGTAAACCAACGGCCTGATCGGACCCGTCCGTCGGCATCAGCGCACGGGTCGCCCGATCGCCGAGGAGCAGCAGCCGGCGGGGGCGGGCGAGATGGACTTGGGTGCGCATCCGCGCGGCGGCGGCGGCGAGATCGGCGGCCTCCACCATGCCGCCGGGCGGCCGCGCGAAGAAGAGCGAGGCGACATAGATGTGCGCGCGGTCGAGGCCGATGGCGCGGAGCATCGCGTCGAATAGAGCGCCGGCCTTGTCCGCCAGCAGCCGCCCTGCGTCCATATCCGCCGGATCGGGCATGTCGGTGACGACCATCAGCGGGGCGTCGGCCGGTCCAGCGGGATAGATGGCGCGCGCCGGCCAGCGCCGCTCCGGGTGGGACGCATCGGTTTCGAGCCAGAGATGGAAGGCGGCGAGATCGGCCGGGAGCGGCGCGGCGGCCGGTTCGGCGGGCTGCGCCGGTCGCGGTGCTGGCGTCGGGCGCAGCCAGTTGACCGGCTCTTGCCCCACGGCGCATTCCACGCCGGCGAGCCGCCACCACGCCAGATAGGCGTCGGCAGCAACCGCCGCATTGTCCATATGTGAACCCCGCATCGCTTTGCTTGGGCCAGAGGTTGACGAGGGGGTCAAGCTGCTTCATCGCCTTTCCTTGTCAAACTGGTGTTACAATGCGCCGATCGGATGCAACGGGGTGCAGCCCGCCGGTCGCGCAGGTGGAGGATGGAATGAGCGAACGGGAATCGATGCCCTATGACATCGTCATCGTCGGCGGTGGCCCGGCGGGGCTGTCCGCGGCGATCCGGCTGAAGCAGCTGGCGGATGCGGCGGGGCAGGAGCTGGCGGTCTGCGTGCTGGAAAAAGGATCGGAGATCGGCGCGCATATATTGTCGGGCGCGGTGATCGATCCCAAGGCGCTGGACGAATTGCTGCCGCAATGGCGGACCAGCGGATGTCCGCTGGCCGAGGTGCCGGTGACGGACAACCGGCACTGGTTCCTCTCGAACAGCGGCAAGATGGCGATTCCGCATCTCGCGACGCCGGGCTGGATGCACAATAAGGGCACCTATACCGGATCGCTTGGCAACCTCTGCCGCTGGCTGGCCGAGCAGGCCGAGGGGCTGGGCGTCGAGATTTTCCCCGGCTTCGCGGCGGCGGAAATCCTCTATCATGAGGATGGCAGCGTGAAGGGCGTGGCCACCGGCGACATGGGGATCGACCGCGAGGGTAATCGCAAGCCCGACTATCAGCCGGGGCTGGAACTGCACGCGCGCTACACCTTCTTTGCCGAGGGCGCGCGCGGGCATTTGACCAAGGTCTTGAAGCGCCAGTTCGTACTGGATGCGAACAGTGAGCCGCAAGTCTATGGTCTGGGGATGAAAGAGCTGTGGGATATCGATCCTGACAAGCATCAGCCGGGGCTGGTCATCCATACCCAGGGCTGGCCGCTGACCGATGCCTATGGCGGCGGCTTCCTCTATCATCAGGCCAATGGTCAGGTTGCGTTGGGCTTCGTCGTGGGGCTGGGCTATCGCAACCCGCATCTCTACCCGTTCGAGGAATTCCAGCGCTGGAAGCAGCATCCGGCGATCCGCCATTATCTGGAGGGCGGGCGGCGCGTCTCCTATGGCGCGCGGGCGATCAACGAGGGCGGCTGGCAGTCGATCCCGACGCTGGCTTTCCCCGGCGGCGCGTTGATCGGCTGTTCGGCGGGGTTCGTCAACGTGCCGCGCATCAAGGGCACGCACACGGCGATGAAGTCGGGGATGCTGGCGGCCGAGGCGGCGTTCGCGGCGGTGCAGGCGGATCGATCGGGCGACGTGCTGGCCGATTATGAGCCGGCGGTGCGGGCAAGCTGGATCGACCGCGAGTTGCAGCTGGTCAAGAATGTCGGGCCGATGCTCGCGAAGTTCGGCAATACGCTGGGCACGATTCTTGGGGGCGTCGATATGTGGATGCGGACGCTCAAGATCGGGCTGCCCTTCACGATGAAGCATCATCCCGACAATGAGGCGATCTGGCGCAAGGAGGCGTGCGAGAAGATCGTCTATCCCAAGCCCGACGGGGTCATCAGCTTCGACCGGCTGTCTTCGGTGTTCCTCTCCAACACCAATCATGAGGAGGACCAGCCGGTCCACCTGCAACTGAAAGACCCGGCGGTTCCGATCGCCTATAACCTGCCCCTTTATGACGAGCCGGCGCAACGCTATTGTCCCGCCGGCGTCTATGAGGTGGTGGGTCAGGAAGAGGGCAATCCCCGTTTCCAGATCAACGCGCAAAATTGCGTCCATTGCAAGACGTGCGACATCAAAGACCCGACCCAGAATATCAACTGGGTCGTGCCCGAAGGCGGCGGAGGACCGAATTATCCCAATATGTAGGCGCATCGTCCCGTTGCTGCTGCTGGCGGTCCCCGCGGCCGCCGGTGCGTCGGTCGATCCCGACGCGGCGCTGCACGCCTATGCGCGGGCGCGGCTGGCGGACGGGGACGGGGCGCTGGGGATGGCGGTGGCGAGCTATCGCGACGCGCTGACGATGGACCCGGCGCGGGTGGAGATTGCGCGCCGATCCTATGTGCAGGCGATCGAGAGCGGGGACGCGGCGCTGGCGCTCCGGTCGGCGATGCTGCTGGACGGCGAGGGGCTGCTGCCGCGCGACGGGACGCTGCTGCGGATCGGCGATGCGCTGGCGCGCAAGGATTGGGCGGGCGCGGCGACGCTGACCGACCGGATGGCGGAGGAGGGGAATTTCAGCTTCCTTGCGCCCATTGTGAAAAGCTGGATCGCGATCGGGCAAGGGCGTTATGCGCCGCCGCAGGTCAACGACCGCGACAAGTTCGCGGCGCTGGCGTTGCGCTATTCGGACGAACATGCGGCGTTCCAGGCGCTGGCGCGCAGGGATGTGGCGGCGGCGGTGCCGGCGATAAGGCGGGCGCTGGCGGTCCGGAGCAGCGACGGGGCGGCGCTGCGGATCGCCTTTGCCGGGCAGTTGGCGGCGCAGGGCGCGAAGGCGGAGGCGCTGATGCTGCTGCCCGCCGCCAGCGCCAATTTCGCGGCGGCACGGGCGGATATTCAGAAGAACAGGCGTTTGAAGGCGGCGGGCGCGGCGATGACGCCGGCGCAGGGCTATGCGCGGCTGCTGGCGCGGCTGGCGGTCGATGTGGCGTCCGACCCGGCGGGCGCGCCGATGGGGCTGCGGCTGGCGCGGATCGCGACCTTCGCCGATCCGGCGGGCGCTGAACCGGCGATCGTGGCGGCGCGGCTGTTGACGGCGCAGGGTTATGGCGCAGGCGGGGTCGAGGCGGCGCGGCGGGTGCCGGCTAAGAGCTGGTATGCGGCGCTGGGCCAAGCGGAGCTGATCGAGGCGCTGGCGGCTTCGGGCGACAAGGCGGGTGCGCTGGCGCTGGCGCGGGCGCAGGCGGAAGCGCCGGGAGCGGAAGCCGAGCGGCAGGTGCGGCTGGGGCGGCTGCTGGCGGAGCAGCGCGATTTTTCGGGCGCGGCGGCGGCTTTCCGGGCGGCGCAGGCGGGCTATGAGCCGGACAAGCTGCCCTGGACGCTGCTGCTGTTCGAGGGCAGCGCGCTCGACCAGGCGAAGCGCTGGGACGAGGCGCGGGGGGTGCTGGAGCGGGCGGCCAAACTCGCGCCCAACGAGCCGCTGATCCTCAATTATCTGGGCTATGCTCAGATCGAGCGGCGGCAGAATGTCGATGCGGCGCTGGACCTGCTGCGCAAGGCGAGCGCGCTGAAACCGCAGGACGCGGCGATCACCGATTCGCTGGGCTGGGCGCATTATGTGACCGGCGACTTGAATGCTGCCGTGCCGGTGCTGGAGCGCGCGGCGGCGGGCGCGCCGGGGGATGCGACGATCAACGAGCATCTGGGCGATGCGCTGTGGACCGCCGGGCGGCGCTATGAGGCGCGCTATGCCTGGGCGGCGGCGTCGGTCTATGCCGAGGGCGATGTCGCCGCGCGGCTCGCGGCCAAGGTGCGGGAAGGCATGAAGCCTGAATATGCCGCACCCTGAGGGATTGGCGCAGGCCGAGACTCTGACCGAAATCGCCTATGCCAAGGTCAATGTCGCGCTGCATGTGCGGGCGCGGCGGGAGGATGGCTATCATGCGCTGGAGAGCCTGTTCGTGTTTGCGCAGGATGGCGACCGGCTGACGGGATGCGCCACGGATGACGGCGCGATCGACCTGGCGATCGACGGACCGTTCGGCGGGGCATTGGGGGCCGGACCGGACAATCTGGTGGTGAAGGCGGCGCGGGCGCTGCAATCCTATCTGGGCGAACAGCGCGGCGCGGCGATCCGGTTGACCAAGCGGTTGCCGGTGGCGTCGGGGATCGGCGGCGGCTCGGCGGATGCGGCGGCGACGCTGCGGCTGCTGGCGCGGCTGTGGGAAGTGCGGATCGAGGGCGACGAGCTGGCGGGGCTGGCGCTGGACTTGGGATCGGACGTGCCGGCCTGCGTGGCGAGCGTCACGCAGCTGGTGACGGGGCGGGGCGAGCATCTGGCGCGCCATGCCGTCCAGGGGCTGGAGGGGCTTGCCATGCTGCTGGTCAATCCCGGCGTGGCGGTGCCGACCGGGCGGGTGTTCGGGCACTGGGACGGGGTGGATCGCGGGGCGCTGGACGCGGGGAGCCTGGCGGCGCTGATCGGGCAGGGCCGCAATGATTTGCAGGGGCCGGCGGTCGCGGTGGCACCGGAGATTGCGGGGGTGCTGGAGGCGCTGGACGGGCAGGCGGGGCGGCTGGTGGCGCGCATGTCGGGATCGGGCGCGACCTGCTTTGCGCTATTTGGCGATGATGCGGCCTGCGCCGGCGCTGCGGCGGCACTCAAGGCGGCGCATCCGGGGTGGTGGGTGATGCAGACGAGGATCAGGCGCGGATGAGCGAGGCCTATGAGGATGTGGCGGCGGGCGGGCTGGACCTGCTGATCGTCGCCGATCATGCCTCCGCTTATGTGCCGGCGGACATCGATCTGGGCATCGATCCGGCGCTGCTGGAGCAGCATATCGCGGTCGATATCGGGGCTGCGGTGGTCAGCCGGCTGCTGGCGGCGCAGCTTGGGTGCCGGGCGATCTTGGGGGGCGTGTCGCGGCTGGTGATCGACCTCAACCGGGAAGAGGATGCGCCGGGGCTGCTGCCGGTGATGAGCGACGGCCATGCTATTCCGGGCAATCGCGACGCCGATCCGGGCGCGCGGATGCGGCGTTTCTATCATCCCTATCATGATCGGATCGCTGCGCTGCTTGCCGGCATGGGGTCGCCCTTCATCCTGTCGGTGCACAGCTTCACGCCCCGGCTGGCGAGCGATCCGGGGCAGGCGCGGCCATGGGAGATCGGGGTGCTGTATAACCGGGACGATCGCGCGGCACGGATTGCCATTCCCATGCTGGAAGCGGCGGGGCTGATCGTGGGCGACCAGTTGCCCTATTCGGGGGCGCTGCTCAACGCGACGATGAACCGCCATGCGGAGGCGAACGGCATCCCCTATCTGGGGATCGAGATGCGGCAGGATCTGGTGAGCGATGCGGCGGGGCAGGCGCGGTTTGCCGGGATTTTAGGGCCGGTGGTGCTCGAATGTTGGAGTAAGCTGGCGTGAGGGTTGTTGCAGTGGTGGCGTTGATCGCCCTGACGGGGTGCGGCGGGGAGGCGTCCAAGCCCGGCAATCTGGTCGGGGCGGCGGAGGAAACGGAGGCGGACCCGGTGGATGATGGCAAGGCCGATTGCCGGATCGGCGGGGCGGAGGAATGGGCGCGCGACTGCATGGTCGAGCGCGCGGGGGAGATGCTGACGATCCGGCATGGCGATGGCGGTTTCCGGCGCTTTCGGGTGCTGGCCGACGGGCGCGGGCTGGAGGCGGCGGACGGGGCCGAGGTGGCGGTGGTCAAGATCGTGGGCGACCAGCAGATTGAAGTGGCGGCGGGGGCGGACCGATACCGGTTGCCGGCACAGATCGCCGGCGGGCGATGAGCGGCGCGCCGATCCTGACGGCGGCGCAGATGCGGGACGCGGAGCAGGCGGCGTTCGATGCCGGAGTCGATCCTTACGGGCTGATGGAGACGGCGGGCGCGGCGGCGGCGGAGATCATCTGGCGGGCGGGGCACAGGCGCGAGACTTTGGTGCTGTGCGGGCCGGGCAATAATGGCGGGGACGGCTATGTGATCGCGCGGTTGCTGCGCGCGCGGGGCGTGCCGGTGCGGGTGGCGGCGCTGGGTGATGCGAGGACGGAGTCGGCGCGGCGGGCGCGGGCGGCTTGGGGCGGGGCGATCGAGGATTTTCGGACTGTGGAGCCGGCGACGCAATTGGTCGATGCGCTGTTCGGGACCGGGCTGGCGCGCGGGCTGGACGCGGATGTGGCGGCGCGGCTTGGCGAACTCGCGGAGGCGGCGACGACGACCTATGCCATCGATCTGCCGAGCGGAGCGGAGACGGACGGCGGGGCGTTGCTCTCTCCGGTGCCGCATTATGATGTCTGCATATCGTTGGGGGCGTATAAGCCCGCGCATCTGCTGCACCCGGCGGCGGGGCGGATCGGGCGGCTGGTGCTGGCCGATCTGGGGATCGAGGCGGTGAGTGCGGTGCGGCGGCTGGAGCCGCCTGCGTTGCGCGCGCCGGACGCCGACGCGCATAAATATACGCGCGGGCTGGTGGCGATCATCGGCGGCGGGATGCCGGGGGCGAGTATGCTCGCCAGCGTCGCTGCGGCGCATTCGGGCGCGGGGTCGGTGCGGCGCTTTGCCGATGATATGCCGGCGGCTGGGCCTTATGCGATCATCAATAGGCAGGTGGAGCGGCCGGACGCCCTGGCCGAGCAGTTGACGGATGAGCGGATCGGGGCCTTGCTGGTGGGGCCGGGGCTTGGGCTGGATGCGGAGGCGCAGGCGCGGTTGGCGGTGGCGCTGGCGGCGGGGCATCGGTTGGTGCTGGATGCCGATGCGCTGACCTTGATCGGGCGGGACGATGCGCTGGCGATTCCGGCGGGTGCGATCCTGACGCCGCATGAGGGGGAGTTTGCGCGGCTGTTCGGCGATCTGCCCGGCAGCAAGATCGAGCGGGCGCTGGCGGCGGCGCGGGCGTCGGGCGCGGTGGTGGTGTATAAGGGCGCGGACACAGTGATTGCAGCCCCGGACGGGCGGGCGCGGGTGACGGACAGCGCTTCGCCCTGGTTGTCGACGGCGGGCACGGGCGACGTGCTGGCGGGGCTGGCGGCGGGGCGGCTGGCGGTAACCGGCGATCCGTTCCGCGCGGCGTGCGAGGCGGTATGGCTGCATGGCGAGGCGGCGCGGCGGTGCGGGGCGGCTTTCATCGCGGATGATTTGCTCCGCGCGCTGCCAGCGGCTATCGCCGCGCGATTGTGACAGGCACTGACTTAGAGACCATCATCCGCATCGCCGCCAAGGGCGACGGCGTGACCGCCGATGGCCGGCATGTGCCGCTGACCGCGCCGGGCGACCGGGTGGCGGCGGACGGGGCGGTGTCTTGGGGGCCGCATCATGCGACGCCGCCTTGCGTCCATTTTCCGGAATGCGGGGGGTGCCAGCTCCAGCATCTGGACGACGAGAGCTATGCCGATTTCGTGACCGGGCGGGTCGTGGGTGCGCTGGCGGGGCAGGGGGTGACGCCTAGCGCGGTGCTGCCGCCGCATATTTCGCCGCCGATGACGCGGCGGCGGGTGGCGCTGCGGGCGGCGCGGGCGGGCCGGCGGGTGACGATCGGGTTCGCCGAAGAGGGGAGCCATCGGCTGATCGACCTGACCATGTGCGCGGTGATGGACGCGCGGCTATTCGCGCTGGTGGGGCCGCTGCGCGGGCTGATGGCGGTGATCCTGCCGGACAAGCGCGCGGCGCATGTGAAGATGTCGCTGATCGACCAGGGCGTCGATCTGCTGCTGGAGGGCGTGCGGGTCGAGGGGCTGGCGGCGGACGAGGCGCTGGGGGATTTCGCGCGGGCGCATGGCCTCGCGCGGTTGACGATCGACGAGGGCGACGGGCCGCAGACGCGCTGGGAGCCGGAGGCGGCGACGGTGAGTTTCGGCGGGGTGGCGGTGGGCTTCCCGCCTTATGCCTTCCTCCAGGCGACGCCCGATGGCGAGGCGGCGCTGGTGGGGGCGGTGCGCGGTGCGTTGCCGGAAGCGGGTGCGGTGGCGGACCTGTTCTGCGGGCTGGGGACGTTCGCGCTGGCGATCGGCGACGGGCGGCCGGTCTATGCGGCGGAGGGTGCGCGCGACGTCGTGCTGGCGCTGAAGGCTGGCGCGGGGCGGGCGCAGCGGCGCGTGGCAGCGGATCATCGCGACCTGTTCCGCCGGCCGCTGACGCCCGAGGAGTTGAACCGCTTTGCCGCCGTGGTGCTCGATCCGCCGAGGGCGGGAGCGCGGGAGCAGGTGCTGCAGCTGGCGCGGGCGGCGGTGCCGGTGATCGCCTATGTCTCGTGCAATCCGGCGAGTTTCGCGCGGGATGCGGCGCATCTGGTGGGAGCGGGATATGGCCTGGAGAGCGTCAAGCCGGTGGGGCAGTTCCGCTGGTCCACCCATGTCGAGCTGGTGGGGGTGTTCTGGCGGTAGCGGCCTGATCTGTTCGCCAGCGCTAGCCGGCGTCCGGTCGAGAGGGCGGAACTGGACCCCGGCTTTCGCCGGGGAACAGTCATTTTCCGAGCTTGATGATGGTGGCGCGGCGGCGCGGGGCGATGGTTTCGGTGTAGAGGCTCGCCATCGGCGCGTCCTCCACCTCGATCGTCGCGTCCGACGTGAAGCCGTTGAAGCCGGTCCGCATCGCCGCGCCATAGGCGCCGAGCATTCCGATCTCGATATAGTCGCCCGCCTTCACGTCCGCCGGGAGCAGGAAGGGGCCGACCATATGGTCCATGTCGTCGCAGGTCGGGCCGTAGAAGGAGAAAGCCTCCAGCGGCTCGATGCTCGCCTGTTCGCGCAGCAGCTCGACCGGGAAGCGCCAGCCGATATGCGCCGCGTCGAACAGCGCGCCATAAGCGCCGTCGTTGATGTACAGCTCATTGCCGCGACGGCGCTCCACGCGCACCACGACCGAGCTGTACTCGGCCGACAGCGCCCGGCCCGGCTCGCACCAGAGTTCCGACGAATAGCTGACCGGCAGGCTCTCGAAGCCGCGATGGATCGCCTCGAAATAATGCTCGAGGGCGACCGGCTCCATGCCGGGATAAACGGACGGGAAGCCGCCGCCGACATCGATGATATCGACCGTGACCGCCGCGTCGACGATCGCCGCGCGGACCCGCTCGATTGCGTCGCTGTAGGCCTGCGGGCTCATCGCCTGGCTGCCGACATGAAAGCAGATGCCGAGCGCGTCGGCGGCCTGGCGGGTGGCCATCAGCAATTCGCGCGTCTCACCCAGTTCCGCGCCGAATTTCGACGCGAGCGAGAGTTCGCTATGTTCGGAGGACACGCGCAGGCGGACGCACAGCTCCAGATCGGTGGCGTCGTTAGTGGCGCGCATGATCTTTTCCAGCTCGTCGATGCTGTCGAGCGAGAAGGTGCGCACGCCATAGGCGTGATAGGCTTCGGCGATCGCTTCCTCGGCCTTGACCGGGTGCATGAAGCAGAGCTTCGCCTGCGCGCCCATGGCGGCGAGCGCGTCGGCAACGAGGCGCACCTCGGCGATCGAGGCCACGTCGAAATGCGTGATGCCCGATGCGTAGAGCGTGCGGATCAGGTCCGGCGACGGGTTCGCCTTCACCGCATAGAGAGACCGCCCCGGAAACTTTTCGACAAAGAAGCGGGCAGCCCGAGCCGCGGCGTCGGGACGAATCAGCGTTACCGGTGCTGCCGGTTTGAGGGCGGTCGCTACCCCCAGCGCGCTATGATGCTTGTGCAACTCAAGGGACCTCCAGTGTAGTTCAGGCGAAAAAGCTGCCTTGCGGTGGAAGTCCCATGGGGCAGCGGACGGTCGATATATGCGGAGGGGTCCCCCCTGTAAAGCGCATGCGTAAATTTTGTTGCGCGGGAGGCTACGAAATGTGCGTCAGGAAAGACGAGCCTTGAAGTCGGCGTAGGAAAATGATTTTATTTCCGTGAGTTGGTCGGTGTCGCTGTTCCACACCCAGATGGCGGGAAGGGGCACGCCGTTGAACGTGTTGGTCTTCACCATCGAATAATGGGCCTGATCGAGGAAGGCGATGCGCGCGCCCGGTTCCGCGCCGCCGGGGACGCGATAGTCGCCGATGATGTCGCCGGCGAGGCAGGAGGGGCCGCCGAGTCTCGTTACCGGGCCGTCCGTCTGTTCATGCAGCATGGCGGGGCGGTAGGGGGCTTCGATCACGTCGGGCATGTGGCAGGTGGCGCTGATGTCGGTGATGGCGACAGGCATGCCGTTGTCGATGACGTCGAGGATTTCGCCGACGAGGATGCCGGCGTCGAGCGCCATCGCTTCACCGGGTTCGATGTAGAGGGTGAGGCCGGTCTGCGCTTTGATCTTTGCCAAGAATGCGATGAGGTCGTCGATCTGGTAGTCGGCGCGGGTGACATGGTGGCCGCCGCCGAAGTTCAGCCATTTGAGGCCCGCGACATGGGGCATGACGCGCGATTCGATCGCGGCCCAGGTGCGTGCAAGCGGCAGGAAATCCTGTTCGCAGAGGTTATGGATGTGGAGGCCCGAGACACCTTCGAGATGCTCGGGACGGAGCTGGTCGACGGGGAAGCCCAAGCGGCTGTGCGGCTGCGACGGGTCATATTTGGGGACTTCGCCCTCGGCGTGGAGGGGATTGAGGCGGAGGCCGATGTCGAAGGTTCGGCCGTCGGCGCGGGCGGCGTCGATGACGGGTTTCAGGCGCGCGATCTGGCCGGGGCTGTTGAAGATGACATGGTCGCTGATCTTCAGGATTTCGGCGAGATCGTCGGGCTTGTAGGCGGCGCAGTAGGTAGCCACCTCGCCGCCATATTCCTCCCGGCCAAGGCGCGCTTCGTAGATGCCCGAAGCGCAGACGCCGTCGAGATAGTCTGCGACAACGGGGCCGAGCGACCACATCGAGAAGGCCTTGAGCGCGCCCAGCACCTTGATCCCGGCGCGGTCGCCGATGTCGCGCAGGACGGCGAGGTTGCGGCGGATCGCGGCCTCGTCCACCACGAAGGCGGGCGAGGGGACGCGGTAGAGATCGAAGCGGGCGAAAGCGGCGGGATCGCCGGCGCGGGTTTCCATTAAGCTACACTCCGTCATCCCCGCGAAGGCGGGGATCCATCTCCGGCCCTATCCCCCGGCGAGAGGTCGGGAGATGGGTTCCCGCTTTCGCGGGAATGACGATATTTTTGCGCGCGGCTTTAGAAATCGAGCGGCGCGTCCAGTTCCTTTACCTGCCAGGGCAGGCCGTGCTTGTTCAGCATGTCCATGAAGGGATCGGGATCGAACTGTTCGATGTTGAACACGCCTTCCCCTTTCCATGCGCCGGTCAGCATCAGCGCCGCGCCGATCATCGCGGGGACGCCGGTGGTGTAGCTGACCGCCTGATTGCCGGTTTCGGCATAGGCGTCCTCATGGTCGCAGACATTATAGACGTAGACGGTCTTCTGCTGCCCGTCCTTCTCGCCCGTAGCAATGTCGCCGATATTGGTCTTGCCCTTGGTGGTGGACCCCAGGCTCGACGGTTCGGGCAGAACGGCTTTGAGAAACTGGAGCGGGATGATCTCCTGGCCGTTGTAGATGACCGGATCGATCCGCGTCATGCCGACATTCTGGAGCACTTCGAGATGCTTGAGGTAAGCGTCGCCGAAGGTCATCCAGAAGCGGATGCGCTTGATTTCGGGATAGTGGGTCGCGAGCGATTCCAGTTCCTCATGATACATGAGGTACATATTCTTCTCGCCGACCTGATCGAAATCGAAGACCTGCTTGTGGCTGAGCGCCGGGCCTTCGACCCATTCGCCATTCGCCCAGTGGCGCGAGGGGGCGGTCACTTCGCGGATGTTGATCTCGGGATTGAAGTTGGTGGCGAAATGCTGGCCATGGTCGCCGCCATTGCAATCGAGAATATCGAGCGTGTCGATCCGGTCGAGCAGATGCTTCCTGATGTAGCTCGCGAACACGCTGGTGACGCCGGGGTCGAAGCCCGATCCCAGCAGCGCCATGATGCCGGCGTCCTTGAAGCGATCCTGATAGGCCCATTGCCAGCTATATTCGAACTTGGCGGTGTCGCGCGGCTCGTAATTGGCGGTGTCGAGATAGTCGGTCCTGGTCGCGAGGCACGCGTCCATGATCGCCAGATCCTGATAGGGAAGCGCGAGGTTGACGACCAGTTTCGGTTGGACCTTCTCGATCAGCGCGATGGTCTCGTCCACATTATCGGCGTCGACCTGCGCCACGTCGATGGTGACGCCGGTGCGCGCCTTCACCGATTCGGCGACTTTATCGCAGGAGACGAGGCGGCGGCTGGCCAGCGTGATGTGGCTGAATATGTCGGAATTCATCGCCATCTTGTGAACCGCGACAGAGCCGACGCCGCCCGCGCCGATGACCAGAACCTTGCTCAATCTTTTCTCCATTTGTCAGTCCGCGCTTAGCCACGCGAAAGCGCCCATATAGGGATGCGACGTGACAGCGCAAAGTCAGATGCACGGGCGTCATCCGACCCCCCTGTCTTTTGGGGCAGGGATGCAGCCGGCGGCTTCTTCAAACGTAGGGGCGACATCCCCGGCGGACGGGGTGTGGATGAGGAAGGATGATCGTGATGAAATATTCTACCCTGTCGCTCGCGCTTGCGGGCGCGCTGTTGAGCGTCGGTGGCGCGGCGGTCGCCAACCATCATGAGGGCAAGAACCCGATGGTCGGCGGCGCGGCGATGTATCCGACCAAGGACATCATCGACAATGCGGTGAACTCGAAGGACCACACCACGCTGGTCGCGGCGGTGAAGGCGGCGGGGTTGGTCGAGACGCTGAAGGGGCCGGGGCCGTTCACCGTCTTTGCCCCGACGAACCAGGCGTTCCAGAAGCTGCCGGCGGGCACCGTCGACACGCTGCTGAAGCCCGAGAACAAGGCGCAGTTGACGAGCGTGCTCACCTATCATGTGGTGGCGGGCAAGCTTTCCGCCGCCGACCTGATCGCGCAGGCCAGCGCCAATGGCGGCAAGGCGACGCTGACCACCGTTCAGGGCGAGCCGCTGACCGCCTGGGTGCAGGGGCCGAATGTCTGGTTGCAGGATGCCAAGGGCGGCAAGTCCAAGGTGACGATCGCCGACGTCAACCAATCGAACGGCGTGATCCATGTCATCGACACGGTGCTGATGCCCTGACCGATGCGATGACGGGAGGAGCGGCCGGGCCTCAATCATGGGGTCCGGCCGCTTTTTCGTGGGTCAGAAGCGCGCGCCGTCAATTTCCTGGATGGTGAGGCCGTCGAGATCGATCGAGGGCACGCAGCGCAGGTTGATCGCGCGCATGTCGCCCTGGGGCGACTTGCCGAGCGCGAAGGCCTCCGTGCCGCAGGTCTTGCAGAATTGGTGCGTGATAGTGTGCTTGTAGAAAAGATAGTCGGTAAGCTGGTCCGCGCCGCTTTTCAGGGTAAACTGGTCGGCGGGCACGAAGGTGAGGACGAAGCCCTTGCGGCTGCAATGCGAGCAGTTGCAGGTCATGGCTTCGGTCGGCGGGTCGGCATCGACAGTGAAGGTGACCGCGCCGCAGTGGCAGCTTCCCTGATAACCCATGATTCGCCTCGTCAGTTGATGATCGTCACCCCAGCGACGGGTGGGTCTCAGGCGTATCGCGCCGACGCCCGAGATGCCAGCCTGCGCTGGCATGACGGCTAGAGTTTAACTCACCAGCTTCTTCAATCCCTCGATCGTGTCCGCTTCCGCCGCCGGCTTGTCCTTCCTTATGCGCGCGATCCTGGGGAAGCGCATGGCTAGGCCGGATTTATGGCGTTTGCTGTCGTGGATGCTATCGAAGGCGACTTCCAGCACCAAAGTCTTTTCGACCTCGCGGACCGGGCCGAAGCGGTTGACCGTGTTCTGGCGGACGAAGCGGTCGAGCCATTTGAGTTCCTCGTCGGTGAAGCCGCTATAGGCTTTGCCCACCGGCAGCAGTTCGCCGTCGTCCGTCCAGCAGCCGAACGTATAGTCCGAATAGAAGGAGGAGCGTTTGCCGTGGCCGCGCTGGGCGTACATCATGACGCAGTCGGCGGTCAGCGGGTCGCGCTTCCATTTGTACCAGAGCGCGGCTTTGCGCCCGGCGACATAGGGGCTGTCGCGGCGCTTGAGCATGACGCCTTCGATCGCGGCGTCGCGGGCGCCGGCGCGGATGTCGGCGAGGGTCGGGAAGTCGGGCGCGTCGATCAGTTGCGACAGGTCGAAGCGGTCGGGGTCGAGGGTCGGCGCGAAGGCTTCGAGGCGGGCGCGGCGATCGGTCCATGGCAGGGTGCGCAGGTCGTCCTCGCCCTCGATCAGCAGGTCGTAGAGGCGGACGAAGGCGGGGAAATCCTCCATCATCCTGGTGGTGACGGCTTTGCGGCCGAGGCGCTGCTGAAGCGCGTTGAAGCTGGCGGCCTCTCCCCCCTGGAACTCGCCCTTCACCAGCAGTTCGCCGTCGAGCACGGCATGGCCGGAGAAGGCGTGCGCGATTTCGGGGAAGCTGCCGGAAATGTCGTCGCCCGCGCGGCTGTAGAGGCGGGTCTGTCTTCCGTGTTTGGGGCCGGTGCCGACGATCTGGATGCGGATGCCGTCCCATTTCCATTCGGCGGCATAGTCGGCGAG
>NZ_JAVHPD010000064.1:0-51538 GCF_036170395.1 Sphingobium sp.
TTTCAGCAGCTTGGGAATCCCTCCCGTGAGTCAGTCCCAGCGCGCGTTAGTATAACCCCAACCCCACCTTATAATGGCATGTTGGGTTGTCAACGGAGCGCCCGGCATTTTCCTACGGCCCTATGCGGCCGGCGTCCTACCCCCGATCGGGAATAGACGCCCCGAACAGCAGCACCGGCTCGCCCGGCGGCGACAGCGCGATCTCGCCGCGCACTTCCTCCACCAGTTGGCGCACCATCCAGGCCGCCGCCGTGCGCGACGCCAGCCCCTCGATCGGCAGCGTGCCGGCCAGCGCCGCGCGCAGGTCCGGGTCCAGCACCAGCTTCGGCCCCTCGGCGCGCACCACGATCTCGGTCACGCCCGGCCGCGTTTCCGCGCCGATGTCGAGCTGGCCGCCGCGCACCAGCGCATCGCCGGCGATCAGCGCCAGGTTCAGCAAGATTTTCGCCGCCAGCTTGTCGAGCATCTGCTCTTCGACCATCCAGCCGATCTTCACCCGGCCGGCGGTGGCAAACATGCCCTCGATCGCGACTCGCGCCTCGTGTGGCGGCACCGCGTCACCGAAACCGCCCGCCGATCCGAACGCCAGGCGAAAGAATTTAAGCTTGTTCGCCGATGTCCGCGCGCTGTCGCCCAGCAGTTCCAGGCAGCGCGCCCGCATCTCCGGGTCCGTCTCATCCGCCATCAGTTCAAGGCCGTTGTTGAGCGCGCCGACCGGGCTCAGCAGGTCATGGCAGAGCCGCGAGCAGAGCAGGCTGGCAAATTCGATGCTGTCGGTGGGGTTGGTCATTATGGGGCGTGTCACCGGATTGGATCGAAGGGGGAATATTCGGCTAATGCGCGCCCATGGCCCGCGATGCAAGCCCGGCCTGCCGCCTTTCCGTCACTCATGATCGAGGTGGATTTCGGTGAATCGCGCCTTTACCGCGCTGTCCGGCTCGGCGCGCCACAAACGCGCCGAACCGTCGCTGACGATCAGCCACAGGCTGCCATCGGGCGCCGAACTTTCCGCGTCGGTCCGCGACGGCTCCGCCACGCCCGAGGGGTGCGAATGATAATGGCCGATCACCGCCGGACCGCCCCGCCGCGCCGCCCGATGCGCCGCGATCAGCACAGCCGGGTCCAGCTCGAAATGGCGCAACGGGTCCGGCGCGACATTGGCGGCGGGCAGGATCGCCTCGATCCGGTCGGCCTGCCCCAGCAGCAGCCCGCACGCCTCCGCCTCCCGCCCGGCGCAAAGGGTCATGATCTGTTCCAGCAGTGCCCTTGATATCGCTACCTTCATTCCTACATTGTTACGACATGGGTTCGGGGGTTTCCATCATCGAAGCGGCGATCGGCGAAGCTCAGCATGGCCTGCGGCTCGACCGCGCCTTGGCCGATCTCCTGCCCGATCTGTCGCGCGAACGGCTCAAGGCGCTGATCGGCGAGGGCCATGTCCGCAGCGAGCAACCCGGCCGAGTCAACGCCTCCATGAAGGTCGCGCAGGGCCAGCTTTTCACCGTCGCTCTGCCAGAAGCAACTCCGCTCGACACGGTGGCGCAGGACATACCGCTCGCGATCGTGCATGAGGACACCGACCTCGTCGTCGTGGACAAGCCCGCCGGCCTCGTCGTCCATCCCGCCGCCGGCAATCTCGATGGCACGCTGGTCAACGCCCTGCTCCACCATTGCGCCGGGCAGCTGTCCGGCATCGGCGGCGTAGCGCGGCCCGGCATCGTCCACCGCATCGACAAGGATACGTCGGGGCTTCTGGTCGTTGCAAAGACCGACAAGGCCCATGAGGGGCTCGCGCGTCAGTTCAAGGACCACAGTATCGACCGGCTCTATGACGCGATCGTCTACGGCCACCCGTTGCCGCCTGCCGGCACGGTGGACAGCTGGATCGGGCGATCGGACGCTGATCGAAAGAAGATGGCGGTTCATCGGGAAGGACGCGGCAAACATGCCGTCACCCATTATCGCATGATCGACCGATTGCGGGGTGCGGCGATGGTGGAATGCCGGCTGGAAACCGGCCGAACCCATCAGGTCCGCGTCCATATGGCGCATATCGGTCACCCCTTGATCGGCGACCCGCTTTACGGTAGAGAGAGAAAAGGTTTCAAATCGATACTGGAAACGCTGGGTTTCAAAAGGCAGGCATTGCACGCGAAAACGCTGGGGTTCATACATCCTGTAACAGGTAAGCCCCTGCTGTTCCAAAGTGCACTGCCATCCGACATGCAGGAACTGTTAAGCGTGCTTCTCGTATAGTTTTGGACAAGTTTTGCGACGGCGCAGCGACGCCTCTTCTGGGTCCCGCCGCGCATGAAAGGGAAAGGTGACGACATGGCCAAGAGCAATGTCCCCGCGGTTCCGGCGCTGGGCGGTGAAGCCAGCCTCAACCGCTATCTGTCGGAAATTCGCAAATTTCCGCTGCTGACGCCCGAGCAGGAATATATGCTCGCGAAGCGCTATCAGGAACATCAGGATCCTGAGGCGGCGGCGCAGTTGGTGACCTCGCACCTGCGCCTCGTGGCGAAGATCGCGATGGGCTATCGCGGCTATGGCCTGCCCGTCAGCGAACTCATCAGCGAAGGCAATATCGGCCTGATGCAGGGCGTGAAGAAGTTCGAGCCCGATCGCGGCTTCCGCCTTGCGACCTACGCCATGTGGTGGATTCGCGCCTCGATCCAGGAGTTCATCCTGCGCTCGTGGAGCCTCGTGAAGATGGGCACCACTGCGTCGCAGAAGAAGCTTTTCTTCAACCTGCGCCGGATGAAGAACAGCATCGAAGCGTTCGAGGATGGTGATCTGCGGCCCGAGGACGTGACCAAGATCGCGACCGACCTGGGCGTGTCGGAGGACGATGTCGTATCCATGAACCGCCGCATGGCGATGGGCGGGGATACGTCGCTCAACGTGCCGATGCGCGAGGATGGCGAGGGTCAGTGGCAGGACTGGTTGCAGGACAATGACCCGCTCCAGGACGAGCGTGTCGCCGACGAGCAGGAAAAGACCCAGCGTCACGAGATGCTGGTCGAAGCGATGACCGATCTCAACGACCGGGAAAAGCATATCCTGGCCGAACGGCGCCTGGCCGAAGAGCCCAAGACGCTGGAGGAACTGAGCCAGGTCTACGGCGTCAGCCGCGAACGCGTCCGTCAGATCGAGGTTCGCGCGTTCGAGAAGCTGCAAAAGGCGATGATGCGCATTGCCGGAGGCCGCCTCGAAAAAATGGCCCGCCTCGCCGTCGCCTGACCGGCCCTCTACCTGAAACGAAAAAGCCCCGGAGCGATCCGGGGCTTTTTTTGGATCATAGCGCCTTAAATGTGAACCGTTCGCCCTGAGCCTGTCGAAGGGCTCGCGCGTGCTTCGACAGGCTCAGCACGAACGGAAGTGGGCGTGATCCCAATTACAACATTCCGTTCTAACGCCTGCGAGGAATTCAAGCCGGCCGCAATTCCACCCATGTCGGCGCATGGTCGCTGGCTTTCTCCCGCCCGCGAAAATCGCGGTCGACCTGCGCGTCGATCATCCGGTCGGCGGCGGCGGGGCTCAGCAGCAGATGGTCGATGCGAAACCCCGCGTCGCGCGGCCAGGCGTTCATCTGATAGTCCCAGAAGGTCCACACCCCGCCCGCCGGATGGCGCGACAGAATCGCGTCGGTCCACCCGTCGCCCAGCATCCGGCGGTAGGCGGCGCGGCTTTCCGGCTGCATCAGCGCGTCGTCGGCCATGGCCCTGACCGAATAGGTGTCCACGTCGCGCGGGATGACATTATAGTCGCCTGCCAGCACAGCCGGCACTTCCTCGGCCCAGATTTCCGCAGCGCGCGCGCGCAGCCGCTTCATCCAGCGCAGCTTGTAATCGAACTTGGGGCCGGGCTGCGGATTGCCGTTGGGCAGGTAGATGGACGCGACGCGCACGCCCTTCACATCGGCCTCCAGATAGCGGCTATGCTCGTCCTCCGGCTCGCCATCCAGCCCGCGCCGCACCTCGACCGGGGTCTCGCCCCGCGCAAGGATCGCGACGCCGTTGAACCCCTTCTGCCCGTGCCAGATCGCGCCATAACCGGCGCCCTCTATATCCTTCGCCGGAAAGGTCTCGTCGCTGGTCTTGATCTCCTGAAGGCAGGCGACATCGGGCCGCGTCTCGTCCAGCCACTCCAGCAAACGCGGCAATCGCGCCTTGATGCCGTTGATGTTGAAGGTGGCGATGCGCATGAAAACCTAACCCCGTTCGCCCTGAGCCTGTCGAAGGGCTTTTCTCTTCTTCAGGAAATGGCGGGCTTCGACAAGCTCAGCCCGAACGGATGTGGACTCTACACCGAAAAGCTCGTCCCGCACCCGCAACCGGCGGTCGCATTGGGGTTCGTCACCTTGAACGCCTGACCACCCAGGTCCGACACGAAATCGACCGCCGATCCGCGCACCAGGTCGATCGACACATCGTCCACCACCAAGGTCACGCCGTCGCGCTCGGCCGACACATCGTCCGGCTCGACCGCCTCGGCCAGGCCGAAGCGATATTGGAAGCCCGAACAGCCGCCCCCTTCCACCGAGAGGCGAAGGATGGCGGGCTTGCCCTGCTTGGCGGCGATCGCCGCGACGCGGGCGGCAGCGGAGGGGGAAAGATCGATGTCGGCCATATGTCCCCTAAATAGGGTCAAGCAAAAGGCCCGGCAAGCGCTGCTGCCGGACCTTTGCGAAAGCGTCGATATAAAGCGGACTTAGTCGACCGCCTTTTCCTGCGCCTTGGTCGGACCACCCATGGCGATCGGCGGCTTGCTGTTCATCGCCACCAGATAGTCGGGACCAGCGACGAAGGGCAGCGGGTTGATCGCCGCGCCATCGACGCGGACTTCATAATGAAGATGGCTGCCGGTCGAGCGGCCGGTCGAGCCCATCAGGCCGATGATCTGGCCGCGCTTCACATAGCTGTTCTCGGCGACCAGCAGCTTCGACATATGGCCGTAGCGCGTTTCCATGCCGCTGCCGTGCGAGATCTGGACCAGATTGCCATAGCCGCTGGCCCAGCCCGATCGGCTGACGATGCCATCCGCGGTGGCGTGGATCGGGGTGCCGATCGGCCCCGGAATGTCGATGCCCTTGTGCATCCGCGCGCTGCGGTTGAAGGGATCGGACCGGACGCCGAAGTTCGAGGTCAACGTCAGCTTCTCGACCGGGCGGCCCGACGGAATGTAGGCGGCGGTCTTGGCGTTGCCGTCCATCCGCTGGAGGCTGGAGAAAAGGTTGGCGAAACCGACATCGGCCGGGCCAAGCGCGCTGGTGTTGATTTCCGAAGCGTCGCCATAAGGATCGTCGCTTTCGGTCGCCTGCGCGGGGGCGGCCGCACACAGCGCGCCGAAAAGTCCGATGCTGGCGAAAATCTTGGCGGCGGATTGGAACCGAAACGACCCGCGCGCATTACTCGTCTTTAGAACCGACATGCAGACCCCGACTATGTTACCGGAAACTTGTGTTTCTCGGCGCTTCCCGTGTTAACTTTTTGGCGACCTGGATCGCCCCCGCTGAAGCCAGACTGCAAATTGCCGCTCAGCTTGCAAGCGCGGTGTAGAATTCTTCCGTCAGACCGGCCTGCCGACGCGCCGAGTCGTTGAACGGTGGCTTCAAGCTGCCCCGAAAATGGCGTTTCACCAGCTTTTGGTAAGCTTCGACAGGGTTAACGCCTGCTCTGTTCGTCGCCCAGCCGAACCAGTTCGTCCCCGCCCCGACATGGCGGATCTCGTCCTGCATGATGCGCCGCAACATTCTCGCGGAAGTCAGGTCGCCTACCGCCTCGAACCGCGCCACCGTTCCGGGCGTTATGTCGAGCGCCCGCGCCTCCAGCACCATCGGCACGATCGCCAGCCGCGCGAAAACGTCCCGCGCCGTGTCCTCCGCTGCCTCCCACAGCCCGTCATGCGCGGGAAGCGCGCCATAATGGCTCCCCATCTGCCGCAGCCGCCGGTCGAGCAAAGCGAAATGCATCGCCTCCTCCGCCCCCACGCGCATCCATTCGTCGGTGAATGCAGCGGGAAACTCGCCACCGAAACGCCCAATCAGGTCGAACGCGAGGTCGATCGCCACGAATTCGATATGCGCCAGGGCATGGAGCATCGCGATCCGCGCCCGTTCCGATCCCATCCTGCCGCGCTTGGGCATCCGGTTGGGCGGCAGCAGTTGGGGCGCGTGCGGTCGCGCCGGCCGATCGGGCATCGCCATGTCGAACCGATACGCCAGCCGCCCCAGCCGCCACGCCCGCGCCACCGCGCGGGCCGCCATCAGCTTGGGCGTCGGATCGGGCGTCGTCAGCACATGGGCGCACCCCGCGCCCACGCTGTCGATGGCGGCAGGCAGCGTCAAAGCGCCTTCACCGCCTCCAGCACCTCCTGCGCATGACCCTTGACCTTGACCTTGGGCCATACTCGCGCGGCCTTGCCATCCGCGTCGAACAGGAAGGTCGCGCGCTCGATCCCCATATATTTGCGGCCATAGAGCGACTTTTCGACCCAGGTGCCGAACGCCTCGCAAGCCCCGCCATCCTCGTCCGACGCGAGGATCACGCGCAGCCCATATTTCTCGGCGAATTTCTTGAGCTTGCCCGGCTTGTCCTTCGACACGCCGATCACGCTCGCGCCGGCGGCCGCGAAGGCATCGTACAATTCGGTGAAATCCTTCGCCTCGTTGGTGCAGCCGGGGGTATCCGCCTTGGGATAGAAATAAATCACCAGCGGCTTGCCCTTATAGCTGCCCCAATCGATGTCCGCGCCATTCGCATCCTTCAGCGCAACGGCGGGAAGCGCGTCTCCCTGTTCCAGCATGGTCACTCCTCCTCGAAGGGCGCGGCGAGCGCGGCCCAGGCTTCGCCCACGCTTTGCCGCGCCGCCGCATAGCTTGCAAGCAGCCTGTCCCAATTGTCAGCCCCGCAGGCGCGCGCGACAAGCGGCCGTGTCGCCTCGGGCGGCTCGGTCGATCCGGGCGAAACCAGCCGCGACACGATCAGGAAGCGGGTGATGAGGTCGTGCGCGGCGATCAACTCGCCCGGCAGATGTCCGGCCGCGACCAGTTCGGCCAGCGCCAGCGACAGGTCGGGGTGGAAGGCCATGCGATGCCGGAACTGGGTGACGTGGATCAGGAACTCCAGATCGACCAATCCGCCCGGCGCCAGCTTCACGTCCAGCGCGCTCGCCGGCGGCTTGTGCCGGGCGATGTCGCCGCGCATCTTCACCGCTTGCCGCGCCAGCGCGTCGGTGTCGCGCGGCCGTTGCAGCGTCTCGTCCAGCACCGCCGCCAGCGCCGCGCGCGCCGCCGCCGATCCGAACACCGGCCGCGCCCGCGTCAGCGCCAGATGCTCCCAGGTCCACGCCTCCTCGCGCTGATAGCGCGCGAAACTGTCGAGGCTGACCGCCAGCAGCCCCTGCGCGCCCGAAGGCCGCAACCTTGTATCCACCTCATAAAGCGGCCCGGACGCGGTCGGCACCGACAGCGCATTGGTGATGCGCTGCGCCATACGGTTGAAATATTGCGTCGCGCCCAGCGGCTTGCCGCCATCGGATTCCGCCGCGAAATCGCCTGTGAAAAGATAGACGAGGTCCAGGTCCGACGCATGGGTCAGCACCCCGCCGCCCAGCCGCCCCAGCGCCAGGATCAGCATCTCGCCGCCCGGCACCCGCCCGTGCGCCGCCTCGAACTCGCGCACCGCCCCTGCGGCCAGCACCTCGATCGCCGCCTCCGCGACCCGGCCATAGCCCCGCCCCGCCTCCAGCGGATCGCCGCCTCGGATGATCTGCGCGCCCAAGGCAAAGCGCCGGTCGCCCACCCGCTGCCGCACCCGGTCGAGCAGCGCCTGATAATCCTCGCCCGGCTCCAGCGCGGCGAATTGCGCGGCGAGCACCGGCACCGCCGGCGGCGGATCGAAGGCCGACGCATCGATCAGCCCGTCGATCAGCTCCGCCCGCCGCCCGAGCGCGTCCGCCAGCGTCGGCGCATGGCTCAATATCTCGGCCAGCAGTTCCAGCAGCGCCGGCCGCGCGGCCAGCAGCTTGAAGAAATTGATCGCGCTTGGCAGCCGCGCGATCATGTCGTCCAGCCGGTTGAGCGCGCGGCTGGGATCGGGCGCTTTCGCCATCGTCCGCATCAGCCCCGGCAGCAGCGCCTCCAGCGCCTCGCGCGACGGCGCGCTGCGCAGCGCGCGGATCGTGCCGCTCCGCCACCGCCCGATCCGCGCCACCGGCGTCTCGGCGTCGGCAAATCCCATCTCGGTCAGTTGCTCTTTAAGCCGCGCCTCATCCTGCGACAGCGACATGTCGGCCTTGTCCGGGGTCAGCCGGTCATAATTGCGCCCGACCCATTCGACCTGCGGCCGCAGCAGGTCGAGGAGCGCCGCCCCGTCACCCAGCCCATGCAGCCGCGCCACATTGTCCAGAGCCTCGCGCGTTTTGGGCAGCTCGTGCGTCTGCCGGTCCTCGACCATCTGCAACCGATGCTCGACCGTGCGGAACAGCACATAGGCGTCATCCAGCCGCTCTGCGACTTCGCCCTCGATCACCCCCGCCGCCGCCAGCGCGCGCAGCGCCACGCGCGTATTGCCCGACCGCAGCGCCGGATCACGCCCGCCATGGATCAGCTGATGCACCTGCGCGAAAAACTCGACCTCGCGTATCCCGCCACGCCCGCGCTTCAGGTCGTAACCCGGCCCGAACGCCTGCCCCTGCGCATAATGGTCGCGGATGCGGCGGCTAATATCGACGATCGCGTCGATCGCCCCGAAGTCCAGGCTCCGCCGCCAGACGAAAGGCCGTATCTGCCGCAGGAAATAATCGCCCAGCGCAATGTCGCCCGCCGCCGGCCGCGCCCGGATGAACGCCGCCTGCTCCCACCCCATTGCGGTCGACTCATAATAGCCGATCGCCGCCTCCACCGGCAGCGCGATCGGCGTCGCCTCGGGCGAGGGCCGCAGCCTGAGGTCGACGCGAAACACATATCCGTCGCCGTCGCGCGTCGTCAGCAGTTCGCTCACCCGCCGTCCGATCCGCACAGCGGCGTCGGCGGCATCTTCGCGCGGCCCATGCGGCATGGTGCGCGGATCGTAGAGCAGGATGGGGTCGATATCCGATGAATAATTCAGTTCGCGGCTGCCATGCTTGCCCAGCGCCAGCACCACGAACCCGCGCGGATCGGCATCCGGGTAACGCTCGCGCATCGCAGCGCTCAGCGCTTCTTCCAGCGCCTGATCGGCAAAATCGGACAGGGTGCGCGTCACCCGGTCGAGATCCCACGCGCCGGCCAGATCGGCCGCAGCGACCGTCAGCGCGATCGCCCCGCGCCGCCGCCGCAGCGCGCGCGCAACGCCATCCGCACCGCCGTCTACCGCCTGCGCGCACCGGAGCGCCGCATCGAAATCGCCGCTCGCCAGCCGCGCCGCAACAGCGGGATAACGGTCGAGCGCACGCGCCAGAAACGGCGAATAACCGCGAATTCGCGCCTCCGTTTCAGCCCATCCGATCACGCCTCTCCTCCGCTTGCCGGGTCCGGTCGGCGGCCCTAATCGCCTGCGCTTGCGTCAAAGGCCAGAAACTTTTGCGAGCCTCAACCGTTTGTCTCTCATGGAAATGCAGCGCAAACCCTTTGGCCGATCGGCGAACGGGCATGATATGGGGCACGCTCGTATCGTGAATGTGGGCTTGCCGAAGCCCTATGAAGGGGTTGGAAACGCCCTGCGCGCCACCTTCTCGCCAGCGCGCGAAGCCCTTCCCGACGACATCATGGCGTTGCTGGCCCGACTTGATACGCATCAATAGCGCAGCATTTCATTTACCCTTTTCCGGTAAATTCCGGCTCAACGCACCGCATCTCGTCGTAAAGTCAGAGCCATGATGTATCGCACCTTCGCCATCGGCACGCTGCTTGCCGCGCCCTTGATCGTTATGGCGGTGCAGAATGTCGTGCCGCAGAACGCGCCGACCGACCAACCGGACGCGCCCGAGCAGGTAAACGCGCCGCTGCCTCCCGGCATACCGCCACCACCCCCTATCCCGGTCGCGCCGCCCGTCGCCCCTGCCTATAGCAGCCCGCCTGACGCCGGACGGCCGCTGGCGGGCGCGGGTCAGCCCATGCTGAGCCCCTCGGGGCCGGACACCGCGCCAGCCCCGACACCATCCAAGCCCCTCAACCCGGCCGACGCGCCGCCCGGCTCCCCAAACGGCGAATTCTAGTTTAATGCGCCTTAAATATGATCCGTTCGCTTCGAGCAGGTTCGAGCGAAGTCGAGAACCGTCTGTCGAGAAGGTCTTGGTAAGCGTTCTCGATACGCCTTCTCGACTTCGCTCGAAGCCTGTCCTGAGCGCCTGCTGCAAGCAGGCAGTCGAAGGGGCTACTCGAACCGAACGGCGGCGGTTCAGATTAAACGCTCGATGCTCTAGGCGCGGCTCAGATCGCGCCCTTGAACGTGTCGCACTGCGCCGGGTCGCCGGTCGACAGCCCTTTGCGCAGCCATTCCATCCGCTGCGCGCTTGTCCCATGGGTGAAGCTTTCAGGCACCGGCCGCCGGCCTGCCGCCTTCTGGAGCGTGTCATCGCCGATCGCCTCGGCCGCGCGTAGCCCTTCTTCCAGGTCGCCCGGCTCCATCAGGTTCTGGTCCCGCGCGGCCCATACGCCCGCATAGCAGTCCGCCTGCAACTCCATCCTCACCTGGAGTTCATTGCCCTCCGCCTCGCTCGCGCGCTGCTGCGCCCGGCGGATGCGGTCCGCCTGCCCGGTGATGGTCTGGATATGATGGCCCACTTCATGCGCGATGATATAGCCGATCGGGAAATCGCCCGGCGCGTTGAAGCGCGTCTTCATCTCGGTGAAGAAATCGGTGTCGAGGTAGATGCGCTGGTCCGCCGGGCAGTAGAATGGCCCCATGGCGGACATCGCCGCGCCACAGCCCGACTGGCCGTTCTGGCTGTAGAAGACCAGGGTCGGCGGCGGATATTGCTGGCCTTCGGCCTTGAAGATATCGGCCCAGCGCCGCTCGGTCGATCCCAGCACCTTGAGCGAGGTGCGCTGCACGTCGCTGAGTTCGCTGGTGGCGGGGCGCTCGGTCTGCACCTGCTGCCCGCCGCCCCCGCCGCCGATCAGGCTCAGCGGGTTCATGCCCATCACGACCATGATGACCAGCACGACCACGATCCCGCCGCAGCCGAACCGGCTGCCGATCAGCGGCAGCAACATGCCCAGGCCCCCGCCCAGCCCGCCGCCGAAGCCGCCGCCCCGGCCGTCCTGCACCTCGAAATGGCTGCTTTCCTGTTCGTCGTCGAGCCGCATTGCGCCCTCCCTGTGTCCCCGGTCGTTACCTAGGCGATTCCATTAGAGCGGGGAACCGCCGAGTCACGGGAAGGTTGCCGCCGCCCGTTGAAATCGCCCGCGACTTATCATTGGAATGACATCTTCAAAGCCTATATTGCACTGCGATATGGCCGATACCGATCCGCACCCTCCGCGCCACCCGCGCCGCGCCCGAACCCCGCTCCCCCTTCCCCGCGAAGTCGCCTTGCTGTTGCAGGGCGGCGGCGCGCTCGGCTCTTTCCAGGCCGGCGTCTATGAGCGGCTGGACGAGCTGGCGATCGACGTCACCTGGGTCGCGGGCATCTCGATCGGCGCGGTCAACGCCGCGATCATCGCCGGCAACCCGCCGCATCGGCGCCTCAGCCGGCTCAAGAAATTCTGGTACACCGTGTCGGGCGGGATGCCCAACGTCATCCTGCCGGAGATCGATCCGGTCCGCGAGGTCGCGCATCTGACGGCGGCCGGCGTGGTCGCCGGCTTCGGCGTGCCGGGCATGTTCCGCCCGCGCCTCTGGCCCGCCGTGCTGATGCCCGAAGGCTCGCCCGGCGCGATCAGCTTCTATGACAGCGCCCCGCTGAAGGAGACCCTCAACGCCTGCGTCGATTGGGACTTGCTGAACGAAGGCCCGGTGCGTCTTTCGGTCGGCGCGGTCGATGTGGAAAGCGGCAACTTCTCCTATTGGGACACGCGCGGCCCCGGCGGCAACACCCGCATCGACGCGCGCCACATCATGGCGTCGGGCGCGCTGCCGCCGGGTCTGCCGCCGGTCGAGATTGACGGGCGCTGGTATTGGGATGGCGGCATCGTCTCCAACACCCCGCTCGCCCATGTGCTCGACCATCAGAGCGACGACATGCTGGTGTTCCAGGTCGATCTCTTCCCCGCCGAAGGACCGATGCCGCGCCAGATGACCGATGTCTATTCGCGTACCAAGGACATTCAATATAGCAGCCGCACCCGCCAGGTTACCGACCAGTATCTGCGCCTGCGCCACGAGCATGGCGCGATCAAGGCGCTGCTCGACAAGCTCCCCCCCGATCTCCAGTCCGATCCCGATGCGCTCGCGCTGCGCGACATGCTTGACTGCGCTTCGGTCAACATCGTCCATCTGATCTACCGCACCCGCAACTGGGAAAGCGGCGCGAAGGACTTCGAATTCTCCCGCTCGACCATGCTCGATCATTGGAGCCAGGGCCGCGACGCGGTCGAGGAAGTGATGCACAAGGGCGATCTCATCGCCCGCAACATCATCAACGGCAAAAGCTCGACCTTCGATCTCGACGAACCCGATCACCTCAAGGAGAAGTCCGCATGAGCACGTCCCTCGCCGGCAAGACCGCCCTCATCACCGGATCGACCTCGGGCATCGGTCTCGCCTATGCCAAGGCGCTGGCCGGCGAAGGCGCGAACATCGTCATCAACGGCTTCGGCGATGCGGACGCGATCGAGAAAGAGCGGCTGGGGCTGGAATCGCTTTCGGGCGGCAAGGCGCTCTATTCGGGCCATGACCTCACCAAAGCCGACCAGATCGAAGCGATGATGCAGGAAGCGGCCGATGCTTTCGGCGGCGTCGATATCCTCATCAACAATGCGGGCATGCAGCATGTGGCCCCGGTCGAGGCGTTCCCCGTCGATAAATGGAACCTCATCATCGCGCTCAACCTCACCAGCGCCTTCCACACGACCCGGCTCGCCATCCCCCATATGAAGGCGAAGAAATGGGGCCGCATCATCCAGACCGCTTCGGCCCACTCGCTGACCGCCTCGCCCTTCAAGAGCGCCTATGTGACCGCCAAGCACGGCCTCGCCGGCTTCACCAAGACGGTCGCGCTGGAAGTCGCGACCGACGGGATCACCGCCAACTGCATCTCGCCCGGCTATGTCTGGACGCCGCTCGTCGAAAACCAGATCCCCGACACGATGAAGGCGCGCGGCATGACCCGCGAGCAGGTGATGAACGACGTGCTCCTTGCCGGCCAGCCGACCAAGCAGTTCGTGACCGTCGAGCAGGTCGCCGCCATGGCCCTGTTCCTGTGCAGCGACGCCGCCGCCAACATCACCGGCGCGAATATGAGCATCGACGGCGGCTGGACGGCGCAGTAGGGTCAACGCTCACCCTTGCTCATCCAGTCCTGGCAGCGCGCAGAACTCTCGAAATATAGCCTAAGCTGGGCTGACGACGGCTCATAAGAAGACTTTACCTTGTTCCCCGGCGCAGGCCGGGGTCCAGCTTGGAGCGTGGAACTGGACCCTTGATGGGAGTAACGCGCCTCCCATCAACTGCGCCGGGGAACAAAAGCTATCAGTATCTTTCGATGCTCAGTTTGCAGCGTCCGCCTGCCGCAAAGCCCTGGCGCGAATATCATTCATCGTATCGCTGCTTTCACCGCTGGCTCTGGCTTCGTCAATCAGGCGCTGCATGTGGCTGACCGCGCCGTGCCGCTCCTGATCCCGGCGGATGAGGTCACGCACATAATCGCTGGCATTGCTGTATCGCCCCGTGTCCGCCTGCGCCTCGACCCAGATTTTCATACGGTCGGGAAGGGAGATGTTCATAGTCGCCATGGCTGCCTCCAACCAAATAATGGCAGAGATTGGCAAATACCGTCAACCCTTCCCTTCCTGAACATCCCCCTTCCCCGCCCGCAAAATCGCCTTATGCTCCTCGCCAGCAAGGGAGACAGTCACACATGCGCCACGCGCTCACGGCCGTTCTGGCCGCCGCCAGCCTATCGTCCACCGCCACGGCCCAGACGCCCGCCGCGCCGCCGCCCGCCCAAAGCGAGATCGGCGCGGCCGTGGCGAAGGACATGGACGGCCTCATGACCCTCTACCACGACCTCCATGCCAATCCCGAGCTCTCGCTTCAGGAAGTCAACACCGCCGCCAAGCTCGCCAAGAGGCTGAAGGCGCTCAAATATGACGTGACGGAGAAGGTCGGCGGCACCGGCGTCGTCGCGGTGATGAAGAACGGCTCCGGCCCCACCCTCCTCATCCGCGCCGACATGGACGGGCTGCCGGTGGTCGAACAGACCGGCCTCGATTTCGCGTCGAAGGTCCGCACCAAGACGCCCGAGGGCGTCGAGACCGGCGTCATGCACGCCTGCGGCCATGACACGCACATGACCGCCTTCATCGAGACCGCCCGGCTGCTCGCCGCCTGGAAGGACCGGTGGAAGGGGACGCTGGTCATGATCCTCCAGCCCGCCGAGGAAGTCGGCAAGGGCGCGCGCGACATGCTGGAGGACGGGCTCTACACGCGCTTCCCGCGCCCGACCCACGCCATCGCCTTCCACGACGCCGCCAATCTGCCCGCCGGCACGATCGGCTATACGCCCGGCTATGCGCTGGCGAATGTCGACAGCGTCGATGTGCTGGTGAAGGGCGTAGGCGGCCACGGCGCTTACCCCCAGACCACGCGCGACCCGATCGTGCTGGGCGCGCGCATCGTCACCACGCTCCAGACCCTCGTCAGCCGTGAACAGGAGCCGCAGGATCCCGCCGTCGTCACCGTCGGCAGCTTCCAGGGCGGGGCGAAGCACAATATCATCCCCGACGAAGCGAAACTGCTGCTCACCGTCCGCAGCTATTCGGATGAGACCCGCGCGAAGCTGATCGAGGGCATAAAGCGCGTCGCCCGGGGTGAAGCGATCGCGGCCGGCGTGCCGGAGGACCGGATGCCGGTCGTCACCGTGAAGGATGAATTCACCCCCTCCACCTACAATCCGCCCGAATTCGCCGAGCAGATGGCGACCTTGCTCAAGGGGCACTTCCCCGAAGGCCGCGTCGTGAAAACCCCCGCCGTCATGGGCGGCGAGGATTTCGGCCGCTTTTACCGCGCCGACAAGAATATCAACAGCTTCATCTTCTGGGTCGGCGGCGTGCCGGCCGACAAAATGGCGGCGGCAAAGGCAGGCCAGGCAACCCTCCCCTCGCTCCACAGCCCCTTCTGGGCGCCCCAGGCCGACGCCGTCATCGCGACCGCCAGCGAGGCGATGACCCTGCTGGCGCTCGACATATTGAAGAAGGACTGAGGAGACCGAGCAACGCTAATATCTTGTTCCCCGGCGCAGGCCGGGGTCCAGAGTCCCAGGCGCTGCGCCTCCGCCCCTGGACCCCGGCCTGCGCCGGGGAACTATAAGCTACATCCTCTTCTGACGAACCCTCACGCCCCGAACCCGCCATCGATCGTGTGCATCGCCCCGGTGACGTAGGACGCCTCCGGCCCGGCCAGATAGGCGGTCAGACCCGCAATCTCCTCGGCCTTGCCATAGCGCTTGATCGCCAGGAAGGGCTTGACGATCTCGGCGATCTCGCCGTCCGCCGGGTTCATGTCGGTGTCGACCGGGCCGGGCTGCACGATGTTGACGGTAATCCCCCGATCGCCGAAGTCGCGGGCCAGGCCGCGCGCCAGTCCCTGCAAGGCCGACTTGGTAAGCGCATAGGCGGCCGCCCCGGCGAAGGGCACCGCATCGCCATTGACCGATCCGATCACGACGATGCGCCCGCCATTGGGCATCCGCCGTCCCGCTTCCACCGCGGCATGATAGGGCGCGCGGACATTGATATCGATCATCCAGTCCACCGCATCGGGATCGAAGCTCAGCGGATCGCCGATCATCGCGACGCCGGCATTCACCACCAATATGTCGAGCGGGCCTTGCGCCGCTACCACCTCGATCACCTGGGCGCGGTCGGCCGCGTCCGACTTGACGGCGGTCGCGCCCGTCTCCGTCGCCAAAGCCTGCGCCGCGTCGTGCGATCCTGAGTAAGTGAAGGTGACACGCGCGCCGTCCTTCGCGAAGCGGCGCACGATCGCTGCCCCGATGCCACGGCTTCCGCCGATGATGAGCGCGCTCTTGTTGGTCAGGTCGGTCATGATGGTCATCCTTGAGAATTTCTGTACCGACCGCTATATAAATGCCTCACATGCCCGTTCAAGGATTTTTGTAGTGCTCGATACAGAAAAAATAAAAAGGCGCGGCCGCCCCCGCGGCTTTGATCGGGACGAAGCGCTGGAAAAGGCGCAGACGCTGTTCCATGCCCATGGCTATGAAGGCGTCGGCGTCGCCGCGCTGGCCGAGGCGATGGGCATCAACCCGCCCAGTCTGTACGCCGCCTTCGGCAGCAAGGCCGCGCTTTATGACGAAGTGCTGGCCCGCTACGGCCAGTCCGCCCTGCCGGTCATGGGCCTGCTGACCCCCGACGCCGACACCGCCGAAGCCTTGAAGGCGCTGCTCCGCGAAGCCGCCCGCCTCTATGCCGACGACAGCCAGGCGATCGGCTGCATGGTGCTGGAAGGCGCGCGCGGCACAGATGCGGACGCGACCCGCTGCGCCCAGAGCCGCAAGGCCGCCGCGCGCCAGCAGATCGCCGACTTTGTCGCCCTCCGCCACCCGGACAAGGCCGATCTCGTCGCCGACTATATGGTCATGCTGATGTCCGGCCTCTCCGCCGACGCCCGCGCCGGCACCCCGCCCGACCGCCTGGGCGCCGTCGCCGACATGGGCGGCCTCGCGATCGAGGCGATGCTGGGCGGCCGGACCTAGTCGATCTGGCTGGCGACCAGCGCCGTGTCCTTCCGATCCACCGACCAGAGCCGTCCCCTGACCCTTGGATCCCAGTCGATCGCCTGCCCCGGCGAATCGATCCCGATGGTCCGCCGCAGCTCCAGAACCGATCCCGCCTCGGGCAGCGCCAGCTCATACATTTCCGGTCGGTCATGCCCCGTCACATAGAGCCGCCCGTCCGCGCTCCAGCTCGCGCCCGAACAGCTATAGGGGGCAAAGCGCGCCAGCACTTCTGCCGGGAAGGTCCAGGCCGCTTCCTGCCGGAAGGCGTCGTCCATCCGCACCAGCAGCGTATGGCGATGGTCGCGCCCCGGCTCGCCGCCCTTGCCGGCATAATTGGCGAACACCGCCCACCATTTGCCGGCATGGCGATCGAGCACCGTCAGCGACCCCGGCCCGAAGCCCAGGCTCACCGACCGCACATGGCGCAGGCTCTTCGCATCGAAAATCTCGACCGCGCTCGTCTGCGGCAGAGCGGGATAGTTGGATGCCGCGCAGACCAGCTCGCGCCCGGCGATGGTGCAGCTGTTCATATGCGGGAACAGCCGCCGCTCCCCCTGCCACTGCGCGATCCGCTTGCCGGTCGCGATCGCATATTTGCCGATCCGTTCATTATCGATGGCAAAGACATGGACGCCGTCGGACGCCACCCCCTGCCGCGCCTCTACCGCCGGCAGCCGCAGCGTGACCGGCGCGGGCGGCGGGGAGGGCGCGTCGCCCTCCTGCGCCAGCGCCCCGCTCGCGGCCAGCAGCACCAGCCAAAGCCCGATAGTCCGTCCGCCGATCATCCCGGCGCGATAATGCCGGATTGCTACAGAAAAGTGGCGCTCAGAGCGAGAAGGCCGCCGTCAGCATCACCGCCCGCGCCTGCTCGGCCGCGCGCGCCGGCCCGGTCGGCATCGCCTCTCCCAGCCGGCTGGCGCTCAGCCGGTCGGGATCGGTCAGGCGCAGCCCGATGCGCGGCCCGCCCGCATCATAGTCCATCCCCGCCTCGAAGCGCGTCCCCGCGCCCGCCTCTTGTCCCAGCGCCGGCGCGCTGGTCCGCGCGATTCCCATGGCGCAGCGCCATGGCCCGGCGCGCCATTCGCCCGACAGCGCCAGCTTGCGCTCCATCGCCTGCTCGCCCGCGTCCGCTCGCACGGCCGCCTGCGCATAACGCGCCGTCCAGCGGAGCGCGGGCGACAGGCTGTGTGTCACGGCTGCGTCCAGCCCGCGTACATCGGCCGATCCCAGGTTCAGCGGCGCATAGCTTCCGCGCGCAAAGCCCATCCGGTCCTCGATCCGCGCCGCATAGGCCGCCACGCGCACCGCCACGCCCGGACCCGCGGCCCAGTCCAGCCCCAGCCGCGCCCGCCGGTCGCGCTCGGGCCGCAGCGCGTTCCGAAGCGTGCGGAACCCCTCGCGGTCCAGCCCCATCGCTCCGATCGCGCCGCTATCGCCATAGGCCCACATCGCCTCGCGATAGTCGGCGCTCAGCGCCAGCCTCGGCATCACGCCGAACCGCATCTGCGCCACCGGCAGGAACCAGTCCTTCGCGCGCAGATTGTCGCGGGTCAGCTGGCTCGTCGCGTTCGCGCTGCGGTTGCTGATCTTCGCCCCCTGCCAGCCCAGCGTCGCGCTCAGCCGATCGTCCGCCGCCAGCCGCCCCAGCGGCAGATCGAACCGTGCGTCGATCATCGTCAGGCTGGTGCGCGGCGCGATGTCGGTCCCGTTCCGCGCGGGCGCGCCGAGCCCCTCCGACCGCATCGCCCGCACGCCGGCATAGAGTTGCCGCCGCCGCTCGACCGCCATCCGCATCGCCGCCGGCTCTGCCGGGATGGGCGACAGGTCGATGGCGTAGATGCGCGCGGGTCGCTGGCGCGGTTCAGCCGGCACGGCACGCATCGAAAAGGCCAGTCGCGGCTTCAGCGCAAAGCCGCCATGGTCCGCCGTCGAAAGCTGCGCCATCGCCTGCTCGGCCGCCGCGGCCAGCATCAGCGCCACCAGATAATGTCGTCCCCCCATCGTTCATCCCCCCGGATTGCGTCCCCGATCCGCCAGCTGCACCGGCCTCTCCCCCACCGGCGCATAGCTCAGCGCATAGCCCACATGGTCGGACAGCATCGGGCCAGCCGCCTCGCCAAAGGGCGCCTGCGCCTGCATCACCCGCATCGGCCGTCCATCCGCCCCGCGCGCGAACAGCCAGTCCTTCTGCCGCTCGGCCGCCCGGCGAAGGTCACCCTCGCCCACGACCGGCGCGTCCCCCGCGAGCGCCCGCTTCGCGCCGCCCAGATGCGGCGCGACGAAACCCAGCCCGGCCGCCTCCGTGCGCGCGAAAAAGGCGGCGATCCGCTGCCGGTCCCGCCCGATATTGAAGTCCCCGCCGATGATGACCGCGCGCCCTGGCGGCGCCTTCGCCGCGACGAAGTCCGCCAGCAGCCCCGCCTGCCGGTCGAACGCGCGGAAAGACCGCGCCACCGCCACGCCCGCTGCCTTCCGCGCGTTCAAATGGCTGTTCACCACCGCCACCGGCGCGGCCATGCCGGGCACCGCCAGATGCGCGATCAGCACGCCCTTGTTGGCAAGGCAGTCGAAACCCGCGCAGGCGAAGGCGGGAAAGGCCATCCGCTCGGCTTTCACGATGGGATAGTCGGACAGGATGACAAGCCCGCTGCCCATCTGCCGCCCCGCCGTCTCGCCCCGGTCCCATCGCGCCCCGGCCAGAAAGGCGCGGTCCGCCGCCGTCGCCGGCAACGGGGTTCGCATCGCGGCATCTGGCCCGGCGGCGACATGAGCATAGCCCGCGCGCCGCGCGAACTGCGCCGGATCGACGATGAAGGCTTCCTGCAACATCAGGATATGCGGCTGCCGCCCCTGCGCCCGCAGCCCCGCCAGCCGATCCGCGATCCGCGCCAGCGCCTCGTCACGCCCGAACGCCACCGGCCAGGGCAATCCCATGACATTATAGGTCATGACGGACAGCGGCAGGTCGGCGACCGCGCCGCCGGCCATCACCCGCTCCGCGTCGGGCGCACTGGCGCCGGACGATCCGGCAGCGCACAAGGCGGCCAGAGTCGCGAACAGCAAGGCGCGTACTGGCTTGGACATGGACAAGTCCCCCTTGGCCGCGCCCTAGCCGCGTCGTGGGTCATGTCCATGTCTTCGCGATTGCAGCATGATGAAATTACCGGGTCACCCCGCGTCATCCCCCCGACGCATTACTGTAACGCCGCCCGCCCCTACCCTCGTCATTCCCGCGACCCGAAGGGCGGCCGAAGGTCAACGCGGGAACCCATCTCCCCCCCTCGCCCCCAATCCACCGTCAAGGAACACGCTTCTCTCTCTCCGCAAAGCACCCCTACCCCGGCCGATGCCCCTTGCGCCACTTGGTCCACAAATGCCGCGCCAGCATCAACGGCGGCATCCGCAGCAGGTGCGACCGTAGATAAAAAGCGAACACCAGCGCCTTGCGCGTCTCGCGCCCCCACCCGTCGCGCGCCAGCAGCCGCGCCCGCACGATCCGATCCCACAGCCCCAGCCGCGCGCCCTTGCCGTAAACCGCCGCCGCCAGCCGCTCTGCCTGCGCCACATGCCGTTCCAACCCATGCAGCCGCGCCCGCGCCGCCAGTCGCGCCGGATCAGCCTCCTTCAGCAGGCAATATATATCCCACAAATTGCGCAGCCCACCCTGCACATCCCCGTCGGCCAGCATATGCGCCGCCGCATGGACCACCCGATCCTCGGGCGACAACACCCATAGCCCGTCGGCCACGGGAACCGCCGCCGCCAGCATCGCCGCCGCATCGGGTCTCGGCCGCGCCGTCAGCGGCAGGATCGTGTGATGCACGTCGATCATCCGGTCCCGCTCGACATGGATCATCGGCGGCAGTTCGTGCATCCATTGGCGGTAATAGGCGTCGTCATAGGCGTCTTCCTTGACCCACTCCCATCCCGCGTCGATCAGCGCCCGCTCGACCACCGGCATCGCATCGCGCGGCACGAGGATATCGAGATCGCCGATAAACCGCCCCTGGCCTGCCTTCAGCCCCGCGGCAACATAGGCCGTGCCCTTCAGCAGCACGACCCGCACCCCCAGATGCCGCAGCGCCACCACCGCCCGGTCCGCCTCCCACAAAGCCTGCCGCGCCTCAGTCGCCGCCTCGCGCCTGGCATCTTCCAGGATCGGCCGCACCGCGTCCGGCACCTCGACCCCCTCCAGCCGCCACGCTAAAGTCCCGATCAGCCGCTCGGCCCGCGCCGCCGCGATCAGGCCGTTCCACCCCGCCGCGTCCAGCCCCGCGACCGACCCCGGCTCCCGCAGCGCCCGCACCAGCCGCGCCGCGCTCATGGTGTCTCGCTCCACAGCCGTTCGACCATTGCAATCGCCGCATCGCCGCTCGGAAAGTCGATCGCGCGCGCCGGCACTTCGCGCACGAAGCGGGTCAGCGCCGCAAAGGCGGGTTCCCCCAGCGCCACATAATTGGTCGACGCCTGGGTCAGCCGCATGAACACCTCGCCCTGCCCCACATCCCGCACAGCGGCCTCATGACCAAAGCGCGGGAACAGCAGCAGCGCCGGCATCCCCCCCTCGTCCATCCGCGCCACCGCATCGCCGCGCGGCACCATATGGCGGATATCGCCCTTGGCCGTCGCCCGCAGCAAAGGCCCCATCCGCGCCGCGCCGACTTCCCCCGCCACCACGTCGATCGCCCGGTTCTTGAGCGACACGAGGCGGGGAAAGGGCAGGATCGCGCCGCTTGCCATATCGAGCAGCGCGAACTCGTCCCCCATCAGCCGCCAGCCCCGCTCGCCCAGCAACGCCGCCAGCGTCGACTTGCCCGACCCGGATTCGCCGGTCATCACCAGAACCCGGCCGTCCTTCTCGACGCTCGACGCATGGAGCAGCAGGTGCCGCCGCCACCCTAGCGCCATCTGGAGGTTCATCCCCATCTCCGCCGCCAGCAGCCCGTGCGCTAGGCTCATCGGCGCGGCGTCGGCCAGGCCATGATCGCCGGTGATGAAGATGTGGGGCCGCACCCAGCGCCGCAGCGCGCTAGCCGGCTGCAATCGCACGGTGAAGTCGGCGATCGCGCCGCGCACATCGGGATAGTCGGCATAGAGCCGCGCCAGCGCATCGATCGGCCTGCCCCAGGCCGACCCGATCCGAAACGTCGCCGGCCCTATCCGCAGCATGATCGCGTGCCTCATGCCGGCCGCACCAGCCCCAGCGCCACCAGCGCATCGAGATGCGACCCGATCTCCGCCACCGCCGCCGCCCGCTCGCCCAAGTCGAAGTCGCGCGCCAGCCGGTCGTGCATCGCCGCAGCGGTCACGGTCTCCCCGTCTACCATCCGTTCCAATATTTCCGGCACCGGGCTGATGACCATATGCGTCTGGCCCGATCTCCTATGGTATAATAATACCATATCATCGAGGACACAGGCCGAAACCGCATCCTCCTCGTCCCGGCGATAGGCTGTCTCCACCCTCGGCCTCTATGCTAAACAGCTGTCCCACTCGGTGTTCGCTTAAGCACCGCCGGCGCGCAAAAAATGGCGGATCAGCGCGGCATTTGGAGCGAGGCATAGCAGGTGAAACCGCTCGTTCCCCGCTGCAACCGGCGGATATAGTTGAGATAGGCCTGGTTCTGCTCGTAGCTGGTCCCCGGCAGCGGCCGGCCGCGCATCGCCTGCTTCACCTGCTCACCGGTGAAGCTGCGCCCGGTCCCCGGAAACGCGCCCGGCGTGCCTGCCGGCACCACCTGCCCGTTGGGCGCGATCGCGCTGCCCGCGCGGCCCTGGTCGGGCACGGGAATGGTGCAGTTCAGCACCGACGCCGCCGTATTCGCCAGCGCCGGCCGGATCGACACGATTGCCGACGCGGCGACCGCCCCGCCCATCAGCAGCTGGCGGCGCGAGGGCGCGGGCGATCCGGCCTCGCCGGCCTGTGCCTCCTGGCTCTGCGGATCGGGCGTCGGCTCGCTCATCTCGTTCTTGTCCGTAGCTTGCGCTTGCCAAACCGTAAAGATTGGCCGCTATTGCAACCAGACATCGCAGCAAATGCGCGACAAATCCAGCGCGGTAACCATGAATCGACTAACCGTTTCGCAGATCACGGCCTCGCTCGCCACCCTGCTGCTGGGGGCGGGGGGCGCGCTGATGCTCGGCTCTTCGCCGCTGCCGCTGGCGATGCTGACCCTTTCCGGGCTCGCCATCCTGCTCATCTGCGCGGTCCAGGCCGATCCGCCGCCCGCCGCCGAGCCGGCGCTGGTGCTGCCCGATACGCCCGACCTCATCGGCCATCCCGATTTTGCCAGCCTGCTGGAAGGCATTTCGGACCCGCTGATGCTCGTCGAGCGCGGCCGCATCCGCCATGCCAATCGCGCCGCCCAGCGTCTGCTCGGCAGCCATATCGAGGGGGAGGATGCGCGCATCGCCATCCGCCATCCTGCCGCTGCCGAACGCCTCGCCAGCGCCGCGCCGCTGGCCGAAGCGGTGATGATCGAGCTGGTGGGCCTGGGCGCCCGCGACCAGCGCTGGCAGATGCGGATCGCGCCGGTCGGCGCGGTCGCCGACATGCGCCGCCTCGTCCACCTCGCCGACCATAGCGGCACTCATGCGGCCGAGCGGATGCGCGTCGATTTCGTCGCCAATGCGAGCCACGAACTCCGCACGCCGCTGGCCGGCATATTGGGCTTCATCGAAACGCTCGCCGACCCCGAAATGGGCCGCGACGTTGAAACCCGCGAACGCTTCCTCGGCATCATGGAGGGAGAGGCGCGCCGAATGCAGCGCCTCATCGACGATCTCATCTCGCTCTCCCGCATCGAATCGGAGAAGCACCGCCTGCCCGACGCCAGCGTCGACATGTCCGAACTCACCGCCGAAGTCGTCGGCGTCGTCCGCTCCAGCCATGGCGAGCGCGGCCGCGACGTGGAGATGGAGATTGCCCCGCAACTGCCGCCGGTTCAGGGCGACCGCGCCCAATTGTCGCAGCTGCTCCACAATCTCATCGGCAACTCGATCAAATATGGCCGCCCCGGCACGCCCATCCGCGTGTCGCTGACCGAAGGGCCGAGCAGCATGACCCGGCTCATCGTTGCGGACGAGGGCGAGGGCATCGGCCCCGATCATCTCCCGCGCCTCACCGAACGCTTCTATCGCGTCGATTCCGGCCGCAGCCGCGCCATGGGCGGCACGGGCCTTGGCCTTGCCATCGTCAAGCATATCGTCGAGCGCCATCGCGGCCGGCTCGACATCGCGAGCACGCTCGGCAAGGGCACGACCATCACCATCCTCCTGCCTCCGCCGGTCGAGGAAAGCCAGGGCCGGCAGGACGAGAAAAGGCGTCCGTCGACGCTTTCGGACGCAGTGTCATGAAAATGCAATGCCAGCGTCACAAAGGCGCGATGGTCCGCGACTAGGCCCCTGCCCAAGGGGGGCAGCGATCAGAGCGACTCGCGGCCGCATGATGGAGGTTTCCGTGAAGACGTTCGCCCTGCTCGCCGCGACGACCGTGAGCGTGCTTGGCCTTGCCGGTTGCACCGACGAGGCCGGCAGCGCCAGCACGCGCGACCAGATCCGCGCCGTGGGCTCCTCTACCGTCTATCCCTTCGCCACCGCCGCCGCCGAACTTTTCGTCCAGAGCAATCCGGGCATGAAGTCGCCGATCATCGAATCGACCGGCACCGGCGGCGGCATCAAGCTGTTCTGCACCGGCGTCGGCGCGCAATATCCCGACATCGCCAACGCCTCGCGCCGGATGAAGAAGGCGGAGTATGAGCAATGCGCCGCCAATGGCGTCAAGGACATCGTCGAAATCCAGGTCGGGGTCGACGGCCTCGCCTTCGCTGAATCGAAAAAAGGCCCCGGCCTCAAGCTGACGCCCAAGATCGTCTATGAAGCGCTGGCCGCCAATCCCTATGGCAAGGGGCCGAACAAGACGCAGAACTGGAATGACGTGGACCCCAGCCTCCCGGCCATCCCCATCTCGGTCTTCGGCCCGCCCTCGACCAGCGGCACCCGCGACTCGCTCGCCGAACTGATCCTGGAGAAAGGCTGCCAGAGCGACGAGGCGATGAAGGCGCTGAAGGAAAAGAATGAGGACGAATTTAAGGCGACCTGCACCCGCGTCCGCGAAGACGGCAAATATGTCGATTCGGGCGAGAATGACAATCTGATCGTGCAGAAACTCAACGCCAATCCCAATGCCGTCGGCATATTCGGCTTCAGCTTCCTCGAAGAAAATAAGGACAGTCTGAACGACGTGCCGATCAACGGCATCCAGGCGACCTACGACACCGTCTCCACTGGCCAATATCCCGGCGCGCGTCCGCTCTACATCTATGTGAAGAAGGCGCATATGCAGGCGATCCCCGGCCTCCAATTCTTCCTCGACAGCTTCGCGGCGAACTGGGGACCGGGCGGCGTGCTGACCCGGCGCGGCATGGTCGCCGCGCCCGAGGATGTGCGCCGCAAGAGCGCCGCAACCGTGAAATCGCTCGCCGTCCTCGACGGCGCCGACCTCAAATAAGCGAAAGGCCCCATGACCGGACCTGCAATCCTCCTGCTGCTGGCAGGCCTCGGCGCGATCGCCTGGGTCACTGCCCGTGCCCGCGCGCTGCGGCTCCAGACGGTCGCGCGCGAAACCGGGCGGCGGGACGCCGTCCACAGCCTGCCGGGCTATCATGGCTGGTATGTCGCGCTCTGGACGCTGATCCCGGCCGGCCTTTTCCTCGCCGTCTGGGCCAATGTCTCGCCGGGCCTCGTAACTCAGGCGGTGCTGACCGAACCCGCCGCGCAGACTCTGCCGGCCGACCGCTTCGCGCGCGCCGCCCTGCTTGGCGAGGCGCGCGCCATCGCCTCGGGCGTGCAGGCCGCCGCCTTCAACCCCGCCAGCGAACCGTTTGTCGAACCCTATCGCGAAGCGCTCCAGACCTATGGCGTGGCGGGCGTCGTACTGGCGCTGATCCTTGCCTTCGCCGGCGGCGCCTATGCCTTCACCCGCATCCGCCCGGACTTCCGCGCCCGCACCAGGGTCGAGCGGCTGGTAATGGCGACCCTGCTTGTCGCCTCGCTGCTGGCGATCGTGACCACGGTCGGGATCGTCGCCTCCTTGCTGTGGGAGAGCTTCCGCTTCTTCTCGATGGTGAACCCCATCGACTTCCTCTTCGGCCTCAAATGGAGCCCGCAGTCCGCCGCGATGGGCTATGGCAATGAGGATGCGTTCGGCGCGGTGCCGCTCTTTTGGGGCACGATCTTCATCGGCGCGATCATCGCCATGATCGTCGCCATTCCGCTCGGTCTCATGAGCGCGGTCTATCTCACACAATATGCCAGCCCCACCATCCGCACATGGATGAAGCCGATGCTGGAGGTGCTCGCGGGTGTCCCGACCGTCGTCTATGGCTATTTCGCGGCGCTGACAGTCGCCCCCGCGCTGCGTGACTTCGCCGTCTCGATCGGCATCAGCGGCGCCTCCTCCGAAAGCGCGCTCGCCGCCGGTCTCGTCATGGGCGTGATGATTATCCCCTTCGTCTCCTCGATGGCGGACGACAGCATCGCCGCCGTGCCCCAATCGATGCGCGACGGCAGCCTAGCCATGGGCGCGACCACCAGCGAAACGATCAGCCGCGTGCTGATCCCTGCGGCCCTGCCCGGTGTCGTGGGCGGCGTGCTACTGGCGGTCAGCCGCGCCATTGGCGAGACGATGATCGTGGTGATGGCCGCCGGCCTTGCCGCCAACCTGACGCTCAACCCCTTCGCCAGCGTGACGACGGTGACGACCCAGATCGTCCAGCTTCTGACCGGCGACCAGGAATTTGACAGCGCCAAGACTCTCGCCGCCTTCGCGCTCGGCCTCGTCCTGTTCGTCGTCACCCTTCTGCTCAACATCGTGGCCCTGCGGGTCGTGAAGAAATATCGCGAGGCATACGAATGAGGCCCTTGGCACATCATCCGTTCGCCCTGAGCCTGTCGAAGGGCTCGCCTGAGCGAAGCGAAGGCTCGGCGCTTCGCTTCGCTCAGCAGAGGGCTTCGACTTCGCTCAGCCCGAACGGGAAAAAGCAGTAATGACTGAACGCCTCCCCACGGATTGGAAATCGGACGCGATGCAGCGCCGCATCGCGCGCCGCTACGCCGCCGAGCGCCGGTTCAAGCTCGCCGGCTTCCTCGCCGTGCTGCTGTCGGCCGCGTTCCTGACCTTCCTGCTCGCGACGATGATGGGCAACGGCCTGCGCGGCTTCACCCGCACCGAAATCGCGCTCAAGGTCGATTTCCCCGCCGCGCGCCTGCCGCTCAATCCCGCCGCCATCACGGACGCGGCTCTGGTCAACGCCAATCTTCCAGTGGTCGCGGCCGAGATCGCGGAGAAAGCGCTCGGCAAGGACGCCGACGCCCTGCTCGCACCGACCGCCTGGCTCAGCCTGCGCGACGCGATCAAGGCGGACCCGACGATCCTCTCGCGGACAGAAACCATCCGCGTGCCCGCCTCGACCGCGATCGACCTCGCGGCCAAGAGCGACGGTCCGCCCGACGCCGAAGCGGCGGTCGCGCGCCTCAAAAACGCGGGACTCCTGTCCACCGGCTTCAACTGGAATTTCCTCGGCTCCAGCGATGGCACCGATCCGGTCCAGGTCGGCATCTGGGGCGCGTTCAAGGGCTCGCTGCTGACGATGCTGGTGACTTTGCTCCTGAGCTTCCCGATCGGCGTCGCGACCGCCCTCTATCTGGAGGAATATGCGCCCAAGACCTGGTGGACCGACATTATCGAAGTGTCGATCAACAATCTGGCCGCTGTCCCCTCGATCATCTTCGGCCTCCTTGGCCTGTCGATCTTTCTCAACTTCCTGCACCTGCCGCGCTCCGCCGCTTTGGTCGGCGGCATGACGCTGGCATTGATGACCATGCCCGTGATCGTCATCGCCGGCCGCAATGCGATCAAGTCGGTGCCGCCCAGTATCCGCGACGCGGCGCTCGGCATCGGCGCCTCGCCGGTTCAGGTCGTGTTCCAGCACGTCCTGCCACTCGCCCTGCCCGGCATCCTCACTGGCACGATCATCGGCATGGCCCGCGCCTTGGGCGAGACCGCGCCGCTGCTGATGATCGGGATGCGCGCCTTCATCGCTACCCCGCCCGGCGGCATTACCGATCCCGCCACGGTCCTGCCGGTGCAGATCTTCCTCTGGTCCGACGAAGTCTCCAAGGGCTTCGTTGAAAAGACCTCCGCCGCCATCATCGTCCTGCTGGTGTTCCTGCTCGCGATGAACGGCCTCGCCATCTACCTGCGCAACAAATTCGAAAAACGGTGGTAATCGCCATGACCGAAGAACAGAAAAGCCTCGCCCCCGCCAATCCGAAGATGACCGCGCGCGACGTCAAGGTCTTCTACGGCCCCAAACAGGCGATCAAGGGCGTGTCGATCGATGTCGACATGGACAATGTCACCGCCTTCATCGGCCCGTCAGGCTGCGGCAAGTCGACCTTCCTGCGGACCCTGAACCGCATGAACGACACCGTCGCTTCGGCGCGGGTCGAGGGCGAGATCACGCTCGACGGCGAGAATATCTACGCGCCCTCGATGGACGTGGTGCAGTTGCGCGCGCGGGTAGGGATGGTGTTCCAGAAGCCCAATCCCTTCCCCAAGTCGATCTATGAGAATATTGCCTATGGCCCGCGCATCCATGGCCTCGCCGCCGGCAAGGCCGATATGGACGTGATCGTCGAAAAGTCGCTGCGCCGCGCGGGCCTGTGGGACGAGGTCAAGGACCGGCTGTCCGACAGCGGCACCGCGCTCTCGGGCGGCCAGCAACAGCGCCTCTGCATCGGTCGCGCCATCGCGGTGGAGCCCGAAGTCATCCTGATGGACGAGCCCTGCTCGGCGCTGGACCCGATCGCCACCGCCAAGATCGAGGAGCTGATCCACGAACTCCGCGGCCGCTACGCCATCGTCATCGTCACCCATAATATGCAGCAGGCCGCTCGCGTGTCGCAGCGCACGGCCTTCTTCCACCTGGGCGAACTGGTCGAATATGGCGTGACATCCGACATCTTCACCAATCCGCGTCAGGAGCGCACCAAGGATTATATCACCGGTCGCTACGGCTGATCGGCGGAGAGACGAACATGGCTGAACATACGATCAAGGCATTTGACGAGGATATCGACCGGCTGCGCGGGCTGATCGCCGAAATGGGCGGTCGCGCCGAAGCGGCGATCGAAAATGCGATGCTGGCGCTTCAGCGTCAGGACAAGACGCTGGCTGCCGAGGTGGTCGCCGATGACCGGCGCATCGACGCGATCGAGGCGGAGGTCGAGAAGCTGGTGATCCAGGTCATCGCCCTGCGCGCGCCCATGGCCAATGACCTGCGCGACGTGATCGCCGCGCTCAAGATCGTCGGCGTGGTCGAACGGATCGGCGACTATGCCAAGAACATCGCCAAGCGCGTGCCGCTGATCGCGACGAACACCCGCACGCTGGAGCCGATTTCGCTGCTTCCCTCGATGGGCCAGGTGGCGGGCGAGATGGTGCATGACGCGCTTAACGCCTTCGCCGCGCGCGACCCCGAACTCGCGCTGGCGGTGGTCGAGCGCGACACGGTGGTCGACGATTTCTACAACAGCGTCTTCCGCACGCTCGTGACCTTCATGGTCGAAAATCCCAAGACGATCAGCGAGTGCGCCCACTTGCTGTTCGTCGCCAAGAATATCGAACGCATCGGCGACCATGCGACCAATGTCGCGGAGATGGTCTATTATGCCGCCACCGGCCAGACCCTGCCGGAACGCGAGCGCGGCGCCGACATCCAGCCGGAGGACTGAGCATGGCACGGGCGAAGATGCTGCTGGTGGAGGACGATGCGGCGCTGGCCGAACTCCTCATCTGGCATTTCAAGCGGGAGGATTTCGACGTCGCCCATACGGTGGACGGCGAGGAAGCGCTGCTGATGGCGCAGGAAAGCACGCCCGACATCGTGCTGCTGGACTGGATGGTCGAAAGCCTGTCGGGGATCGAAGTCTGCCGCCGCCTGCGCCGCATGAACGGCACCGCCAATATCCCGATCATCATGCTCACCGCGCGCGGCGAGGAAGAGGATCGGGTGCGGGGCCTTGAGACCGGCGCGGACGATTATGTGACCAAGCCTTTCTCGCCCCGCGAACTGGTCGCCCGCGTCGGCGCGGTGCTGCGCCGCGTGCGCCCTGCGCTGGCTGGCGAGACGCTCACCTTCGCCGATGTCGAAATGGACACGGTCGGGCACAAGGTCCGGCGCGGCGGCCAGGTCATTCCGCTTGGCCCCACCGAATTCCGCCTGCTCAAGCATTTCCTGGAGCATCCCGGCTGGGTCTTCTCGCGCGAGCGGCTGCTGGACAGCGTTTGGGGGCAGGACAGCGATATCGAACTGCGCACGGTCGATGTCCATATCCGTCGTCTGCGCAAGGCGATCAATGCCGACGGCCATTATCAGGACATCATCCGCACGGTCCGCTCGGCAGGCTATGCGCTCGATACAGAAGGCGTCGGCTGACGGCTCACCCCGCCGCCGGATAGGCGTGAAGCTGCGGGAAGACCTCTTCCACCGGTTTCACGTCGGGCAGGATGTAGACATAGCCGCCCTTCTTCCGAAACAGCGGGCCGATCTGCGCATAGGTGCGCTTGGGCAGATTGATGCAGCCGAAGGTGATGCGGTTGTCGGCCACATCGGGCGACAGCATCCGCTCGCGCCTTTTCTCGCTCGCCGTACCCGGCGGAATAGTGTGCAGCGCGACCGAGGTCGCATAATCGACCCACAGCACCCGCGTTCGCCCGGCAGCGACCCCGAACTTTGCGAGGAAGCGACCGGCCGGCGTCGTCTTTTCCGCCGGACCGATCTGCGCCAGTGATTTGGCCCCTACCCCTGGCGTCGCCTCGTCCCCCGGCGCGATACCGATCAGCACCGGCGCGTCGGCGATCGGCTTACCCTTGGCGTCATAGAGCCACAGCCGCGCCGCCGCCTTGTCGATGACCGCATAAGGCAGCGCGCCATGATCGCCCGACGCCACGACCCAGCCCAGCAGCCGGGCGGCGCCCGGCGTGGGATCGACCCGCATATCCATAGCGTCGGGCGCCTTCTCCGGCTTTGTCTCCGCCGCCTCCGCCGCGAGCGCCGGCGCCGCAAGCACGAGAGCGACAAACAGCGTCAGCCGCGATCGGATCAGCATCGGGAAAATCACTCCGAATGCGTCATGGCCGGCGCACTCGCACCGGCCATGACGTGAAGGGTGGGGTCAGTGGCGCGGACGCTTGCGTTGCGCTTCGACCATGCGCTGCTCGATGCCGTCGACGCGCGCATTGAGCTGGTCGAGCCGCTGCCCGTTCTGCTGCGCTTGCCCGGCAGCGGACCGCGCCTCGCCGAGCGCCTGCTGCGCGGTGCCGTCGGTCGTCTGGAGCCGCTGCTCCAAGGCGTCGACGCGCTGGCTCACCGTGGCGACCTGCTCGCGTACGAAGCCCTTGGTGGCGCACCCGCCCAGGCCCAGCGAGCCGACGAGCACAACCGAAAGGGGAAGGATCTGCTTGATGGATGGCGACATATTTTCTCCTCTTCTTGAACCAAGCCGAGCGGACAGAGCCGAGCCCGGCATTTCCGACAAGCAACATTCCGACAGATGGTGCAGGATGCCGGATCAGCAGAGGAAGATGAACGGATTGAAAGAAAAGGATTTTTCCATCAGCAGGAATGAAAAACGCCCCGACCGCGCAGGTCAGGGCGTTGCTTTGTCTAGGCTTTCCAGCCGCTCGTCAGGCCGCCTTGCGCGCCTTCGCCAGCTTCTTGAGCAGCATGTCCCGCTTCAGCCGCGACAGATGGTCGATGAAGAGAATCCCCTCCAGATGATCCATCTCATGCTGGAGGCATGTCGCGAGCAGCCCTTCCAGCTGCTCCTCATGGATGCGGCCTTCCCGATCCATCCAGCTCGCCCGGATGACGGCAGGCCGCTCGACCTCCGCGAACTGGTCGGGCACCGACAGGCAGCCCTCATTATAGACCGACAGTTCGTCCGAACCCTTGAGGATCTGGGGGTTGATGAAGACCAGCGGCTTCTTGACCGCCGGCGCGCCTTCCTCGTCCGATTCGGGCTCCTGCAAATCGATCACCAGCACCCGCTTGGGCACCCCCACCTGAATCGCCGCCAGCCCTATGCCGGGCGCGTCATACATGGTGTCGAACATATCGTCGATCAGCGTCTGGAGATCGTCATCGATCGCCTCGACAGGGGTCGAAATGGTACGCAGGCGCGGGTCGGGCGCTTCCAGGATGGGACGAATAGCCATGAGCCGAACATAGGCGGAACGCGCGCGATTATCAAGCTCAGCCGACCGGCCGCCGCGCCCGTAGCGCCTGCGCCAGCGTGCCTTCGTCGAGATAGTCCAACTCCCCACCAACCGGCACGCCATGCGCCAATTGCGTCAGGCGGATCGGGAAGCGCTCCAGCCGCTCGGCCAGATAATGGGCGGTCGTCTGCCCCTCCAGCGTGGCGTTCATCGCCAGCACCACCTCGTCGATGCCCCCTGCTTCCACGCGGGCGACCAGCGCCTCGATCGCCAGATCCTCCGGCCGCACCCCTTCCAGCGCGGAGAGCCTTCCGCCCAGCACATGAAAGCGGCCGGGGAACAGCCGCGACTTGTCGAGCGCCCAGAGGTCCGACACATCCTCCACCACGCACAGCGCCCGCGCGTCCCGGCGGGGATCGGCGCAGATGCCGCAGGGATCGACCGTATCGACATTGCCGCAGATGCGGCAGCTCACCAGCCGCTCGTTCACCGCCTCGAGAGCACGCAGCAGCGGCGCCATCGCCCCTTCGCGCTTTTTCAGCAAATGCAGCACCGCGCGCCGCGCCGAACGCGGTCCCAATCCGGGCAGGCGGGACAGCGCTTGGGTCAGCGCCTCGATTTCCGGTGAAGCCATATGCCGAGATAAGGGGTTGCAACCGGCACAGACAAGGGGTTTGAGAGGCCGTCATGGATATCGTCTATATGGGCACCCCGGATTTCGCCGTTCCCGCGCTCGACGCGCTGGCGGAAGCCGGGCATCGGATCGTCGCCGTCTACAGCCAGCCGCCGCGACCCGCGGGCCGTGGCAAGGCATTGCGCCCCTCCTCCGTCCATCAGCGCGCGGAACAGTTGGGAATAGAAGTCCGCACCCCCGCCTCGCTGAAGGACGCCGATGCGCAGGCCGCCTTCGCCGCGCTCGACGCCGATGTTGCGGTGGTCGCCGCCTATGGCCTTATCCTGCCCCCCGCCATATTGGCCGCGCCCCGCCATGGCTGCCTCAACATCCACGCCTCGCTGCTGCCCCGCTGGCGCGGCGCCGCGCCGATCCAGCGCGCGATCCTGGCCGGCGACAATGTGACCGGCGTGACCATCATGGACATGGAGGCCGGCCTTGACACCGGCCCGATGCGCGCCAAGCATGTCACCCCGATCGAGGACAAGACGGCCGGCGCGCTGACCGCCGAACTGGCGCAGGCCGGCGCGGACCTGATGGTCGAGGTGCTGGACGACCTCTCGCTCCACCCGCCGATGGCGCAGCCGGACGAGGGCGTCACCTACGCCGCCAAGATCGACAAGGCGGAAGCGCGGATCGATTTCACCCATGGCGCGCACCATGCCGAACGACAGGTCCGCGCCTTCAACCCCTTACCTGGCGCCTTCTTCGTCTATCGTGGCGAACGCTTCCGCATCCTCGCCGCCCATTGCGAGCATCATCCAGGCGCGCCGGGCTTGTTTCTCGACGATAGCCTGCTGATCGGCTGCGGCGCGGACGCGCTGCGGCCTACGCTCATCCAGCGCGCGGGCAAGGCGGCGATGAGCGCGGGCGAGTTGTTGCGCGGTTTCGATATGCCCGCCGGCAGCCAAGTCGACCCCTGACCGCAATGACCCGCTTCGCCTTCACCGTCGAATTTGACGGCCGCCCCTTCATGGGCTGGCAGCGGCAGGCGCATGGGCCGAGCGTGCAGCAGGCGATCGAAGATGCGATCTTCGCCGTCACCGGCGAGCGCGCCATAATCCATGCCGCCGGCCGCACCGATGCGGGCGTCCATGGCCTTGCCATGCGCGCCCATGCCGACATTGCCAAGCCGATCGCGCCCTTCCGCCTGATGGAGGCTGTGAACGCCCATCTGCGCCCCGATCCGGTAGCGATCCTCGCCTGCGAGACAGTGGCGGACGATTGGCACGCCCGCTTCTCCTGCATCGGCCGCGCCTATGTCTATCGGATCGCCAACCGCCGCGCGCCGCTCACCTTGGAGCATGGCCTTGCCTGGCGCGTGATCCAGCCGCTCGATGCCGCAGCAATGGACGAGGCCGCGCAACTACTGGTCGGTCGCCACGATTTCACGACCTTCCGCTCGGCCCATTGTCAGGCTGAAAGCCCGGTCAAGACGCTCGACCGGCTGGACATCGAACGCGACGGCGACCGCATCGCCATTCACGCCGCCGCCCGCTCCTTCCTGCATCATCAGGTGCGATCGATGGTCGGATGCCTTGTCATGGTGGGCATGGGTCGCTGGACCGCCACCGACCTCAAGGCCGCGTTGGATGCGAGGGACCGCGCCGCCCTCGGCCTCAACGCCCCACCCGATGGGCTTTATTTCGTCGGCGCCACCTACCCCGACTCGCCGCTCAACTGAAGCGAACGACCTTCACCTGATTCTTGCCCGCCTGCTTCGCGCCGCGCATGGCCTCATCGGCGCAGGCGACCATCCGGTCGAGATCGTCCGTTCCTGCACGAGCCGCAAGCGCCAGGCCGATGCTGCCGCTTATCCCTTCGCCGATATCCGCCAAAGCCACGCAAATTCGCTCGGCCCATGCGCGGGCAGCGATTTCATCAAGGCCGACTCCCATCATCATGAATTCATCGCCGCCCAGCCGCGCGACCACATCGCTCTCGCCCCCAACTATGCGCAGCCGCCTGGCCACCGCCGCCAGGCAATCGTCGCCAGCGCCGTGGCCCAGTTTGTCGTTCAATTCCTTAAAGCCATCCAGATCAAGGAACAGCAAGGATAGGCTTCGGCCCGCCCGCGCCGCTTCGCTCAGCACGTCCCGCCCCCGCCCGGCGAAACCGCGGCGGTTGAGCAGGCCGGTCAGCGGATCGTGCATCGCCTCGAAACTCGCCTGGCGCAGTTCCGACATGTCCTCGATCACCGCGACGTAAAATTCCGGCTCGCCGGCATCGTCGCGGACCATCGCAACCGTCAGCTTGACCCAGATGATCGTGCCGTCCGCGCGGATATAGCGCTTCTCCATAGCGTAGCGCGGCAGTTCACCGGCGTTGAGACGCGCCAGCAGAGCTTCGTCGGCATATAGATCGTCCGGGTGGGTGATCGGCTGGAATCCCGTGCGGATCAGCGTATCGGCATCATAGCCGCTAATCGCACAGAATCGCGGATTGACCATAAGGAAGCGGCCATCCAGCGCCACATGCGCGATGCCGACGGGCGCGTGCTGAAACGTCGCCTCGAACCGCCGCCGCGCCTGCGCGAGTTCCACCATCATGCCGGGGCTCTGTTCGATACGCCCCTGCTCCACCGTCAACGGCAAAGCTTTGCCGATATCGACCGCGAAGTCGCCCTGCATCATCCTGCTCATGCGATGCTTCTGCACGAACAATCGTAAAGAGAGGCTTTACCCCGATCGAAAATTCAGAGGCGGGTCCGGAACGGCGTGAAATCCGTCCCCTCGTCATAGATGTCGAGCCCCTCGCGCCGCTTGACGAAGCCGACGACGGCATAGGTGACCGGCGTCAGCAGCGCCTCCCACCCCACCTTCATCGCCCAGTTGGTGACCATCACGGTCAGCACCTGATCGCTGGTCCAGATGCCCCAGAAGGCGAGCGGATAGAAGATCAGGCTGTCCACCCCCTGCCCGACGATCGTCGATCCGATCGTTCGCATCCACAGATGCCGGCCCTGCGTCCGCAGCTTCATCCGCGCCAGCACGAAACTGTTCGCCAACTCGCCCGCCCAGAAGGCGACGAGCGATGCGAACACGATCCGCCAGGTGCTGCCGAACACCGCCTCATAGGCTTTTTGGTCGGGCCACCCTTCCGCCGGCGGCAGCGCCACCACCACCCAGCTCATCAGCGCCATGAACAGCATCGCGCCGAACCCTGCCCACACGCACCGTCGCGCGCGCGCATAGCCATAGACTTCGGTCAGAACGTCGCCCAGCACATAGCCGAGCGGAAAGAAGAGGATGCCCGCCCCGAAGGTGAAGCCCGCCACTGTCGAGAGCTTGGCCGCGCCGATCAGATTGGACAGCAGCAGGATCGCGACGAACGCCGCCATGAAGAAATCGAAGTAGCGCAGCGGCCGCGCGCCCAGCGCGCCAGCGTCCACCTTCTGAACCGCCCCGTCGTCCATGCGTCCTGCTTATCGCGTCGGCAGGCGATTGCAACCCGCCCGCCCGCCCGCTATTCGCGTCAGCGCACGGCCCCGTAGCTCAGTTGGATAGAGCATCCGCCTTCTAAGCGGATGGTCGCAGGTTCGAATCCTGCCGGGGTCGCCAGCTGCTTCCGTCGCTTGACCATTCACCCGGCTTGGCTGCCAATCCAGTATTTGTCTTTGCCCAAAGCCAAGACCATGCTAGGATTGTGCAATGCAATATATAGGCTTGAGAGGCGATCGCGTTCGCGTATCCCGCGTCGGCATCGGCACATTCAATACCGTATCGCGGCAGGCGGATATGAATTTGGTCGTCGATGCGGCCTTGGACGTCGGCATAACCCTGTTCGACACGGCGGAAAGCTATCGCAACGGCGGTATGGAAGACATGCTCGGCAAGGCGCTGGGCAACAAACGCGATCAGGCGGTCATCGCCACCAAATGGGGGCTGAAGGACAGCGAGTTGCCCGCCAGTTCACCCGACTATATCATTCAGGCGTGCGAGCGCAGCTTGAAGCGCCTCGGGACCGACCGCATCGATCTATACCAATATCATCATTTCGACCGCTCCGTCCCCATCGAGGATACGCTGGGCGCGCTGCAAGCCCTTCAACAGCAGGGCAAGATCGTCGAATATGGCCTTTCCAACGTCAAAGCCCCGCTATTGAAGAAGGTCGTGGCTGAAGCGAAGCGAACCGGAGCGCCGCTACCTGTAACGTCACAAGAGCATTACAGCTACCTGCACCGGGACGTGGAAGAGGATTTCCTTTCGACCCTGAAGGGCAGTCAGGCTTATCTGCTGGCCTATTACCCTTTGGAGGCGGGATTGCTGACCGGCAAATATCGCCAGGGTGAAACGCCGGCCAGCGGCACGAGACTGGGCCGAAAACCCGATGCTCCAGCGGTACAGAAGAGGCTGCAGGGTGCCGATTGGCCGCGGATTGCGGAATTGGCCGATTTCGCTTCCGTGCACGGGGTGACTATGGGCCAGGCCGCCTTGGCATGGATATTGAGGAAGCAAGAAGTCGCTAGCGTTCTGGCCGGCGCAACCTCGGCGGAACAAGTAACGCAGAATGCTGAGGCGGCTTCATTGGCTGACAGGCTGGAGTTTCCCGATTAAAAGTGTCGCTTGGGCGCAAAAATAATGTAAAAAGCCAAGCATGACGGTAGAGAGTCGGTAAGGTTCTTTTCGAGACGGACATGTCAGGGGAATAGCAATGAATCAGGCGGATTTGAGGGCGCATATCGAGCAGAAAATCCGGTCGGCCCGGCTGGAAATTCTGCCTTTTCCTCATATGATAATCAATGACTTCCTGCCGCAGGAAGTCTATGACAAGGTGTTGGAATTTAATCTTTTCACGACCAACGACGGAACGCCCTGGAATTCCGGGTCCGGCAAGACGGGTACGACCTCGCGCGCATTGAACGCCACGCCCTATCAGCTTCGCAGCCAGATCAACTTCCATAAGCGGGCGCCGGAATTTGAAGCCTCGCCGGAGGTGACCGAATTCTGGGACATGATCCAGAGCACCTTCCTGTCGGATACCTGGTTCCCCCGCACGATCTTCGCCAAATTCCCGGAATATTTCTATCTGCGGTTCGGCGAGAATGCGGAACGCGATGATTTCTGGACGATCTGCCGCAAGGCGCTGTTCGTGCAGCGGCACAAAATGGGCTATGATCTGGGGCCGCACACCGACATCCCGACCCGCATCTTCACCTGCCTCTTCTCCTTCCCGGAAACGACCGGTTATGAGCAATATGGCACGGCGCTGCTGCGGCATACGACGCCCTACACCATCTCGACCGGGCATCGGCATCACAGCTTCGACGGCTTTGAAACCGTCAAGATGAACGAGTATAAGCCGAACAACTTCATGTGCTTCTTCAAGACGGTGCACGCCTTCCATGCAGTGCCGCCGATCAAGGAAGAATTGCCGAACCAGCGTTACGGCATGCAGTTCCAGTTCCACGAACCCCTAAAGGGCCTGCTTCAGGAACTGGGCGCTTCGATCGCGCCCTCGGCTCAGGAAAAGATCGCCGCCAAGCGCGCCGAACCGGAATCGGTTACGATCTCCCCCTGATGAATGCTCGATGGAAGGCTGTCGATCGTCAGCCTTCCATCTCTCCGGATGATATGCGGCGCTCGTCAATCCTGTCTGCGCCCTGTTGCATAGTCCTTCCAGACTGGCCGGGAGCGCCCCGTTGCACTTGATTTACGAAGACCGGCACGTCGAAATCTATCACCAGCCTGGTCCCGGCCAGCGCGCCATGGTGATAACATTCAATAACATGCAGATGATCGCGAGCGGCGACACATTCTGGGGCAAGCCAGTGATGGAAAAGCTCGGCCTGCCCGCAATCGGCGTGATGAGCCGCGCCCGCAACTGGTTCCCGATGGAATCGATGAAGGCGGCGGCCCCGGTTGCGCGCCGACTGGCCAGGGAATATTCCAACGTCATCGCCTATGGCGCGTCGATGGGCGGCTATGGCGCGCTCAAGCATGGCAAGCGTTTGGGAGCGACCCATGCGGTCGCCTTTTCGCCGCAGCACTCGATCGATCCGTCGCAGGTTCACCCCTGGGACAAGCGCTATTCGCGCTATTATGACAGTGGGCTGCACGGCCCCGCCATGCAGGTCAAGGGGCCTGAAATCGCGGCTCGGGCCCATATATTTTTCGATCCCTTCCTGCCCTCCGATCATCGGCATGTGAGAAATCTGGTTGCTGAAAAGGCAGATGTCGCCCTGCACAAACTGTTTTGCGCCGGCCACGAAGCCGTGTCTCTTTTTGCCGGGACCAAGACCATCGACACGCTGATCGACGGCGTGACGGGCGGAGACTTGAACGCCATCCATGCCCAAATCTCTACGCTACGCCGTACCCACCGGAATCGCCGCTTTCATCTGCTGAAGACGTTGCTCTTCCGCAAAAGAGCCTCGGATCTCCATGCCGTTCTGCTCGAAAATGCCAATTCCCTCGATCCTGCGCTGCTGGCAGAGTTGATGGCGATATCGGCCCGCTACGCCATGTATCGCAAAGATATCGGCGCCGCACACAAAAGCATTCTCGCGGCAGTCGAAATCAATCCGCAGCACAAAACCTACCGCAATCTCCACAAGGAAATCGAAAGCCGCAGGTTGGCACAATCCGCTCTCATCGACTGAATGCCGCAAAGCATGGCTGCACTGGCAGCCAGCTAAGCAAACACCACCCCGCCCGTCATCGGCGCGGGCGCGCCGGTCGTACCGGGGAAGCTGATCGGCAGCCCTTTCATGCTCCGCACCGCCATATAGGCGAAACCTTGCGCCTCCAGCGCGTCGCCATCCCAGCCAAGCGCATCGACAGGTAGCACCCGCGCCCCGGTCCGCCCGGCCAGCATCGCCATCAGCGTTGCATTATGCCGCCCGCCGCCCGCGACGTGGATGCTCGCCGGGCGCTCGGGAAGATGGTCGATCGCGCGCGCCACGCTGGCGGCGGTGAAGGCGGTGAGCGTCGCCGCGCCATCCTCCAGCGACAATCCATGCACCACCGCCGTGCCGAACCGCTCGCGGTCGATGCTCTTGGGCGGCGGCGCATGGAACCACGGGTCCGCCATCATCGCCGCCAGCCGCTCCTCGTCCACGACGCCCCGCGCCGCGCAGGCGCCCTCAGCATCGAAGGCCACATCGCCCCGCGCCTGCATCCAATTGTCGATAAGCCCGCTCGCCATCCCTGTGTCGAACGCGATCAGCGTCCCGTCCGCGCCGATGAATGTGATGTTCGCCACCCCGCCCAGGTTCAGCACCGCCGCCGGCTTCTCCAGCCCGTCAGCCAAGGCGCGATGATAGACCGGCAGCAGCGGCGCGCCTTGTCCGCCCGCCGCAACGTCCGCGCTGCGCAGGTCAGCCACAACCGCAATGCCGAACGCCCCGGCGAGCGCCGCGCCATCGCCGATCTGCCAGGTCCAGCCCCACTCGGGCCGATGCGCGACCGTATGGCCGTGAAACCCGATCACGCCCACATTCTCCGCTATATGCCCGCTGCGCCCGAGCAGGTCGGCCACCGAGCGCACATGCAATTCGGTCAACTCCGCCTCGACCGAGGCGATCAGCGGCTCGAACCCCGGCGCGTCCATAGCCATTGCCCGCGCGCACGCCTCCGCCAGCCGCAATCGAAAGCCCTCGTCATAGGGCATCGCGTGAAATTCGACCGGCTTGACCGCGCCCTCGCCATCGGTCTCGATCAACGCCGCGTCGATCCCATCGCGTGACGTGCCCGACATCAGGCCGATTGCGAGCATCGATTGCGTCATTGCTTCACCTTCCGTTCGGGCTGAGCCTGTCGAAGCCCCGCGCATGACCCTTCGACAGGCTCCGGGCGAACGGACTCTTTTATCGCTTCCGTCCCAATGCTACAGGCGCGCGCCATGAGCAACTACCAGTCCGACCTCCTGCGCCTGCTCGACGAGCGCGGCTATATCCACCAGCTGACCGATGCCGAGGGGCTCGACGCCCTTGCCGCGCGCCAGGTGGTGCCGGGCTATATCGGCTTCGATCCCACCGCCCCTTCGCTCCATGTCGGCAGCCTGGTGCAGATCATGATGCTGCGGCGGATGCAGCAGGCGGGGCATAAGCCGATCGTGCTGATGGGCGGCGGCACCGGCAAGATCGGCGACCCCAGCTTCAAGGACGAAGCGCGCAAGCTGCTGACCGACGATCTCATCACGTCGAACGTCGCCAGCATCAAGCGGGTGTTCGAAAAATTCCTGACCTTCGGCGATGGTCCGACCGATGCAGTCATGGTCGACAATGCCGATTGGCTCGACGCCCTGGAATATATCCCCTTCCTGCGCGACATCGGCCAGCATTTCTCGGTCAACCGGATGCTGAGCTTCGACTCGGTCAAGCTTCGGCTCGACCGCGAGCAGTCGCTGAGCTTCCTGGAGTTCAACTACATGATCCTCCAGGCCTACGACTTTCTGGAGCTGTCGCGCCGCGCGGGCTGCCGGCTCCAGATGGGCGGGTCGGACCAATGGGGCAATATCGTCAACGGCATCGAACTGTCGCGCCGGGTGGACGGCACGCAGGTCTATGGCCTAACGTCGCCGCTCATCACCACCGCCGACGGCGGCAAGATGGGCAAGACCGCCAAGGGCGCGGTCTGGCTGAACGCTGACGCGCTCTCGCCCTATGATTACTGGCAATTCTGGCGGAACACGCAGGATGCGGACGTGGGGCGCTTCATGCGCCTGTTCACCGACCTGCCGCTCGCCGAGATCGCGCGGCTGGAAGCGCTGGAAGGCGCCGAGATCAACGAGGCGAAGAAGATACTCGCCCATGCCGCGACCGCCATGGCGCATGGGGAGGAGGCAGCCACCGCCGCCGCCGAAACCGCGCGCAAGACGTTCGAGGAAGGGGCGTCGGACACGAACCTGCCGACTGTCAGCCTGGGCGCAGAAGCGCTGACCGTCGTCCAGGCCACCACCGCGCTCGGCTTCGCCACCTCCAACAAGGAAGTGCGCCGCAAGCTGACCGAAGGCGCGATCCGCGTGAACGGCGATGTCGTCACCGATCCCGCCGTTACGCTCAAGCCCGGCGACAAGATCAGCTTCGGCGCGAAGAAGCATGGCCTCATCGTCGCCTGACGGGCAAAGAGCGTTAGTCTCCGGTTAACGCTCTTTCCTATCAAACCGTCCATTTTCAGCAGCTTAGGCTGCACCCATGTCCACGTCCTCGGTCTTCGCCAATCTGGGTCATGTGCTGCGCTCGCGCGATCCGTCGATCGATCAGCGCCGCGCGAACCGCGACCTTGTCGACATGGTCAGCCATGCGACCATGCGCGGGCGAAGCCAGGGGGTGCGAATCATCAACATATCCGCACTGGGCCTGATGTGCCGCAGCGACGCCGAGTTGGTCGCGGGCGAGCGGGTGCATGTCTGGCTGCCGATCCTGAAAGACTATCCGGCCGAAATCCGCTGGGTCGAGGATAGTCGCGCCGGCATGGAGTTTTTCGAGCCGATCCCGCCGCGCATCTATGACGCCATGCTCGCGCTCATCCCGCCGCGCCGGACGGCTTGGTAATCGCGGCGGCCGTCTCCACCCGGTTACGCACCCGCACCAGCGCGTCGGGCATCTCCCGCCGCAGAAAGTCCATTACGGCTTCGCGCACTTCGCAGCGCAGGTCGAAGGCGATTCCCGCGTTGCGCGCGGAGAGCAACCCACGCAGTTCCAGCGCCTCGGGCCGGTGTTCGGTCACCTGAAGGATGGCGACACGCCCATCCCAGCGACTGTTCGCCTTGACTGCGTCCACGAACACCTCCCGGATGCGACCCACATCGGCCGCCGGATCGACATGGAAGAAGACGGTGCCGAGCAGGTCGGACGTCTTGGTGGTCCAGTTCTGAAACGGCTTTTCGAGGAAGTAGGACACCGGCACCACCATCCGCCGGTCGTCCCAGATGCGCACGACGACATAAGTGAGCTTGATCTCCTCAATCCGCCCCCACTCGCCCTCCACAATCACGACATCGTCCAGCCTTATGGGTTCGGAAAAAGCCATCTGCACGCCCGCGATCAGATTCTTGAGCGCAGGCTGCGCCGCCGCGCCCACCGCCAGCGCGGCAAGGCCGGCCGACGCCATCAGCGAAACGCCCACCGTACGGACCCCCGGAATGGCGATCAGCATCATCGCGATGACAAGGAACCCGACTACGCACTGGGCGATCCGGTAGAGGATGCCGATCTTGGTGCGCTGCCGCCGCGCCTTCAGATTATCCTCGACGCTGATGTCCGCGCCGCGCTCGAACATCGTCTTGGCCGCGTCCATGCCGCGCAGAATCAGCCAACCGACCAGCAAAGCGAACACCATGCGCGACCCGATCGCCCATATGTCGGCCATGCGCGGCCCCAGTTCGATCGACTTCACCCCCGCGCTCAGCGCCAGCAACACGACCAGCCAGCGCGTCGGATGGTAGATCGCGGGCAACAAAGTCGGCTCGACCCGCGACCGCCGCACCAGCCGCATCGCGATCCAGTACAGCGCCCAGTGGATGAGGAAGGCGACGGCGACTGAAACCGCAATCGACAGCACTGCCATTGGCGATATGTGGGACAGGCTGAGGTCGGTCATGTCGGAGCGAACGCGGCGATGCGGCGCTTTGTTTCGCAACTGCGAGAAGATTGACGCGAACCATTCCCCCGCTCCCTGCCGTCACCCCAGCAAAAGCTGGGGTCTCAGGCGGCAGCGCGCCAATGGCTGAGATGCCAGCCTGCGCTGGCATGACGGAAGTGGCAACCCTCACCCCCCGCGCAACAACCCCACCGCCGCATCCTTCTGGAACAGATAGAGGCACGTCCGCGCCGCCTGCCCCCGCACACTGTCCAGCCCGCCGTCTCGTTCGATCAGCAGACGCGCATCGTCGCGCGCCGCATCGACCAGCGCCGCGACATGCTCGGGGCTCGCCAGCTTCAGCACCGCCTCGCCCGACTGGCGCGTCCCCAGCACCTCGCCCGCGCCACGCAGCTTCAAATCCTCCTCGGCGATGCGGAAGCCGTCATTGCTCTCCCGCATCAGCGCCAGCCGCGCCCGCGACGTCTCCCCCAAAGCATTGCCGCGCAAGAGGATGCACACCGAAGGCTTGTCGCCCCGCCCCACGCGCCCGCGCAGCTGGTGCAACTGCGCCAGGCCAAAACGATCCGCCCCCTCGATGATGATGAGGCTGCTATTGGGCACATCCACCCCCACCTCGATCACCGTGGTCGCGACCAATATCTGCGTCCGGTTGGCAGCAAAGGCTTCCATCGCTGCATCCTTCTCCGGCCCCTTCATCCGCCCATGAACAAGGCCGACCCGCTCCCCAAATCGCAGCTTCAAGGACTCCGCCCGCGCCTCCGCCGCCGCCTGATCGCTCGTCTCGCTCTCCTCCACCAGCGGACACACCCAATAGGCCTGCCCCCCACCTTCGACATGGCGAGCGAGCGCATCCACCACCTCGTCCAGCCGGTTCGCCGACATGACCAAAGTCTGGATCGGCTGCCGCCCCGGAGGCATCTCGTCCAGCCGCGACACATCCATCTCGCCATAATAGGTCAGCGTCAGCGTGCGGGGGATCGGTGTCGCCGTCATCACCAGCAGGTGCGGCGCACGTTCCGCCTTGTTCGCCAGCATCATCCGCTGCGCGACGCCGAAGCGATGCTGCTCGTCGATCACCGCGAGGCCCAGCCGCTTATACTGCACCGCTTCCTGAAAGATGGCGTGGGTGCCGACGAGGATGTCGATGCTCCCGTCGGCCAGCCCCATCAGCGTCGCCTCGCGGACTCGGCCCTTCTCGCGGCCGGTTAGAATGGCGATCTCGACCGGCAAGCCGATCGCCATCTTCCGCAGCGTCTCATAATGCTGCCGCGCCAATATCTCGGTCGGGGCCAGCATCGCCCCCTGCATTCCCGGTTCGACCGCATTCAGCAGCGCCATCAGCGCCACCAAAGTCTTGCCCGATCCGACATCGCCCTGAAGCAGCCGAAGCATCGGCGTCGCCTGCGCCATGTCGCCCTCGATCTCCCCCATCGCCCGCCGCTGCGCGCCTGTGGGGGCAAAGGGCAGCTTCAGCATCGCCCGCAGCCGCCCGTCGCCCTCGATCGGCACGCCGCGCCGCCGCCGCGACGATTGCCGCACCAGCATCAGCGCCAATTGCCCTGCGAAAATCTCGTCATAGGCCAGCCGTTCGCGCGCGATGGCGTCGGAGGGATCGGCATGAACCCGCGCCAGCGCCTCGCGCCACGCCGGCCAGTCCTTCCCTGCCCGCAGGCTCGGCTCGATCCATTCGGCCAGTTCGGGCGCGCGCGCCAGCGCCTGCGCGGCAAGATCGCGCATCCGGTTGTTGGTCAGCCCTTCCGACAGGCCATAGACCGGCTCGCGCGGCGGGATCGTGCCCGCCTCCTCGGGCGGCAGCACATAGTCCGGATGCACGATCTGGAGATTCTCGCCATAGGCTTCCAGCTTGCCCGACACGAATTTGGGTTCGCCGAGCGGCAGCAGCTTGCGCGGCCAGGCGCTGTTCTTCCCGAAATAGACGAGGGACACGCCATTGCCCTGCGCGTCCACCGCGTGCACCCGGAACGGCGCACGCGCGCTGCCGCTCGCCCGATAGTCGATCGGCGTCAGGATCGTCCCGATCACCCGCCCCGCATCCGCCATGTCGAGCGCGTCCGTCAGGTGCCGATCCACCCAGCTCACCGGCAGATGGAACGCAACATCCACCGCCCGCGCCAGCCCCAGCCGCTCCAGCGGCCGCGCCAGTGCGGGGCCTACCCCCTTGAACAGGGATATTTCGGCAAAGAGCGGATTGAGAATATCGGGTCGCATGTCTATCTGGCGGGCTCTACCCCAGCCGGGACGGCGTGACAAACGCCCGATCGGCGGGCTGCGCCATGCCCGGTCAAGGAACAAATTGTGAACGACGATCCCCGCCTCCGCCGCATCAAGTTCCGCGCCTGGCATCGCGGCACGCGGGAGGCGGACTATACCGTCGGCGGCTTCTTCGACCGGTACCACGCGACATGGAACGAAGAAGAGATCGCCTGGTTCGAGCGCTTCATGGAAGAGCAGGACGCCGACATCATGGGCTGGGCACTAGGCACCATCCCCGTTCCCGAAATATGGCAAGGCCCCATGATGGACCGCTTTCTGCAACTCGATTTCGTGAAGATCGTCTAACATCGTGCCCCCTCCCGCAAGCGGGAGGGGGCTAGGGGGTGGGCCTGCGCTACCTCTGCCACTAATCAGCCCATCCCCGGCCCCTCCCGTAAGCGGGAGGGGAGAGAAAAAGATGACCGACCTCTCCAAAATCCTCCGCGCCTCCGCCCCTCTGACCCTCTCCAGCGTCCCCGCCGGCTTCCAGCCCTGGCTGCTCGCCGACCTCGCCCGCGCCGCGCCCGCACGCGCGGTCTTCATCGCCGCCGACGAGCAGCAGATGCGTGCCATCGCGGACACCGCGCCGACCTTCGCGCCGGAGCTGGAGATCATCGAGATCCCGGCATGGGACTGCCTGCCCTATGACCGCGCCAGCCCCTCGCTGCGCGCCGCCTCCGCCCGCCTCGCCGGCCTCTATGCGCTTCAGGCCAAGCCCAAAGGCCCACAGCTCGTCGTCACCACGCTGGCGGCGATGACCCAGCGCACCCTCACACCCTTCCGCGTCCGCCAGCTGGTCGCAAGACTCGCGCCCAAGGAGCGGATCGCGATCCAGCGTCTCGCCGACATGCTCCAGGCGAACGGCTATGTCCGCACCGACACGGTGCACGACCGGGGCGAGTTCGCCATCCGCGGCGGCATCGTCGATCTTTTCCCCGGCGGCGAGGAACAGCCGCTTCGCCTCGATTTCTTCGGCGACGAGATCGAGACCGTCCGCCGCTTCGACCCCGCCGACCAGCGCACCACGGGAAGCGTCGATGGCTTCACCCTCCTCCCCGCCTCCGAAGCGCTGCTGGACGAGGACACGATCAAGCGCTTCCGCCTGCGCTATCGCGAAACCTTCGGCGCCACCGCGACCGGCGATCCGCTCTATCAGGCGGTCAGCGACGGCCGCCGCCTCGCCGGCATGGAACATTGGCTGCCCCTGTTCGAGGAAAAGCTCGTCCCCCTCACCGATCATCTGGGCGACGCCGTCATCGTCCGCGACCATGGGGTCGCCGGCGCGGCGGACAGCCGGTTCGAGGCGATCCGCGACTATCATGCCAACCGCGTCCAGGCGAAGTCCGCCGATCCCGGCTCCTACCGCCCCCTGAAGCCGGAAGCGCTCTATCTGAACGCCGCCGAATGGGACGCCGCAGTCGCGACCCTGCCGATGCACGCGACCACCCCCTTCCACGAACCGGAAAGCGCGACCGTGCTCGACTTCGCGGTGGACGGCCCCCGCGACTTCACCCCCGAACGCGCGCAGAACGCCAACATCTACGAAGCCGTGGCCAAGCATATCGACACCCTGCGCCGCCAGAAGAAGAAGGTGGTCATAGCCAGCTATTCGGGCGGCGCGCGCGAACGCCTCTCGGGCCTGCTCGCGGATCATGGCGTCGCCCGCCTCGCCGCCGCCGATGACTGGCAGGAGGCGCTGGGCCTCGCCGCGGACGGTCGGGTCACGCTCATCGTCCTCGGCCTCGACCATGGCTTCACCGCGCCCGATGTCGCCGTCCTCACCGAACAGGATATGCTCGGCGACCGCCTCGTCCGCCGCGCCAAGCGCAAGAAGAGCGCGGACGCCTTCCTTCAGGAACTCGCCACCCTCACCCCCGGCGACCTCGTCGTCCATCGCGATCACGGCATTGGCCGCTACGATGGCCTGACGCAAATCCCAGTGGCGAAGGCCCCGCATGATTGCGTCGCGCTGGAATATTCCGGCGGCGACAAGCTCTATGTCCCCGTCGAAAATCTCGAAGTCCTCTCCCGCTACGGCTCCGAAACCGACGGCGTAAGCCTGGACAGACTGGGCGGCGAAGCCTGGCAGCGGCGCAAGGCCAGGATGAAGGAGCGTATCCGCGAAATCGCGGGCGAACTGCTGAAAACCGCCGCCGCCCGCGCGCTGCGCCCCGCCACTGTGGCCGAACCCGACCATGCCGGCTACCCCGCCTTCGTCGATCGCTTCCCCTATCAGGAAACCGACGATCAGGACCGCGCGATCAGCGACGTGATCGAAGACCTTGGCGCGGGCAAGCCGATGGACCGCCTCGTCTGCGGCGATGTCGGCTTCGGCAAGACCGAAGTCGCGCTGCGCGCCGCCTTCGTCGCGGCGATGGCCGGAATGCAGGTGGTGGTGATCTGCCCCACCACCCTGCTCGCGCGCCAGCATCACATGAATTTCGTGGACCGCTTCCGCGGCTTCCCGATCGAAATCGGCCGCCTCTCCCGTCTCGTGCCCGACAAGGAGGCGAAGGCGACCAAGGCGGGCCTGGCCGACGGCAGCATCGACATCGTCGTCGGCACCCACGCCCTCCTTGCCAAGGGCATCGAATTCAAGCGCCTGGGCCTCGTCATCGTGGACGAGGAGCAGCGGTTCGGCGTCACCCACAAGGAGAGGCTCAAGTCCCTCAAGACCGACGTCCATGTCCTGACCCTCACCGCCACGCCCATCCCCCGCACGCTCCAGATGGCGATGTCGGGCCTGCGCGAACTCTCCGTCATCCAGACTCCGCCGGTCGATCGCCTGGCGGTACGCACCTATGTCATGCCCTGGGACGGCGTCGTGATCCGGGAAGCCTTATTGCGCGAACATTATCGCGGCGGACAGAGCTTCTTCGTCGTCCCCCGCATCGCCGACCTGACCGAGATCGAGGAATTCCTCCGCACAGAAGTGCCGGAGGTCAAACCCATCGTCGCCCACGGCCAGATGAGCGCCACCGAAGTCGAGGAGCGCATGTCCGCCTTCTACGACAAGCGCTACGATGTGCTCCTCTCCACCACCATCGTGGAATCCGGCCTCGATATCCCCAGCGCCAACACGCTCATCATCCACCGCGCCGACCGCTTCGGCCTTGCCCAGCTCTATCAGTTGCGCGGTCGCGTCGGCCGGTCGAAGACGCGCGCCTATGCCTATATGACCACGCCCGCCAACCGCATCATCACCGAAACCGCCGAAAAGCGCCTAAAAGTGCTGTCCGATCTCGACACGCTGGGCGCGGGCTTCCAACTCGCCAGCCATGACCTCGATATTCGCGGCGCGGGCAATCTCGTCGGCGACGAACAGTCGGGCCATATCAAGGAGGTGGGCTTCGAACTCTACCAGTCGATGCTGGAGGACGCGATTCTCGACGCCAAGGCGGGCGGCATCGCCGCCGAGCGTCGCAGCGAGGACTTCTCGCCGCAGATCACGGTGGACGCGCCGATCCTCATCCCCGACGATTATGTGCCGGACCTCGACCTGCGCATGGGCCTCTATCGCCGCATCAACGAGCTGGAGGACAGGCAGGGCCTCGAATCCTTCGCCGCCGAACTCATCGATCGCTTCGGCAAGCTGCCCTTGCCCACGCAAAATCTGCTCAAGATCATCGAGATCAAGCAGAATTGCGTCGCCGCCAACGTCGCCAAGATCGATGTGGGGCCGAAGGGCGCGCTGGTCAGCTTTTTCGAGGATCGTTTCCCGAAGCCCGAAAACCTCGTCGCCTATATCCAGAAGCTGGACGGCGTCGCCCGCCTCCGCCCCGACAGCAAGGTCGTCGTCAACCGCGCCTGGGGCGACCCGCAGGCTCGCCTCAATGGTGCGCTCCAACTCTCGAAGGGGCTGGCGAAAGCGGCGGGCTGACCCGGTTTCGGAACCTCCCTCCCCCTCGCGCGCTTGCCTTTAGCAAATAAGGGGAAGCGCATGACGGAACGGGTGAAGCAGCAGGTGCATGTCGATGCGCCCTGGCAGATACCGGCGCGCGGCTGGTGGGAGATTGTGAAGCGCGTCTACGCCAAGCTCGGCGCCAATCATCTCAGCCTGCTTGCCGCCGGGGTCGCCTATTACGCCTTTCTCTCGATCGCCCCGCTGCTGCTGGCGATCGTCCTCACCTACGGCCTGATCGGCGATCCCGCGCTGGTCGCCGAGCATGTCCGCTCGCTCATCACCGTAGTGCCGCGCGAGGCCGCCAAGCTGATCTTCGACCAACTGCTGTCGATCGTCACCACCACCAAGCCCGCGGTCGGCTTCGGCCTGCTCCTCGCGCTCGCTTTCGCCGTCTATGGCGCGACCCGCGCCGCCTCCGCCACGATCGAGGCGCTGAACATCGTCTATGAGGAAAAGGAAGCGCGCAGCATCTTCGCCTTCTACCGCGTATCGCTCGGCATCACCTTCTCTGCGGTGCTTGTCGTCGTCGTGGGCGTGCTCACCGCCTCGGTGCTGGGCTTCCTGGAGGATTTGACGAGCGGGTGGGGACCGATCGCCATCGCGATCACCAAGGCGCTGACCTGGATCGCGGCGGGCCTGTTCGCCAGCCTGATCTTCGCGCTCATCTATCGCTTCGGTCCCCATCGGCGCAGGGCGCGCTGGCAATGGCTCACGGTGGGGTCGGTGGTCGCGACGCTCTTCTGGCTGCTGGCGACGCTCGGCGTCTCCTTCTACGTCTCGCGTTTCGGCAACTATAACGAGACCTATGGGTCGCTGGGCGCGGTCGTGGTGCTGCAACTCTGGCTCTACGTCTCCGCCTTCGTCGTGCTGCTCGGCGCGCAGCTCAACCAGGAGGCGGAGCGGCAGACCAGCAAGGACACGCAGCTGCCCGAAGCCCCCGACGCGCCATAATGGCGCTTGCCCTGCCCCCCGCCCCACGCTAAAGGGCACGCCTTCGCCGGCCAGCGGCCGGTGCAGGAGTGTAGCTCAGCTGGTAGAGCGTCGGTCTCCAAAACCGAATGCCGGGGGTTCGAGTCCCTCCACTCCTGCCACTATCCAGTTGCAAAGACCTTGATTGTTCGGGGCCGCGCAGCCAGATGGTCGGCGAACAGTGTCGCGGAGCCAGCGGCCGCATCCCCCGGACGCCCCGATGGGCGGGATCGGGAGGGCGGACTGTTGCTCCGCGAATCGGCGTTGATATGGAAAGATTTTGAGGCAGGCGATGGCGAAGGTTACCCCCGGCGAATTCGTCAATCAGGTGCGGGCCGAAGCGTCGAAGATCGTATGGCCCACGGGCCGCGAAACGATCATGACCGGCGTGATGGTGGTCATCATGACGTCGCTGCTGGGCCTCTTCTTCTTCGGCATCGACACCTTCTTCGGCGCGATCGTCCAGTGGCTGCTGGGCATTGCGGCGGGCCGGGCTTGATTGGGAGTATAACAGGGTAACATGGCGCGCTGGTACATCATCCACGCCTATTCGGGCTTCGAGAACAAGGTCAAGGAATCGATCCTGTCCGAAGCCGAGCGCATGGGCCTCTCCCAGCTCGTCGAGCAGGTCGAGGTGCCCGTCGAAACCGTGACCGAAGTAAAGCGGGGCAAGAAGATCCAGGTCGAGCGCAAGTTCATGCCGGGCTATGTCCTTGCCAAGCTCGCCATGAACGACGACATCTATCACCTCGTCAAGAATACGGCGAAGGTGACGGGCTTCCTCGGCCCCAACGGTAAGCCGCAGGCAATCAGCGAGAGCGAGGCCGCCCGCTATTTCGGCGCGCAGAAAGAAGCCGAGGCCGCGCCCAAGCACAAGATCAGCGTCGATTACGAGATCGGCGACAGCGTCAAGGTGCTGGACGGCCCCTTCGCCAGCTTCAACGGGCTGGTCGAGGAACTGGATTTCGAAAAGAACCGGGTCAAGGTGTCGGTGTCGATCTTCGG
>NZ_JAVHPD010000065.1:0-12075 GCF_036170395.1 Sphingobium sp.
GGCCAGATCCTCATCATCGACCATGGCCAGGGCTGGACCACCCTCATCACCGGCCTCCACCGCGTCACCGCGCAGGTCGGCGACATGGTGCGGCAGGGCGATCCGGTCGGCATCACCGGCGCCGAACGCCCCAACATCACCGTGGAACTGCGCCGCAACGGCCGCCCGGTGGACATCGTGCCGCTCGTGGGGTTAGGGTGAGGCATTGAAACGTGCATCATTTGATGCTAGAAATTGTGCATCAGGAGATTGGAGATGCGCACCACTGTCACGCTTGACGACGAGCTTGTCGCCAAGGCCCAGGAATATACCGGCCTCACGGAAAAATCCGCACTCATTCGGGAAGCGCTCACGTTACTCGTACAGCGTGAGGCCGCGCGTCGGCTTGCCCGGCTTGGCGGTTCGCAACCGGATTTGGAATTGCCGCCAAGGCGTCGGCCGGACATGCCGTGATCCTGGCCGACACATCCATATGGGTCGACCATCTGCGGGGGATGCCGACGATCTTGCAGGCCTTACTAGACGATGGCGAAGTTCTGACCCATCCGTTCGTGATCGGCGAAATCGCGATGGGCAATATCCAACCCCGCGCGTCCATATTGCAGACATTCAACCGATTGCCGCAGGCCAAAGCCGCGAGTCATGACGAAGTGATGCACCTTGTCGAGGTCGAACGGCTCTATGGCCTGGGGGTCGGCTATATCGATGTGCATCTCCTGGCTTCCACGATGCTGACGCCCGATGCACAATTCTGGACAAGAGACAGGCGACTGTTCGACGCTGCTGTCCGCCTGGGCATTGGCTGGAGCCCCCATTAACCCGACGCTCATCGTTGATCGGCGACACCCGGTCGAAGCGCGCTTTTGCGTTGACGGGCGAATCGCCCTATATTGGCGATCTTGATGCGGACTCCAGGAACTCCCATGAAATCCACCTTCCTCCAGGGCGCTGTTGCGCTCGGGGCGCTTGCGCTCATTCCTGCCACCACCGCCGCGCTCGCCGACGGGGAGGCGTCGAGCTACAAGGCGCTCGATGAATTCATGGACGTGTTCCAGAAGGTCCGCAGCGACTATGTCGAGAAGGTCGATGACGAAAAGCTCATCAAGGGCGCGATCGACGGCATGCTCGCCAGCCTCGATCCGCACAGCAGCTTCCTCGACGCACGCGATTTCCAGAATCTCCGCACCCAGACCGAGGGCAGCTATGGCGGCCTTGGCCTCTCGGTCACGCAGGAGGATGGCGCGGTCAAGGTGATCGCCCCCACGCAGGACACGCCCGCCTGGCGCGCGGGCATCAAGGCGGGCGACTATATCACCCATATCGACGGCCAGCTCATCTATGGCGGCACGCTGGACGAAGCGGTGGACAAGATGCGCGGCGCGCCGGGCACCAGCCTCAAGCTCACCATCGTGCGCGCCGGCCGCGACAAGCCGATCGACCTCACCCTGACGCGCGAGATCATTCAGCTGAAGCCCGTCAAATGGGAAGTGAAGAACGGGATCGGCGTCATCAACATCGTCAGCTTCTCGGCCAATACCGGGGCGGATGTGCGCTCGGCGATCCGCAGCATCGACAAGAGCCTGGGCCACAAGCCCACCGGCTACATTCTCGACCTGCGCTCCAACCCCGGCGGCCTGCTGGACGAGGCGGTCAGCGTCAGCGACGCCTTCCTCGAACGCGGCGAGATCGTGTCGCAGCGCGGCCGGGCGAAGGGCGATGTCGAGCGCTATTATGCCAAGCCCGGCGACGACGCCAAGGGGCTGCCGGTGATCGTGCTGGTGGACGCCGGCTCGGCCTCGGCGTCGGAAATCGTGGCCGGCGCGCTTCAGGACCAGCATCGCGGGCTGGTGATGGGCGAGCGCAGCTTCGGCAAGGGCTCAGTCCAGACGATGCTCCCCCTGAGCAACACGACCGCGCTCAAGCTGACCACCGCGCGCTATTATACGCCCTCAGGCCGCAGCGTGCAGGAAGGCGGCATCCAGCCCGACATCCGCGTGCCGCAGCTCAGCGACCCCGATTACAAGAACCGTCCCAAATTCCGCGAAAGCGACCTGCGCCGTCACCTCATCAACGAGATCAAAACCGACGACGCCGCGCTGGAAGAGGACAGCAAGGACGATCCCCGCTTCGCCATGACCGCTGAGGAGCTGAAGAAGAAGGGCGTCGAGGATTTCCAGCTCGACTATGCGCTCAAGACCATCGCCCGCCTCGCCGGCACCCCCGGCGCGACGATCGCCCAGGCGCAGGTCGCCGCGCGCAAGCCGGCGACGAAGTAGCTCTATACCAACCTCCGTTCGCCCTGAGCCTGTCGAAGGGCACGCGCGCCCTTCGACAGGCTCAGGGCGAACGGAGTCCAGGAACGCGCTCAAGTTCAGCATGACGAAAGCCGCCTTAGGCTTTAAGCGAGTGCCATGAAGAGCCTCCCCCTCGCCCGCGCCATCGCCCTGCTGACGCCGCTGGCGCTGCTCGGCGGCGCCTATGCCTTTCAATACATCGGCGGCCTGCCCCCCTGCGAGATGTGCTGGTGGCAGCGCTACCCCCATTTCGCCGCCGTCCCGCTCGCGCTCATCGCCTATGCGCTCAAGGGCAAGCCCTGTTGGAGCGCGCTCTTCGCGGGCCTCGCGGGCCTTGCCATCGGCATCAGCGGCCTGATCGGCCTGTTTCACGCCGGCGTCGAATATCATTGGTGGCAGGGGCTGACCGCCTGCTCCACCAGCGGCGGCGGCTCCAGCGCCGACATATTGAACCAGATCATGGCGAGCCCGCTTACTCGCTGCGACGCTGCCCCCTGGTCGCTCTTCGGCATTTCGATCGCCGGCTATAACGGCCTCTTGTCCGGCGCGGCCGCGCTCGCCATCTTGGCGCTGCTGCTGCGATGGAGGAAGGCATGAGCGAGGCGAAGCCGTTTCCCCGGCCGGGCAAGAAGCCGGGCGAGGCCGATCGCGCCGCCATGCTGCGCGTCGACCAGGCGGGCGAATATGGCGCGACCCGCATCTATGCCGGGCAGCTCGCGGTCATGGGCGACCGCCACCCCTATGCGCGGATCATCGCCGGCATGGCGAGCCAGGAGCAACGCCACCGCCAGGCGTTCGATGCGATGATCGCCCGGCGCGGCGTCCGCCCGACGCTGCTGACGCCGGTCTGGGATGTCGCCGGTTTCGCTCTGGGCGCTGTCACCGCCGCGATCGGTCCGCAGGCAGCCATGGCCTGCACCGCCGCGATCGAGACCGAGATCGACCGCCATTATGCCGAGCAGCTCGATCAACTAGGCGACGACGACCCGGAACTCGCGCACGCCATCGCGGATTTCCAGGCGGAGGAGGTCGAGCATCGCGACGCCGCCATCACCCATGGCGCCGAGCAGGCCCCCGCCTATCCGCTGCTGTCGGGCGTCATTCGCCTGGGCTGCCGCGCCGCCATCGCGCTCTCGAAGCGCATCTGAGAAGGACGAGATGATGAGCAAGACCCTGATGATCGCCGCGCTCGCCCTGATGGCCGGGTCCGCGCCCGCGCTCGCGCAGCAGGCGACCGCGCCGACCGCCGTGACCGATCCTGCCAGCGAAAAGGTCAATCTCGTCATCGTCTATGGCGACGACGCCTGCCCGCAGAGCCAGGGCAGCGAGATCGTCGTCTGCGCGCGCAAGGGCGAGGAGGAACGCTACCGCATCCCCGAACCGCTGCGCGGCGATCCCAACAAGCCGAGCAATCAGGCGTGGGGCGAGCGCGTCCGCTCGATGGAATATATCGGCCGCTCGGGCACCGAAAGCTGCTCGCCGGTCGGCGGCGGCGGCGCGACCGGCTGCTTCGCGCAGCTCGCCCGCTTGGCCAAGGCCGAACGGCAGGCGGCGAACGACGCCAGCTGGAAGGATCTGGTCGAGGCCGAGCGCGCCCGCCGCCTCTCCACCATCGACGCCGACAGCGAAGCGATCGAAGCGCGGGTCAAGGCCGAAGAAAAAGCCGCCGCCGCCCAAGCCGCGCCTGCACCCCAGTGACGGAAGGGGGCGCCCCGCGCCGTCATGCGGATGGACATGGCGCGGGGGCGCGCCGCGCGGAACGGGGAACGAAGAAAGGCGATCTGATGCGGCCCCTGTTCCTCCTCCCTCTCCTGGCGCTCGCGACCCCCGCCGCCGCGCAGCCCGCGCCGCCGCCCGAACGCATCCAGAACCTCACCGTCTATGGCGACGATCCCTGCCCGCAGGGCGAAGGCGACGAGATCGTCGTCTGCGCCCGCCGCCCCGAATCGGAACGCTACCGCATCCCCAAGAAGCTGCGCGAAAAGCCCGCGGTCGCCGGCGGCCCCGGCTGGGGCAGCCAGGTCGCGACTATGGAGCAGGTCCAGCGCCAGACCCTGCCCAACAGCTGCTCGGTAATCGGCAGCAACGGCTTCACCGGCTGCACCGCCAAGATGCTGGAACAATGGTTCGCCGAACGCCGAATGCAGCAAAGCCGCGGCGAACCTTGATACCAGAGGCTCCGTTGATGAGGCCTCATAAGCCCCTCCCCTTCAGGGGAGGGGTTGGGGTGGGGTCTATCCGGTTAGCGCTGTTCTTCCAGCAGACACCCCCCCCCCCCCCCCCCCCCTGAAGGGGAGGGGAGAGCCTTGCTCAACGCATTATGCCCTACCGTGCCCCCTCCAGCGCCGCCCCCTCATCCACCGTCGCGCGGAAATCGGGCCGCAGCCGCAGGCCCGCCGCCTGTTCATAGGCATAGCCCGCGTCCAGCAGCCGCTGCTCGGCATAGGCGCCCGCGATGAAGCTCAAGCCCACCGGCAGTCCGCGCACCAGCCCCATCGGCACGGTAAGGTGCGGGTATCCCGCGATCGCCGCCGGCCCGGTCGATCCGCCCGGCCCCTCATATTGGTCGCCCCACACCGTATCGGAGGGCCAGGCCGGCCCGTAGCTGATCGTCACCAGCAGATCGACGCGATTGTCCGCCAGCATCGCGTCGATCCCCTCGCGGCCCGCCAGCCGCAGCGACTTCTCGCGCGCCGCCTTATAGGTCGGATCGTCCAGACCCGCCTTGGCCTGCGCCATGGTGAAGATGTCCTGCCCGAACAGCGGCATTTCCTTGTCCGCTTGGGCGCTGTCGAAGGCGATGAGGTCCGCCAGCGTCCGCGTCGCCACCTGATCGGGCCGGGTCGAGGCGAGATAGGCGTTCACATCCGCCTTGAACTCATATTTCAGCACCTCGTAACTCGCGTCCGACATGCCCTCCATCGCCGGCTTCTTGACCTCGACCAGGGTCGCGCCCAGCCCCTTCAGCACCGCCAACGCCGCCTCATACCGCGCCAGCAGCTCCGGCTGCACCCCGCCGCGCAGCACGCCGATCCGCATCCCCCTGATCTTCGCCGGGTCCAGCGCGGCGGCATAGTCGCTCGCATGGGCCATGGCATCGGCGGTGGTCGGATCGGCGGAATCGCTGGCGATCAGCGCTGAGAATAATATCGCCACGTCGCGCACGCTGCGCGCCATCGGCCCGGCTATGTCCTGGCTATGGCTGATCGGGACGATATGGGTGCGCGGAACCAGCCCGATCGTGGGTTTCAGCCCCACCAGCCCCATCATCGAGGACGGGCAGATGATCGACCCGTTGGTCTCGCTGCCGATCGCCGCCGGCGCGAAGCCCGCCGCCACCGCCGCGCCCGATCCGCTCGACGATCCGCAGGTGGTGCGATCGAGCGCATAGGGGTTGCGCGTCAGCCCGCCGATCGCGCTCCACCCGCTCATCGACCGTTCCGACCGGAAGTTCGCCCATTCGGACAGGTTCGTCTTGGCGAGGATGATCGCGCCCTTCGCCTTCAGCGCCGCCGCGACCGGCGAATCGCGACCCGGTGCGTTGCGCGCCAGCGCCAGCGACCCGGCCGTGGTCGGCATCCCCGCCGCCTCGATATTGTCCTTGAGCAGGATCGGCACGCCGTGCAGCGGCCCGCGCAGCTTCCCCGCGCGCCGCTCGGCATCGAGCGCCCGCGCCTGCGCCACCGCATCGGGATTGAGCGTGATGATGCTGTTGAGCCGCGGCCCCGTCCGGTCCATCGCCGCAATGCGCTTGAGGTATGCGCGCACCGCCTTCTCGCTGCTGGTGCGCCCGCTCGCGAGGTCGGCGGACAGCGACGCGATACTCTGATCCTCGATTCCCGCCTGCGCCCCCGGCGCGACGAGCAGGGCGGCGGCGATCGCGAACGGCATTTTCATCGGGGACAGGTCCGGTCCATATGGTCGAGGCTCTTGGCGATCAGCCGCTCCAATACCGCCATGTCGATCCCCGAGAGGCGCTTGACATAGAGGCAGCCCTTGCCGCTCCGATGCTTGCCCAAGGACGCGAAATCCTCCTCCTGGAGCCCGTGCATGTAAAAGACCAGCTCCGCCTTGCGCGGGGAAAAGCCGATGCGGCAACTCTCCCCTTCCCGCCCGCTCTCATAACGATAATGGTAACGCCCGAAGCCGATGATGCTCGGCCCCCACATCCGCGCCGGCTCGCCCGAAAGCTGCGCCATCAGCGTGGCGACGACGCGCCCGTCCGCCTGTCGCTCCTCGGGCGCCACCCCCGCCAGGAAATCCTCGACCGCAGCGTCGGTCTCGACCGTCTTGTTCGCTTGCCCCATGGCTTGCCATCTCCCTGCCGCTAGACTAGAGGCTAGCGCGTCATCTGGGGAGTAGCCAGCCGTTCGCACAAGCGGACGGGCCATATGTCAACATATTTGGCCGAGAGGCCGTGGCATGTGGGATGCGGGGCGCGAGACCCGCATCGGGCGAGACCAATGGCATCGACGCTTCTGTCCGGCCGGGCGGAAAGCGCGATGGCATTGAGTCGATTGTCTCCGCCCGGCCCCGGAACGTGCATGACCCCTCTCTTCACCTCCGCCGGTCTGGTGGCGCTCGCGGAAATGGGCGACAAGACGCAGCTGCTGGCGATGCTGCTCGCCACCCGCTTCCGCAAGCCGCTGCCGATCATCCTCGGCATCTTCGCTGCGACGATCGCCAATCATTTCCTGGCCGCGCTGGTCGGCCACTCGATCGCCGGCGTGCTGACGCAGGACTGGTTCCGCTATGTCGTCGCCCTGTCCTTCATCGCCATGGCGGGCTGGACCTTGATCCCCGACCGGATCGACGCGGATGCGCCGCTCAGGGCGCCGCCCAGGGCCAGCGTGATCCTGACCACGCTCATCGCCTTCTTCCTGCTCGAAATGGGCGACAAGACCCAGGTGGCAACCGTGGCGCTCGGCGCACGCTTCGACAATCTGCTCGCCGTCACCTTGGGCACGACGCTCGGCATGATGATCGCCAATGTCCCCGCCGTCCTTTGCGGCGAAGCGCTGGCGAAGAAGGTGCCGATGCGCGCGCTTCAGGTCGGCGCGGCATTGCTGTTCCTCGCGCTCGGCCTCTGGATGCTGGCCGACCTCATCGGCCTGCTCGGCTGAAAAGGCGATGCTGCCCGCGCGGGACGGTTGTCAGCGCGCGGCGGCTGTTGCAAGGGGATAGGCGGAGTCTTCCCCTTATCTTGGACATGGGACGCGCGTGATGAAGGACAGTCTGGTTACGATCTTCGGCGGCGGCGGCTTTCTCGGCCGGCAGGTCGCGCAGGCGGTGATGGCGCGCGGCGGCCGCGTGCGCGTCGCCCAGCGCGATCTTGCCACCGCGCTCCGGGTCAAGCCCTTGGGCGCGCTCGGCCAGACCCAGTTCGTCGCGGCCGACATCCGCAAGCCCGCCAGCGTCGCCCATGCGGTGCAGGGCAGCGACATCGTCATCAACCTGGTCGGCATCCTCGCCGGCGATTTCGACGGCTTCCACCGCCAGGGCGCGGCCAATGTCGCGAAGGCGGCGGCGGACGCCGGCGCAAAGGCGCTGGTCCATGTCTCGGCCATCGGCGCGGACGCGGAAAGCCCCTCCGCCTATGGCCGGTCGAAGGCGGCGGGCGAAGCGGCGGTCAAGGCCGCCTTCCCCGCTGCGACGATCATCCGCCCGTCGATCATCTTCGGGCCGGAGGACCAGTTCCTCAATCGCTTCGCCGACCTCATCAGCCTCTTCCCCGTCGTCCCGGTCATCAGCGCCGCGACCCGGTTCCAGCCGGTGTTCGTCACCGACGTCGCCGAAGCGATCGCCAACGCCGCGGCCGATCCCGGCCAGCATGGCGGCAAGACCTATGAGCTTGGCGGGCCGCAGACCCTGTCGATGAAGGAGATCAACAGCTGGATCGCCGGCACGATCGGGCGGACCAAGCCGCTGGTCGAGGTGCCGGCCGGCGTCGCGTCGCTGCTCGCCCTGCTGCCCGGCGGCCCCATCACCCGCGACCAGCTTGCGATGCTGGGCCGCGACAATGTCGTGGCACCGGGTGCGCCGGGCCTCGAAGCGCTGGGCGTCGCGCCGACCCCCATGGGCGCGGTCGCCGACCGCTGGATGGTCCGCTACCGCAGGCATGGCCGTTTCGCCGGCCGCGTCAGCGCCTGAACCTTCGCATCCTCCCCTCATAGGGGAGGTGGCAGTCACGAAGTGACTGACGGAGGGGTGTCCCCCTCTCGATAGCGCGACACCCCTCCACCATTTGCTACGCAAATGGTCCCCCTCCCCTTGCAGGGGAGGATGCACAGGAGCCCCCATGGACCATATCCTCACCGTCATCCTGCTGGGCATTGTCGAGGGGCTGACCGAATTTCTGCCCGTCTCCTCGACCGGCCACCTGATCCTCGCCAGCGAGCTGCTCGGCTATGACGCCGCCACCTGGGCGATGTTCAACGTCGTCATTCAGCTCGGCGCGATCCTGGCCGTGGTGGTGCTCTACTGGCGCACCTTCTGGGCGGTCGGCATGGGCCTGCTGCGGCGCGAGCCTGTCAGCTGGCGGTTCCTGCGCAACCTGCTGCTCGCCTTCCTCCCCTCGGCGGTGATCGGCCTCGCGCTCCACGACTATATCGAGCAGCTATTGGGGGAGCCGCAGGTCGTCGCCTGGGCGCTGATCGCCGGCGGCATCGCCATCCTCCTTATCGAGCGGGCGGTGAAGGAACAGCGCTTCCACGGCATCGCCGACATCCCCGTCGGGCGCGTGCTCGGCATCGGCTTCATCCAGTGCATTTCCATGATCCCCGGCGTCAGCCGATCCGGCGCGACGATCATGGGCGCGCTGACTCTGGGCGTCGAGCGCCGCACCGCCGCCGAGTTCAGCTTCTTCCTCGCCATTCCCACGATGCTCGGCGCGACGACGCTCGAACTCCTCAAGAAGGGCGACCAGCTGACCAGCGCCGCTGTGGGCTGGGGCGACATAGCGCTCGGCTTCGTCGTCTCCTTCTTCGTCGCGATCGCCGTGATAAAGGGCTTTGTCGGGCTGGTGTCGCGGCACGGCTTCGCTCCCTTCGCTTGGTACCGAATCGTCGCCGGCGCGGCGGCCCTGATCTGGCTTGGCGCACGGTAGGACCGGATCGGCCATATTTAATGAAAGATTATTACAGGAATTTGCATCGCTTGCAGATATCCGCGCGGAAATAGGTCAGTCTTCATGTCGTATAGCGCAGAATCCGCGTGACTCTGCGGGTTTTTCTGCTATGCGGCTTGGCGTACCGACATTTGGGGACGCTGCATGGCTGACAATCCGATGCTGAAATTCGTGGGCTTGGGCCAGGCCTATCCCGACAAGCGCGCCGCCGACGACCGCGCCGACGATTTTCTTGAAATCAGCCGCAGCTTCCTGGTCGAAAAGGCCGAGGAGCAGGCGTCGCGTTGCTCGCAATGCGGCGTGCCCTATTGCGCGACCCATTGCCCGCTGCACAATCATATCCCCGACTGGCTGCGCCTCACCGCCGAGGGCCGTCTGCGCGAAGCCTATGAACTCAGCAACCTGACCTCCACCATGCCCGAAATCTGCGGCCGCATCTGCCCGCAGGACCGGCTGTGCGAAGGCAATTGCGTCATCGAATTTTCCGGCCATGGCGCCGTCACCATCGGCAGCGTGGAGAAGTTCATCACCGACACCGCCTGGAAGGAAGGGTGGGTCGAGCCGCTCGTCCCCGGCAGCCCCACTGGCCAGTCGGTGGGCGTCATCGGCGCGGGGCCGGCTGGCCTCACCACCGCCGAATATCTGCGCGCAGCGGGGCATGAGGTGCATGTCTATGACCGGCACGATCGCGCCGGCGGCCTGCTGACCTATGGCATCCCCGGCTTCAAGCTGGAGAAGGACGTGGTCATGCGCCGCATCCAGCGCCTCAAGGACGGCGGCATCCTCTTCCATGAGAGCTTCGAGGTCGGCCGCGACGCCACCCTCGAAGAGCTGCGCCGGAAACATGACGCGATCCTGATCGCCACCGGCGTCTACAAGCCCCGCGACATCAAGGCCCCCGGCGTCGGCGCGGCCGGCGTGGTGAAGGCGCTCGACTATCTGACCGCCTCCAACAAGGCGGGCTTTGGCGACGCGGTGCCTGAACATGAGGACGGCACCCTGCTCGCCACCGGCAAGAAGGTCGTCGTGATCGGCGGCGGCGACACCGCGATGGACTGCGTCCGCACCGCCATCCGCCAGGGCGCGACCTCGGTCAAATGCCTCTACCGCCGCGACCGCGACAATATGCCGGGATCGCAGCGCGAAGTCGCCAATGCGGAAGAAGAAGGCGTCGAGTTCGTCTGGCTCACCGCCCCCATCGCGTTCGAGGGCGTCGATCATGTCACCGGCGTCAAGGTCACGAAGATGCGCCTCGGCCAGCCCGACGCCTCCGGCCGCCGCGCGCCCGAGCCGGACCCCGGCAGCGAGCATGTGCTCGACGCCGATCTCGTCATCAAGGCATTGGGCTATGACCCGGAGGAATTGCCCAAGCTGTTCGGCGCGGAAGACCTCTCCGTCACCCGCTGGGGCACGCTGCGCGTCGATCACAAGACGATGATGACATCGGTGGACGGCGTGTTCGCGGCGGGCGACATCGTGCGCGGCGCGTCGCTGGTGGTCTGGGCGATCCGCGACGGGCGGGACGTGACGGAGCATATGCATCGTTATCTGCGGGCGAAGGCCAAGGTCGGTGAGAAGGTGCCGGCATGAGGGGAGTATTTGTCTTTTGGTTTTTGCTGGCGACATGCGTTCCAGCTGCACCGGCGTTGGCAAACGAGGCCGAAAGTTCCCCAATCACTATAGGCCGCCAAAAAGCAATGCAGTTGCTTGACGTCAGTTCGCCTTTACAAGACATGAAAAATCAGTTCGTCAGCAATTTCATATCGTCGTTTAACAAGTCGATCGACACAGATGCAAGGTTCGCCCCTCTTGAAGCACGTAAACCAGGTTTGCGGAAAGCATTAAAAGCTGCTGTTGCGGCGGAAACTGAGCGGCAGGCGACGCCCGAATTGTCGTTGGTGCGTCGGCATCTTGCCGACTTGTTCGAACAAGTGCTGACTATCCAAGATATGGATACGGCTATTGCGTTCTTTTCCAGTCCTGCCGGGACTCGCATCAAGCAGCGCATGATGGCTGGAAGTCAGGCGCAAATCGATCAAATGAGGGAAACCGGCGAACTTCGCCGAGACCTGAACGCTGGCTTGGAAAAGGTCGTCAACAGTGCCGCAGCCTCGGGTCTAGAAAATATGAGCGCGGAAGATAGCTTAGCGGTCGTAAAGTTCGGCCAAACGCCTGCCTCCCGAAAAATGGAGGCTATTAGACCGCAGTTCATGAGCATGATGAGCAATGAAATGCAAGTTATGGCCGGACGTGTCGTCAAAAAGATCAGTCCTGTTGTCGGCAAGGCAATTGCTGATCACATGTCTAAGAAGTGACTTGGCAGGGGTAATGACGTGACAAACGACAGAATGGAATCCGAACGCCTCCGCCTCGCGCGTGAGGGCATGTACCGCCCCGACCTCGAATCCGACGCCTGCGGCGTGGGCCTCGTCGCCGCGACCGACGGTCGTCCCTCCCGCCGCGTCGTCGCCTCCGCTATCGACGCGCTGAAAGCCGTGTGGCATCGCGGCGCGGTTGATGCGGACGGCAAGACCGGCGACGGCGCGGGCATCCATGTCGATCTGCCGGTGCGCTTCTTCGATGACGCGATCGCCGACTCAGGCCACAAGCCGCTGCCCAACCGCCTCGCCGTCGGCATGATCTTCCTGCCGCGCA
>NZ_JAVHPD010000066.1:0-2564 GCF_036170395.1 Sphingobium sp.
TCCCGAAATGCGAATGAACCATACCAGACTCCGGCGTTTTTACACAGCCTCGGGACAATCCTGGCGTTCCAGAACGATAGTTCTCGCCAGGAGACGGTGATCGCTGGTATCGAGGCGGGTGCCGTCCGCGAGGCCGCCGACCTCGTCATCACCCTGAGTGCCGCCGAGCAGCGGCGGCTCCTCGACTATATCGTCAGGCCGTATAATTTCCGCGATCCGCTGGCGACGCCGGAGGAGGACGACATCGATCCGGACGGGGTGATCGGCCATGCGCTGACCGCGCTGACGATGATCAGCCCCGGCGAGCCCCTGCCCGATAAGATCAAGCCCTATCTCGAGCGCCATGCTCCGCTGGGCGAAGTGCGGTCCTGATCCGGCAAGGCTTGAACAGGCCATGGAAAACCGTTCGTCTACCCAAGTCTCTGGCGTTGGCAGTCGGTGCCGCTACAAGCCTATCTTCTTGATACGATGGAGCGAAAACAAACGACGACGAGTCGAGGGGGCGAAAACATGTACATTTCGGAAATCCATGCGAGCGGCTTTCGGTGTTTCAGCGCCGCGCGACCTTTGAATATTCAGCTGTCATCGGGCCTCAACATCCTGGTCGGGCCCAATGACGCCGGCAAGAGCGCGATCGTCGATGCGGCTCGTTATGTCCTGTGGACGCGCGGCGACGATTATATCCGCCCCGACCTGAATGATTTCCATGTGGCCGCAGATGGGACGCGCGAGTGCGACTTTGTCGTGCGCTGCACCTTCGACGATCTCAGCCCCGAAGAGGAAGCGCGTTTTCTCGAATGGTGCACCAATGAGAAGGGCAAACTGCGCCTACATGTCTGCCTGCGCGGGTCGCGGCGTATTTCCTCCGGCGGCGGCAGCGTCATCTCCAGCCAGCACCGCGCGGGCGCCGAGGGCGAAGGCCTTCCGCTCGACGGCGAACTGCGCGAATATCTCAAGGCGACCTATCTCAAGCCGCTGCGCGACGCCGAACGCGAGATGCGGGCCGGCAGGCGCTCGCGGCTGTCGCGCATCCTTGGCGCGATGCCGGCGATGGGCGCGCAGAACAAGCCGGCGGCGCTTGGCGCGCCCGCCACACTGCACGACACGCTGACCGCCGCCGACATTGAGGTGCGGGCCAATCCGGCGGTCGGGGGTGTCGCCAGCAGCGTCAACAGCGACTTTCTCGACAAACTGTCTTTTGTCGACGACCCCCTGGTCGCGACCCTCGATCTTGGCGCGGGGGGCTCGTTCGACCAGATTCTCGAGCGCTTCGAGCTCTACCTAAACGCCAAGGTCGGCGCCGAGCGGGTGCAGCGCGGCCTGGGCTACAACAATCTGCTGTTCATGGCCGCCGAGCTGTTGCTGCTCCAGTCGCATCCCGACCAGGTGCCGTTCCTGCTGATCGAGGAGCCCGAGGCGCACCTCCATCCCCAGCACCAAACCCTGTTCATGGAAGTGCTCGCCGCGCGCGCCGCCAAGCCGGACCCGGTCAAGGGCGAGACCCATCAGCAGGTCCAGGTTCTGCTCACCACCCACAGCCCGCAGCTGGCCGCAGGCGCCGAACTCGAAACCATGACGATGATCGTCGATCATCGCGCCTTTCCGCTCGGCGCCGCCCATACGCGGCTGGGCGTCGACGACTATGAGTTCCTGCGCCGGTTCCTCGACGCCACCAAGGCCAATCTGTTTTTCGCCCGCGCGCTGATCGTCGTCGAGGGCGATGGCGAACATCTCCTCCTGCCTGCGATCGCCGAGAAGCTCGGCCGGCCCTTGAGCGCCCACGGGGTTTCGATCGTCAATGTCGGCCATCGCGGCCTGTTTCGCTACAGCCGGATCTTGCAGCGCCTCGCCGGCGAGGCGATCCCGGTCCCGGTCGCGCTGATCCCCGACCGCGACATCCCGCCGCCCGAGGCCAAGGCCCTGGTCGGCGAGCGCAAGACCGAGAATGAGCTCAAGCCCGAGGAAATCGCCGCGCGGCTGAAGACGCTCACCCGCGACATCGGCGATCCGGTCGACGCCTTCATCGCCGACAGTTGGACGCTGGAGTTCGATCTCGCCCTCCAGCCCGAGCTCGCCCAGAGCGTCTACCGCGCGGTTCGACTGGCCAAGACCAGCAGCCGCAAGCCCGCCTTTCTCGCCAATCTCGTGGAGAGCGCCGACAAGACCTATACAGGCTGGCTCGAGGCGGGCCTGTCGGCGACCGAGATCGCGGTGAAAATCTACCAGCCCGTCCACGACAAGGAGGCCTCCAAGGCCGAGGTCGCCGAGCAGCTCGCCGCGATCCTGCGCAAGCGCACCGACACGGCCGAGCAGATGCGCGAGCGGCTGCCGGCCTATCTGCTGCGCGCCATCGACTATGTGACCGGCGGCTATGTCCCGGGCGCGCCCGCTTTCCCGGCCAATCCGGCGGAGGCGGAGGAAGAGGGCGATGAGGATGGCGAGGTCGGGGTTGCCGGCGAAGAGGCGGCGGGAGCCTGACAGGGATGTTCGAGATACTGCCGCTAACCCCGGTGTCAACACCGGGATAAAAACGGGCCAGGCACCGGTTTAAAAAGGGGCCAGTT
>NZ_JAVHPD010000067.1:0-11808 GCF_036170395.1 Sphingobium sp.
GCCTCCTCGCCATTGGCCGGGTCCATCTGGTAATTTTTCTTGTCGCCCTTCAGCAGGCCCCGCGATCCCACCGCGTCGCGGAACGGCCCGTAGAAGGCGCTCGCATATTTGGCGGCATAGGCCATGATCTGGACATTGGCATGGCCTTCCTCCTCCAGCGCCTCGCGGATCGCGCCGACGCGGCCGTCCATCATGTCGCTCGGCGCGATGATGTCTGCGCCCGCCGCCGCCTGGTTCAAGGACTGGCCGATCAGCACGTCCACGGTCGCGTCATTGACGACATAGCCGTCGGGATCGAGCAGCCCGTCCTGCCCATGCGCGGTATAGGGGTCGAGCGCCACGTCGGTCAGCACCCCGATGTCGGGCACCGCGTCCTTGATCGCGCGGATCGCGCGGCACATGAGATTGTCGGGATTGAGCGCCTCCGCGCCATCGTCGCTACGCCGTTCGGGCTGGGTGTTAGGGAAGAGCGCGAGGCACGGGATGCCGGCGTCGCGCGCCTCCTTCGCCCGCGCCACCATCCGATCCACCGACCAGCGCGACACGCCCGGCAGCGCGCCGATCGGCTCCTCCGCCCCCTGCCCTTCCGTCACGAACAAGGGCCAGATGAAATCGGCGGGCGACAGGCGGTTTTCGGCGTGCATCGCCCGGCTCCAGGCCGTGGCGCGCGTGCGGCGCAGGCGAAGCGCCGGATAGGGGGCGTAGGTCATGGGCGGGAGGTGTAGGCGCGGGGGCGCGGGGGATCAAGCGGCCGGCGCGTCGGCCATGAAATGCGGCGTCACATCGATCGCCCCGGCCGCGATCCGCAGCTCATTATAAGATGGCCGCGCGCTGCGCACCCGTTCCGACAGCGTGCCCGCGCCGATCAGGCGGATGGCGCGGCCCGCTGCCGTGATCGGCCGGTCGAACGGATCATGGACATGGCCGGTCAGCACCGCCTGCGCGCCCGCCCCGGCCAGCGCCGCCAGCGCCTTCCGCCCGCCGCGCGTCCGCCCGTCCATCCGCGTGCCGCCCTCGACCAGCGGATGATGCGCAGTCACCAGGATGACGTCGCCCTGCGGCGCGGCCTCGATCAGCGCCAGGCTGCGGCGCAGCGCGCGGCCGGTCACCAGCCCCTTCGACCAGTCGAACCGCAGCTGGAGGCGCGCGGTCGTCTTGAGCGGCACGATCGTCACCCCCGGCAGGTCGAGCGGCGCTTCGATCATCGCTTCGAGCGCGCGATAGCGGCGATAGGGCAGGAAGAAGCGGAGCAGCGGATTATAGACGGGCAGATCGTGATTGCCGACCTCCACCGTCACCGGCCGCTCCAGCGAGCGCAGCCAGGCGGCAGCGGCGGCGAACTCGCGCGCGCGCGCCGCCATGGTGAGGTCGCCGGTCAGGATCACCGCGTCGGGCTGCTCGGCCAGCGTCCGCTCGCGAAACCAGTCGAGCGCGGCCTTGTCCTCCGCGCCGAAATGGAGGTCGCTGACATGGAACAGGCGGATCATGCCGCCGCCTTTGTCGCGATCAGCATCTTCGCGCCCATGCCGCCCTGGATGACCGTCCCCGGCTCCAGCATTTCCGGCTCACCGTCGAACAGCGCGCGCACCGGGCGCGATCCCAGGATGCGGAGCGTGCGGGCCAAAGCATGATCGACCGCGCGGGCGCTCACCCAGTCGCCGGTCAGCCAGGCCCAGCCCAGCTCCGCGATCGCGCCCCAGTCGCGCGCGTCCACCCCCGCTACATCCAGCCCGTCCGGCTCGGGCGTCACGAACACCGCCTGATAGCCGCGCCGCAGGCCCGGAGCGCCCGCGATCCGCACGCCCCGGCCGAAGGTGCGCCGCCAGGCCGAACGGGCGGCGCTCAGCAATGCCCCGACCCGCCGTTCCCGCGCCGCCTCCCGCGCGCGATACCAGTTGCCCGCAGGCCCAACGATCAGGCCGACAAAGGCGCGATGCGGCCCCGCCTCGACATAGGGCAGCGCCACGCGCCGGCCCCGCTCATGCGCGGCATGGATGATCGTCGGCACGTCCAGGCTGTCGTGCAGCGCCTTGGCGAGCAGGTTCATCGTCCCGCCCGGCAGGATCAGGATCGCCCCGTCCCAGCGCGCCAGCCGGCACAGCGCGGCATTGATCGTGCCGTCGCCGGCGAACAGCACCACCGTATCCGCCCCCGCCGCATCCAGCGCCGCCGCATCGGGCAACGGCTCGTCGGGAAAAGCGGTGCGCCCCGCCAGCGTCAGGCCATGTTCCGCGAAAATGGCCTCGATCGCCGCGCATTTCTGCGCGGTGGCGGTGCCGCTATGGGGGTTGGCGATGAACCAGAGGGTGCGCATCGCCGCCCCAACGCGCGACCCGCAATATGGCTGCGCGCGCCGCACGAGTTGCCTGCCTACCGTCATCCCCGCGTAGGCGGGGATCCATCTCCCGCCCTATCGTCGAATGCAAGGTCGGGAGATGGGTTCCCGCTTTGACCTGCGGTCGCCCTTCGGGTCGCGGGAATGACGGAGAGTAGTATTGGCGGCTTGTGCTCTACCCCCTGAACATCGCCTTCGCCGCCAGCTCCCACGGCCCACCGCGATAGTGCCAGGCGGCGAGGCCGGCGATGGCGAGCGGGCGGGGGCTGAAGTCGCGGCGGAGCTGCTCGGCGAGCGCCTTTGCTGTGGCGGGATCGACCTTGTTCTGGACGGTGATGTGGAGGCGCGGGCGAGCCTGATCCTGCGGGGTCAGCAGGCCGGCGAAGGCATCGGCCAGATCGTCGCGCATGGCGAGCAATTCCGGGCTGTCGATGCGGAAGGCGACGCCGCGCCCCAGCAGCATCACCTCGGTCAGGCGCGCTGCGGGCGGCGGGCTGGCGGCGAGCGCTTTAAGGCGGGCCGTCACCTCCGCCAGCGCCGAGGGAGGCAGGTGGTGGAACAGCGTGATGTGGGCGGCCAGATGGTTGCGCTCCGGCGGGAAATGGGCGCGGCGCAGGGCGTCGGCCCAGGCGAAATCGGCCGGCCCCATCAGCGCGCTGACGATGATCGGCGCGCTCATCACGCTATCGTATCGACGCGCATTGCTGTATGATGCAGGCAAGGCGGTGCGGGGCAGACTCGCCGCCGCGTCAGGGGAGGTTTCGCCATGTCCACGCCGCGCTCGGTTCTTGTCATCGGCATCATCCTGCTGCTCTGGAACCTCATGGGGGTAGCGGCCTTTGCGATGCAATATGGCATGGACCTTGGGGAACTCGCCAAAACCGATCCGGTGGGCGCGCGCATCTTCGCTGAAATGCCCGGATGGTTATGGATTGCCTACGCGGTCGCGGTGGGCGCGGGAACGATCGGGGCGGTGCTGCTGCTGATGAGGAAGGCGGCGGCGGCCAGCCTGTTCCTCGTCAGCCTGATCGCGGTGCTGGTGCAGTTCGGCTACACGCTGGGTGCGACCGACCTGATCGCGCAGAAAGGGTTCGTGGTGGCGGCGGGTTTTCCGATCCTGGTGATCCTGATCGCGGTCGGCCAGTTGCTCTATGCGCGGATGCTGGTGGCGCGGCGGGTTTTGCGGTGAAGCGGTGGAGTTAAGGGTATAAACGGGTCTGTGCTGCGCTGAGGACGACGAGATTGGTAATATTCCCCCTCCCGCCTGCGGGAGGGGGTTAGGGGGTGGGCAGACTAGGCGATGTGCCCACCCCGCTACGACTAACGCGCTGCGCGCGTAAGTCTCGCTGCCCCTCCCGCAAGCGGGAGGGGAAGTGTCTGCAAACGACCAGAAGTTGCCATTGAATTGGGCTTTTGCCGCGCATCGAAGCCGCCGCTTATAGAAAACATCTAGTTCCCGCTTGTAATACTGGAACGGCCGTATCGAATGAAATACTCGCCGGTAGCCTTGCCTAGCGCCGAAGGCCAATGCACGATAAATCAGCTCTGAAAGGGGAGATGAATAATGGGTCTGTTGCGACGTTGGTTCGGAAAGAAATATGTTCCTTCGAGGGAAAGCCCCGATGCTTTCGACGACGCCGTTTCGGTTAACCGACAGAAAGAATTCGGTATTTACACCAGCACAAGCACCATAGCCGTTTACGATTTAGCAGCGTTGAAGCATCGACTTAATGACGATGTGGATTGGTGGGCCGATCCAGCGGAAGAGTTAGCCGAGATAAATCTACGTAACCTGCTGATCGTAGGCCTCGGAGGCGACGGATTTTATGATCTAGACATCGTTGAAGAGGAGGGTGTTGCTACCAGGTTTTCGCTTTGTTTCCCCAGTGGCCGCATCTTCATAGGACCTGGGGAGATGCTGACTGGCGGAGGAGATGAACCAGCCCCACAATATGGAGGCATGTTTCTCGATTTCGAGCCGGGTGATTATGCCGTCGGCCTAGAACGGGACGATAGTCGCCTGAGGATCAGTATCACCCGTTCAGTCGCGTTCGAGAACAGGGTCGCTGAGCCAATCCACATGTGACGTTCGGTATAGATGTTTCCTGACGGGGCGAATGGCCGCTTCTGATATATTCTTTCTCAAAACCGGCCAGTCCGCTTCCCACCCATCTCCGTCATGCCAGCGGAGGTAAGGTAATGGGCGCATCCCGGCCATCAGCGCAGACCTGCCCTCCCCTACCCCGCCTCCACCGGCGCGGCGAATAAGGTGAATTGGGCCTTCAACCCGCCCAGGCTAGACTGGCCGATCCAGAGGTCGAAGGTGCCGGGTTCGGCTAGGCGCTGGTTGCGGGCGCCGACGAATTCCAGATCAACCCGCGATAGGGAAAAGCGGACGGTCTTGCTTTCGCCAGCCGAGAGGGTGACGCGCTCGATGCGTTTCAGCTCGCGGATCGGGCGGGTGCGGCTGGCGACGCGGTCGCGGGTGTAGAGCTGCACGACTTCGCTGCCCTTGCGCTTGCCTTTGTTGGTGACGCGCACGGTGACTTCGATCGCGGAGTCCCAGCGCAGCGCCGTGTCGGACAGGCGGAGCTGGTCGAGCGCGAAGTCGGTGTAGGCAAGACCGTGGCCGAAGGGGAAGCGCGCGCTGTTGTCAGTGGTGGCGTAGCGCGCTCTATATTCGGTCTGCCCCTCCCCCGTGACCGGGCGGCCGGTGGATTTGCGGTCGTAGAAAAAGGGTTCCTGCCCGCTTTCCCAGGGGAAGCTGACGGGCAGCTTGGCGGACGGGTCGGCCCGCCCCAGCACTATGTCGGCGATCGCATGGCCCGCCTCGCTTCCCAGGAACCAGGTGGCGAGGATCGCCTGCGCGTCGGCGACGCCGCCATGGAGCGCAAGCGCGCGGCCGTGGCGCAGCAGCACGGCGACGGGCTTGCCGGTGGTGGCGATCGCGTCGGCCAGCGCCTGCTGCGCGGGCGGGATTTCGATGACGGTGCGGGACTGGGCCTCGCCCGACATGGCTTGCGCTTCGCCGATGGCGAGGAGGACAATATCCGCCGCCTTGGCCGCCGCGACGGCCTGCGCGATGCCGCCCTCGATCGGCGCGGCGATGTCGCAGCCGCGCGTGACGGTGAGGCGGAAGGGATCGGGTAGCGCAGCGCGCAGGCCACTGGCGATGTCCACGCCCGCGCCGGGATCGCCGTAGAAGGCCCAGGGGCCGTAGAGATTGTCGCGATCCTCGGCAAAGGGGCCGATCAGCGCGATCTTCTGACCCTTGGCGGGGTCGATGGGGAGCAGGTCGCCGTCATTCTTGAGCAGCACGATCGAGCGGGTGGCGGCTTCGCGGGCGAGGGCGCGGTGCGCGGGGGTGAAGATGCGGGTGCGCTCCGCTTCCTCGTCGAGCGATCGCCAGGGATTGTCGAACAGGCCGGTGGCGGCCTTCACATAGAGGATGCGGCGGACGGCGACGTCGATCGTGCCCATCGGCACCGCGCCGCTCTTCACCAGATCGGGCAGGTAGCGGATATAGAGGCCGCTCTGCATCGACATGTCGACCCCGGCGAGAACCGCCAGGCGGGCGGCGTCGCGCGCATCCTCGGCAAAGCCATGCGCGACCAGTTCCTCGTCGGCGGTGTAGTCGGAAAAGACGAAGCCGCGAAACCGCATTTCGCCCCGGAGAATGTCGGTGAGGAGTTCGCCGTCGGCGGTGGCGGGGACGCCGTTGATCTCGTTGAAGGCCGCCATGGTGGTGAGCGCGCCCGCCGCGAACGCCTTGCCGAAGGGGGGCAGATGGGTTTCGCGCAGCGTTTCCTCGCTGATGTCGACATTGCCATATTCCAGGCCCGCGGCGACCGCGCCATAGGCGGCGAAATGCTTGGGGCAGGCGAGCAGCGCGTCGTCGCGGCGCAGGTCGCGGCCGTGGAAGCCGCGCACGCGGGCGGCGGACAGGAGGCCGGTGAGGGTCACGTCCTCCCCTGCCCCCTCCACCACCCGGCCCCAGCGCTGGTCGCGGGCGACATCGACCATCGGCGCGAAGGTCAGGTGCAGGCCAGCGGCGGTCGCCTCGACAGCGGCGGCGCGGGCGGTGCGCTGGCAGAGGTCGGGATCGAAGCTGGCGGCTTCGGCGAGGGGGACGGGGAAGATCGTCTTAAGCCCGTGGATCACGTCGCCCGCGAACAGCAGCGGAATGCCGAGCCGGCTCTTTTCGACCGCGATCTCCTGCGCGCGGCGGGCGCCGGCGACGCCGATGCCGTTGAAGAGACAGCCGACGCGGCCCCGGCGGATTTCCTCGGCGAGGCGCTTCTCGTCCTGGATGCCGACTTGCGGATTGGGCGGGTTGAAGGGGCGGAAACTGTCGGCGAGGCAGGTCATCTGCCCCGCCTTCTCCTCCAGCGTCATCTTCGCAATCAGCGCATCGACCCGCGCGACCTCATCGGCGGCGAGGGCGCGCGCAGGGCGGACGAGGGTCAGGGCGCCGGACAGGGCGCCCAGTAGCAGATCGCGTCGGTCAATACTCATCGCGCGCGGGAATATAGGACCATGGATGAACGCATCTTGTCCAATCCAACGCGGAAGCGCGAGCGATGTTGCATTGCAAACTATTGCCGGGGAGGATGGTGGACAGGGCTGGATTCGAACCAGCGTACGGGAAACCCGGGCAGATTTACAGTCTGCTGCCTTTAACCACTCGGCCACCTGTCCAGTGCCTGACGCGGGAGAGAAGCAAGGCTTTCCTGCGCTGGAGGCGGCTCAATGGCGAAAGGAGGCTTGCCTGTCAATGGCCTCCTGTGAAAAGAGCTTGCCCATGAAAAAGACGCATCGTTCCGCCAAGCCCAAGGGCAATTTGCCCCGTTTTTACGGCCGCCATGCCGTGACCGCCGCGCTCGCCAATCCCAACCGCGTCGTCCGCAAGATATGGGGCACGCGCGAGGCGCTCAACGCGCTGGAGCTGCCGCCGGTGCTGCCGATCGTCTATGCCGATGTGGCCGATATGGGCCGCATGGTGCCCTCCGACGCGCCGCATCAGGGGATCGTGGCGGAGGTCGAGCCGCTGGACGATGTCTGGCTGGGCGACGTGCTGGAGGAAGGGCAGGATGATAAGCGGCCGATCCTGGTGCTGGACCAAGTGACCGATCCGCATAATGTCGGCGCGATCCTGCGCTCCGCCGCCGCGTTCGATGCGCTCTGCATCGTGACGCAGGACCGGCACGCTCCGCCCGAATCGGGGGTGCTGGCGCGCGCGGCGTCGGGCGCGCTGGAGGTGGTGCCCTGGGTGCGGGTGGTGAACCTGTCCCGCGCGCTCGACGAGATTGCCGAGGCGGGCTATTGGCGCATCGGGCTGGATGGCGACGCCGACACGGTGCTGGCCGATGCGATCGGGGAATCGCGGGTCGCGCTGGTGCTGGGCGCGGAGGGCGAGGGGCTGCGCCACAACAGCATGGCGCATTGCGACATTATTGCTAAACTGCCGATCAGCCCGCGCATGGAGAGCCTCAACGTCTCCAACGCCGCGGCGATCGCCCTCTACGCCGCGACCTGCCGGTAGCGGCCGGGGGCCGTTTGGGGGAACGGCCGATGGCATCTGTTTTTCGATCGCTGGGGGCGCTCGCCGCGCTGCTCTGCCTGTCCGCCTGCCTGGTGACGCCGGGAAAGTTCGAATCCAGCCTGGACATCCGCGCCGACGGCCGCTTCGCTTTCGCTTACAAGGGCGAGATCATCGCGTCGGAGAGCGGCAAGGAGGGGATCGCTCCGGTGGAGGCGGACGGCGAGGCGGAGACCGGGCCGGCCCTGCTCCAGATCGCGGCGAAGGAGGAGGATTTCAGCGTGGCCGACGACAAGGAGGAGGCAGCGCAGATGCAGGCCATCGCCGACGCGCTCATGAAGGAGAAGGGCTTCCGCTCGGCCCGTTACCTTGGCGCGCGCAAGTTCGAGATCGACTATGCGATCGACGGCACGCTGACCCACGCCTTCCTCTTCCCCTTCAACATCGACGCGCAGATCGTGCTGCCTTTCGTCGCGGCGGAGTTGCGCGGCGACGGCCGGGTGCGGGTGAAGGCGCCCGGCTTTTCCATCGGCTTCGACAAGAGCGCCGGGCCGACGGGAATGGGCGGCGGGCGGGATGCGGCCAAGGCGCTGGACGGGCGCTTCACGCTGACGACCGATGCGGAGATCGTCAGCCAGAATCAGGAGGATGGCGCGCAGACGGGGCCGCAGGGCAAGCGGATCGTCTGGACGATCACGCCGCAGACGAGCGAAGCGCCGATGGCGGTGCTGCGTCTGGCGCGCTGATCCCTGTTGCGAGGGCGCCCCTCACTCCTCGGGCGCGATCGTCACGCGCATGCCGTCGAGCGCGTCGGTCAGGGTTACCTGGCAGGACAGGCGGCTGGTGTCGTTCCGGTGGTCGCTGCTGTCGAGCAGGTCATTTTCGTCCTCGCTCATGGCGGGCAGCGCGCCGGCGAAAGCGGGATCGACATAGACATGGCAGGTGGCGCAGGAGCAGCAGCCGCCGCACAGAGCGAGCAGCTCGTCAAAGCCGCTGTCGCGAATAACCTCCATCACCGACAGGCCAGTGTCGCCCTCGACAGCCTGTTCCTCACCCGCACGGTTGACCACGATCAGTTTCGGCATCTATCCAAACCCCTTATACTTTCCCCGCCGCTCTGGCGGAGGGACGCCGCGAAATCAAGGGCTGGAAACGGAACGATGGTCACTACCGCCGAACAGTTGCGCGCCAGCCTGGATGCGATCGCGGGTATCGAGCCGGGCTTCGTCGCGGCCCTGGGGCGAGTGGGCTATCCCGAACCGCGCGTGCGCGCGCCCGGCTATGAGACGCTGCTGCGCACGATCGTGGGGCAGCAGGTCAGCGTTGCGGCGGCGGCGGCGGTGTGGCGCAAGCTGGAGGCGGAGCTGGGCGAGGGCTGCGCGCCGGAAACGCTGCTGACGCGCGATTTCGACGCCCTGCGGGCGTGCGGCCTCTCCCGCCAGAAGCAGGGCTATGCCCGCAGCCTCGCCGAACTGGTGGTGTCGGGCGAACTTGACCTGCACGCGCTACCGCAGGATGACGAGGAAGCGATCGCGCAGCTGACGCGGATCAAGGGGATCGGCCGCTGGTCGGCGGAAATCTATCTGCTGTTCGCTGAAGGGCGGCCCGATATCTGGCCGGCCGGCGACCTGGCGGTGCAGATCGAGGTCGGGCGGATATTGGGCCTGCCCGAACGGCCAAGCGAGAAGGCGACGCGCGCACTGGCCGAAGCGTGGCGGCCGCATCGCGGCGCGGCGGCGATCATGGCCTGGCACCATTATAATAACGGCATTGATATGTTAAAAACTTGAAATTATTGATTAATTTTAAAGGTAAGCCCGTTCAACTTATCAAATTTGCGACAACGCTTTTCGTCAATCTGCAATCCAGCCGCGCGAATCTCCCTAACCATTTTTATTCACTTTGATTATTCTTGACGTTGTTCAGCCTTATGGTATCCGTCGCATGTCTGAACAACGGCTTGCGGAATAGCTGTTGTGGGGTTCATGCCTTCTCGACCTTTCAGGTCGATCGTCCTGAGCAAAAAGCTTGTTGGTGGCGGCGTTAGGCATCGTATGTCGCAAGACACCCCGACCGGAAACGCTCCACGGCCATGATTGCCGTGACAGCGGGGCTAAAAGGACCCCCGGTTAACAGCCGCTCAGGCAGCGGCATCAACCAACGCTCAGGCGTGGTCGGTGCCGTGCATCCGTGTGATCCGCTCCCCACATAACCTGCGCGTTTGCTCGGAAAGGGGCAAACACGTGACTATCATTTCTACTTCTTCGCTCGACCTCAACACCGCCCGTTCGCGTATCACGTCCCAGCAAATCGGCTTCAAGAACGCTCGTGGTTCACGCGCTTTGGCGCAGATGATCGTTGAGGGGTTCATCCTCATCAAAGACATCATTGATAATCTGAACGCGGAAGAGCAACTTGGCATATTTGACGAGCATGGACTGACATATGTGGAAAATGCCAGCACCTATGGTCAGTGGATCAAGGTAATTTTCGGGGAACCCCATCCGGACCCGCAACAGACCTTCACCGATTGCAATGGCGTGGAGCAGCGCATTTGGGTGCCCGATCGTTCGATGGAAGTCTATCATCACACGATGGAGGATTTGGCGCATTTCGGCGTTACCGCCAATCATGTCGATTTCATACTCGACAAGGGCGGCGCGCTAGCCATGGCCACTACCCGCAAGAAGCGGCTTGCTCAGGCCGAAAACTCCGGCGCCGAGGCTGTAGCCCTCACCAAGCGCACGCTGTTTCTGGCAGAAACCATTCCATCCCGCGTGACCACCTCCCTCGCGATGCCTAAAGACGCGGCAGAGTTCGTGACCGTCGCCTGTCGGGTAGTGGATGGCGGCCTTGAATTGCTGGGCGTCATCAACAAGGACGCCACGGCGCAGGTCAATAGATTGGCGGCCGACCGCTATGAGGATCTGCTGAAAGCGCGCGACGAACGGGAGCGCATGGCCCGCATGAAGGATGAAGCGGAAAAGCGGGTCGAAGAGCGCATGGCATCTTTGTTCAACGGCATGAACAAGGAGCAGCGTCTGGCTTATCTGGCGGAACTGGCCGCGCGAGCGGGTGCCAAAGCTCAGACCCCGACCTCCACGACTTCGGCGCAGGGCTAATCGTCTGGAGCGGGGGAAACCCCGCTCCGCACAATGTGGAGGATTTCATGGAACTGACCGATTTTCAGGCCGCAGGTGTAAAGCTTCTTCTGAAGAAACTGATGGAGGACCCCGATTATGCACACCCCGTGCCTACCATAAAACGCTTGGTTGGGACGGCAATTGCCGAACGTATCAAGGAAGAACGCGCCTCCCTCGTCAATTACAATACAATAGCAAAATCGAATATCCCGGCCCTATCCGCCGATGCCCTGGACTACTGGACCGAAGCACGATCCGTCCTCGCCTATGGCAGATTGGCGATGTCACAAGGATCACGAGCAGCGGAAAAAGCCTTGAGCCGGAAATGCGAAGCCCTGTACGAAAGTTTCGCGCATCGAGTGCCAGATAGGGAGAAGAGCCATTTTCTGATCTATGACATCAATGATCTGGATGGGAAAAGCTGGGATGATCGCTGGCATTTCTGCGTGGATTTCAATTTTCCACTCTTGCGTGACCAAGGATCGCCCGCCATCATTCCTGACGTGATGCGTGAGGCGCAGCTCAACATTCTGTCATCTTTCACAAACGGCGGCTCAAATAGCGCAGAAGATAAATAGATTTGAGGACGGTACTCGGAACGCTGTCCGCAGGTTTTTCCGCGATACGGAAAATAGCCCGCTTAGCGTTCCGAGCCGCTAAGCGGGCTTTTGTCTGCGAAAATGCGCGAAAATCAGAGTAGCGTAGGCCTACTAATTTGAACCAACCCCTAACCCGGAAAACGTATGGCCCGCCCCGTCTGCAAGGGGGATTTTGAAGTGTTCTGATCAGTC
>NZ_JAVHPD010000068.1:0-11587 GCF_036170395.1 Sphingobium sp.
GAGTGAAAAATGACCATCCAGACCATCCAACTGAACAAGCTGGCGCTTTCCGACCGAAAGCGCCGTCCGCTCAGGTCGCTGCGCACGAACATGCGATAGGCAGTCGGCGCCGCACACAGCGTCGTCACCGGCATGGTCTCGAGCAGGTCGAGCGTCGCCACCGGATCGAAGCTCGGCGCATGATAGACGAAGATCGCAGCGCCCATTAGCCAGGGCGCGAACAGGCTGCTCCATGCCGCCTTGGCCCAACCGGTGTCGGACAGATTCCAGTGTAGATCATCCGGCTTCAGGTCGAGCCAGTAGGAACCGGTGATCCGGTGCGCCAGGGTATAGCCATGCGAATGGATCGTCATCTTCGGCTGGCCGGTGGTGCCGCTGGTGAAATAGCAGAGCGCATCCTCGTCGAAGCCGGTGTCCGCCGTCTCGGCGATCGGCGTCACCGTCGCACGCAATGTGCTGTAGTCGCCCCACCCATCCCGAGCGCCGCCGATATGAAGGCGCGCGACATCGCAATCGACCAGCGCCGCCTCGACCCGCCCGGCCATGTCGCCGCTCGCCACGACGCACCGCGCGGCGGCGGCCTCGTAGCGATAGGCGATGTCCTTGGCCATCAGCTGGGTCGTACCCGGCGATGCGATCGCGCCGATCGCGATGCAGCCGAGCATCAGTTCCCACCACTCGATCTCGCGGTTGAGCAGGATCAGCACGGTGTCCCCGCGCCCGACGCCGACATCGGCCAGCACCGCCGCCGCTCGCGCCGCCGCCGCCGCCATGTCGGCGAAGCTGCGGCGGATCACCGTGCCGGTCGGGTCGGTCCAGACCATCGCGGGCGCATCGGGCCGGACGGAGGCCCAATGCCCGACGACGTCGCGGGTGAAATTGAACGATGCGGGACGATCGCCAACGTCGATCATCGTCACTTCGCCTCGTTGATCACGTGGATCTGGGTGAACTCATGCAGCCCCTCTTCGGCGAACTCGACGCCGAGGCCCGATTGCTTCGCCCCGCCGAACGGAACATGGGGGCCGAAGTCGAGATGCTTGTTGATCCAGACCGTGCCGCTGTCCATGCGCCCCGCCAGGTCGCGCGCCGCCTCCCGATCGGTCGACCAGATCGAACCGCCCAAGCCCATGGTCGACGCATTGGCGCGCGCCAGCGCGTCCTCTTCATCCTCGTAACGGATCACCGGCAGGATCGGGCCGAATTGTTCCTCGTCAACCAGCTTCGTGCCGTCGCTGATGTCGCGGACGATGGTCGGCCGGATGAAATAGCCTGGCCGGTCCTCGACCGTGCCGCCGGCGACGATGGTGCCGTTGGCGCGGGCATCGTCGAGGAAGGCCTTCACCTTCTCATATTGCGCAGCGTTCTGCAGCGGGCCGATCTGGACGCCCTGCTTCAGACCGTCGTCGACGATCGCCTCCTCGGCCAGTCGTCCGAGTTCGGTGCAGAGCGCGTCGTAGATATCGGCATGGGCATAGACCCGCTTGATCGCGAGGCAGACCTGACCGGCGTTCATGAAGGCGCCACCGAAGATGCCCGGCGCGACCTCGACCGGATCGACGTCGCCCAGCACGATAGCGGCGTCGTTGCCGCCCAGTTCCAGGGTGATCCGCTTGATGGTCGACGCCGCGCTCGCCATCACCTTGCGGCCGGTCTCGGTCGATCCGGTGAAGCTGATCTTCGCCACGTCGGGATGGGTCGACAGCTTGCCGCCCAGGTCGTTCTGGTCGGTGATGACGTTGACGACGCCGGCCGGGAAGATCTCGGCCATCAACTCGCCCAGCTTGAGCGTCGTCAACGGCGTGGTCGGGGCTGGCTTCACCACCACCGTATTGCCCGCGAGCAGCGCCAGCGGCAGCTTGAAGGCGACGATGAGCACCGGGAAGTTCCACGGGATGATCGCGCCGACGACACCCAGCGGGCGGCGGCGCTGCTCGATCCGGCGATGGTCGCTGTCCTCCAGCACCTTGACCGGCAGGTCGTGGGTGGCGAGCTGGCGAATGAACGCCTGGGTATAGGCGATCTCGGCGGTCGCCTCGGCCAGCGGCTTGCCCTGTTCCTGGGTCAGCAGCCGGGCGAGCGCCTCGGCGTCTTTCTCGATCGCGTCGGCCAGCTTCAGGATCAGCGCGCGGCGATCGGCGATCGGCTTGGCGGCCCAGGCGGGGAAAGCCTGTTTCGCCGCCGCGACGGCTTCGTCGAGCTGCGCCTCGGATCCGCGCGGGCAGGTTGCCAGCACCTCTTCGGTCGCCGGGTTGATCACGTCCATCGTCGCGGCGCCGTCGACGAGACGGCCACCGATCAAGAGCTTGTAGTCCGACATCTTACTCTCCTCGGCCGGGCCGTCCCGCCTTGGCGGCCGGCCCGGCTCTCTCCTCGAAGCTAGAACTTGTATCCGACGGTCAGGCCGTAGGTGCGCGGGGCTCCGACATGGTTGTAGTCGAAGCCGAACCCGCCGACGAGATCGACCCGCGACGTCAGATAATATCGGTTGGTCAGGTTCTTGCCCCACACCGATGCGGTGAACGGCCCGCGTTCGAAGTCGATATGGCCGCCGAACATCGTATAGCCGCCCTGCTTCAGGCGCGGCGTGTTGAACACCTCGAAATATTGGCTGGAGACATAACTGATATCGGGATGGATGCTGATCTTGCCGGCATCCTCGTCCATCAGGGTGATATCCAGGCCGCCATTGGCGTTCATCGACGGCGCGTTCGACAGCTTGTTGCCGCTGATGTCGACGCCGCTCAGCACGCCTTTCTTGATGCGCGCATTGAGCAGGCCGAGGCCGGCCCGTGCGCTGATCCACTCGCTGGCCCTGATGCTGAGCTCGGCCTCGCCGCCATAGATGCGCGACCTGTCGAGGTTGACCAGGGTCTGCGCCGCCGTCAGCGGGCTGATGCTGATGAACTGCTGGTTCTTGTAGAGATAATAGAAGCCGGCGACGTTCAGCGTCACCCGCCGGTCGGCGAACTGCATCTTCGCGCCGCCCTCGAATGCGTCGATGGTCTCGGGCTTGGCGACCGATGCTTCCGACGGATCGAAGAAGGCCTGAGCGTTGAAACTGCGGGCGCGGTAGCCGCGGCTGTAATTGGCGTACAGCAGCGTATCGCGGTCGATCTTGTAGTCGATGCCGATCTTGCCCGACAGGTTGTTGTTCTTGAACCGCAGGTCGGTCGAGGGGATCAGGTTCGCGACCAGAACGCCATCGGCGCCGATGGCGTCCGAGATCAGCCCCGTCTGGCTGCCATCGTCGCGGGTGAAGCGCAGGCCGCCGCGCAGGGTGAAGCCTGCTCCGACATCATAATGCATGTCGGTGTACAGCGCATAGCTGTGCTTCAACTGATCGAAGCGATTGACGACGCTGCACGCCGCCGGCAGCCCCGCCGCGCAATCGGCCGCATCGACCGTGCCGTTGCCGTCGATATCGGCATCCTTGAAAATGCCGAAGTCGGTCGTGTTGAACACCTTCTCACGGTTGTAATAAGCGCCGAGGATGAACTCGAACGGCCCTCCGAACCCGCTGGCAAGGCGCAGATCCTGCGAAATCTGGGTGGCGCGGTCGCCGTAGAAGATCTCCAGCGTCTTGTTCGGCGCGCCGTCGGTGTCCTCGCCGAAGTTCAGACGTCCCTTGTCCCACGACGACACCGACACGATCGACAGGTCGTTGCCGATGTCGAAGGTCGAGGTCAGGGCGACCGCATAGGTCCGGGCGCGGCGGCGCGGCGTATAGTTGGACTCGATCTCCCGCCGCCCAACTCCGGTGCGGAAATAGCTCGTTCCCTGGCCGAGCGATTCATACAGGCCCGCGCCCACGCCATCGGGGCCCGGTGCGGCGAAGATGCCGTAATTCCGGGGGTTCTGATAGCTGGTCGACGCGCGCAGCAGGAAGGAGGCGCCGTCGCTGGGTTCCCAGAGCAGCGATCCGCGCACCGCATATTCGCGGGTCGCATTTAGGTCCGGTTTGCCGGGCAGCAGATTCTTGAACCAGCCGTTCGCGCGAGCAGCGGTAAAGGCCACGCGTGCCGCCAGCGTATCGCCCAGCGGCAGGTTGATCGCACCATTGGCTTCGCGCCGATTGTAATTGCCATAGCCCAGGTTGAGATAGCCGTCGCTGTTGCCGATCTCGGGCCTGCGACTGATCAGGTTGACCGCGCCGCCGGTGGTGTTCTTGCCGTAGAGCGTGCCTTGCGGACCGCGCAGCACCTCGACCCGCTCCAGATCGTACAGCGCGACGCCGAGGAAGGCGAAATTGCCTTTGTAGACCTCGTCATAATAGGTCGCGACCGGGCCAGACTGGTTGAGGCTGTAGTCCGACATCGAAACGCCGCGCAGCGCGAAGATCGGGGTGCCGTCGCCGACGGTGGACGTCAGCTGCAGATTGGCGACCTTGCTGACGAGGTCGTCGGCCGAGGTCAGCCGCTGCTTGCGGACGGCGTCGCCGCCGATCGCGGAAACCGAAATGGGAACGTCCTGCAGCCGCTCGCTGCGCTTCTGGGCGGTGACGACGATCTCCTGATCGCCGGCCGCGACTGCCGTCTCTGCCGTAACCTGCGCCATCAGCGCTTGGCTCGACAACCCCGACAGCAGCAGGACCAGCGCATGCGTCGACCGCCGCGAAAAATTCGATATCCTCATTGACGTTCCTCTTTTTCCCTTTTGATTGGATCGATGCGCTTGCGCATCTCGAGGTCGGCAACGAGACGCGCACGCGTCTCAGCCGCCTCGATCCGGAGCGGCTTTTCCCGCAGCTTCCGAATTTCGTCTGACGTGTAGGGCCGGAACCCCGCCGGCACATGCTCCCTATCGAAGGTCAGCAGCGTCCAGTTGAGCAATTCGGCGAGTTCGTCGTCGGGCAAGGGCGTCGTCGCGACGCCGGGCACCCGGCCCAGAAACTCCCGCCCGCCGGGCACCGCCAGTAGCTGCGCCACCTGTCCGGCCATTGCCGGCGCGGACGTCGGGCTGCCGGTGCCATCGGGACGATGACAGCCCTGGCACTTGATCATCCAGTTGATATGCGCGCGTTGCGGGTTGGGCACGCCGGCCATCGCCGTCCCGATCGCCGCAGCCGCCCCGGCAGCCATCCCGATCGCGAGGATCGCAACAGCCACCGCCGCCCTCATTTGCCGGACAGCTTAGGCTGGAGGCGGGCGACGGCAGCGGCGTCGAGGCCAGCTCCGCTGTCTCGCGCCAATTTTACTTCGGCGGCGGTAAAGGGTTTCACCGCCTTGTTGCCGCTCGCCACCGTTGCGGTGACATGGGTGAGCACCGCCGCAACCGCCTCGTCATTGAGGCCGCTCTGGGCAGGCATCATTCCGCGATAGGTCTTACCCTCGACCGTGAGCGGACCAGCCAACCCCTTGATCACCGCGAGGGACAGATAGCGACGTCCGGCAGGAGTGCCCGCCAGAGCGCGGACGCCGGCCTGCAGTGGCGGGAAGGCGCCAGGCACGCCCTTGCCCGTCGGCAGATGGCAGGCGGCACAGCGATGGTAGATCTGCGCGCCGTCCACGGCTGCCAGGGCTATGCTCGACGGCGACACCGCGAGCGCCGACGCGATCGACAGGACGGCCAGGCGGCGCATCGTCATTTGGTCTCGAGCGCCGTGCCGAGAATGATGGCGGTCGAGCAGTTATAGACCGAACCGGACTCGGTGCCGAGGCACCAGTTGATGTCGTTGTTCGCCTGCGGGCGCACCATCGGCCGGTCGCTCTCGTTGCGGTTGCACAGGCACCGCCCGCACGAAGATTTACCGCAGCAGTCATTGTAGCTGACGATGTAGGACCGCTTGTCGGCCGGGTTCAGGCAGGTGCCGATCCAGGTGATCGGCGACATTTCGGTGCCTGGCGGGCAGGAACTGGCGGTGCCGCCGCAGCACGAACAGAGGAAACCGTCGATCGCGCAGTAGCGCCAGTAATCGCACTGGGTCTGGTCGCCCGGGTCCTGCGGATTGCCGGTCGTCTGCGGCGGAAGACCGCTCTTGCCACCGCCGTGGGTCGACGCGACGGCACGCGATACCGGCAGCACCGGGATGATCGCCGCGCCGGTGATCGCGCCGCCGATCAGCGTCAGCAGGCTGCGCCGCGAGGTGCGGCTGGCGACCCTGCGCACCGCGCGTTCGGCGAAACTGTCCATGTCTTTCATCGTATCGGCCCCTTTTCTCGTATCGCGCTCAGGCGCCGGCCAGGAATTGCTGGATCGAAGCGACGCCGCGCTCCTTGGCCTCGAACAGGCTCTCGAGATGCTCGCGGTTGTTGATGAGACCGAGCGAGGCAATCTTGCCCTGCTCGTCGATCAGCACCGCATAGGGCAGCTTCGACACGCCCAGCGACCGGCCCAGCGCTTCCGACAGGACATAGGGAATGCCCGCCAGGTCCTGCTTCATCACCAGCCGGCGATGCTCGGATTCCTCGCCGTCGCTGGCCAGGACGGTATCGACCCAGTGCGCCTCTGCGCGGGCGGCGGAGCGCAGCACCGGCATCAGCGTCTTGCAGATCGGGCAGTCGGGCGAGAGGAAGAACAGCAACTGGCTGCGGCCCTGCCGCACGCCGCCGATGCGGACCGGCTGGCCGTCGAGCGCGGTCAGCTCCATCTCCGGTCCCTTGTCGCCGACCGACACCTTCTGGTGCAGGGTCAGCGCACCGGCCGGGGCGATGCGTTCGTGCAGCACGCCGACCTGGCGGGCAAGCGCCATGACCAGGACGCCGAGGACGCCGACGGCGATCCACAACATGATCTGAGACGCGAGGGCAAAACCGGTCATCGAGCGACGCTCCTGACAGTGGAGGGAACCGCGGCGAGTTCGCCGGCGGCCAGATAAAGGGCGAAGAAGGCGAGCGCCGCGAACAGGTCGAGCACGCCCGGCATGGCGGCGGGGAGCACAACGGCGATCGCCGCCAGCCCCGCGAGCATGCCCGCCCGGTTGGCCGGATAGAGGCTCGCGACCTTCGCCTGGCTGCCGAAGCTGCAGCCGCAATCGAACGCCCGGCCAGCACGGTGCGCGCGGAGCAGCAGCACCGTATAGGCGGACCACAGCAAGGCGGCGACAAGAGCGCCCGCCGGGCGCGCGGTCGGCAGGACCAGCGCGAGCCCGGCGCCCGCCTCGACCGCGGCGGCGGCGAAGCTGAGCGGCTGGCCGAGCGCAGGGGATACCCCGGCCAGCCGGGCAGCGGCGGCGGCGAGCCGATCTCTCGCGACGAGCTTGTGCGCCGCCGCGGTCAGCAGGACCACCGCCAGAAAGAGAGCGAGCGGAGCGGCCACCCCGCTCACCGCGACGCCGTCATCGTCATCGGATCATGTACGACCTGCGCCAGGGTGCGCTGGAAGGCGCCGCTGGTAGCGTCGTAGACGTCGAGCGAACCGTCGGTGCGCGATGCGACCAGCAGCGGCGCGCTCTGCGCCGTCACCTCGACCGACACCGCCGGGTTCTGGAGCGGGATGCGGGCGACGCGCTGCTTCTTGGCGGGATCGACGACCCACACCTCGCTGCCACCGTCCTTGTGGCTGCCTTCCTTGCCGGCCGGATTCATCAGGACATAGATCCTGCCCGCCGCATCGGCGCTGATCACCTGCCAGCCGCCCGGCCGCCATTCGCCCTCGGCACTTTTCTCCTTGGGCATCTGGAAGACGCCCAGGTCGCGGGCCTTGGCGTTGGTCAGGTCGATGCCGTGGATATTGCCCTTGAAGGTCGCGAACCAGGCGGTCTTGCCGACCATCGCCGGGGTCATGAACATCGGGTCATGATCGATGTCGTTGATCGCCTTGCTGGTGCTGCTGGTGACGACCTTGGCATCGGCATCGAGCTCGATGCTGGTCATCGTGCCGTCGGCGCATAGTGACATGAAGCCGCGCGCGCCGGTCGGATAGACAAGCGAGCATCCCGGCAGGTCGATCTCGTTGAGGATCTTGCGCGCGTCCAGATCGATCACCGACACCGATGAGCCGGGGGTGAAGTTGAACAACAGCGCCCATTTCTCGCCATTGATCAGCTGAAAGCTGTTGCGCAGCGTAACGAACTGGCCGCGCTTGCCGCCCGGCAGCACGATCTCGCCCTTGGACTTGAGCGTCGCCTTGTCCCAGATGGTGATGACGTCGGTGCGCTCGCCGCGGGTCATGCGCGCATGGAAGGTTTCCGCGACGTAGATTTCGGGCTTGGTCGTTGCGGGCAGCAGCGTGCCGAACTGTGCGACCGGCACCTGTCCCTTGAAGGCGCTGACGTCGGCGGCGACGTCGACGATCGCGGCGCGACCGTCGGGCAGGCTGTTGAAATGCAGGTCCTGCACATAGACCCAGCTCGCCGGATATTGCGCCTGCAACTCGACGACGCTGGGGATGGGCTCGCTCGGCAACGCCTCGGGATAGCTCGCGGCCTGTGCGGATCCGGCCAGCACGGTCAGGGCGACCGCCCCGAGAAATCTTCTCACGTTCATCGACGACAACCCTCCCGAGACCCCACCGACTCCGATGCGTCGAGATGAATGTTTGTCGTTTGACCAAATTATGTCAAGCGTCAAAGATACTGGTTCGCCTTGTTGCCGCGAGCCGGCGACATTAGGGCTTGGAGATCAGTGCCTTGGGGTAGTCCGGTTGACCGAATCATTTGTTCCCGACCTGAAGATCACGCCGCGGGAAGGTGGCTATGCGCGCGGCCAGGAGGGGCTCGAGCAAATTCTCTATGCCGCGCTGAAGATCCTTGTCGAACAGGGTTCGAAGGCGCTGACCCTGCGCCGCATCGCGTCCGAATGCGGAATGAAGGCAGGCAATCTCGCTTATTATTTCAAGTCCAAGGAAGAGCTGCTCCGCGAGTTGCTCAACGCGATCATCAGCAGCTACGAAGACGCGTTCGACGTGATCGTCCATGAACCGACCGAGTCGGCGGACACGCGGCTCGAAAAGCTGATCGTGCTCATTCTCGACGACATCACGACCAAGAAGACCAGCCGTGTCTTTCCCGAATTGTGGGCCCTGTCGAACCACGATCCGTTCGTGCAGGAGCGGGTCGACGAGCTCTACCAGCGCGCCCGCGTCGCGCTCAACGAACTCGTCGCCGAGATCAACCGTAAGCGATGTTCTCAGCCCACTTCGGTCCAGGGCATGAGGTCACCGACACTGTTTGCGGGATAACCATTGGCGAGTTTGGTGAGCGTGTCGGTCAACCAAGTATGCGGGTTGATGCCGGAGATCTTGCAGTTCTCGATCAGCGTGGCGATGACGGCCCAGTTATCGCCGCCCTCGTCTGATCCGGCGAACAGGGCGTTCTTGCGATTGAGGGCCAAGGGCCTGATCGACCGTTCTACTGTGTTGGTGTCGAGCTCGACGCGCCCATCGTGGAGGAATACGGTGAGGCCGTCCCAACGGGTCAATGCATAGCGGATGGCCTCGGCCAGCTTGCTCTTGGCGCTGACCTGGCGGAGCCGCGCTTCCAGATAATTGCGCAGGTCATCGACAATGACATGGGCGTGTTCGTTGCGGACCGCGCGGCGGTGGTCGGCATTGGTGGCGCGGACCTCGCTCTCGATGGCATAGAGCCCGGCGATGCGCTTCAGCACCTCGGTGGCAACCGGCGACTTGTCGGCGAGGTCGAAGAACTTGCGCCGAACATGCGACCAGCAGAATGCAAGTTTGATCTGATGCTGCCGCTTGGCGAGCGCGGTATATCCGCCATAGCCGTCGACCTGCAGGATACCTGCAAAGTCACCCAGATGCGCTTCGGCGCGTTCGCTCTTGCGGTCGGCTGCATAGACATAGGCGATCATCGGTGGATCGATGCCGCCCCATGATCGATCATCGCGGGCATACGCCCATAGCTGGCCCGTCTTGGTCCGCCCTCGGCCAGGATCGAGCACTGGCGCTGTCGTCTCGTCGGCAAACAGCCGCTCGGATCGTCGCAGTCGTTCGAGGATATGGTCACGCAGCGGGCGAAGATACCAGGCGGCCCGCCCGACCCAGTCTGCAAGAGTCGAGCGATCCAGCTGGATGCCCTGGCGGGCGTAGATCTGGGCCTGCCGATAGAGCGGCAGATGATCAGCATATTTGGCGACCAGCACCTGTGCGATCAGGGCTTCGGTGGGGATGCCGCCTTCGACAATATGAGCCGGTGCCGGGGCCTGGACGACCGCGCTCTCACACGAGCGGCAGCCATAACGAGGCCGACGGGTGACCAAAACACGGAACGTGGTCGGCACGACATCAAGCCGTTCGGAGACATCCTCGCCGATCTGATGCAGCCCGCCGCCGCAGCACGGGCAGGCCCGAAAGCCGTCGATGCCTTCGACATCGACGACCTGCTCGATCCGTTCGAAATGTGCTGGTAGCGAACCGCGGTTGGCTTTGCGCGGACGATCGCCCTTAGAACGGGCCGATGCAGCTTCACGCCCCGCACGGGCTGCGCCAAGTGCCGCCTCAACATCCTCAAGGCCAAGCTGGAGCTGGTCGGGATCGAGCTGCTCGGACCTGCGGCCGAAACGGTGGCGCAGGAAGGCATCGAGGATAGACTGCAGTCGTTCTATCTCTGCTTCCGCTTCGCTCTTTGCGGTCGCGAGATCGGCAGCTGCTGCACGTTCCTCGGCGAGCAAGCGGGACTGCTCAAGCGCGAATGCGCGTAGCGCTTCGAGGTCTTCCGGCAGGTCCGCTTCTATCAGCATAATGGCAGTGAATCAGCTGACGAAAGCCCCGTCAACCGGCAATCTGCGGCGCTATCGGACGGCGTCCGCCATGCACCCGGCGCCAGTCCAGACCTTCCAGCAAGGCGCCGAGTTGGGCTGCCGTCACGCGCATCACACCATCCTGGATGCCGGGCCACTTGAAGCCGCCGGACTCCAGTCTCTTGGCCATCAGGCACAGGCCAGTGCCATCCCACCAGACCAGCTTGATCCGGTCAGCCCGCTTCGCGCGAAAGACATAGATCACCCCGGAATACGGGTCGCCGCCATACTCGGCGCTGACCAGTGCAGCCAGGGCATCAGGACCTTTACGGAAATCCACCGGCCGCGTTGCCACCATCACCCGCGCGCCTGAACCAGGACCGATCAACGCCGCACCTGAAGAGCCTCAATCACCGCAGTCGCCAACCCGGGGCTCGCCGTTCGACCGATCCGAACCACCGCGCCGCCAAGCTCAACCTCGATTGCTACATCGTGCGACTTTGGCTTGGGACTATCGGCCACGACCGGCACGAACATCGGCGCGTGATCACTATCAGGGTCTGCCACCTGCCGGGCTGCAAGGGCATAGCGGAACTCCCGCCGCCAGGTGTAGAGCAATGACGTCGGAATATCGTACTGGCGTGAATACGCGGCTATGTTGTCGCAGCGCTCCATCTCGGCCACGATCGCCAGCTTCTGCTCCAGCGTCCAAATCCTCCGTCGGCCAGCCATACTGCGCAGAACCTCAGGGCGGCCAACAGGCTCCCGAGCCACTCCAGTGCGGGTGTCCAGTGCGCTCGTAGGGTTGTCGTCTTCCATCCAACCCAGCGTCTGCCTGAATCACCCAAACACGCAAGGTGGCAGGGAAACAGCGCTTACTTCCGACCTCAATGTGCGGAAGGTGAAGCCCAAGGAAATCGAAGCCCTCGCAGCCGACATTCAGGCGC
>NZ_JAVHPD010000069.1:0-47088 GCF_036170395.1 Sphingobium sp.
GAAGCTGTCGGGCGATGCCCGGATCACGCTCGACACGTCCACCGCGACCTGCACCCGGCCGACATTGGCGAAGGGGTCGTTGGCGCGGGCGTAGTCGTTGAGCGCCACCGCGCCCCGATCGGTCGTGAAGTCGTAGGCGCGCAGCCAGTTCTGGCGGACGATCACCGGATCGGCCGGGATCGCCCTGACCTGCTCGATGAAGCGGGCGAGATGGAACGCAATTTGCGGATCGGTCGGGCGATAGCCCGCCTCGGCGGGGGCGACGGCCTGGGCCTCGCCGAGCCGATCGACCTGCACCACCCAGGGCACGATATGCCCACGCGCCGATTGCCAGACGAGACCGGCGGAAAGGCCGCCCGAGAGCGCCAGCGCGCCGAAGAAGGCGAGGCGCCAGTTCTTCGCCTGCACGCGCGCGGAGCCGATGCGGTCGTCCCATTGCTGGGCTGCGCGCTGATAGGGTGTCGTGGGTTCGGGCGTCTGGCCGTAGCGGATGGTGGGGCGTCGGAACATGGGAGGTCAGTCCTTCTCTTTGATGTCGGGACCGGCGCCGCCGCCGTGGCTGTCGCCAGCCTTCATGGTGTGGGCGAGGACGGTCGCGCCGTGGCTGACGGCCTGGCGGCGTTTCATCGCGGCGGCCCATTCAGGCTGGGCGGATGCGCCGGCCGACGCGGAACCGCCAGCGGTTGCAGCCGCCGGGGCGGCGGATGCCGGCCCGCCGGTGATCGTGCCGCCGGTTGCGGTGAATCCGGCACGGGCGCCGGAGCGGAAATTGGACTTGATCGCCTCGCCGCCCTTGGCGGCCGCCTTGCGCAAGGGCGAAAGGACGGCGTTCGCCGCGCTTCCCGCCGCCGCTTGGCCGACAGCGGCCATGCCGCCCGCAACAGCGCCTGCACCGCTCTTGCCGAACGAGCCGAGGCTGTAGGCGCTGGTGGCACCGCCTGCCATCTGAGCGCCACCACGCGCGGCGGCGCCGGTCATCCGGCCGGCCGCACCGACTGCGGACCCGGCCGCGCCCACGCCAAGGCGTGCGGCGGCGGCGCCTCCGATCAGCGCGCCGCCTGCCGCCAGCGCGGTCCCGGCCGCCGTACCCGCGCCGAGCTGCGGGCCGCCCGAGACGATGCCGTTCGCAATGCTGGGGCCGAAGATCGACAGGCCCAGCAGCGACAGCGCGGCAAGCGCGATGGCCATGACCTGATTGATGTCGGGCGCGGGGCCGAGGGCAGCGCCGGTGAACTGGCTGAACAAGGTGGTGCCGATGCCGGTGATGACGGCGAGCACCAGCACCTTGATGCCGGTCGAGACGACATGGCCCAGCACCTTCTCGGCCATGAAGGCGGTCTTGTTGAAGAAGGCGAAGGGCAGCAGGACGAAGCCGGCCAGCGTCACCAGCTTGAACTCGATCAGCGTGATGAAGACCTGCACGGCGATGATGAAGAAGGCGAGCACCACGATCACCCAGGCGAGCAGCAGCACGAGGATCAGCGCGAGGTTGGAGAACACGGCCCAAAGGCTGGAGAACTGGCCCGCCGCATCGAGCAGCGGCTTGGCGGCTTCGAGCCCCTTCGCCGCGATCGTGCCGGGCTTCATGAACTCGTCGATCGTCATCGCCCCGCCGCTGGCCTGGAGGCCGAGCCCGGCGAAGCTCTCGAACACGATGGTCGCGAGCAGCGAGAAATTGCCGATGATGAAAGCGAAGGTGCCGATGTAGAGCGTCTTCTTGACGAGGCGCTGAAGCACGTCCTCGTCCGCGCCCCAGGCCCAGAACAGGCCGGCGAGCGTTACGTCGATGGCGATCAGCGTGGTCGAGAGGAACGCGACCTCGCCGCCGAGCAGGCCGAAGCCTGAGTCGATGTAGCCGGTGAAGATGTTGAGGAAATTGTCGATAACGCCGGTGTCGTTCATGGCCGGGTGCCTTCATCCGGCGCCGTGTCGCTGCCGCGCTCGATCTCGGGCGGGGGCTCGTCCTGGCGGAAGAAGCGGCGGCGGTTGACGGCCCAGGCCGCCTCGCAGCCACTATCCGGCTTGGTGAGCGAGGCGCAGCGATCCAGCTCGCGGGCGAGCCTGGCCTGGCCTTCGTCCGCCGGCAGGAAGAGCGGGGGCGCGGGCGCAGGCTCATCGGGCTGGACGGCGGCGACGATCGCCACCGTCATCATCAGCCCGGCCAGCGCCGCCACCCCTGCGATCTTCGCCGTGCGCGACATCGGGCGTCTCAGTTGCCCATGAAGCGGCGGAACCGCTCGCGCCCTTCGGCCTCCTCGGCCGCCTGGCGGGCGGATTGCAGCGCCTGCGCCCGGCCCTGCGCCGCGACCGCGGCGGTGAGGTCGGCGAGCTGCTGCGATTGCAGCGCGAGGAGCTCGTTGCCCGCCTGCGTCGCCTGGAGCGCGCCGGTCGCCGACTGGCTGGCCGAGACCAGGCTGTACATCGTCGTGCGGGCGCCTTCGATGTTGCCGACGACGCCGGCCTGCACCTGCAAGGCATCCTGAAAGGCGCCGACGCTATCCTCCCAGCGGGCATTGGCGTTGGCGACCATCTGCGCGTGGGTGCCGGTGAGCGCCGCGCCCTTGTAGCGGCCGTTGAACACCTGCTGGACGTTCTGCACGTCATAAGCGATGCGCTGCGCCTCGCCGAGAAGCTGCTGGGTGCGCTGCACCTGCTGCTGCAACTGCTGGAGCGAGCTGAACGGCAGCGAAGCCAGGTTGCGCGCCTCGTTGACGAGACTGGTCGCCTGCTGCTGGATTTGCTGAATCTGGTTGTTGACCTGCTGGAGCGACCGCGCGGCCGTCAGCACGTTCTGCGCATAATTGGTCGGGTCATAGACGATCCCGCCGAACTGAGCGTGCGCCGGCGTGGCGGCGGTGATGCCGATCATGCTCGATGTGGCGATGGCGCCGGCCAGCATGGCGCGGCGCAGGATATTGGGTTTCATGGGGTCGTGTCCTTCAAGGCAAGGGGGAGCTGGCCGGCATCTTCCCGGCGACCGGCCAGCGGATCGAGTTGGGGTTCGGGAAGAAGATCGACCGCCCAGGCCAGGCCGCGATGGCGCAGCCATTCGGCGGCGAAGCGCTCGCGGCCGTGGGTCTCGACCAGTTCGGCGATGCGGAGCTGATCGGTCTTGGAAGACGCGGCGGCGAAGGCCAACGCGACCTCGCCTAGCCCCAGCTCGAACAGCCGGTTGCCGCGCCGCGACTGGCAGTAATAGTCGCGCTTGGGCGTGGCCCGGCTGAGGATTTCGATCTGGCGAGCGTTGAGGCCGAACCGTTCGTAGATGGCGGCGATCTGCGGCTCGGCGGCGCGCTCGTTCGGCAGGAAGATGCGCGTCGGGCAGCTCTCGATGATGGCCGGCGCGATGTTAGAGGTTTCGATGTCGGCCAGGCTCTGCGTGGCGAAAACGACGCTGGCGTTCTTCTTCCGCAAGGTCTTAAGCCATTCGCGGAGCTGGGCTGCGAAGTCGGGGGTGTCGAGAACCAGCCAGCCCTCGTCGATGATGATGAGCGTCGGCGAGCCGTCCAGCCGGCCTTCGATCCGGTGGAACAGGTAGGACAGGACGGAGGCGGCTGATCCGCCGCCAACCAGGCCCTCCGTCTCGAACGCCTGCACCGACGCTTCGCCGAGCCGTTCGACCTCGGCATCGAGCAGCCGGCCCCACGGTCCACCAAGGCAATAGGGGGCGAGCGCCTGCTTGAGCTGCTGGCTCTGGAGCAGAACCGCGAGCCCGGTCAGCGTGCGTTCCGGCACGGGCGCACTGGCAAGGGAGCCGAGCGCCGACCACAGATGCTCCTTGGCCTGCGGATCGACGGGGACGCCTTCGCTGGCGAGGATCGCCGCCAGCCATTCGGCCGCCCATGCGCGCTCGGCCGGATCGTCGATACGGGCGAGCGGCTGTAGCTGGACGCTGCCGTCGCCGTCGTCGGACAGCCCGAGATCCTGCCAGTCTCCGCCCGCCGCCAGCGTGGCGGCGCGGATCGAGCCACCGAAGTCGAACGCGAAGACCTGGGCGTTCTCGTAGCGGCGGAACTGCATCGCCATTAGCGCGAGCAGCACCGACTTGCCCGCGCCGGTCGGGCCGACGATCAGCGTGTGGCCGACATCGCTGCCATCGGGGTGAAGGGAAAACCGGAACGGGGTCGAGCCTTCGGTCCTGCCATAGAGCAAGGGGGGTTGTCCGAAGTGCTCGTCCCGTTCCGGCCCCGCCCATACTGCTGACAGGGGGATCAGATGGGCGAGATTGATGGTGGAGATCGGCGGTTGCCGGACGTTGGCGTAGGTGTGGCCGGGCAGGCTCCCCAGCCATGCCTCGATCGCGTTCATCCCCTCGGGGATCACGGTGAAGTCGCGGCCCTGGATGACCTTCTCGACCAGCCGCAGCTTCTCGGCCGCAATGGCGGGATCGCCGTCCCACACCGTCACCGTCGCGGTGACATAGGCCATGCCGGCATAGTCGGAGCCCAGCTCTTGCAAGGCGGTGTCGGCGTCGGCGGCCTTGTTCGAGGCGTCGCTGTCGAGCAGCGTGGACGCCTCGTTGGTCATGACTTCCTTGAGGATGGCCGCGACCGATTTGCGCTTGGCGAACCATTGCCGCCTGATCCTGGTCAGCAGCTTGGTCGCGTCGGTCTTGTCGAGCATCAGCGCGCGGGTGGACCAGCGATACTCGAAGGCGAGCCGGTTCAGCTCGTCGAGCAGGCCGGGGAAGGTCACGCTCGGGAAGCCGACGATGGTGAGCGTGCGCAGATGGTGCTCGCCGAGCTTCGGTTCGAGCCCGCCGGTCAGCGGCTCGTCGGCGAGTAGCGCGTCGAGGTGCATCGGAGTTTCCGGCACGCGCACGCGCTGGCGGCGGGTTGAGGTGGTGCTGTGCAGGTAGGTCAGCGTCTCGCCGTCATCGAGCCAGCGGACCTCGGGCACGAAGCCCTCGACCAGATTGAGAACGCGGTCGCTGCGGTCGGCGAAGCCCTTGAGCAGTTCCCACGGATCGACGCCGCTGGTGGACCGGCCCTCGTAGAGCCACCCTTCCGCGCGCGCCGCTTCCTCGGCCGGCGGCATCCACAGCAGGGTGAGATAATAGGCGCTCTCGAAATGCGCGCCTTCCTCGCGGAACTGTTCGCGGCGCTCCATGTCCACGAGCGCCGAGACCGAATCGGGAAAATCGGAATCGGGGTAGTCGAGCGCGGGACTGCGCTGCGCCTCGACAAAGATCGCCCAGCCCGAGCCGAGACGCCGGAGCGCGTTGTTGAGCCGCGCGGTGGTGGCGACCAGCTCGGCGGGTGTGGCGCTGTCGAGATCGGGGCCACGGAAACGCGCCGTGCGCTGAAAGCTGCCGTCCTTGTTGAGAACGACGCCCTCGCCGACCAGCGCGGCCCAGGGCAGGAAGTCGGCCAGGTGGGCGGCGCGATTCCTGTATTCGCGCAGGCCCATCATGGCCGCATCCACGCCGGATAGCGGAGGTGCCGCCGGGCCACGTCCACGAACTGCGGATCACGGCGCGCGGCCCAAACCGACAACGCATGACCGATTGCCCAAATCGCCAGCCCGGCGATCCAGAGGCGAAGGCCGAGGCCGATCGCGCCGGCGAGCGTGCCGTTGACGATGGCGAGCGAGCGCGGGGCGCCGCCGAGCAGGATCGGCTCGGTCAGCGCCCGATGGACCGGCGCATAGAAGCCGGCGATCGGCTCGACGGGATCGGCCGCGCCCGTCATGCGATCAGCGCCCCGCCGCCGAACGAGAAGAACGACAAAAAGAAGCTCGACGCGGCGAAGGCGATCGACAGGCCGAAGACGATCTGGATCAGCCGGCGAAAGCCGCCCGAGGTGTCGCCGAAGGCCAAGGTGAGGCCGGTCACGATGATGATGATGACCGCGATGATCTTCGCGACCGGCCCCTCGATGCTTTCGAGGATGGATTGCAGCGGGGCTTCCCACGGCATCGACGACCCGCCCGCGTGGGCGGGCGCCGAGATGGTGAGCGCGATGACGCTGGCGGTGGCGGCGAGCATGGCGCGGCGTGCGCCATGCCGAAGGGCATGGATCATGGTGCGTCTCCGAGGTTGGGGGGTGCGAGGGGGGTCAGGCGGTAATCGCCGGTCTCGGCGTCGATCCCCTCGACGCGAGCCAGCTCGGCGAGGCGGCGACCGTGCCCGTCGCGAACCAGCACGGCGATCAGGTCGATGGTCTCGGCGAGCAGCGCGCGGGGAACCGTGACGACGGCCTCCTGAATGAGCTGCTCCATGCGGCGCAGCGCCCCGAGCGCGGTCCCGGCGTGGATGGTGCCGATGCCGCCGGGGTGGCCAGTGCCCCAGGCTTTGAGGAGGTCGAGCGCCTCGGCGCCGCGCACCTCGCCGATGGGGATGCGGTCGGGGCGCAGCCGCAGGCTGGACCGCACGAGATCGGACAGCGTGACGACGCCATCCTTGGTCCGCATGGCGACGAGGTTCGGCGCGGCGCACTGAAGCTCGCGCGTGTCTTCGATCAGGACGATGCGGTCGGTGGTCTTGGCGACTTCGGCCAGGAGCGCATTGACCAGCGTGGTCTTGCCGCTGCCGGTCCCGCCTGCCACGAGGATGTTGGCGCGGGCGGCGACGCCATCACGCAGCGCCGCGGCCTCGGCCGGCGACATGATCCCGGCCGCCGCGTATTCATCGAGCGTGAAGACGGCGACGGCGGGCTTGCGGATCGCGAAGGCGGGCGCGACGACGACGGGGGGCAGCAACCCCTCGAACCGCTCCCCTCCTTCGGGCAGCTCGGCCGAGACGCGCGGGGACCGGGCATGAACCTCGACGCCGACATGGTGCGCGACCAAGCGAACGATGCGCTCGCCGTCCGCGGCGGCCAGCTTCATGCCGGTGTCGCTGATGCCTTCGCCGAGCCGATCGACCCACAGCCGGCCGTCCGGGTTCAGCATCACCTCGATGACGGCGGCATCGTCGAGCCAGGCCGCGATCGACGGGCCGAGCGCCGTGCGCAGCATCCGCGCGCCGCGTGTCTTCGCCTCGGAACGGATCGGATGGACGGTCAAAAAAAAGCCCCTGATGAGGGCCGGGCGAGCCGCCGCCCGGCGTCAGGGGCACATCAAGAGAGGCAGAAAAGACCGTGCTTCAATAAGTAAATGTGGTCGTCGTAGTCTGGCGTAGAGATACAAGAACTGGCGTAGTCAGCTCATTCTTCTTGGAGCGGAAAGTCCTCGCCAATTTCTTGCCTGACCTTCGAACCCTTCGCGAGTCGGCGGCCGAGCGCATCCATGAAGGCGTCGTAGCGGTCGCCGCCCTGGCGACGCATCGCGGCCCGCTCGCTCTCGGGCGGCGGCGGAGTGTTCGACAGCCAGAAGCGCACGAACAGCGCGATCATCTCGACACCGATCCCCGTGTCGCGCTCCAGCCGGGTGATGCGGCGGTCCAGCTTGTCGAGACGCTTGGCGATGGCGGCCTCGCGCTGCTCGTCGGCGTCGGGCGACAGGAAGGATGCGATGGCCGCCTCGGCGATCAGCGACCGGGACTTGTCCCTGCGGTCGGCATAGGCGGCGAGCGCGCGCATCAGCTCGGGGTCAAGATAGACCGACAGCGGCGTCTTGGTGCTCATAGCTCGATGCCGTCCTCGGGATCGAGCGACGCCTGCCGGGCCACGCGCTGCATCTGGCGGCGCACCGTCGCCTGCCGCGCCGCATCGCTATCGGGGTCCGGCTCGTCCAGCTCGAACTCGTTGGCGGGCGCGGGCCGGGGCGTCGGCGCGATGTCGATGTGGGGCTCCAGCGCCGGCTCGCGGCGCAGGTCCCCGTTCGCGGCATCGTCCTCAGCACCCGCCTTCTTGGCGGCCTTTTTCTTCATCGGCTTCTTGGGCGATTCATGCTCGATCGGCTCGGGCATCGGCGGCGCCTCGATCGGCGCCAGGCCGCTCCAGTCGTCGGGGCGCGGCGGGCCGCCTCCGACATTCATGTCAGGCGGCGACATCACCCGCTGCGTGAACCGCCGGTCCTTGAAGTAGCGGGCCTTCTTTGCCCGGATCGGCGGGATGCCCGCGACCATGACGATCTCGTCGTCGGGCGGTAGCTGCATGATCTCGCCGGGGGTGAGGAGTTGGCGGGCGGTCTCAGAGCGCGACACCATCAAATGCCCGAGCCAGGGCGAAAGCCGGTGGCCGGCGTAGTTCTTCATCGCCCGCATCTCGGTCGCGGTGCCGAGCGCGTCCGAGATGCGCTTGGCGGTGCGCTCGTCGTTGGTGGCGAAGCTCACGCGCACATGGCAATTGTCGAGGATCGCGTTGTTCGGCCCGTAAGCCTTCTCGATCTGGTTGAGGCTCTGGGCGATGAGGAAGCTCTGGATGCCGTAGCCGGCCATGAACGCCAGCGCGCTCTCGAAGAAGTCGAGTCGGCCGAGCGCCGGAAACTCGTCGAGCATCAACAGCAGCCGGTGGCGCGATTGCCGCGCCTTCAGGTCCTCAGTGAGCCGGCGCCCGATCTGGTTGAGGATGAGGCGAATGAGCGGCTTGGTGCGTGAGATGTCGCTGGGCGGCACGACGAGGTAGAGCGTGACCGGCAGCTCGCCCTCGACCAGATCCTTGATGCGCCATTCGCAGGTGCGCGTGACCTGCGCGACGACGGGATCGCGATAGAGGCCGAGGAACGACATGGCGGTCGAGAGCACGCCCGATCGCTCGTTGGCCGATTTGTTGAGCAGCTCGCGCGCGGCCGAGGCGACGACGGGATGGACGCCGGCCTCCCCCAAATGCGGCGTCGTCATCATCGCCCATAGCGTGCTCTCGATCGGGCGGCGGGGATCGGACAGGAAGGCGGCGACGCCCGCCAGCGTCTTGTCGGCCTCGGCGTAGAGGACATGGAGGATCGTGCCGACCAGTAGGGCATGGGAGGTCTTCTCCCAGTGGTTGCGCTTCTCCAGCGAACCTTCCGGGTCCACCAGCACGTCGGCGACGTTCTGCACGTCGCGCACTTCCCAGGCGCCCTTGCGGATTTCGAGCAGGGGGTTGTAGGCGGCCGACGCGCCGTTGGTCGGATCGAACAGCAGCACCCGCGCGTGCCGGGCGCGAAAGCCGGCGGTGAGCTGCCAATTCTCGCCCTTGATGTCATGCACGATCGCCGAGCCCGGCCAGGTGAGCAGCGTCGGCACGACCAGGCCGACGCCCTTGCCGCTCCGGGTCGGCGCGAAGCACAGCACATGCTCGGGGCCGTCGTGGCGCAGGTAGTCGCGCCCGAGCCGACCGAGCATGACGCCGCTGTCGCCCAGCAGCCCAGCGGCGGCGATCTCCCCGCGCGTCGCCCAGCGCGCCGAGCCATAGGTCTCGGCGTTCTTCAGCTCGCGCGCACGCCAGACCGACATGCCGATGGCGACGACGATCGCGGCGAACCCGCCCGACACAGCGATGAACGCGCCGGTCTGGAATATCTCCGGCGCGTAGGCGTCAAACGAAAACCACCACCAGAAGAAGGCCGGCGGCGGATAGATCGGCCAGTCGCCGAGCATGAACCAGGGCGCCCCAAGCTGGGGCTGATAGGCGAGCGCTGCGGCCGTCCATTGCGTCGCGGCCCAAATGGCTGCGAGCACGATCAGGAAGACCGTGAAGACCTGACCCCAAAGGATTTTGGTTGCCGACATGGCACCGAGGTCGATGCGTACCGGACATCAAATCAAGTCACTGTTATTGTTGAGGGAAGTCTAGCGTAGAAATACAGGGAGTAGCGTAGTTTAGTCTGCTATGTTTTCGACGGTGATCGATTGAACGGTCCCGTATGTCGCGCGCTATCAGAGCGGACAGATCGAGAACAAGGTGCTTTACCAACCAGAATGGGTATGATACCCGATCCAAGTTCGGGCATCATACCCGAACCGGAGAAAAATGGTGCGTCTAATCGGATCGCGGGATGTCCTGAAGCTGACCGGGCTTTCGGCTGATCAGCTGCGCGAATGGACCGTGCGGCGCAGGCTCATTCATCCGGACGTCCCGGCATCACGCCAGGGTCAGCAGGCTCAATTCGGCTGGCAGACAGTGCTGTTGCTCCGGCTCGCCGTCGTTATGCGCAGCCGGTTCCATGTCGAACTCCAAGTCCATCGCGACCTGCTGCTTCGCGCACGCGAGCTATTGAACGGCCGGTCCTTTCCGGGCCTGTGGAACCACCGGCTCGTTATCTTTGGACTCGATAGCTGTGCGCTGCTCGGTGGTAGCGATCCGTTGCCGGCCGACCAGGATGCAATCCTGCTTCGGCTCAACGCCCATCTTGAGGCGCTGTCGCAGGGCTTCGGCGTCTCCGAGCCGATCGCGCAACTCCCTCTCTTTCCGGCGGTGGGATTGCGCCGAAGCGAAGCGCCGGCTGACGCAGAGGGCGGCATCATGCTGCGCACTGCCGAAGGTGACGCGGCGTGACCGCGCTCGCCAGAATCGAAGCGGGACTGCGTGCGATCGGCTATCGACCGGAATCGCTCATCCACGACTATAGCTTCGCCGATGTGCTGTCGGAGGCGGGCGAGGAACAGTGCGTCGCACTTGCCGCGTTCACACAAGTTCCCGAATCCTATCGCTCGGCCGCCTTTGGCGTGATTACCGGCACGCACGATGCGGACGCCGTGCTACGCCGCCGGGCGCTCGGTGCGCCGATCTTGTTCTCGATCAGCCCTGAAGATGTCGGGGTCTGGCGGGTCGGCGCGGAAGGCAAGCCACGTCTGAGCGAACGGGTTCCGCTCGACCAGCTGGACGCGCTGTTCGAGCGCAATGCCGACAATTGGAACCCACACGCGGTTCACCGCGCCAAGTCGCTGGCCCAGACCCAGACGGCCTATCAGCTCGACTTCGTCGATCTGGGACTGATGCCGGCGATCGAACATGAGATCGAAGTGAAGCTCGATCGGCTGCTCGGCGAAGTCATTGCCCAACTGCTGTCCGGGATCGACGATCCGCAACGCGAAGAAGCGGTTTTCCGCACCACCTTCAGGCTCCTTGCCGCCAAAATCCTGATCGATCGCCAGCATCCTGACGCGACATCATGGACCCATGCGCCGGTGCGCGATGTGCTCGCCGGCATCGAGACCTATTATCATCTCGATCATATGCTGCGGCCCGCGGTCGATGCCCTTCCGTCGTCGGCCGTGGAGACTGCATGGACGACGCTTCGCGGCGCCATCACCTTCCGGAACATTTCGTCGGACAGTTTGGCATTCGTTTACGAAAACACGCTGGTGACGGCTGACACGCGCAAACGCTTCGGCACGCACTCTACCCCCAGACAAGTGGCTGAATATGTCGTTGGCCAACTCGATCTCGGCCGCTTCGATCTTGAGGACATAACGATCTACGAGCCGTTCGCTGGCGCGGGTATGTTCCTCGTCGCGGCACTGCGGCACCTGCGCGATCAGCTTCCCGATACGCTCACCGGCGAGGAGCGGCACGCTTTTCTCGTCAAGCGGATCAGCGGTGCGGAACTCGACAGCTTCGCCTGTGAAGTCGCGACGCTATCGCTGATCCTTGCTGATTACCCCAACGCAAATGGCTGGAAAATCGCATCCAAGGACTTGTTCGAGAAAGACGCGCTTCGAGCAGATGCCGCTGGCAAGCGCATCGTCCTGTGCAACCCACCCTGGGAGGACTTCGACAGCGAAGAGCGCCAGCGCTATCCCGAGATGGCGGCAAAGTCGTTCTCGAAGCCGATGGCGGTGCTGCGGACGCTCATCGAAGCCAAGCCCCAAGCGCTGGGTTTCGTTTTGCCGCAAGGCTTTCTCCGCCAGAAGCAATATGGCGAACTGCGCCAGCTGCTCGCTGACACATATGACCGGATCGAGCTGACATCGCTTCCTGACCGCATCTTTCAGCGTGCCGGGCTGGAGGCGGCCGTGATCATCGCCACCGGCCAGCGCGACGCTGATGCGAAGAATCTTCCGAGCCAGTTGCGCTCCGTCGAAGTCACCGACCGAGGCCGTCCGGATTTTCTCATGACGGGTAAGGTCACCACCGAGCGCCGCCGCACCAAGCTGGTATGTTCGGGGGACCTTTGGATTGGTGCGCTCGACGAGGTCTGGGAATATCTGGCGGACTATCCCGTGCTTGGTGGTCAAGCCGAAGTTCATCGCGGCCTTCAGTGGATCAGCCAGTCTGCCGGCTGGAGCGCAGTTCCTCGGGAGGGCTTTGCCAGAGGAATTTTCAAGCCCGCGGACTCGCTTCTTCAATTTAGTATCACCACGACCGGCTTCGTCGATATGCGCGAGGAATCCGCATATCGGTTCGGTCCACTCACGCGCGCCTGGGACAAACCCAAAATACTGGTCAACGTGGCGCGCCGGTCGCGTGGCCCCTGGCGGCTGGATGGCGCGCTAGACGCGAGCGGGCTCGTGCCGTCGCAGGCGTTCTTTGGCATCTGGCCGACCACATCAGACCTGCCAGTGGAAGCGATCGAAGCGCTGATCAACAGCCCGCTGGCGAGCGCCTTCGTCCTCGAGCGGGCCTCGAACCAGCATCTCACCAATGTTGTTATGAAGCAGCTGCCGTTGCCAAAGCGGGGCGCGCTTGGTGACGTGGTCGCCGCAGTGTGGCGCTACCGCGACGCGCTTGGCGCCGCCGCAGCCCATGCGCTACGCACGCCCGAGATCGACGAGCGGTTGGAAGGGTTGCTGATCGATATCGACGCGCAGCTCTTGAAGGCCTTCGATCTGCCTCCTCGTCTGGAGCGACGATTGCTCGAAGCGTTTCGTGGACATGAAGCTGAACGGCGTGTCGCACATACCTTCAAGGGCTGGTTCCCAGAGGACTTTACCGCCTACCTCCCGCTGCACGAATATGTCGGCCCGCTGCTACGCGAAAACACTGGCGCCTGGGCGCTCGAAGTCTTCACGCCGGCACCGGAGCACGAGGTTGAGCGGCTCAGGCGCTACGTCCAGTAGCGGATGGACACCTATCTGCTCGATACGAACCTTGTGTCCGTGCTCTATGACGCGCGGAGGCCCAATCATATCGCCGTCCGCCAGGCAGTCGCCGACTTACCGGCGCAAGCCGCGCAGCTCGTATCGGTAGTAACGGTCGGCGAGCTCAGGTTCGGGTTAGCGCTCGCGCGCGCCGCAAGCCAGCCGCTCACGCACATTGAAGCGTGCCTCGTCAGCACCGAGGCACACCCGTTGGCCGAAGTCACACGGCACACGGCAGATGCCTTCGCGACCGTTAAATCGAGCGTCGCGCTGGCGCGGATCGACATCAGGCGCCGTATTCCACGCTGGGTCGAGGCCTGGACCGATCGTGTGAGCGGCCAGCTTCTGCAGATCGATGAGAATGATCTCTGGATTGCGGCACAAGCGCTTGAACGAAACTATGTCGTCGTCACCTCCGACCGGGATTTCACTCAAGTGATTGCGCCGGTGGTTCCGGACCTTCGCGTTCTTCTCGTCTGAGCGACTCCTTCTTTTGCTTCAGCTCGCTCTCGGCCCCAAACCCTTCCGCTAAAGGCCCAGCCCTCGGCCGCGCCCGAACGACCAATCTACCCCGCCGCCCGTACGCATGACGCCGGAGATGTGCTTGCCGATCTGGCGGTCGAGCGAGGGCGACCAGGGCACGAGCTGGAAGCTCAGGCCATTGTCGATCATGGCGAAGCGCCCCGAGGCGAGCGTGATCCGCTGGCGCACCGTGCCCGCGACATACTCCCCGGCCTTGGACGGCGCGTGCGGCTGGCCGATCTCGGCCGACAAGTCCTTGGCGGCCGCGTCCAGCTCGCGGCGGCGGAGCGTGTCGAGCAGGTTGCGCGCGAAGATGATCCGCTGTCCCTGCCGCCGCGCGAGCCCCTCGTCGGCGAGATGCTCGGCGCGGGCCTCCATCGCGGCGCGCACTTCGGTCCCGAACCCGCCGCCGAGATCATGGCCGTCGCCTGACAGGTTGCGCCGGTCGAGCCAGGTCGCACCCGGCGCGCGGACCTGCGCCTCAAGGTCCATGTCGGAGCGCACGGCCAGCGCCACCCGCTGCCGGCCTTTCCGGTCCTCGAAGCGGCGCAGCTCGACGATCGCGCCGGGCCGGCAATCGCCGGTCGCCTCGATGTCGGGAAGCTGGACATGGTGGGTGCGGCCGTCGATCCCGTCCACGATCGCATAGGCTTTGCCGGTCAGCTCGTCATGCAGGCCGCGATCGACCAGCCGGCCGATAACGGGCTGAGCGGGATCGGCGTCGAGGACATAGCTGCCGGCGCCCCGGTCGATGCCGCGGTCGCTCATCGCCTTGTGCATTCGCTTGATGATGTCGTCGCGCTCGCCGAGTTCGCGCAGCGCCGCCTGGGCATCGCCGGCCAACGTCCACTGGCCGGGCGCGATCTCGCTGGCGAGGCCGAGCCGCTCCAGCTTGCGCAGCCGTCCCATCCTCAGCACATGGTCGCCGTCCGGCCGGACGCTGGGCTCGGGCGCCATGTCGATCAGGCCGTTGCGCTGCATGGTCCGCGACAGGTCGCGGTCGATCTCGGTCCAGCGCTCGGCTTCGATCTGCCGCTCCAGCGATTGCCGGATTTCAAGGTCGGTGCGCGGGCCGAGTTCTTGGGTGACGATCTCGCGCGCCTGCGCCCGCATCCCTTCGCGGATATAGTCGCGCGAGATGATGAGGTTCTGCCCGTCCTCGCCGACGCCCCGCACTATGATGTGGATGTGGGGATTGTCGGTGTTCCAGTGCTCGACGGCCCGCCAGTCCAGGCGGGTGCCGAGATCCTTTTCCATGCGGGTCATCAGCTCGCGGGTGAAACCCTTGAGGTCGCGCATCTGCTCGGCATCCTCGGGCGAGACGATGAACCGGAAATGATGCCGGTCGTCCTCGCAGCGGGCGGCGAACTCGTTGCGGTCGAGGCCGTCTGCGTCGGCGCCGAACAGCACGCCCCGCTCGCCGTCGCGGGTGACGCCATCGCGTTGCAGGTAGTTGAGATGAGCCGCGAGCGAGGCGCGGCCGCCATGCCGGACCACGCGCGCCTTGACGATGACCTGGCGCGATCGGTGGCCGAGCCGATGGGTCGCGCGGACGCTCGCCACGCGGCCCCGACCGAAGGTCGAGCGGCCCGGCGCGACGATCTGGCCGCGGCGCGAGACATGGCCGCCGGCCCGCTGCGCGGCGGCGAGCGCTTGGACGATGATCGGCAGCGCCCGCTGGCTACCGCGCGAGCGGATACGGCCTGGCCGGAGGCGGAAATCGTCGTCGCGGCTCATGCCGGGACAGGCCGCAATGTGCGGCAAACCCTGCGCGCTGCTGGTTTCCAGCCAGCGCCGCACAGTGCGGGATTTCCGCACACATTGCGCAGCAATGCCCGAAAGCCTTGAGAATCAAGGCCACAACCGAGGCGCAGGGGCTCCGCACATTGCCGCCCTTTATCTTGCCCTCGACCTTCCCCCTTCAGAAAGACAGCCCTGCTCCCTTCCGGCGCTGCGAAAGCCTGCGCCGAAACCCGCCAGAGCGCGCGAAAGCCGCTCACGGCGGAGGCCGCCCGGAAAGCGGGACGAACAGGCCGTTGGAGGGAGACGCGGCATCGGCCATGACAAGCCCGGCGCGGTCGTCGGCCGGCCCTTCCGGCGGCACCTGGGATACCGTGCGATCGGCGGATCGCGGCGCAGGCGAAACCGCGCCCGGCCGCACCGCGAACAGCGCAGCGCGGCGCCAAGCGAAGGGATCGGGCAGCGGCGCGGCGGCAAGCCGAGTGTCGTCCGAACCACCGGTGATCGACGCCAGCTTTGCGAGATAGGCGCGGGTCTCGACGGGCAGCGGACGACCGCGCGACAGATATTCGTCGTAGCGGCCCGGCCCCGCGTTATAGGCTGCCAGCATCGCCGTCGCGTTGCCGTAGCGGTCGTGCATCGCGCGCAGATAGGCCGCGCCCGCCATGATGTTGTCGCGCACGTCGTAGGGGTCAGCCCCAAGCCCATAGCGTGCGCGCAGGCTGGCCCATGTCGCGGGCATGATCTGCATCAGGCCCATCGCTCCGGCCGACGAAACGGCGCGGACATCGCCGTTGCTCTCGACGCGCATGACCGCCCATATCCAGCGTTCGGGGATTCCGAAGCGCCCTGCTGCGTCGGCGACATGGGCGGCATAGGGATGGCGCGCGGCCGCTCTCTCGGCGGGCGCGTCCTGCGCCCGCGCGGCGACGGGCGCAGCGCTCGGTGCGAGCAGCAGCAGGACCGCGAGCAAGGCGGCCGACACGCCCCGGCTCCGCCGCCAGCCTGCCAGCGTGCTCGCTCCGGTAAAGGGTGCGCGCGAAGCGCCGGCCGAGGGCCGCCCTTGACCTTCGCTGCGCGCGCCGGCCGGCCTGCGACCGAGCGGGACGGAGGGATGAGGCGGTCTTTCCGCGAACAGAGGGATGATCGGGGAAGGCACTGATCAGCTCCGATCGTCGCGGGGCCGGGGGCGTTTCCACGACAGCCTGAACGTCCGTCCATCATCATCGGCACGGAACAGCACCGGCCGGAACGCCGCCGGGAACAGCGGGCTGTCGATCTCCAACGCGATATAGTCGCCGGCACGTTCGCCGACCCGTTTCCACGCGCCGCCGACCTCGGGGCCATCCTCGTCGTCGAGGTGGACGCGGTAGTCGGGCGCATTTTCGGCGTCGCTCGGATCGAGCGCGACAAGCACGATCGCCTCGTTGATACCGAATAGTCGGACGCGGCCGGCATAGCCGTCGGCGGTGGATTCAAAGATATTGGTTTGCATGGCCGATCTCCTTGGCTTCGGGGGTGGAAGGCGATGGGGACGGCGCGCGCAGATAGAGCGGCGTCGCGCGTCCGATGACGGCGGAAGCCGGCAGCGGGCCGAAGTAGCGGCCGTCCAGACTGTCGGGATGGGCGGGATTGAGCAGCAGCAGCTCGCCCGATCGCAGCGTGCGGCACCCCTGCCAGACCGGAAGCGGACGGCCCTGGCCATCACGCGCGCGGGCGATGGCGACGCGCCGGCCATCGACGCTCACCGCATCGCCGATCCGGCATGTCCGCTGCCCGGCTTTAGCCGCGACATGCTTCAAGAGCGGCACACCCTCGGGCAGATAGCCGCGCGTCGAAAGCCAATGCGCCAGCCGTTCGGGCGGCGCGACGGCGACCAGCGCGCCGATGGCGGGATCGCGGTCGGGATGGATGCGGTAGAGGCCGATGGGCGCGCTGGCGCTGGCGTTCCAGATGGCGCGCGGGAGCGGATTGGCGACGGCGATAGCGACGAACGCCGCGGCGAAGGCGGATGCGGCGATGGCCGTCGCCATGACGTAGCGGCGGCGTGTCATCCCTCGATCTCCCGGCGCTTGAGCCAGGCGTGATGGCGCTCGATCGTGTAGAGGCGCGACGGCTGGCCGACGGCGATGCGGTTGTGGACGTGGCGCCAATGGTCGGCCGCCGCGTCGCAGGGATCGACGCCGGCCGCCTCCACCGCGTCGATCGCCGCGAGCACTTGTTGGACCTTGGGCCAGCCTTCGATCTTGAGCAGGATGTCCCCGCCCGGCCGCACGAACGGCAACGTCGTGTAGGCTTCGTTGGCCGCGACCGCGCGCACCACGTCGATGCGCGAGACGATCGTGCCGAAGTCGTTCGACGCCCAGCGGACGAAGGCGAAGACGGCGCCCGGTCGGAAGCCGACCACGCGGGTTCGGCGGGTCAGGATGCGGTCCTGGGCGACGCGGCCGAAGCGTATCCAGTGCTCCAGCTTCTTCTCGATCCAGGTCAGCTCGACATGGGTGAGGCCGTCGCGGGCGAGCGCGCTGAACGCGCCGCCGCCGCGCACGGCGGGGGGCTGATCGTCGATCATGGGAGGTCTCCGGGGATGAGGCTCGCGACGGGGGCGGTGCGAGGGCGGCGACCTGGCCGCTGCGCGAGCGTCGAGCCGGCGAGCAAGGCCGCGCTGTCCACAGCCGCGCGCGCCGTTAGCAAGAATCCGAAGGATTCTTTTCTATTAGCACCGTTAGAAGTGGTGCGATTCCGCGAGGATTTCTGCGGGTTTGCGAGGCCCGCGCGTTCTCGAAAGTCCGTGTCCGGCGTTCTTGATCGTCCGAATCCGGCTGTTCCCGATAGTCCGAACCTCATGGCCAGTTCTCCACAGGCTTGAGGCCGACGCGGCGCATGGCGGCGTCGAACGGATCGACGGGGACGGGAGCGAAGTTCAGCCGGTCGCGGCCGAGCGCATGTTCGAGCGTGAGGACGTAGCCGGGGAGCGGCTGGCGCGCGACGATGGCGCGCAGCTCGAACGCGAACCGGCGCAGCGGCGAGAGCACGCCGGATTTGAGGTAAAGGTGCGGAACGTCGAAGCTCCAGCCGCCGCTCTGCCGTCCGCCATGCTTGCGCACGATGCGGTAGAGCCAGCGTTCGAGGCCGCCCGTCAGGTCGAAATAGGCGCGGTCGATGGTCAGCACGAGCGCGCGGTCGAGCACGCCGGCATAGAACCAATCGGGCAGGATCAGCTCGATCCCGAGCGCACGGCCGTTGCCGTCCGCCAGCTCGCGCCATTCGTTGATCCACGAGAAACGATGGCGGCGGCGCTGGTGCTGCTGCCGGATCGAGGTGGCGACGGTGGTGGATTGCAGGCGGTCGAGCGCGGCCTTCAGCCGCTCGTAGCTCGCCTTGCCGGTGCCGCGCCGGGTGAACGCCAGTATCTCGTGCGGCGTCGTCACCATAAGGCGCGAGGTCGGCCGTCCGGCGTCGCGCGCCTCGATGAGCTGGCTCGCCGCCCATATCAGCACGTCGGCGTCCCAAATAGTCGCCATGCCATGCTCGGGCACGGCCTCGACCGAGATCCACGTCGCGCCCATGCGGAAGTCGATGGGCGCGGTGCGGCGGGATTTGGCGAGGCTGAAGAACGGCCAGGCCATCAAGTCCTGCGCGTCGCGGGCCGCAAGGTCGCCGGGGACCGAGCGGAACAGCTCAAGCTGCGTGCGCTCGGCGCTGGACCGGCCGGAGAGGGAGCGTGCAGTGGGCATCGGCGCTCAGCGGCGCACGCAATCGGTGGGGAGGCGCTTGGCGGGATAGACGACGCCGTTGCCCGGATCGGAGGTCGAGCGGCGGGTGCCGAGCGCGGCCCAGGAGTCGAGGTCGTCGATCGCATAGACGATCCGGCCGCCGAGCCTGCGGAACACCGGGCCGGTGCCGTAGCAGCGGTGCTTCTCCAGCGTGCGGGCCGAGAGACCGAGATGGATCGCCGCGTCGGGCGTCTTGAGATAGCGTGGCGTTGTGGCGGCGACAGGCTCGGCCATGATGATCCTCCTGATGATGGCCGGCCCCGAAAAAGGGGTCCGGCGGACAGGAGGTGATCCTGGCGAAATGACCCCGGCGCGGAGAAGGGACAGCGCCGAGGGGAGCGGCAATGTCCCCTGTCAGCCGCCGCGCAGCAGGCGGAGATAGCCGCCGTCCCGCAGCTCGACGGCTTCGGCCAGCCAGCGGCGGACGCGCTTGCGCTCCTTGCTTTCAACCCATTCGGCGGCGCTGTAGCGGCGGACCCTGCGATGGATCAGCGAGGCGGCCAGCTCGCGTTGAGTGGCGCCTGCCTGGTGGCCGTCGAGCACTTGCAGCAAGGTGACGAGGTGCAGGCGCCGGAAGGGCGGCGGGCGCCACGCTGGCGGGCCGGCCGCCATGCCGTTGAGGCGGCGGCACAGGCGCTCGACCGACGCGAGGCGTGCGAAGGGGTTAGGTCCGATCGGCAGCATCACGGCCATCGGTCCGTGACACGGACCGCACATGCAAAGATGCTCGTCGCCATCGGGATCGGCGAGGATGATATGAAGGAAGTCGCCCATCCTGATCCGCGCGCGAACGTCGCCGAGCGCTCGCATGTCGAGAGGTTGCGCGCCGATTCCGGCAAGCGCGGGCGCGAGGACGATGCTGGCCGGCGACAGGTCTGGGCGCGCGACCGCCAGCTTGCGGTCGAAGGCCGAGCCGGGGGCGGCGTGGTAGCTGATGCCCCAGCGCTGCACGAGGTTGGCGGTCGCATTGTCGGCGGAGATCGTGCCGCGTTTCACGCGGCCGAGCGCACGGCGGTAGTCGGAGCGATAGCGCACGTTGCGGCTGAGATAGCCGATGGCGATATCCGAATATTGCAGCGCGTCGTCCCCGGCCTCGTCCGGGGGCGCGCGCCAGTCCTTCTCAGGCGGCATCGAGACCCTCCCAAGCATGGCCCTCTGCGGAGCGCGTTGGAAGATTTTCTCAGTCGCGGGGGCATGGAGAAGCCCTGCCGAATGGGTGGGCGCATAGCCGATTCAAGTCAGCGATTTGGCCTGATTTCTGCGCTTTTGCGATGCTGACAGAATGGTCGTTATGAGCCAGATGGACGTAGATAATGGCGATATCCGGTCTCAGACATCCATCTCGCGCGCGCAAGATGGGAGTCGTAGACCAACTGGGCGCGTTCGGGTTCCCTCTCCGGGTCAATCCCGAAAATGATCCGCACGGCCTCGCGCCAATCGGCTTTTTCCGCTGCCGCGTCTAACAGTCGCCAGTAGGTGCGGTGATGGCGTTCGTCATACTCGGTGACGTGCGGCGCATCAGGCGCGCTGTCCTCGAAAGCAGTTATGGCCATTGCCTCGCTTCGCTTTCAGCAATTGCTCCCTGCGCCCGCAGATTGGCAGGCTATACACCATAATGGACCGAAGCAATTACACTGTCTTCGCTATGGCGGCACGATGCTGAGAGCATAATAAAGCGAACATCGACGCCCATTACTTCCTCGATTTCTCTGCCGCGCCGCGCACCAGCATGACGCCTTCGCCGCGTTCCGAATCAAGGAAGACGATGCCTGCGTCCTCCAGCGCCTTGACCACCTGATGGCGGGTATCTTCGCGCACGGGCAGGTTATTCTCGGATTCGAGACGTTTGAGCGCAGTCAACGCAACAAGGGCCTCGTCGGCAAGCATCTCCTGGGTCCAATTGAGAAGCGCGCGAGCGGCCCGCACCTGGCGGGAAGTGATCATACGCGATCACGTTCACGAGGCCGGGCCTATGCGCCATGAAAACGACTATTATAGTCGCCTTGGTATAAGGGGAACCGACAAACGCGAGCCGAGCGAACGTCCGGCGAGCGCGCCTTTTCCAGCGGCCGCGCGGACCATCGGGCCGCGCGGCCGCTGCCGATACGGGCATCCGAGTCGGCGGCGTTATGCCGGCGACAGGAAGCGAAGCCGCAGGGCCGGACGGTCCAGCCCTGCGGCAATGGGCGTCAACCTGTCTTGAGGCGTTGCATCCCTTCGGCCAGCGTCCAGAGCGCGCGGTTGAGCGTCACATTCTGGTCGATGCCGTTGATCGGTCGCGAACGGCTGCGACGGATATGGCCTTCGGCATTGCGCTTGCTGCCATGCAGCCCGCCCCGAATGATGTTCTCCTGTATCACGTTGAAGGTGGTCCACAGGCTGCTGTCCCGATCCTCGTGACGGCGCGGCTCGATGATCTGCTCGGGGGTAAGCGGGCTTTCATCATCGCCATAGCGGGCGACAAGGCTGACCTCGCCAAGCAAGCGCTGCTCATCTTCGGAAAGCCGAACCTCCTTCATCGTCTCGCTGGCGTCGATCAGCCGGGGGAAGTCCTCCGCCACGGTGTAAACGCCTTCGATGATGTCGTGCTGGATATTGCCCTTATGCGGCACGCGGACTTCCTCGAACCGCTCGCCCGCGATCATGCTGTTGGTGCAGACAAACCGCAGCATCCCGGCGAACATCTGATAGGCGCTAGTCCCGTCATGGCTGTTGACGATGATGACCTCGGCGGCCTCGGGCTTGCCGATGCCTCCGTCCCGGCGCAGCCGCAGCATATGCTTGGCGTGGCCGTGGCGGCTGCCGTCACGCGGGACCGACTGGACGGCGAAGAACGGGAACCATCCCTCTCGGCGCAGCCCCTCCACGATGTCGATGGTCGGGACATAGACATAGCGCTCCGAACGGCTGTCGTGCGCCTCGTTGGCGAAGATGGATGGGACGTGGCGATAGAGCGCCTCGTTGTCGAGCGGCTCGCGCCCGCTGATCTGATGGGCGTTGCGGCCGAACCGGGTGGCGAGGTGGTGGATGCTCATGGTCTTTCCTTCCGTGGGCTTGGGTTTCCGCGCAGCGGAGCGCCGCGCTGAAACCCTGCCCGTCGGCGAGACCGGGGGTGCAACCGGAGTGGGCGGCTTCGCGGGGAACCGGCTGCACGGAACGCGAAGCGTGGAGGAAGCTGGGCGGAAGCCGCTCCGAAGGGCGCTGGGGGCAGAGCCCCTCCATGTCCTTTTGCAAGTGCTTAGACGTGAGAAAACATCTCCGCGCCGCAGGCGCGGAGATGGGCTGTCTGGTCTTGCTGTTGGGTCGAAGGCGGGATGGCGAAGGCGACGGTCGATCAGACTTCCATACGCGGGTTGGGTACCGCATGAACGTGTGTCGTCGCGGGCTGCCTCTCACTAAGCACGGGCGTCAGCCAAAGGCTGGCCCAAGGGGCTCTCGAGGATCACCCTGACCTCCATCCCGCCCCCGGCCGAACAGCCCGGTGGGCGTGGGCGCCTCAGGGCGCGGCCGGCTTGACCTGCTGTCCGATCGCCCAGGCAAAGCCTGCCAGTTCACGGGCAATGGCAGTGACCACCACCGTGGGCTTCTTCCCCGCATGGGTGAGCTTCCGATAGCGGTCGCAGAGCCGGACCTGGGCCTTCCAGGCGATGTCACGCACGGGCTTGGGCAGGCGCACCAGCACCTCCACCTTCTCCTGCGCCACGCGCGGCGGGTAGCGATAGCTCCAGGCCGCTTCCACCAACATCCGCCGCGCCTCGCCGTTGCCGGTCTTGGTGATGCCGCCGCGACGGACGTGATCGCCGCTGGAGCGCTCCGAGGGGACCAAGCCGAGATAGGCCATGAGCTGGCTGGGACTATCGAACCGGCTGAGGTCGCCAATGCCGGCGACGAAGGTGACGGCCGAGATCGTATCCAGGCCGCGAAGCCCACGCAGCGCCTCGACCACGGCGCCCATCGACCAAGTCGGGATGAGCGAGGTGATCCGCGCCACCAGCTGGTCGCGCCGATCCTGAGCGGTGAAGATCGCCTCGACATAGTCCTGGAAGACGATCTGGTGGACGGGCTGGTCGAACACCTGGCCCGCCAGCCACACGCGATGGCGCTGAGTCCAATTCTTGCCCTTCTCGTAGGTGCGCCCATGGCGCAGGAGGAACGCCAAGAGCTGCTGGCGGGCCCGCATCAACGCCATCACGGCGTCAAGCCGGGCTCGCACGAGATCCCGCATGGCTTCATGCACAGGATCGGGCACCCACACCCGCGTGAGATCTCCCGACCGATGGAGCACCGCTAGCTTCTGGGCGTCGCGACGGTCGGTCTTCACCCTATCCCCCGGCTTCCGCGGGATCAGCGTCGGCGCGACGACCGTGCAGCCATGACCAAGCTCGGTCAGCTGCCGATAGATTCCGTAGCCGCAGCAGCCGGCCTCGTAACAGAACTCCAACCGGCTCCCGTCCTTCGCCAGCCGCTTGGCCAGCTTGGCGACGTCTGTTGGCGTGTTGGGAATCTCACCCAAGAACCGGACGGCGCCGTCCCGGCCATCCTCTGCAATACTGACCGAGATGCTGACCTTGTGAACGTCCAGGCCGATATAGAGCGTGCCCATGCCTTCCTCCGATGGTGCTGCATCGACTGAAGATGCAGCATCCTGCGGCCGACGGCGCAGCGCCGGCGGAAAAGGACATACGGACTAAGCAACCGCGCCGCCCCGGCGACGCATGACGGGCCTGCGGCTCGCGGCGTTCGGGGGCGCGAGCGCGCAACGTCGCGCCGAGGAATGAACGGCGGCAGCCGTCGACTGCGAGGTTCTCAGCGCCATCCGCCGGAAGCCGGCCGGGCTATACGATCACGCATGGCCCCCGGTCGCTTTTTCGGAGGCTGGAGAAGGTGCGCCCCGCCGTGTGGCGGGGCGCCGGTGGGATCAGTCGGACACCAGCTCGTAGTCGCCAGTGGTCTCGTTCTCGAACAGCCGGAGATAGACCGGCGTGCCGCCGGGAAGGGTCAGCTTGAACGAGACGTAATCGCGCTGCTCCTTGCTGGTCTTCTTCCAGGCGGCGCCGAACTCGATGCGCTCGTCGTCGGCCGCCACGATGCGGAAGTCGGGAGCCTTGTCATTGTCCTTGCCGTCGATCGGGCGAAGCTCGACCTGCTCGCGCGTGCCGAAGAAGCGGATTTCGCCGGTGTAGCCGCGATTGGTGGTGGTGAAGATGCCGCGGATCATATCGTCAGTCCTTTCTTGCCTCGGGACCACGCCATTGCGGCCTCGATGGCTGTCGACCGGACGGGGGACGACTGACCTGCACCCGAAGGGCGGAACGAAGTGGCTGGCGGTGGCGGACGGCTTTTTTGCTTCGCGATGCAAAGCCGGCAGGGCCGGCGGCGGAAAAAAGCCGTGCGACGCCGTTGCGGGGAGGCAGGCGGACCTCGGCCAGACAAGCCTTTTCAGAGGCCGTGTGGCGGCGTGCCGAGAGCAGATGCGGGGAAGACGACGTTGCGGCATCCCTGACGCCACCTCATGTCGCGCCAAGGCGAACCGATCACATCAGAGAAGCGTGCTTTGGAGAATGAGCAGGACGACGCAGTAATAAATGACGATCCCGGTGACATCGACCAGCGTGGCGACGAACGGCGCGGTCGCGCTCGCCGGATCGAAGCCCAAGCGCGTCTGGAGCATCCGATCAGCCACCGTCGGACTGGCCCATTCGGCCAGCGCTATTCGATGAAGGCGGCGAGGTTGCGCAGCGTCGATGCCATTCCGGCCTGGTGGTCGTCGGCGCTGATACCCGGCGGCACGTTCGCGCAGAGGATGGTGACGCGGGTGCCATCGGCAACGGGCGTCAGCGTCGTCGTCACCCGCATCGTTCCGGCGAAGGCAGGATCGTCGGAAGCGAACACCACATCTTCCACGATGCGCTCGTAGGGGAGCAGCTCGACGAACTGGCCGGCGAAGCGGTCCTCCCGTTCGGAGGACTTTCCGACCACGCCGGGCGCGGGATCGTCATAGATGAAGGCCATGCGATAGCCGCCGCCAGCGCGTGCGTCGAACGACTCGATGCGCGCGTGCATCCCCTTTGGCGGCCGCCAGGACGCCACCGATTCGGCGTCGGTCATGGCCCGGAAGATGTCGCGCGGCGGAGCCAGGATCGTGCGTGAGGCCGTGTCGATTCGCGCGCTGTCCGATGCTATCGCCATGCCGGATGATTAGCGGGAAGCGGGGCCAGCCGCCAACGCATCGCGAGCCGGGCCACGCCCGGCGAGCGCATTTTTCCTGAACGCCAGAGCGGCCGCGCCCGGACAAGAGCGCGGCCGCGAATTATCCGGCCTTCACGAAGGGAAAGGCCGGAACCGCTCGCGCGGTCCCGGCCCGTCACCTATTCGGCCGCAACCGCATAATGCGGCTGACCCTCGTCCTCCGGTTCCGGCGCGATGGCGTCCGCCTCGATCCCGGTCGGCTGCGCCACGGCGTCCGCGCCGTCCTGCGCTTCGGTGTCGGGGGCCTCCGCTTCGGACGGCTGCGCGTCCGCTGCGAAATCCTCCGCCTCCACCGCCTCGGGTTCACCCTCCGGCGCGCGCAACAGGACGGGAAGCCAGCCCGTCCCGGCGACAAGCTGCTCCGCCGCGTCGGCCATGTCCGCCTTCTTCATCGGCAGGATGCGCTCGGCTGCCTCGACCGAAACGGCCTCGCTGACGGCCTGCCCGATATGGGCCTTGGTGACGCGCCCGAAATAGCTGCGGGCGGTCGCGGTCCACGTCGCGGTCATGTCGAGGTCAACGGCCTTGGCCAGTCCGTCCGCCGCCTCGATGCGGGCGGTGGAACGCTCCCAAGGCACCTTCACCGCATTGACGGTGAGCGACACGCAATGCGCCAGAAGCTCGGTGCGGCTGTCGCCGTCCAGCGCCGCGAGAAACGGCCACAGGTCCGCCGTATCGTCGGGAAGCTGCGCGCCCCATTGATCGTGCCGCGCCGCGAGCGCTTCGCCCGCGCCGCTGTCCGCGATGCCCTCGGCATGGCTGGCGATGTCTTCGCTCTTGGCGGTGATGGCGAGGCAGGACTTGCCGAACCCATGATAGAACAGGTCCAGCACCAGCGCGTGGGTGAGGGCCACCATCGCCATGTCGGGCTGCGCGCCCAACGCGAGACGGAGGCCGAGCGTCCGGTGGGCCGTGAGGTCACGAACGAGGCTGTCCGAAATGGGCTTGCCCGCGTCGGCCTCGTCCACCTCTTCTTCCTCGTCGGCGTCCTCGTCGTCCTCCACGGCTTCGCCGTCCTCCGCGATGTCATCGCCCTCGTCCTCGGTGGCAACCTCGGGCTGCGGCTCGTCCTCGGCGCGGACATAGCCGCGCTCGATCTTCACCTCGCCATTGGAGCCGAGGGAGACGAACACGCCGCCACGCTCGATGATGGCGGGATCGTAGGCCGAGCGCTTGGCGCTGATCGCGTCGATCTCGTTGCTCAACGCCTGCGCCTTCACCGCCACGTCCTCGGGCATGTCCTCGTAGGAGTCATAGCCTTCGATCAGGGCGTCGTGTGCCGCCGCCGCCTCGGACAGCCGCGCCTCGTCCTCGTCGGACAGGCCAACAGGTTGCGGATAGTAGCGCCGCATCCCATGACCGTGCGGATAGTCGATACTCGCCTCGGCCCATTTCCAGCCCTCGGCCAATATCTCCCCGGCGATCTCGCGCAACCGCTCCACGGCAAGCGTGTCGAGCAAGCCCGCATCCTCGAAGAAACCGCCGTCATCCTCGGTGAACAGGTCGCGAATGACATTGCCCCCGGCCTCGGCGTAGGCATCGGCGCCGATGAACACGGCCCGCCGGTCGCTCGCGGGCACGTTGCTCGCGGTGAGGTCGCGCCGGATGATCCACGGCTCCTTGTTCCACGACAGGTTATCGAAAACCTGCTCCTGACGGGCATGGTCGTCGGTGATGACGAACGCCGCCAACTGGTCGAGCGTCAACCCGTCCTGCCGATAGACGTCCATCAGCTTCGGGCTGACCGCGCCGAGCCGCAGCCGCCGCTTGACGATCTCGGGCGACACGCCGAACCGCGCGCCGATTTCCTCCGCGCCCCATCCCTTGTCGCGGGAAAGCTCGTGGAAGCGCTCGAACTGATCGGCCGGATGAAGCTGCTCCCGATTGTAGTTCTCATCCAAGCTCACCTCGGCCGGATCGTTCTCGGTGTCGAGCCAGCAGCGGACAAGGTGGTTCTTCCTGATCTCCTTGCGCTTGGCGCGCAGCAGATAGGCGAGCCTGCGCCCTTCGCCAGCGGTGACGAGATAGCAGCCGGTCGGCTTGCCGTTCTTCACCTCCGGCTCGACGACGAGGTTCTGATAAAGCCCCTTGGCCGCGACGGACGCGGCGAGCGCTGCAATGAACTCGTCGGTATGCGGCACCTTGCGGACGTTCTTCGGGGACTTCTTGAGCTTGTTCAGGGGGACGAACACGGTCTGACCGTCTTGCGCGCTCTGCTCGGTCGCCACGGTTTCGATGGTATTGGTCATTTCCTTACTCCTTGGGCTTAGGTTTCCGCGCAGCGGAAGCGCCGCGCTGAAACCCTGCCCGTCGGCGAGACCGGGGGTGCAAACGGAGGGACGGCTTCGCGGGGAACCGGCTGCACGGAGCGAAGCGGAGGAAGCTGGGCGGAAGACGTTCCGAAGTGCGCCAGGGGCGGAGTCCCAAGCTCCGCGCCGCTCGCGGCGCCACAAACGACGCACCCTTGCGGCGGACGGCCGGCGCGGCGGCGTGCGCGCGGGCCTGGGGGCCAGCCGTCGCCGCGCCCTCCGGCCAGAGCAAGTGTGCAAACGCGGGCAGATAAAAACGCGCGACCCCTGCGCGGCTTCAGCCGCCAGTGTGCGCTCCCTAGATCCCCGCGTGCTATCTGGGGCGTTGCGGGGTGTCCCCGCTCGAAGGGGTCCGGCGAGACCTGTCAGGGACTCGACGGTAGGGGAAGGCTTTCCCCCTCAAACCGTTTGGGATGAAGACGGAAACAGCACGATCCGCACGCTGGAAGCGCGTTGCGAAGGCTTCAGGCTGTGGCTAGAAATAAAGTGCCCCGGCGGTATGCAAAGCAGGGACCACCGGGGGATACGGGCTCCATGTAGTCGATCCTGGCGGAAAAATCGAGGAGCACGCGGCCCGCGTCATGGGATTGCAGCCGATTGGCCGCGACGGACCCCGTCAAGCGACGCCATACCTATTCTTGCCGTTGCATCGGTGCTTCCGGGAGAAAGATTGCAGCGCTAGGCATATGTGATGAGCAGCGCCTACTTAAACGCGATTCTGGCTAGGGAGGCCGTTGATACCAGCGCGTTCTCACCTGTTCGGCAGGTCCAGACAATAATCGCGCCTGTGCTTCAGCAATGGGCAAACCGTTTCTTACTGTCGATTTCTCCGAGCGGCTCGTTTGCCAAAGGCACGGCCAACCGAAGCGGCACTGACATCGACCTTTTCATTTCGCTGCACGAAGACACGCCCGAGACTTTGAAGGATATTTACGGCTCGCTCTTCAACGCCATTGCAGGCGCCGGCTATGTGCCAAAGCGGCAGAATGCGTCGATCAACGCGACGATCGGCGGCTTCGATGTCGATCTCGTCCCCGGCAAGCGGCAGTCCGCCTGGACGACGGATCACAGCCTCTACCGGCGCACGGCCGATACCTGGACGAAGACAAATGTGACGACACATATCAACACCGTCGTCATGGCGGGCCATCAGCGCGAGTCGCGGCTCCTGAAACTGTGGCGCAACCAGAAGCGGCTCGAATTCCCATCTTTCTATCTTGAGCTGACCGTGATCGCAGCCTTGAGCGGGAGGACATCGCCTGACTTGGCGGAGAATGTCGTGACGGTGCTGGAGTATCTCAGGGACAAGTTCACTGCAGCACGGGTGATCGATCCCGCCAATGGAAACAATGTCATATCGGATGATCTCACCGGCACGGAGAAGCAAGCGGTGCGGCGGTTGGCGGAAGCTGCGCTGGGCGGCAATTGGAGCGGCTTCGTGCAATGACCGAATGGTCCCTCAAAACTTTGCTGCAAAGCCTGCACGACGAGATCGAAGCGAAGCTGGGCATCGCGCGCGGCAGCTTCGGTCACGGCGGAACGAAGGGTGACGCCAGCGAAGCTGTGTGGCTGGAGCTATTGCAGGGCTATTTGCCCGAACGGTATCGCGCTGCCGGCGCACATGTGGTCGACAGCAAGGGCGCCTTCAGCCACCAGATCGATATCGTCATCTTCGATCGCCAATATTCGCCCTTTATCTTCAATTTCAAAGATCAGTTCATCGTACCGGCAGAGAGCGTCTATGCTGTGTTCGAGACCAAGCAGGCGATCAATGCGCAGCATGTCGCCTATGCGGCGGACAAGGTGGCCAGCGTTCGCGCACTCCATCGGACGAGCCTGCCGATACCGCACGCGGGCGGCATCTACGATCCGCGACCATTGCCGGCCATTATCGGCGGACTGCTCACGTTCGAGAGCGAATGGAATCCACCGCTCGGCCAGCCGCTGACCGATGCGCTCGCAGCGCTCGATGGGCAGCACCGCCTCGATATCGGATGCGTCGCAGCGCACGGAGTGTTCGGCTGCGACACGGACGGTTGCTCGCAGGCGCAGGTCGGCGTGCGAGCGGCGACGCGGTTCCTGCTCGACCTCATCTCCCGCCTTCAGGCGAGCGCGACCGTCCCGATGATCGACGTGGGCGCTTATGCCGCTTGGCTCGACTGACCGCTAAGCCGCCGGGATCGGGACCGCGATCTGATTGGCGATGGCGGTATAGAGGTCGATGTCGGCCTCGGGCGCGCGGATCGACACACACAATGCGTAGCGGGCGGAACGATCCCAGCGCTGGAGCGAAGGCTTCTCCTTCCACCATCCGCTGACGGGGAAGACTCCGATCGCGTCGCGCTCGGCGAGGGCGGCCGCGCTGCCACGCCAAATGTCGCTATGGATCGAACCGCGGTCACGGATCGTACCCAGAACCCAGGAGTCACCGCCCGCGGCAGCGCCGACAGCGCCAGCCTCTTCGTCCTGAGCCGCCTTGTTGATCCGCTGCCGGAACGCTTCCAAGCCTTCGAGCGACCGCTTCACCGCAAAGCGGAGATTGTGCGAAGCGTAGCGGTGGCGCCGCGTCCAGCCCCGTTCACCGGGATTGGGCTCAACGAAATAGGACAGGGTGATCCGCAGCTCCACATCGAGATCGCCAAGCGCAGCCAGTTCGGCGCGCGGCCAGGGCAGTCGATGCAGATTCATATCGCGTGTTTTGATCGTCGAGCCGTCCTTGCGGAATGGCAACAGGGCGTCCTCGACCATCAAAGTCGCGTCGTTGGACGCGCTCATCAGCGCCCGGCCAAGGTCAGGCACGCCCCAGCCGTAGCGGCGTAGCATGGCCAGCTTCTGAGCTTGCGAGCCGGCCGCGTCGAAGCGCTGGCGCATCGCCGGCGTCCATTCGGCGGAATGGACAATGAGCGCGCGCACCGTTTCCGGCCAGAGTGTCGGACGGGCTGCGATAACGCCGGCGGCGAGGTTCGCGCCGAGCGCGGCAGCGCCGCTAGTGTCGCCGAACGCTTCGAACAGGCGCATGTTGGGACGATAGTGGGTCGTGAGGAGTTGGAGGTCGTCGATCGCCGAGGCCGGGTTGGCACCGTCATGCGCGAAGTTGCCGCCTTCGAACACGACATCCGGACGGATCGGCCATTGCCGATCCCAGATGGCCGACGTTCGGCTTGCCGGCGAGAGGTCGCCGGCCGGGGCGACGGGCGTCCATCCGTCATAGTCGGGATGGGTGATCGTGATCTTGTCGGTGCTGGCCCCGACGACGAGCGGATTCCAAGCCTGCGCCGGGCTTTCGACCTCTTCGAGGTCGTTGCGGTCAGGATAGTCGGCCGGATTGATGTCGCCGCGAAGATTGCCCGCCGCTAGGACCATCAGGCGTCGCCTGTCACCGCCGCCATAGCAGAGCTGATCCATTGACGAGGACCAGGAGGACGGCCGGCCCCGGCGCAAGCCGACGTCGCTGGTCACGGCCATGCAGAACACGCGCCGGCGACGGGGAGCATGGTCTTCGGCACGAGCGATACCGGTGGCCGTGATCGCTCCGTAAAGTCGCGGCTCGTTCTGCCCGGTTGGCGGCAGGATCTTCACCGTTTCGAGGCGATGACCAAGTGCGACCGGCTCGCCGTGGGAAAGCGCCGCTTCGAGATCGCCATAAAGCGCGACGCCAGCCATCGACGTGCCGTGACCATTCCAGAAGGCGCTGTCGCCGACGCCCCAGTCACCGTCGTAGCTATGCTGATCGGCAGGATCGAGGCCCGGCGCGAGCAGGGGGTGGGCCTGGGTCGCTCCGCTGTCCAGTATGCAGACTGCCGGTGCCAAGGGGGGCGGCGGTGCGATCCGATCAGCCAAGTCGTTCGCCCAAGCGGCCTGATCGACCGTGCGCATTTCGAGAAAGAGGGATGGAGTGTCCTTGGCGAGACGCAGTTCAGCCACGGCGTCGGAATTGCGTATCAGCCGATCCATCGTCGCTTCATCGGCGAGCGCCAACGCGACATCGCGCTCGGGAAAGCTGATGACGTGCTCCTTGATCGCGACATCGAGCTTGGCGGCGACAGACTGGAAGATCGCGAGACCGCCATCCCGAAGCCAGACTTCCCACCACACCTGACGGCCGTCGGCGGGAAAGTGCTGCGCTTCATCGGTAAATAGCGAGCGTGCGACCGCGACCCTGATGTCGTCGATCCGAGCGATCAGGGCCTCGTTCTTGGGCTTGCCGGTGCGCGTCTCCTCATCGCGATAGGCTTCGATCTTCTTGACGAAGAAATCGGCAGCAGCTTCCGGAACGAATACAGTGGCCGAGACCATCTCGTCGCCCTCCGCCGTAGGTCGAACCGCTACCAGCTCGATAGCCTTGGGCTTATTCTCCAAGGCTTCGACTGCGGCGCGCTCGGCTACGGGGATATCGAACTCCAGATAGAAGCCTGGCTTGCCCTCGGCGACGCCGTCTTCCCGCTCTGCGAGCCGTTGGCGGCCGGCGGCGAGCGCCGTTCCGATTGCCTGTTCCAACCGTGCAGCGTGCGCGGCACGCGCCCGCGCCGGAGGGAGGCCGCTGATGACCAGGCGGGGTGACGTGTACGCCTCGCTTTGGCCGCCGCCTTCGACGTGGAAATGGGGGCGGTCGCGGGGAGGTACAGCCATCGGGCCTCGTTGCTTAGAGGATGGCCGCGCGCCGCTCCGTCAGAGCGGTCAGCAGCGTCGCGGTCGTCACGCCATCGTGGCCATCCAGCACCGCGACTTTTGCCGCCTCGTCGGCAGCTCTGGCGACTTCGGCTTGGGAGAGATGGGCGGCGGATTCGAGAACAGGCGCCCATTCGATCGGCTTGAGATCGAAGGTCGCGAGCCGGGCTTCGAGGATGCCCTGCACAACCGAGGGATCAGGAAGATCGTAGCTGATGACATCGTCGAACCGTCGATAGAGCGCCTTGTCGAGCAATTCGGGGTGATTGGTCGCGGCAACGATGAGGCTCGGGCCATCGTCATTTTCGAGAAACTGGAGGAAGGAATTGAGCACCCGGCGAATTTCCCCAACGTCGTTCGGCCCGGCCCGTTGCGCGCCGATCGCGTCGAACTCGTCGAAGAAGTATACACCGCGCTGCATGGCAACGGCGTCGAAGACAAGCCGAAGCCGTGTGGCGGTCTCGCCCATGAGCTTGCCGATCAATCCATCGTAAAGAACCGTGAAAAGGGGCAGCTTCAACTCACCGGCCAAGGCGGCGGCGGTCATTGTCTTGCCTGCGCCAGGAGGGCCGACAAGCAAGAGCTTGCGGCGCGGGGCGAGCCCCCGCGCGCGGAGCCGCTCCTGCTGGCGCTGTTCCCGAAGGACGCGCGCAAGCCGCTCATCAAGTTCGGGCTTGAGCACCATGCTGGACAGCCGGACATCGGAATAGCGGGCTTCCAGAAGCCCTGCGAGTTCGCCCTTCGGCTGCGCCAACGGCACGGGGCCGGCTCCGCGCCGCGCCACCGTCGCGCTTTTGCCCTTGGCGGCATCGACCAACTCGCGCAGTTCCTGCGCGAGCTTCCCATGACCCTGCCTCGCCTCGTGCGCGGCTAGTTGCGTCGCCACGGAGAGGAAGCGGTCCTCATCCCCGTCTATATGGCTTTGCAGCAGTGCAACGATGTGGCGCGCGGTTGTCATAGGTCAGTTCAATGTTCCGGCCTCGGGTTGGAGAACTTTTCGGGAATCTAGCGTCGGTGATTCGCTGTGTAACGCGAATTCGTACAAGGGGTCGTTACTGCCCTCTCTGCCCTTCGCCAACACAGCATTTAGCCGGCGTCGATGGTCCGCTTGGCCGGCCGCAATCCGCGGGGTCTCGATTGCCGATGACCATGCGTTTCATCCAGCCCGGAATTAGGACGCCCCCATCGGATCATCACAGCCGCGAAAGGGCGTGGTGAGTTCGGTTCGACAAGTTTTCCGCGGAAATGCAGGGGCTTCGCGTCGCGCCGCCGCCAGCGTGGTGAGTTTTGGACTTCGAGAGGCGGCGCACCAAGGCTGCTGCGACAGTCTTAACTCACTGATTTCATTGGGAGTTTTGGCGCACCCAAGAGGATTCGAACCTCTGGCCTTCGCCTTCGGAGGGCGACGCTCTATCCAGCTGAGCTATGGGTGCGTATGGCTTGGAGCCGTAAGATTTGCGCCGGGGTAGGTCAATCCGCGATCGAATCCGACAGTCCGAGCGCGGTGAGAATTTGGTGAGTTTTTTCGTCCGTCCTTTCTTCCGTCCTCCTAAACCCTCGTAAATACTGTATAAAATCGCTGCTCTCGCGTTGGACGCGAGCCTTCGGAGGGCAACGCTCTATCCAGCTGAGCTATGGGTGCATGACGCTGGCCGGTGAGCCGTGTCAGACAGGCCGCTTAGCAAAGGCCGTTCGTCCGCGCCAGCGGCAAAATCGCCGCCGGGCCATCTTATTTCGATGCTTTTTTCATCGGCTGGAATTTGCCCAGGCCACAGCTGGCCCCCGGTTGCAGGCCAGGACCATTGTTCCACAGCACGGTGATGATATCGACCGAACAGAGTTGCGACAGGCTGGTGCGGTAGGAAAAGCGCTTCTCAAAGCCCAGGCTGGGGCAGCTGTTGGGCAGGGTGTTGCGGTAGATTTTATTGCCGTTCATGATGAAATCGATGGTGCGGTCATCGCGAACATTGGTCGAGCGGATCGAGGTTAGCGGAATGCAATCCATGGCCTTCGCGCCGGTCGGGACATAGGGGTCGGGCGTGGTCTTGGCGATGGCGGGGGCGGCGGCCAGAGCCAGCGCAAAACCCAAAGCGAAACGGACGGACATATATTCTCTCCTTAGAGACGTCTTTGAACGAATCGACGTCGCAGGACTGTGAAAACCGTCCTAGCCGACCGGTTCTGAACGCAGGAAGAACAAGCAGGGGTCAGGCGGGCGGCGGGGTCTTGGGCTTGAACCGGCACAGGTCGGCGACGGGGCAGCGCCAGCATTCGGGTTTGCGCGCCTTGCAGATATAGCGGCCGTGCAGGATCAGCCAGTGATGGGCGTCGCGGCGGAAGGGCTGGGGGACGCGCTTTTCCAGTTTCGCCTCGACCGCCAGCACCGTCTTGCCCGGCGCCAGCCCGGTGCGGTTGCCGACGCGGAAGATGTGGGTATCCACCGCGAAGGTTTCCTGCCCGAAGGCGGTGTTGACGACGACATTGGCGGTCTTGCGCCCGACGCCGGGCAGGGTGGTCAGCGTGTCGCGATCCTGTGGCACTTCCCCGCCAAAGTCGCGCACCAATATTTCCGAGAGGGCGATGACATTCTTCGCCTTGGTATTGAACAGGCCGATCGTGCGGATATGGGCTTTGAGGCCATCCTCGCCCAGATCGACCATCTGCTGCGGCGTCGTGACGTCTGCGAAGAGGGCGCGGGTCGCCTTGTTGACGCCGACGTCCGTGGCCTGCGCCGACAGCGTCACCGCGACCAGCAGCTGATAGGGATTGCCATATTCCAGTTCCGTCACGGGCGCGGGATTGGCTTCGGCCAGGCGGCTGAAAAAGGCGAAGATCTGGGCCTTGTTCATGACGATGCTCAGGGGCGTCAGAGGCCCAATACGCCCTTCATGTCGTACCGCCCGACGCTCTGGCCGATCAGCCATTGCGCGCCCTTGACCGCGCCGCGGGCGAAGATGGTGCGGTTTTCGGCGCGATGGCCGATTTCGATCCGTTCGCCTTCGGTTGCGAAGATGACCTGATGGTCGCCCGCGACCGATCCGCCGCGCAGGGCCGCAAAGCCGATCGCGCCCTGCGCCCGCGCGCCGGTGATGCCGTCCCGACCGCGTTCGCTATGGTCGGCGAGCGTGATGCCGCGCCCGCGCGCAGCGGCCTGGCCCAGGAGCAGGGCGGTGCCGGACGGGGCATCGACCTTGTGCCGGTGGTGCATTTCGACGATTTCGATATCCCAGTCATCGCCAAGGCCCGCTGCGGCCTGTTCCACCAGCGCGGCGAGCAGGTTGACGCCAAGCGACGTGTTGCCGGTCTGGAGGACGGGGATCATCGCGGCGGCTTCGTCGATCAGGGCGTGATGGACGGCTTCAAGGCCCGTGGTGCCGATCAGGATCGGCTTGTTGGCGGCAATGCAGACATCGAGATGAACAGAGAGGGCGCCCGGTACGGAGAAGTCGATCAGCACGTCGCTGCGCTCGGCGAGTGCCAGCGGATCGGTGGTGATGGCGATGCCCGGCGCGATCTCGCCAACGCCGTCGCGGTCGGTGCCGCCCGCTATGCCAAGGCCGGCGTCCGCCGCAACCTGCGCAATGGCGCGGCCCATGCGGCCTGCTGCCCCGAAAATCCCGATAGTCGTCATGTTCGCCCCGTTCGCATCCAGTCGTAGCGGCCGATGCCAGAGCGACGGCGCTTTGTCATTATCGTTCAATAGGAGTCGCCGCCGCAGGCAATGCGCCCGGTGCCGCGATTGTCGACCGAGCAGGCGGCCTTGCCAGTGATAGTGACGTCGCCGGAGCCAGTGGCGGTGATTTTGGCGGTGACGTCTGCGCTGAGGGCGATGCTGCCCGGCCCGTCATTGGCAAGGGTCGCCTGCCGCGCGCGCAGGCCTTCGCCCGCGACTGCGCCGGGGCCGGAGACGCGGATATTGGCGACGCCGGTGCGCCCGGCCAGGGTCGCGCGGCCACCGCCCGCCAGCGACAGGTCGATCCGGTCGAGATCGACCGCCGCCACGCTCACATCGCCATTGCCGCCCAGCACAATGTCCCCGCGCAGCCCCTTCATCCGGCTGACCGCGACCGATCCGCCGCCGGTCAGGACGATGCGGGACAGGTCGCCGGTGGAGACGCGCAGGGTCGCCGCGCCGCCGCCTTTTTCACCGGGCCGCGCGCGGGTCATGCCGACGATCAGCAGGCGGCCCGACACGGCGACGTTCAGCCGGTCGAGCAGCGCCTGATCCCCCTCCGCGCGGGCCGATGCGCCTGCGCCGGTGGTGACGATGACGGTGACCGGCGCATCGACCCGGATCGCGTCGAAGCTGGTGATGGTATAGCCGCGGGTCGCCGCCGCTGCGGGCGTCGCGATCAGGATGGTCGCGCCGATCAGGGCGCGCAGCGCGCCTCGCCCGGTCCTGTGCCACTGGTCGTACATTGCGCCTTGCCCTTCACCGTCACGTCGCCCGGCCCCATGATCCTGATAGCGACCGCGCCGTCCGACGCAAAGGCGATGTTGCCCGCGCCCAGGATCGACACTTTGGCCGTGCCCAGTTTGAGGTCGTCGGCGTCGATGTCCCCCGCGCCGGTGATGGCGAGTTCGCCTGAGTCGGCGGTGCCCGCGATCTTGACCGATCCAGCGCCGGTAATGTCGGTCTTGAGGCTGCGCAGTTTGACGGCGCCAATGGCGAAATCGCCAGCGCCGGTCAGCGACAGATCCAGCATGTCGCCTTCCGCCCGGTCGAGCGTGAAGTCGCCTGCGCCAGTCAGCGCAGCGGCGCGGATGGCGGGCATGGTGACATGGACGGTGACGTCGCTATCGTCATTCTTGCGACCAAAGGCCCAGTTGCCGTCCGATTTGCGGCCGATCACCAGTCGGTCGCCCTTGACCGCGATGGTGAGCCTTTCGATCGCCTTGGGATCGCCCTCCGCGCGGACCGAATAGGCATCGCCGATCGTCACGGCGACATCGTCCGGGCCGGTCGCTTCGATGGCGTTGAAATCCTTGAGCGTCGACCAGTCCTGCGTCGCGCCGCCCTTCGCGGCGGGCGCGGCATCATCGGCAGGGCGCGAGCAGGCGGCGGTCGACAGGGCAAGCCCGGCAAGCAGCAGGGCCGACAGGGAAGGGGAACGGGTCATCGTCATCTCCATACTGTATTGCCATTGTAATACACGCTCGTGGTAGCGGTTCCAAGCCCCCTTGTTCGTCAGGCAGGATGAGGCAAGATAGAGACGAGATTAGAACGGAGTAGCACGACCATGCGCGGCCTTTCCTTCGGCATATCCCTGATCGCGTTGATGGCGGGCAGCGCCGCGCCGGCCGCGGGCGAGGGGGACAAGGGCGCGCGCTGGTGGGCGCATGTCGAGGCGCTGGCCAATGATGCGATGGAGGGGCGCGGGACCGGGACGCCGGGCTATGACCGGGCGGCGGACTATGTGATCGGGCAGTTCAAGGCGATGGGGCTGAAACCGGCTGGCACGCAGGGCTATCGCCAGCCGGTGGCGTTTGTGGAGCAGCGCATCCTGTCCGACAGGTCCAGCGCGGCGCTGGTGGGACCGCAGGGGGAGATGCCGCTGGCGGTGCCGGGTGACCTGATCTTCGGCGGTGGGGGTGGGCCGGTGCCCGAAAGCGTCGACGCGCCAATGGTGTTTGCGGGCTATGGCCTGCATCTGCCCGAAGCGGGGCATGACGATTTTGCCGGGCTGGACCTGAAGGGCAAGATCGTGGTCGTGCTGTCGGGTGGTCCGGCGACCCTGTCGGGCGCGCTCAAATCCCATGCGCGTTCGGAGCGGTCGCAATGGCTGGCGGAGCAGGGCGCGCTGGGGCTGATCACGCTGGTGACGCCCAGGCAGGTGGAGATCCCGTGGGTACGGCGGATCGCCCTGTCGGGGGCGCCCGCGCTCTATTATAGCGATGTCAGCCTGCGCGACACGCAGACGCCGTTCCTGAGCGCCCAGCTCGATCCGGCCAAGTCCGACATGCTGTTTGCCGGGTCGGGACAGGATTTTGCCGCGATCGTGGCGGCGGCGGATGCGTCCGCGCCCGTGCCGTCCTTTCCGCTGGCGCTGCGGCTGAAGGCGCAGGTGAGCGCGACGCGGGCCGACCTGTCATCGCCCAATCTGATCGCCGTGCTGCCCGGTAGCGACCCGAAGCTGCGGCAGGACTATGTCGTGCTGTCGGCGCATCTGGACGGCTATGGCGTGGGCACGCCGATCAAGGGCGATGCGATCTATAATGGCGCGCTGGACAATGCGTCCGGGGTTGCGAGCCTGCTGGAGATCGGGCGCGCGCTCAAAGCCGGCAAGGTGAAGCCCAAACGGTCGATCCTGTTCGCCATCGTCACGGCGGAGGAGAAGGGGTTGCTGGGCTCCCGCTATTTCGCGCGGCGCCCGACCGTGCCGCAGAAGAGCATCATTGCGGACCTGAATTTCGACATGGCGCTGCCGATCTTCCCGCTGACCAGCGTGACGCCGATCGGCTATGACCAGAGTTCGCTGGGCACAGAAGCCCAGGCCGTGAGCGCGGCGATGAACCTGCCGATCACGCCCGATCCCTTCCCCGACCGCAACGTGTTCATCCGGTCGGACCAATATGCCTTCATCCGCGAAGGCATACCGGCGCTGTTCTTCAAATATGGGTTCAAGGCGGGGACGCCCGAAGCGACGGTAGAAAAAGCGTGGCGGGCGAATATCTACCATTCGCCGTTCGACGATCTGAACCAGCCGGTAATGCCCGCCGAAAGCGCGAAGCTGAACGACTATGTGACGGCGGTGACGCTGCGCGTGGCCAATGGCGCGGCGCAGCCGACCTGGAACGCGGACAGTTTCTTCCGGCGCTTTGCCAGGTAGCGGCGGTCAGGGCGCTGGTTGCTCATAAAGTTCGAGCGGCAGTCCGTCAGGGTCGGTGAAGAAGGTGAAGCGCTGGCCGGTATATTCATCGATCCGGATCGGTTCGCACGCGACCCCGGCGGCGTCGAGCCGCGCCACTTCCGCATCGATATTGGCGACCGTGAAGGCCAGGTGCCGCAGGCCGCAGGCTTCGGGGCGGCTGGTGCGGGCAGGCGGGTCGGGGAAGGAAAACAGCTCGATCTGGGCATTGCCTGCGTCAAGATCGCACTTCCAAGACTGGCGCTCGGCGCGCCATACTTCGCGGATCACCGGCAACTGCAATATGTCGCGGTAAAAGGCGCGCGAGCGGGCATAGTCGGAACAGATGACGGCGATATGGTGGATGGCGCGCATGAGGGCCTTCTATCGCAGGGGCAGGCCCGGGGGAATGGGGAATGGGGAATGGGGGATGGAGCGGCCTTCCTGTTGAGGGGAGCGGGGCGCTGACCTGTCTTCGATCACTCTGGCTTGATCCCCCGGCTTCGCGCGCCTAGACCCGCGCCATGACCCAATCTTCCTATCCGGCGCTGCGGATGCGGCGCGCGCGGGCTTCGGCGTGGAGCCGGGCGATGTTTGCGGAAAATCGCCTGTCGCCCAGCGATTTCATCTGGCCCCTGTTCGTGACCGAGGGCGATGGGGTGGAAGAGCCGATCGGGGCGCTGCCGGGCGTGTCGCGATGGTCGGTGGATGGCATCGTCGCGCGGGCGCGGGAAGCGCGGGATGCGGGCATCCCTTGCCTGGCGCTGTTCCCCAATACGCAGGCCGACCGGCGCAGCGACGATGGCGCGGAGGCGCTGAACCCCGACAATCTGATGTGCCGGGCGATCCGGGCGATCAAGGATGCGGTGCCGGACATCGGCGTGCTGACCGACGTGGCGCTGGACCCCTATACCGCGCATGGACAGGACGGGCTGCTGGACGATGGGGGCTATGTCCTCAACGATGCGACCGTCGATGTGCTGATCGGCCAGTCGTTCAATCAGGCGGCGGCGGGCGCGGACATCATTGCGCCCAGCGACATGATGGACGGGCGGGTCGGCGCGATCCGCGCGGCGCTGGAGGGCGGGGGCCATGTCAATGTCCAGATCATGTCCTATGCCGCCAAATATGCGAGCGCATTCTACGGCCCGTTCCGCGATGCGGTGGGATCGCGCGGTTTGCTGAAGGGCGACAAGAAAAATTACCAGATGGACCCGGCCAATGGGCAAGAGGCATTGCGCGAGGTGGCGCTGGACCTGGCCGAGGGGGCGGACAGCGTGATGGTGAAACCGGGGCTGCCCTATCTGGACATCATCGCCCGTGTGAAGGACCAGTTCGCGGTGCCGGTGTTCGCCTATCAGGTGTCGGGCGAATATGCGATGATCGAACATGCCGCTGCCGCTGGCGCGGGGGACCGCGACGCGCTGGTGCTCGAAACACTGATGGCGTTCAAGCGGGCGGGCTGTTCGGGCGTCCTGACCTATCATGCGCTGCATGCGGCGCGGCTGCTGGGAGCTTGAGATGAGCGATTATCCGGGCGTCAGCATCGTCCCGTTCAAGGGCAAGACGCCGGTCATCCACCCCAGCGCCTTCATCGCGCCGGGATGCCGGATCATCGGCGATGTCGAGATCGGCGAGGATGCGAGCATCTGGTATAATTGCGTCATCCGCGCCGATGTGAACCGGATACGGATCGGCGCGCGCAGCAATGTGCAGGACGGCACGGTGATCCATTGCGACAGCCCCGGCGACGGGATCGACCGGCCGCTGGAAGGATGGCCGACCATCATCGGGGATGATGTGCTGATCGGCCATATGGCGATGGTGCATGGCTGCACGCTGGAGGACCGGGCGTTTGTCGGGCTGGGCGCGATCGTTATGGACGGCTGCGTGATCGAGAGTGACGGGATGCTGGCGGCGGGTGCCTTGCTGTCGCCGGGCAAGCGGCTGCCGGGGCGGCAATTATGGGCGGGGCGACCGGCCAAATATATGCGCGACCTGTCCGACGAGATGGTGAAGAAGCTGAGCGGTGGCGCGGCGCGCTATGTCGACTATGCGCGGGCGCATAAGGCAGCGGTGGACGCGGTTTAGGGCGCGATGACTCTAGCCTAACCCGTTCGTTTCGAGCGAAGTCGAGAAACGTCGCGCACAGGTTTCTCGACTTCGCTCGAAACGAACGGAGTGGGGTTTATTCCGCCCTAGGGCTGGGCCAGTTGTCCCTTGAGCGCGTCGATGCGGTCATTCTGGCTGTCGACGATGGCGAGGGCCGTGGTGCGGGCGGTGTCGAGGGCGTCGAGGCCGCCGCTTTCCTTGCCATCGGCAATGGCGCTGGTGCGATTGACGTAGAGGGTGTCGAGGCTGGCGAGGGCGGAAACGCTGTCGTTACGGGCGGTTTCCAGCGCGCTGATGGCGACCTGCGCGGCGACCCAGGCGTCGCTGGAGACGGACGATCCCGATGCGGCGCGGGCGGCTTTTTCCGCTTTGGCATAGGCGGCGTCGAAGCCGGTCCGGCCGGTTTCCGCCTGCGCTGTGAAGCGGGCGATCTGCTCGGTCAGCTGGGCGTCGGCGGCGACCGGGGCGGGGGGCGGCGCGGCCTGCGCGACCGGGGCGCTCTCGATCGGCCGCTTGGCGAGCGAGGGATAGGTCAGCTGTCCGCCGGTGCAGCCGGACAGGAGCAGGGCGAGATAGGGCAGCAGCCGACGGGTCATCATGAACCTGCATCTAGGGTGGCGGGTGACGGCGCGCAATGGCCCCGTCACCCGCGCCCGATCATCCGCGCGGGAGGGCGGCGGCGGCGCGCGCCAGTTGCTCGATCTTCGCGCCGTCGACCGGCCCCTTGGGCACGACCCAGCTGCCGCCCACGCATTTGATGAAGGGCTGGGCCAGCCATGTCGGCGCGCTTTCCAGTGTGATGCCGCCGGTCGGGCAGAAACGGGCGGTGTGCAGCGGCGCGGCAAGCGCCTTGAGCGCGGGCAGACCGCCCGATGTTTCGGCGGGGAAGAATTTGAAATGGGTAAGGCCCATGTCCATGCCGCGCATGACGTCGCCCGCCGTGGCGGTGCCGGGGAGGAAGGGTATGTTCGCGGCGATCGCGGCCTTGCCCAGCGGTTCGGTCAGGCCGGGGCTGACGACGAAGCGCGCGCCTGCTGCCATTGCGGCGTCGAGCTGTTCGGGATTGAGGACGGTGCCGGCGCCGACGACAGCGCCTTCCACCTGGCTCATTTCGCGGATCACGTCGAGCGCGGCGGGGGTGCGCAGCGTGACTTCGAGCGCGGGCAGGCCACCGGCGACGAGCGCGCGGGCGATGGTGAGGGCGTCCTCCACCCGATCGACCACCAGCACCGGGATCACCGGGGCCAGCTCCATCACTTGTTCGACGGTCAATTCGCTCATAATCATTGCTCCCTGAAGGCGGCGGCGGCCCCGAAAAGGCCGATTTCATCATGGACGGCCAGGCGGATCGGAACGGATGCCATCAGGCTTTCGAACCGGCCCTTGGCCTTGAAACGGGTGTGGAAGCCGCTGTGCGGCAGGAAATCGCGCATCCGCTGGGTCAGGCCACCGGCCAGCACGACGGCATGGGGACCATGGGCCAGCGCAAGATCGCCCGCGACCGAGCCGTAGCAGAGGCAGAAGCGTTCGAGCGCATTGCGGGCGAAGGCATCGCTGTCATCCAGCGCCGCCTGCCACAATTCCGGGTCTTCCATCAACATCACGCGATGATGGCCGATCGTCGCCATCGCCTTGTAGATATTGTTGAGGCCGGGGCCGGACACGATCCGCTCGGTCGAAACGCGCAGGAATTTGTCGCGCAGATAGGCGAGGATTTTTTCTTCCAGACTGTCGAGCGGGGCGAAATCGAGATGGCCGCCCTCGGTCGCGATCACGTGGGGATGGCCATTGTCATAGGCGATCATCGCAACGCCAAGGCCGGTGCCGGGGCCAAGGATGGTGACGCCGCCATCGCGGGGGAAGGGGCGATCCTCGCCGAACAGCAAGGGCAGATTGTCTTGCGGAAGGCGAGAGACGGCATGGGCGACCGCTTCGAAATCATTGACCAGCTTGACCGTGCGAACGCCCAGATCCTCGGCCAGCGTATCGGCGCGGATCACCCAGCTGGAGTTGGTCAGCTTGATGACGTCGCGGCCAATGGCGGTGGCGAAGGCGATGGAGACGGCGTCGGGCAGGTCGCCCGCGCCGCTATCCGCCTCATCCTGCGTGAAGGCGGCCCAGCAGGATTGCAGGCTGGAATAGTCGGCGACCTTATATTTGCGCACCGTGCCGAGCGTCGGCACGCCGCTTTCATCGAGCGAGGCGCGCGCGAAGCGGGCGTTGGTGCCGCCAATGTCGGCAGCGATGATGTTGGTCATCAGGACATCCTATCATTATGTCCGTCATGCCAGCGCAGGCTGGCATCCCTCTTCCTTTGCGTGGCGCAAGCAGAAGAGAGATCCCGGCGTTGGCCGGGATGACGGTGGAGATTATAGTTCGGCTTCCATGGCGGCGAGAATGGGAGACGCCCCCTGTTCGGCCAGGTCGCTATGATGGCGGAACAGGGCGAACAGCTCCCGGCCCGTGTCATAGGGCGGGGGCGGCGCGGCGGGGATGTCGCGCGCGTCCCAGGTCGCAGCGTCGACCAGCGCGTCGATGGCGCCGCTCTGCGCGCAGACCCGGACGAGATCGCCATCGCGCAGCTTGCCGATGGCGCCGCCGCCCAAGGCTTCGGGCGAAAGATGGATGGCGGCGGGCACCTTGCCGGATGCGCCGGACATGCGCCCGTCGGTCACCAGCGCGACCTTGAACCCGCGATCCTGTAGCACGCCAAGCGCAGGGGTCAGCTTGTGCAGTTCGGGCATGCCGTTAGCCTTTGGCCCCTGGAAGCGGACCACGACCACGACGTCGCGTTCCAGTTCGCCCGCCTTGAAGGCGCGCAGGACGTCGTCCTGATCGTGGAATATCGCGGCTGGCGCTTCGATGGTCCAAAGCGCGGGATCGACGGCGCTGACCTTCATGACGCAGCGGCCCAGATTGCCCGCCAGCAGCTTCATCCCGCCATCGGCGCTGAACGGATTGGCAACGGGGCGGAGCATGTTTTCATCGCGCGAGGCGGGGACGTCGCGCCACTGGAGCGCTTCATTTTCCAGCACTGGTTCCTTGCCATAATCGGTGAGGTCGCCGCGTGCGACGGTCATGATGTCGCGATGGAGCAGGCCATTATCGAGCAGTTCGCGAATGATATAGCTCATGCCGCCAGCGGCGTGGAAATGGTTCACGTCGCCCGAGCCATTGGGATAGACGCGGGCGAGCAGCGGGACGGCATCGGAGAGTTCGGCGAAATCGGTCCAGTCGATGCTGATCCCGGCGGCGCGGGCGATGGCGGGCAGGTGGATGGCATGGTTGGTGGAGCCACCGGTCGCCATCAGGCCGATGATGGCGTTGACGATCGCCTTTTCATCCACACAGTGACCCAAGGGACGATAATCGTCATTTGGTTGTCCGTCTTTGGCCCAGCCAATCGACGCCAGCCGGTGAGTCGCGGCGCGGGTGAGTTCCTGGCGCAGCTTCGTGCCGGGATTGACGAAGGCAGCGGCGGGCATGTGGAGGCCCATCACCTCCATCATCATCTGGTTGCTGTTCGCCGTGCCGTAGAAGGTGCAGGTGCCAGCGCCGTGATAGCTGGCGCTTTCGGATTCGAGCAATTCGTCCTTGCCCACTTTCCCTTCGGCATAAAGCTGGCGGATGCGGACCTTTTCCTTGTTGGCAAGGCCAGAGGGCATCGGCCCGGCGGGGATCAGGATGGTGGGCAGATGGCCAAAGCGCAGCGCGCCGATCAGCAGGCCCGGCACGATCTTGTCGCAGATGCCGAGCAGGGCGACGCCTTCGAACATGGCGTGGGACAGCGAGATGGCGGTCGACAGCGCGATCGTGTCGCGGCTGAAGAGCGAAAGGTCCATGCCCGCCTGCCCCTGGGTCACGCCGTCGCACATGGCGGGGACGCCGCCCGCCACCTGGGCTGTGGCGCCGACTTCGCGGGCGGCCAGCTTGATCGCTTCGGGATAGCGGCCATAGGGCTGATGGGCCGAGAGCATGTCGTTATAGGCCGTGACGATGCCGATATTCATCGCCGCGCCGGTGCGGATGACCGGCTTGTCCTCGCCACTGGCGGCAAAGGCATGGGCGAGGTTGCCGCAGCTTAGCTGATCGCGGTTGGTGCCAGCGTCGCGGCCACGCTCGATCAGGTCGAGATAGTGGCGGCGGCTCCTGGCGCTGCGCTTTACGATGCGTTCCGTCACCTTGGCGATGATGGGGTTCAGTTCAGTCATGCCAGCTGGCTCCGTCACGTTCGATAAGGGCAATGGCCGAGGATGGACCCCAGTTCCCGGAAGAATAGGGGGCGGGTTTCATATTGGCTTCCTTCCACCCGTCGATGATCGAATCGATCCAGGTCCATTGCGCCTCCACCTCGTCACGGCGGACGAACAGGGTGGGATCACCGGCCAGAAGATCGAGGATCAGCCGTTCATAGGCGATGCGGCGGCGCTGCCCGGCAAAGGCGGCGGTCAGCGAGACGTCGAGCGTCACTTCGTCGAGATGCACCTGCCGTTCAAGGCCCGGCCGTTTCGACATGATGGTCAGGCGGATATATTCTTCGGGCTGGAGGCGGATGACCATCGTGTTGGATTCAAGCCCCGATCCATGGCCGTCCCGCCCGAAGATGGAGTGCCGGACCGGCTTGAACTGGATCATGATTTCGGACTGGCGTTCCGGCATCCGCTTGCCGGTGCGCAGGTAGAAGGGGACGCCCTGCCAGCGCCAATTGTCGATATAGGCCTTTACCGCGACGAAGGTTTCCGTGGTCGAGGGCTTGCCCAGTTCGTCGGCATAGCCGGTGACGATCTGGCCGCCCACGGCGCCCGGCGTATATTGGCCGCGCACGCTGTGCGTCTTGACGGTTTCGGCGGTCATCGGGCGCAGCGAGCGCAGCGCCTTCACCTTTTCATCGCGCACCGCGGTCGGGTCCATGCGGGCGGGTGGCTCCATGGCGATGATCGACAGAATCTGGAGCATATGGTTCTGCACCATGTCGCGCAGCGCGCCGACGCCGTCATAATAGGAGACGCGGCCTTCCAGGCCCACGGTTTCGCCGACAGTGATCTGGACATGGTCGATGCCGGTCGCGTTCCACAAGGGTTCGAACATCAGATTGCCAAAGCGCAGCGCCAGCAGGTTCTGGACGGTTTCCTTGCCCAGATAATGGTCGACGCGGAAAATCTGATCCTCTTCGAACAGTGCGCCGATGCCGTCATTGACCTGTTTGGAGGAGGCCAGATCCTTGCCGATCGGCTTTTCCATCGCGATCCGGGTCAGCGGAGTAATGAGGCCGGCGTCCGCCAGACCCTGCGCCGTGGGGGCGAACAGCGATGGCGGGGTGGAGAGATAGACCGACAGGCCGCGTTCCAGCCGCCCGTCGATCCGATCGGCAAGGGCGGCGAACTGGGTCGCATTGCCCGCCTCCACCGGCTGATAGCAGATCATCGCGCGGAAGGTGGCGGCGACTTGGCTGTCATAGCGGTCGGCCGCCAGAAATTGGCGCAGCGCCGCGTCGACATCGTCGCGAAAGGCGTCGTCGTCCAGTTCCGACCGGCCGGAGGCGACGATCAGGAAATCGTCGGGCAGCAGCCCGTCGGACAGGAGATTATAGAGCGAAGGGAAGATCATCCGCCGCGCGAGATCCCCCGTAGCGCCGAATAATAGGAACGTAGCAGATGATTCGGCCAAAGGATGGTCCTTTTCCGTTGAACATATCTATATCTGCACGATGACGCCCTTATAGCGCGCGCGGATGATAGCGCAAGGAGGCTATCGTCCCGGCGGCGATGCTGCAACGGCTTGCTATCGCATGGTGAAAGTCTGGCGGGCGTGGCGCTTTGGGCGATGATTATGGCCCGGACTGATTTTCGGCTGGACGAGGGAGCCGGATTTTGTCATTTGGCGGCTCCCAGGCCGTGCGGGCGTGGTGAAACTGGTAGACGCGCCGGACTCAAAATCCGGTTCCGCAAGGAGTGTCGGTTCGATTCCGACCGCCCGCACCA